>JAZUGQ010000033.1:0-110038 GCA_045641285.1 Lachnospiraceae bacterium
CGCGCCCTATCAAAAGAAAGACTGATAAACAGTGGCTTTTATGATTTAGCCACAGCCTATCAGTCTGTGCACGTCAACTATTGAAAGCGCCGTATACCGAACGGTACGTACGGTGCTGTGAGAGGACGGCGGTTAATCACCGCCTCCTACTCGATCATTATAGGAAATTGCGTCCTATAATGCAAAAAACGCTCCGCGAGGATGCGCTCTATTCGTTATTGACCACGGTCAATACCATGGATTCGATGCAGTAGGAACGGGACAGGGTTTTGGGCAGTCGAAACTGTTCGAACCGGATTTCCATACGATCCCCTTTGACGGACGTGATAACGCCGGGGCCGAACTGACGATGGACAACCGAGACACCGGGCCTCAGGTCATCAATCGGCATCAGGATTTCCCCGAGAAACCGGGATGGCTTCAGTTCATGGCCGAACCGCTTGGCCACATAGGTCAGAGTGAGCTTACGGCGGGCCCGTGTCAAGCCGACATAGAAGAGTCGGCGTTCTTCTTCGATGGACGCCGGGAACAGTGCCTTTTTGTGAGGAATCAGGGTTTCGTTGCAATCGCAGATATAGACATGGTTGTATTCCAGACCTTTGGATGCATGCAATGTCAGAAGCTGAATTCCGTCGGTGTCATCGTCGTCACGGGCAGGGTGTTCTTTCGACTCCGCAATCGCTTTCTCGACTTCCGCAAGAAACAGCGGAACAGTCGGAAATTCCGAGGCGGCTTCCGAAAGCTCTTCCAGAACTTCGAGTGTTTCTTCGCTTCGCAGGCAGTTTTCGGCAATATGCTTATCGTATCCGATAACATTTCGCACATAGTGAATGGCGGCGAACGGGTTCATTTTGGACAGCATGGACAGGTCATACTGAAGCCGGTCGATATTGTTGGCAAGATACTCTTTTCCTTCTTTGAGTGCCTGTTGTTTCATGGAATCCAGGCTGACGGGCGAGGCGGTCAGCATACGACGCTCGATATATCGTTTGGGCTGGTTGGCAATGGCCAAAAGCGTCGCCCGACCGGTGTCGCCGTTTGCGGCCCGCAGGTACGACAGCACGACATGGACGTACGTATTTTCGTAAAGGCACGGAACGAAGCCGCGGATCCGATAGGAAATGCCGGCCTTGGACAGCGCACTGCACAGGCTGCGCATTTGCAGGTTGGTCCGGTACAGAATCGCGATTTCGTAATCCGGACAGCCGGAATTTTTCAATGCGTTGATTTCGGAAATCAGGAACTCATTTTCCTTGGCAATGCTGTCATAACGGAGAATCCGGACCGCTTCTCCGGAGGCATGTTCGGGAGTGTACGTTTTCTCATAACGGTCCGCATTGACGGAAATGAGTGAAGACGCCGCGCGAATGATTTCCGGAGTGCTTCGGTAATTGATCGGAAGCTGCAGCATTTTGCATCCGGGAAAATCATTCGGGAAAGACAGCATCAGGGACGGAGCCGAGCCACGGAATGCATAAATGGACTGGTCATCGTCGCCGACCGCAAAAACATTTCCCGTGGGGCCGGCCAGCAGCTGTACGATTTTGTACTGAAGACGGTTGATGTCCTGAAATTCGTCAATCAGGAGATAGCGGTAGCGCGACTGCCAGTAAGCGAGGACGGTTTTGTCCCGGCTCAAAAGCTCATGGGTCAGAAGAAGCATGTCTTCGAAGTCCACTTTGCGACGGGCACGCAGCTCCGCGTTGTATTGACGATACACCCGAACGAAGGTTGCCTTGTCACAGGACAAAGGCTTGTATTCACTTAATTCTACAGAAGTAGAACCAACGCCGCTTCCTTTTACCCGAAGCAGCTCTTCGTAAATGTCGCGCACGAGTTCCCGGTCCTCCGCGTAATCCGGTCGGGTTTCTCCGAGAATACCGCAGACAATGGAAATGGCATCGGATTCCTTCAGAATATCGGTCACTTTGTAATTGTATGCGTATTGCAGCATATGGAAAAAAACGGCATGAAATGTGCCAAAGGTGACGGAAGGATAGGCTTCCGCCGTAAGAACGCCGAAGCGGTTCTTCATTTCCCGGGCAGCGGCTTTCGAGAAGGTGATTACCAGAATCTGCTCGGGGCGGACACTATGATGTTCAATTAAATGACGGACCCGATTGGTAATGACATAGGTTTTACCGGAACCGGGACCGGCAAGAACAAGCATCGGTCCCTCGTTGTGGCAGATGGCTTCTGCCTGAATGGGATTGCTGTTCATCGAAATACCTCATTTTGATAAGAATGCATGTCGCTCGCGACATGCAGCGCTGCTTTTGCGTCGCGAAAGCGACAAAATACCGTTGCAAAAGCGACAAAATACCGTTGCAAAAGCGTGCGCATCCTCGCGGAGCGATTTTTCGTTATAGGACGAAATTTCCTATAACGTAAAAATCCCCGACAGACGTCGGCCTGCCGGGGGAAATTAGCAGTACATCCTACGAAACGGTTTCGGCGCATCGGAACGACCGCGCGGCCCGAATCGTTTGGACAGGCTTCCGGAGAAGCCGGGGAGCGGTCCGTTACATGGTAGCGGACAGCTTTTCGATACCGATACGGATACGGCGGAGACTTTCCTCTTTGCCGAGGATATTCATGATTTCATAAGCACCGCCGGGAGTCATTTGCTTACCGGAAACAGCAGTACGGAGCGGCCACAGGCAAAGTCCGTTCTTGATTTCCTTTTCGGCAATGTAGTCGGTGCAAACCGCTTCGATTCCTTCCATGGAGTAATCATCGAGGGCCTCAAAACGGGGAAGCAAATCCTTGAGAACAGCAAGAGAGTTCTCGGAATTGGTCTTCATTTTCTTGTGTGTATACATCTCGATATCGTAATCCGGGAGCTCCTCGAAGAAATCAATCTTCTCGGCGATATCAAGGAAGACTTCGATTCGGGACTTTACCAAATCGGCAATCTTGGTCAGGTCGTAATCCTTGTGAACGACTTGCTGAATATACGGAAGCGCGAGCCTGTAGTACCGCTCGTTATCCATCTTTTTCACATACTCACCGTTCATCCAGCGAAGCTTCGTCATGTCAAATACCGCAGGAGATTTGCTGATGTGGTGGTAATCAAACTGCTCCACAAGCTCCGGAAGCGAGAAAATCTCGGTGTTGTCCACGGGGCTCCAGCCGAGAAGCGCAATGAAATTGACAATGGCTTCCGTGACAAAACCCTGCTCGAGCAAATCCTCGAAGGAGGAGTGTCCGCTTCTCTTGGACAGTTTCTGATGCTCCTCGTTGGTAATCAGAGGAACGTGAACATAGACGGGTTCTTTCCAGCCGAATGCATTGTACAGACGGGTGTATTTCGGAGTCGAAGACAAATACTCGTTTCCGCGAACCACGTGCGTGATGTTCATCAAATGATCATCGATGACATTGGCAAAATTGTAAGTCGGGTATCCGTCGCTCTTGATCAGAATCATATCGTCCAAATCATTGTTGCTGACGGTAATGTCGCCGTAAATGGCGTCGGTAAATGTCGTGGTTCCTTCCGTGGGAATGTTCTGACGGATGACAAACGGCATTCCCGCGGCAAGATTCGCCTCCACTTCCTCTTTGGACAGAGACAGGCAGTGCTTGTCGTATTTGCTGATTTCGTTGCCTGCGGAATCCTTTACGCCGGGCAGATTCTCCAAACGCTCCTTGGTGCAGAAGCAGTAGTATGCCTCGCCTTTTTCCACAAGCTGTTTGGCATAGTCCATGTAAATGCCGGTGGCCATTCGCTCGCTTTGAACATACGGACCGAAGCCCTTGTCTTTGTCGGGACCTTCGTCATGAACCAGTCCGGTTTCGGCAAGCGTGCGATATATAATTTCGGTAGCACCTTCCACGAAACGTTCCTGGTCGGTGTCCTCGATTCTTAAAATGAAATCTCCGCCCTCATGCTTGGCAATCAGGTACTCGTACAAAGCGGTACGAAGGTTGCCGACATGCATACGTCCGGTCGGACTCGGGGCAAATCTTGTACGAATTTTCATAATGCTGTTACCTCCAAATGCGGCAGTCGCACCCTGCAATAAAGCGGTCTCTGCGGTACTGCTCGGTTAATAAGAAAAGTTAAAGACTATGATAGAACAAGGAAATGCATTTGTCAAGAAATTCGAGATTTTTATGCCCGGAAAAAGTGTTGACACGGCGAAAGAGAAAATGCTATAATTAAGGCGGTATGTGCTTTTCGTCAAATCCATAATACAGCGGCAGGAAAATGAGCCGAACGAAATCATAGGAAAGGATCGCGAAAACCGTACTGCAGAAAGAAAGGTGGAAGCCGACTTGAACATTTTGTTTTTTTTAACGCCGAAGAGTGATGTCGCGTATGTGACCAACGAGTACAGCTTGCGTCAGGTACTTGAGAAGATGGAATTTCACAGATATTCGGCAATCCCGATGCTGGACAAAAACGGTCGGTATGTGGGAACAATTACTGAGGGAGACCTTCTTTGGGGTATTAAGAATGAAGCAGAAATGAATATGCGCGATGCGGAGAAGATTCCGATTACCAAGATTCCGCGCAGAATTCATAACACTGCCGTCAATGTCAATGCGGAGGTTGA
Organism: Lachnospiraceae bacterium; assembly: GCA_045641285.1. Classification (GTDB taxonomy): domain Bacteria; phylum Bacillota; class Clostridia; order Lachnospirales; family Lachnospiraceae; genus ISDg. The sequence continues at coordinate 4,560 of JAZUGQ010000033.1, forward strand.
AAGCCTGATTAAAGTGGCAATGACGCAGAACTTTGTCCCGGTAACGGATGACAATGACATTTTTATCGGTATCGTGAAACGAAGCGATATCATGGACTACTGTTTTAAGAAGATAAGGCAGCAGGCACCCGAAAAAGAGATATAAACGGAGGCTTTCTGAATGGATGAAAAAGTAGCAACATTTGAGGCAAAACTCGAAGAGTTGGTGCAATTTGGCAATGAACATAACGGAACAATCGAATCGGAACAGGTGTATGAAACCATGAAATCCGTTTGCAAAACGGAAGATCAGATTGAACGTGTGTATGATTATTTGGAGGGAAAAGGAATATCGGTTTTACTGAAGCTCGAAGATGAGCCGGAGCCGGAACCGGATGCCGATCCCGATGAACAGACACTGAAAAAACTCGAAGCGGATATCGGAGCGCTGGACGATATGGATATGTTCGGCGACGACGGACTGCTGGATACCGACGACGATATTCTGCCGGCGGATAATGATGAACTGAACGAAATCGCAAATGCCATGTCGGACGACCCGGTAAAGCAGTATTTGCGTGAAATCGGCAGTTACGAATTGCTCAGTATTGATAAGGAAATCGAATTGGCAACCAGAATCCTGGACGGTGACAAGGAAGCCAAGAAGCAGCTGACGGAAGCAAACCTTCGTCTCGTTGTCAGCATCGCCAAGAGATATGTCGGACGGGGACTGTCCTTTTTGGATTTGATTCAGGAAGGAAATCTCGGTTTGATTAAGGCCGTTGATAAGTTTGACTATTCCAAAGGATACAAATTTTCAACTTACGCAACATGGTGGATTCGTCAGGCAATCACCCGCTCCATCGCGGATCAGTCCAGAACGATTCGAATCCCGGTTCATATGTCCGAAGTGATTAACAAGACCTACCGGGTCAGCAGAAATCTGCTTCAGGAACTGGGACGGGAACCTACGGAATCCGAATTGGCGGAAGCAATGAATATGCCGATTGAGAAGGTTCGCGAGGTACTGAAAATCAGTGCGGACCCGATTTCCATGGATACTCCGATCGGAGAAGAGGATGACAGTCATTTGGGTGATTTTATCAAAGACGATCAGACTCCCGGACCGGAGGAAGCAACATCCTATATGATGCTGCAGGAACAAATCGAAAAACTGCTGGATACGCTGACCGACCGTGAAAGACGGGTATTGAAGCTTCGTTTCGGCCTGATTGACGGCCGCCAGAGAACGCTGGAAGAAGTCGGAAAAGAATTTAACGTTACCCGTGAGCGTATTCGTCAGATTGAAGCAAAGGCGCTTCGGAAGCTTCGCCATCCGAGCCGTGCGAAGCTGCTGAAGGGGTATGATGTATAACAATATCCGACAGTCGGGTATTGATATATATGAGAAATGAAAAATGAGAAAGGAAGAGGAGTGGCAAAATGAAAAAATTCATTATTACACTGGTTACGTTGCTGATTATTCTTGGTGGTGCATATGCGGTTCTGTACTTTGAACTGATTGATATGGCAAAGGCAAAGCTGCATGGTATTTCCGGATTCAGCAGCAAAAAATACGAGTATACGGATGAGGAATTTACAAGCGAACCTGTTCCGGTCAGGATGTTGACTGTTAAGCCTACAACTCCGCAGATGCTGGCAGAGGACACCGGTCTCGGAATCAAGGCAGAGTTGATTGAGTGTGTACCGGGACGCGGCGGACGTTTCGAGCTGAAGCTTCGCTGTACCGGCGTCAATACGTTTGAGGATGCTTCCTGCTATTCGATGCAGGGATTTTTCCGTGATCTGGCAAGCGATTTGGTGATTGACGGAACACCGGTTACGTTCGAATTGAGAAACGATACGGTAGAGCCGATGAAGGACAAGACCAATGTCGAAGTATTCCACTTTATTCTGGTTCCTTCCGTAGAAATAACCGAAGAACAGCTGAAATCGGCGACAATAACCTTCAATCCGTCCGAAATCATGTTCGTTCGTACCTATACGAAGAATCCCCGTAAGCTGAATCCGTTTGAGGATCTGTTCAAATAATCGATACGGAACAAAGATGCCGGGTTTGAAAAACGGCACGGTTTGCGAATAAAAATAACTGCATTTGAAAATTCGGATTTCCCGTTTTTTCAAATGCAGTTTTTGTATTATAGGAAATTGCATCCCGGAATGTAAAAAACGCTCCGCGAGGATGCCCGGAATGATGCCCAGAATACACGGGACCAGTCAGGTCATTGAAATCAGGTCAGTGAAGCGTTCTGGCCTTTGGCACCGCGGCTGCGGGTACGGATTTTCTTGGCATGGTACAGTTTTCCGTCGAAGGTGAATTCGTCCAGATTCTGGTCGATGGACGCGCCGTACAGAACGGAATCCTTCTTGTCGAGAGTAATCGCCTTGACACCCTTTGCGGTTTTTCCGAGAACATTGACTTCGGAAAGGGGAAATCCGAGAGACAGTTTCTTTTCCGTCAGAACAATTACCTTTTGTTTGCCGGAACCGTATTCACTGCCGGACAATGCGGTCAGACCGACAAGCAAATCGTCATCTTCCAGTTTGGTTGCGGCAATGACGGCACGGTTCGTGAAAAATTCGGAGCCGGAAACACATTTGATATAGCCGTGGCGGGTGAGGAACATCAGCATGGAGTTGTCCAGTTCCTCGGCCGAAACGAAGAGAAGAGGCGTTTCCTGATCCAGTTTGGTCAAAACCTGAATCAGCGTTCCTTTGTCCCGAATACGGCAACGGGGAATCGCAGACACCTTCAGCTGGTACATGTTTCCTTCCGCGGTGAAAACGCAGAGTCTGTCGTTGGAAGCAATCCGAACGGTCCGGGTAAATTCGCGAAGAACATCTTCCCCGGCTTTCTGATATGCCGATGCGTCCACCGCTTTGGTGTAGCCGAAACGGTCCATCAAAATGTACAGATCCTCCACTTTCTCTTCCACGATATAGTCCCCGGCTGCCGATGTCGTAATGACGGTTTTTCTCGGCTGGGCGAAACGCTCGCGGAACAGAAGGAGCTGCTGTTCGATGACTTTGTACAGCTCGGAGTGACGGCTGAGAATTTTGTTGTAGGTTTTCATGTTTTTGTCCAGTTCGGCGGATTCATCCATGAGTTTTTTCAATTCCAAGCCGACCAGTCGGGACATTTGCATGGACAGAATGGCATCTGCCTGAGCTTCCGTAAAATCGAACGCGGAGGCTGCTTTTTCGGCTTCCGAAGTACGGAACCGAATGCCTTCCGTCGTTCCGTGAATCAGACAGTCACGGGCCTGCTTTACGGTTGTGGAACCGCGAAGAACTTCGATAATGAAATCGATGACATCAACGGCACGAATCAGACCGGTGACAACTTCACTTCGCTTGGTTGCCTTATCCAGAAGGTATTGGTATTCTTTCGTGTACAGTTCTTCCTGAAACGTGATAAATTCCTGAAGAAGCGCTTTCAGTCCGAACTGCTGCGGGCGGTTGTCACGGACCGCAAGGAAATAAGCGGAATAGGTGTCTTCCAAAGGTGTTTTCTTATAGAGACCGTTCAGCAGGTTTTCGGCGTCGCGGTCTTTCTTGACTTCGATGACAATCCGGATTCCTTCCTTGGACGATTCGTCGCGGACATCGGCAATTTCATCGAATGTTTTGTTCCGAAGAGAATCGACCAGTGCTTCGACAAGCCGTGTCTTGGAACCGGCGGCCGTGTACGGAATTTCGGTGATGACGATATTTTTCTTGCCGTATTCGCCGGCTTCGATTTCGGCCTTGGCGCGGATCCGGATTTTGCCTTCTCCGTTTTCGTAAAGAGACAATAATTCGTCGCCGTTGACGATGGTACCTCCGGTCGGGAAATCGGGACCGGGAATCAGCTGCATCAATTCGGCGGTTGTGATTTCGGAATCGTGCATCAGCGCAATGCAGCCGTCGATGATTTCACTCGGATTGTGCGGCGGAATATTGGTCGCCATTCCGACCGCGATACCGGTCGTTCCGTTAATCAGAAGGTTCGGAAGCATGGCAGGAAGGACGGACGGTTCCTTTTCGCTGTCGTCGAAGTTCGGGATAAATTCCACCAGACCTTTGTCCAAATGTTCCAGCATGGTCATGGCACCTTCCGACAGGCGGGCCTCCGTATATCGCATGGCAGCAGCACCGTCGCCGTCGATGGAACCGAAGTTTCCGTGTCCGTCGACAAGCGGGATGGCAAGGGAATAGTCTTCCGTCATGTGAACCAGCGCATCGTAAATGGAAGAGTCTCCGTGAGGGTGGTATTTACCCATGGTATCACCGACGATACGGGCACTTTTTCGATGCGGTTTTTTGGGGTCGAGTCCGAGCTCGTTCATCGCATACAGAATACGACGCTGAACCGGCTTCAATCCGTCGCGCACGTCCGGAAGGGCACGGGCGATAATAACGGATACCGCATAATCGCGGAAGGCCGTTTTCATTTCCTCCGCAAAGTCTATTTGAATCAAATCATTTCGTTCGTTGTTCATGCAAACCTCCGAATGGCACCGCGGGCAAATGAGCGGTGTCGTGATAGTGGGATGTTATACGTCGAGCTTGGCGTACTGGGCTTCCGTCATGATAAATTCCCGTCTGGGCGGAACGGCACTTCCCATCAGGAGCGCCGTGACCTCGTCCGCTTCCACCGAATCGGCAATGCTGATTTGCGCAAGCACGCGGTTTTCGGGGTCGAGAGTCGTTTCCCAGAGCTGGTTCGCATCCATCTCGCCGAGACCTTTGTAACGCTGCAGGGCAAGAATTTTTCCGGAGTGTTCCAGCTCCTTGCGAAGCTTTTCCAATTCAAAATCATTCATCAGGTAAGCACTGTGCTTAACGGATTTCCGACCGCCGGTTTCGTATTCCACTTTATATAACGGCGGCAGACCGCGGTATACCTTGCCTTCCATAATCAGCTCCGGCATGAAGCGATAGAAGAAGGTCAGGAGAAGGGTGCTGATATGACCGCCGTCGACATCGGCATCGGTCAAAATGATGATCTTGTCATAGCGCAGTTTGGTAATATCGAAATCGTCGCCGATTCCGCAGCCGAATGCGGCAATCATGGATTTGATTTCGTTGTTTTGCAATATTTTTTCGAGAGTCGCTTTCTCCACGTTCAGGATTTTGCCGCGGAGCGGAAGGACCGCCTGGGTCTTTCGGTTCCGGGCCGTTTTTACGGTACCGCCGGCGGAATCACCCTCGACGATGTACACTTCACATTCGGAGGGCTTTCGGCTGGAGCAGGCGGCAAGCTTGCTCTTGGTATCGACATCGTTCAGCTGTTTGAGCACGGCGGTTCTCGCTTTGTCGCCGGCCTGACGGGCATGGAACGAACGCTGGATGTTGTCCAGGATTTTGCGAAGCACTTCGACATTTTTATCAAAATACCGTGTGACTTCGGCCGCAAAGACTTCATCCACGGCCGCCTTGGCATCGGTGTTTCCGAGTTTGGTTTTGGTCTGTCCTTCGAACTGCGGGTCGGGATGCTTGATGGAAACGATGGCAACCAGGCCGTTGCGGACATCCTTGCCGTCGTAATTTTCATCCTTGTCCTTCAAAATGCCGAGCTCTCTCGCATAGGAGTTGAGAACACGGGTCAGAGCGGTTTTCAGACCGGTTACCAGTGTTCCGCCGTCGACAACGTTGATTCGGTTGCAATAGGCATTAATCTGTTCACTGTAATCGTTGATATACTGGAAGGCCACTTCGACTTCGATGTCGCCTTTGGAACCGCTGATGTACACGGGTTCCTCATGAAGCGGGGACGCTTCCCGATTGATATAGGAAATGAAGCTCTTGATACCGTCTTCCTCACAGTAAATGCGCGGTTCCGCACCGCTCTTTTCGTCCGTGAAGGTAATGGTCAGTCCGCGGTTCAGGAATGCGATTTCTTTGAGACGCTTGCAAATGGTTTCGGCCTTGAATTCCGTCGTTTCGAAAATGTCCGCATCGGGATAGAAGGTGACGGACGTGCCGGTATCGTTTTTACGGCAGGTTCCGACAACCGGAAGAAGACCGTCCACCAGTGCCGTAACCGGATGTCCGCCATCCCGGTATTCGTCCCGGTAAATGCTGCCGTTTCGTTTGATTTCGACAATCATATGGGACGAGAGGGCGTTGACGACGGAAGCACCGACACCGTGCAGACCGCCGGATACCTTGTAGACGGAATTTCCGAATTTGCCGCCGGCGTGCAGAATGGTGTAGACGACGCGGGCGGTCGGAATTTTCTTGGTCGGATGGATGTCCACGGGGACACCGCGTCCGTGGTCGGTAATCGTGATGCCGCCGTCCTTACGGAGCGTGATGTTGATTTCCGAGCAAAAGCCTGCCAGATGTTCATCGATACCATTGTCGAGAATTTCCCAAATCAAATGGTGCAGTCCCTTCGTTCCGGTCGAACCGATGTACATACCGGGACGTTTGCGAACCGCTTCAAGACCTTCCAAAACGACGATTTGGCTTCCGTTATATTCTGCCATGAGTATACCTTCCTTACCAAGTTCATTTGCATGGCGGCGACTGTGCCTGAAGAGTCAAACATATAGTGCCGACATATATTTCAGTATACCACATTTTGTTGTCTGTTGCAAGGAAAACGATGATTTCAGAGAAAAATGATGTGTTTTTTGGGGGGATTCGTAGGAGAATGGGCGGAATTCAGAAAAATTTAATTTTTCACATTGAAATTTACCGGCAATGGTGTTATAATGCAACAGATTTCGTGCCAAATAAGAAAGAAAGGAGCAGAGTAATGAGCAAGAAACCGTTTATAACCAAAGAGCGTGTGGAAGAGATTGTGAAGGAGTATCCTACCCCTTTCCATATCTATGACGAAGAAGCGATTCGTGAGAATGCCAGAGAGTTGCAGAAGGCATTTGCATGGAATCCGGGTTATAAAGAATTTTTTGCCGTGAAAGCAACACCCAATCCTTACATTTTGAAGATCATGAAGGAAGAAGGCTGCGGTGTTGACTGCTCGTCTTATACCGAATTGTGTCTTGCCGACGCGGCGGGCATGGGTGAGGGAGAAATCATGTTCTCCTCCAACGAAACACCGTTCGGTGAATTTACGAAAGCACGGGAACTGGGAGCTTACATCAATCTGGACGATATTACGCACATTCCGTTTTTGAAGGATGAGTGCGGAGTACCGGATACTGTTTGCATGCGCTATAATCCGGGCGGAGTGTACGAACTCGGAAACGGCATCATGGACAATCCGGGAGATGCGAAATACGGCTGCACGAAGGAGCAGATGATGGAGGGATACCGTCAGCTGCTTGCACTTGGCGTGAAGAATTTCGGCATTCATTCGTTCCTTGTAAGCAATACCACTGCGGATAATTACTATCCGACGCTGGCGCGGACGTTGTTTACGCTGGCAGTTGAATTGAAGGAAGCAACCGGGGCTCATATCAGCTTTATCAATTTGTCCGGCGGAATCGGTATTCCGTATCTTCCGGATGCGAAAAAGGTTGATATTATGGCTGTCGGACGCGGTGTGGAGGAAGCATATAAAGAGATTCTGGTTCCTGCCGGTATGGGTGATGTTGCCATCTTTACCGAGCTTGGCCGTTATATGCTTGCGCCTTACGGCGGTCTTGTTGTGAAAGCAATTCATGAGAAGCACATTTATAAGGAATACATCGGAGTCGATGCCTGTGCTGTCAATTTGATGCGTCCCGCCATGTACGGTGCGTATCATCATATTACCGTTCTCGGAAAAGAGAACGAACCGTGTGACCACGTGTACGATGTGGTCGGATCCTTGTGTGAGAATAACGACAAGTTTGCGAAAGACCGCAAACTGCCGAAAATCGACATTGGAGATTACCTGTTTATCCATGATACCGGTGCTCATGGCTTTGCCATGGGGTACAATTACAACGGAAAACTCAAATCCGCGGAGCTGCTGCTTCGGGGAAATGGGGATGTGCAGCTGATACGACGTGCGGAAACGCCGGCGGATTATTTTGCGACATTTGACATCAGTGATATCATGAAGGGACATTTCTAATGCGGTTTCGGCTCGGAAAGAGCGAAACCTGTACCAAAGAAACCGGCACAGCGTTTTGACGTTGTGCTTTTTTTATGCCTGCTGTATGGATTTGCAAATACAGAGAAATGAGGGTGAAATGAAGAGGAAGCGGGGAATTTTACCGGAGTCTTCGAAGACGGAGACGAGCCGGAATAAGATTCCGAACGAAATCAAACAGGACATCCTGAAACGGAACATCGGGGAAGAGGACGTTTTGGTATGTGTGCGTACCGATATGAACCTCGCGTGTGATTTTACCCCCGGTTATCTGCTGCTGACGAAAACCGAACTGATTTCCGCAACGGCAGTTCCGCTATCGGGAGAAATCCATTATTTTAAGGGAATGGAAACGAAGAAAACACGGACGATTGAAACGAATCGCGAGTGGACAATCACATCATTTGACATTTCCGATATGAAGAAAACGTATATTGACAGAACCGTCTGCGGAGGATTTCTGGTTCTCGTTCATAAGGCCGCAGAGGCTGACGGGACAACCGTAATGGCCGACGAGGCGGCGGACGGACTGGCCGAAACGGCAGCGGCATGCTCCAATCACTGCATGTCCTCCCTGACCCGGATCGAGCGAATCTGCGAGAAACTGGCGGACGGCAAGGAACCGGACGGCGAGGAAACGGAAGAGGACGAGAAGGAGGACTACTGCCCGATTTGCGGAACGATGTATCCGAATTCGGACCGTAAGGTTTGCCCGAAATGCATGAACAAAAAGTCCATTTTCTCCCGGACACTCGGCTATCTGAAGCCGTACAAAGCCCGGATTGCCGTAATGATTCTGTGCTATCTGCTGACCGCCGGAATGAATATCGTATGGCCGTATCTGAACGGTGTTGTGCTGTACGATAAGGTACTGAAGAAAGATGAGGACTTTGCGAGATTTTTGGATATTCCGGCCGGACGGTATGCGACCATTTTGCTTCTGGTTGTGCTGACCATGGCGGTGACCAAACTGACCATGCAGCTGATCGGAATCATTCAGGGTGTGATGACGGCGCGGATTGTTCCGAGAGTCGTCAAGAGCATGAGAAATGACGTCTTTTCGTCCATGGGAAAACTGTCCATTCAGTTCTTTACGAGCAAGCAGACCGGATCTCTGATGACCCGTGTCATGTCCGACTCCGATGAAGTGTCCGGCTTTTTCATCGACGGACTGCCGTACTTCCTGATTAACGTATTTTCCATCATTGCGACGGCCGTAGTCATGTTCCGGTTAAATGTGCTGCTGGCCATTGTGGCACTGGTATTCATGCCGGTGGCATTCTTCGTCAGCTGGCGAATGCTGCCGCGGTTGTGGCATCGGTACGGACGCCGTCACCGCGCAACGAGATCGCTGAATTCGAAGATTCACGATAATCTGAGCGGCGCGCGCGTCGTTAAGGCATTCGGCCAGGAAGGAAGCGAATTGAAGCGGTTTGACAAGAGCAACGCAAAGGTTCGTTCGGCCGATTTGGATGTCATGAATTACGATAACAAATTTTCGGCACTGTATTCCGCAGCCGAACAGCTGGCATCTTTGATGGTATATATCATCGGTGCCTATCTGATTCTGATTCAGAAACGGATTGATATCGGTATTCTGATTACGTTCTCCGGCTACGTCAGCCAGCTGACCGGCCCGATGGACTTTATGTCGTATTTCTTCCGCTGGTTTACGAACTGCATGAACAGTGCGCAGCGTATGTTTGAAATCATCGACGCGGTCCCGGACATTCAGGAAAAGCCCGATGCCATCGATCTGAAGGAGATTCAGGGAACGGTGGAAATGAAGAACGTCACGTTCGGTTACGAGAAGAACAAGCCGGTTTTGAAAAATGTCAATCTGATGGTCCAGGGCGGCCATATGCTCGGTATCGTCGGACGCTCCGGCGCCGGCAAAACGACCATCGTCAATCTGATTTCGAGACTGTACGATCCGCAGGAGGGAACCGTATCTCTGGACGGCGTCAATCTGAAGGATCTGACGTTCCGGACATTGCGCGGAAATGTTGCGATGGTATCGCAGGAAACATATATGTTTATGGGAACCGTTGCGGAAAACATCGCCTATGCGAAGAAGGATGCATCCAGAGACGAAATCATCCGGGCCGCGGTACTGGCAAGCGCACACGATTTTATTTGCCGGATGCCGGACGGATATGATACCGTCATCGGATCTTCGGGACGGGAACTGTCCGGCGGTGAACGCCAGAGAATTTCCATTGCGAGAGCGATTCTGGCCAACCCGAAAATCCTCATTTTGGATGAGGCAACGGCGGCAGTGGACACGGAAACGGAACAGGCCATCCAGAGATCCATCAATATGCTGATCAAGGGCCGGACCACCATTTCCATTGCGCATCGTCTGTCGACGTTACGGGATGCGGACCGGCTGGTTGTCATCGATGAAGGTAAGGTAGTGGAAGAAGGAACCCATGAAGAGCTGCTGGCTCAGAAGGGTGTGTACTATAAACTGAAGGAGCTTCAGACCAAGGCTTTGGCACTGAAGGGAATCGAGTAGGAGAAATAATATGGGATTAAAACAATTTGAAGGAGCCGATGAGGATTTTAATCTGGAACAGATGGAAGCGGAGACCGAGGCCATGCTGCGTCTTCGCTATCTGACGGACAAAAACACGGTATTTGCGAGAACGAACGGCGGGTTCGTGTCACTGGATATTCCGGCGGACGGAGACACACCGGCGGAACATTACGACCGCATCCGCGTTGTCCGCAGTTTCCCGTTCACATCGCCGGAAACGTATATTTCCATTCGTACCGTAGAAGAAAAATCCAAGGAAATCGGTATTATCAGGGATTTGAAAAAGGATGTTTCAAAGGAAACTGCAGAAATGCTGACAGAGCAGATGAGCCTGCGGTATTTCACCCCCGTGATTACCAAAATCAACGATATCAAAGAAGAATACGGACATGCGTATTTTGATGTGGAAACGAACGAAGGTCCGTGCAAATTCGTGATTTACATGAATGCCAGCTCGGTTGTCAATCTGAGCGATGTCCGGCTGATGATTTCCGATCTTGACGGAAACCGATTTGAAATTCCGGATTACACGAAACTGACCAGTGCCGAACTGAAGAAACTGGATCTGTTCCTGTAATCCGACACGCGAAAAGCAGGAAGGATAACTGATATGAATTTAAAATTTGACTTGCCGAAGGAGCAGACAGCACTGCTCCGGCTGGCGGACGGAGAGGAGATTTGGTACTGCTCACCGTATGATTTGGATGTCAGCGGCAAAATGAAGCGGGACGGCTATCTGGTGGTAACCGACCGACGTCTGGCCGTTGTGGACAGCACACGCCTGACGGACGAACTGCCGCTGTCGGAGATTACGTCGCTCAAATGCGACCCGATGGTCAACAACGGAGTTCTCATTGTCCGGACCGAATCCGAACCGGAAGAACGGCTGCTTCTGCGGTTTACGATGAAGCATGTGTCCCGTATGGCATTTATCGCAAAGGGTGCGATGCTTTTGCACGACGGGCAGAAAAAGGTTGTTCAGAACCGGGAATATGACCGGACCTGTCCGATTTGCGGCCGGGCGCTCGGCGGAACGAGAGAGTGTCCCAAATGCAGTCACAAACCGTCCGTATTGATAAAGTTTTTCAAGCTCTGCGGTGCCTACAAGGGCCGCCTTTGCCTGATTGCGCTTCTGATGCTGGCCGTTTCGGTCGTATCGCTCGCAACTCCGAAGGTACAGCAGGTATTTATTGATGATTATTTGAACAAGGGAGTCGGCGGAACCCGCGAAATCGCAATCTATGCCATGATTATGGTGGGCATTACGCTGATTACCATTTTGCTGCATGTACTTCGGTACTGGATGTGCATTTCCATGGGAACAAAAATGAGTATGGACCTGCGGCAAATGCTGTACAGCAAGATTCAGAAACTGTCGCTGTCCTTTATTCAGGACCGGAAACCCGGCGAACTGATGGACCGAATCATCAACGATACGGCACAGGTCAGACGGTTTATGGAGGAAGCATTTTCCGGAATGTTCTCCTGTATCATTACAATGGTTTCCGCCGTTGCCATTATGGCGACGATGGATTGGAAACTGACGATTATGTCGGTTGTGTTTGTACCGCTGGCACTCGGCATTTCCATTTCGTTCCGCAAGAATATCCGGCGTCGGTTCTCCATGCAGTGGTGGAAATTCGACAAGACCAACAGCGGTCTGCAGGACATTCTGGCCGGTATGCGAGTCGTGAAATCGTTCGGTACCGAGGAACAGGAAAACCGGAATTTCCGAAAGCTGACCGATGAATTTGCCGGAATTTCGGAGAAAAACGAAGTCTTCTGGGCGGCGCTGTTCCCGATGATTTCCTTTATCATGGGACTCGGCATTTACGTCGTTACGTATTACGGCGGTGTCAACGTGCTGGACGGTCGTCTGTCCATCGGACAGCTGCAGCAGTTTATCAGCTACACGTGGATGCTGTACGGACCGCTCGGCTGGATGACGTTCCTGCCGAGAATGATTACGCAGCTGCTCACCAGTCTGGACCGAATTTACGATGTCATGGACGAGGAGCCGCTGATTCAGAACCATGAAAATGCCCGCGAAATCGATGTCGCCGGTGCGGTGGAATTCCGGGATGTGACATTCGGATACCGCTCCTACGAGCCGGTTCTCGAGAAAATCAATCTGTCGGTGAAGCCGGGCGAAATGATCGGACTCGTCGGTGCTTCCGGTACCGGAAAATCGACGTTGATCAATCTGATTATGCGGCTGTACGAAGTGGATGACGGTCATTTGCTGATTGACGGTGTGGATATCAATGATTTGAATATCGAACATTACCACTCCCAGATCGGTGTCGTACTGCAGGAAAACTTCCTGTTTGCCGGAACCATTTTCAATAATCTGAAATTTGCCAAGCCGGATGCAACGGAAGAAGAAATCATTATGGTAGCCAAGATGGCGAATGCGCATGATTTCATCATGAAGACACCGGACGGATACAATACGTATGTCGGCGAACACGGATACAGCCTGTCCGGCGGAGAACGTCAGCGTCTGGCGATTGCCCGTGCCATTTTGAATAAGCCGAAGCTTCTGATTCTGGACGAAGCAACGTCGGCATTGGATACCGAAAGCGAGTATCTGATTCAAAAGGCGTTGGAACGTCTGTCTGCGAACTGCACCACGTTTGCCATCGCACACCGGCTGTCCACGCTGAAGGATGCGGACCGTCTGGTTGTCATTGACGGACATCACATTGCCGAAATCGGAACACATAACGAGCTGATGGAGAAGAAGGGCATTTATTACGGCCTTGTAACCGCACAGCTTCAAATGCAGACGATTCGTGATGAGGAAGAGAAACCGGCGGAGATTCCGGCCGGAGCCGTTCCCGCGCAGGCATAAGCAATGATGAGACGATTCCGAAACGGTCGGATCGTCAGGTCATTTTCCACCGGGCATAAGCAAAGCGGAGACAGGAATGAAATGAACAGTCAGAAGAAAGACGAACAGGAACGGTATCGGGATGCGATACCGGCATTACTGGAATGGTATGATTACAATGCGAGGGTTCTTCCGTGGAGGTCGGACCCTCGCCCTTATCATGTCTGGATTTCGGAAATCATGCTGCAGCAGACGCGTGTGGAGGCCGTAAAAAGCTACTATGAACGGTTTCTTGCACAAATGCCGGATATCCGCAGCGTGGCGGAAGCCGATTCCGAGATTCTGATGAAACTGTGGGAAGGGCTCGGATATTATTCCCGAATACGGAACTTTCAGAGGGCCGCGCAGGTTGTCTGTGAAGAGTACGGCGGAGAACTGCCGAAGGAGCCGGAGCGGCTGCGAAAACTGCCCGGAATCGGAGACTATACGGCCGGTGCGATTGCGTCCATCGCTTACGGAATCGCGGTGCCTGCCGTGGACGGAAACGTGCTTCGGGTGTTTGCGCGGGTGACCGGATTCGAGGGAGATGTCAGGGGCACTTCATTTAAAAGAGAAGTTACGAAGCAGCTGACGGAAGCCATGGCAAAGGAATCGAGGCCGGGTGCACTGAATCAGGCGATTATGGATATCGGGGCAACGGTGTGTATTCCGAACGGAGCACCGCACTGCGACCGGTGTCCGCTGGCCTTTTTATGCAGGGCATTGAAAGACGGTTCCACGGACCGGATTCCGGCACCGAAGAGTCGGAAAGAGCGAAGCAACGAGCGGAAAACGGTGCTGTATATCATCTGTGACGGAACGGTGCTTCTGCATCGAAGACCGAACCGCGGACTGCTGGCGGGAATGTGGGAATTTCCGAATCTGGACGGCCATGCAGGTGTCACAACCGTTCGGAAAAAGACGATGCAATTATTGAATGAACTGTTGGAAAATAGCAATTCTACTAATGTAGAAAGAATGGCCGTCGGCCGGCTTGCGGATTCGAAATTCAGCTTCAGTCATGTGGATTGGGAGATGCGCGGATACCGGGTTCGGATAACGGGACCGAAGGTCCGTCCGGACGGAACCGGCATCACCGGTTCGATGGAACCGTCCGACGGAAAACTCCTGCCGAAGGAGCCCGGAGCGGTCGTTTGCGGCGGAGAGGAATATCGGTTTGTCACCGAAGAGGAACTGGCGACGATGTACAGTATTCCGACAGCGTTCGGAGCATATAAAAATACCGGTCGGGAAGTGTAACCCGACCGGTTTTACTATTTTCGGATCATAGTTTACAAATCGTACGTTGCCGATGTACGTTACCGATGTACGTTGCCGATGTACGTTGCCGATGCACGTTGCCGATGCACGTTACGGAGCGGCTCCGTCCGGAGCATTTTTACAGACCGTACCGCTTCATGATTTCATCGATTTTGCTCATGTTGCGGTTGATGTCGTTGACGGCCGAGGCGGCATTGGAAGCGGCCAGGGCTTTTTCGTGATCTTCGCGGATCCGTTTCGCCTTTTCTTCGGGAGAAACGGGGAATCCGAGAGCTCGGCGCTCATAAAACTCAAACGCACGGAGCGTATCGTAGAAACCGAGATTCAACCGGTATGCCGAATTCCGTCCGTCGAAGTCCAGCGTGCCGGTCAGAAGAAGACCGATATTCTGACTGGGCGTAATCTCAATCAGGGTCTCCGCACGGGAGGCACAAATGACATCGTACTCATAATGCGGGTTCAGACGCACCAGAATAATGTGCTTCATGTCATCTTCAATCAGCGGACGCAGCGGAAGATTATCGTATAATCCGCCGTCACGGTATTTGATTCCGTTAATCTCGACCGCGTCATATACAAACGGCATGGCCGTTGCCGCAAGCATCAGCTGAATCAGTTCGTCGGGCGTTTTCCCATTCAGGGTAACGTATTCACCGACAATATCCAAACCTTCCAAATCTCCGCCGAAGCATCGCTCGACGACAACCAGCGAATCGGTATCTTTCGACTGCCGCGCCAGTGTCGTATAGGTTTTGATCGGAGACTCCGAAACCTTCTTTAAATCCACCAGCTCGCGCAGAATTTTGACCAGTCCGTCACGGGAGCAGACTCCCTCGGGAGCCCAGTCCAGAAACTGAACGGGACGGATGTTGTACCAGGCATCTTCGGCCTTCTGATAATCCCCGTTCAAAAACATAACCGCATTCAAAGTTCCGATGGAGTCACTGGAAATGGCTTTAATCCAGGAGTCCATTTTCAAAAAGCGAAGTGCCTTCCAGACTCCGATTTCATACGAGCCTTTTCCGCCGCCTCCGCCGAATACAAGACCAAAATCACGTTGTTCCATAAAATTCCCTCCGTACCGTTGTCTCAAACACATCATTTTCCCGGAAGAGCCCTGTCCGACGGGTCGTTTCCGGAATTCTTCCGACTGCCTTCCGCATGTGTTTTGCAAAATGACAGACTGCTTTGTGTGAAATAGCATTTACATAGTGTAATCATATCACATGTTTTGAAAAATATCCATATCCGGAATGCGAAAATTTTCGAAGACCTTTCCCGGACCGTGCACCGAAAAAAACAGAAATACATTCGGAAATGAACGAAGTCAAGGCTTGACGTAGTAATGAATATAAGATAATATAACTATGTATGCGCATTGAAACCGGGTGGCCCCGGAGAGAGAAAACAGCCTCTCGGATGCGGGATATAAGAACGACAGATGAAGGATGTATGATGTATGGATGCAAGTGATCTTTTTAATTCCGAGAATAAATTTTTCTCGTTTATGTCAAAACTGTGGGATTTGCTGGTGCTGAATTTTTATTTCCTGCTGACCGTGATTATCGGAATCGGTCCGGCCTGCACGGCACTGTATTATGCTGTGGTGAAGAACATCAGACGAAGCAGAGGATATGCGACGAAGGAATATTTCCACTCGTTCCGTGTGAATCTGAAGCAGGGCGCGGTTATCGGAATTATTCAGTTTCTCCTCGGATTCGGACTGATATACTGCTATTTCTTCTGCCAGAGCATGAATCCCGACAGCAAGGTCACACAGGTCTATTTCACGTTGCTGTTTGTATTTGCTTTTTTGTATTTGGCAATCTCGATTTATTTGTTCCCGCTGTTGTCCAGACTGAATCTGACAAACAGGCAGTTATATAAAATGTCGCTGGTACTGGCACTTCGGAATTTGCCGGTCACGCTGAGTCTGATTATTCTGATTGTCGGTGTCGTTGTATTTTCGGTGCTGACGTTTATTCCGATCTTTTTTGCACCGGCAATTTACACATGGATTTCTTCTCTGATGATTGAACGGATTCTGAAGAAATACATGCCGAAGCCGGCAGAGGGAGAAGAAAATACGGTGGATGCCTGGTATTTGGAGTGATGCCGGGCGGAACCATGAAAATTGTGGAAACGGAGGAGACGTGAATGAACGATACGTTGTATAAGCTGATGAATTGGCCGGAAATCGAGGCAATTGTATATTCCGAACATGACAATCCACATCAGGTATTGGGAAGTCACGAAGTGAAGAACGGAACCCTGTACACGGCATTCGATCCGAATGCATCGAAAGCCTATCTGATACTGGGAAAAGGGAAGAATGAAATTGAAATGGAAATGGTTGACGAGGGCGGTTTCTTTGCCGTTCTGGCACCGAAGGACAAATACCGGTTCCATTTCCTGTACGAAGGCGGAGAGCGGGTGTGCGAGGATGCATACCGGTTTGCACCGCAGATTTCGGAGGAGGACTGCAAATCATTTAACGCAGGAATCCATTACACCGTATACGAGAAACTCGGAGCTCATCCGATGACACTGGACGGTGTGGACGGAACGTATTTCGCCGTTTGGGCACCGAATGCCATGCGAGTCAGCGTAGTCGGCGATTTCAATCATTGGGACGGACGTCTGTATCCGATGAGACGGCTTGGCGGAAGCGGTATTTTCGAACTGTTTGTTCCGCATGTCGGAGTCGGAGAACTGTATAAATTCGAATTGAAGGCAAAGGGAGGCCTGACCTATCTGAAGGCCGATCCGTATGCCAATGCGGCGGAGCTTCGACCGGGCACCGCATCCCGGGTTGTCAATCTCAACTCGTTTGACTGGAATGACAAGGAGTATATGGAGCACCGGAAGACGGTTGATTTCAAATCGAGTCCGATGTCCATTTACGAGGTTCATCTCGGCTCCTGGAAGAAACCGACGGCAGAGAACGGAAGCTTTTACAATTATCGGGAGCTGGCCGTTATGCTTGCGGATTATGTGAAGAAAATGGGCTATACCCACGTGGAACTGATGCCGGTTATGGAGCATCCGCTCGATGCGTCCTGGGGCTATCAGGTGACCGGATATTATGCCGCAACTTCCCGGTACGGAACACCGGAAGACTTCATGTATTTTATCGATTACATGCACAAAAACGGAATCGGCGTTATCCTTGACTGGGTACCGGCGCATTTCCCGAGAGATACGTTCGGCCTGTCCAATTTCGACGGAACCTGCCTGTATGAGCACTGGGATCCGAGAAAAGGCAGCCACCCGCACTGGGGCACGCTGATTTTCAACTACGGACGTCCGGAAGTTTCCAACTTCCTGATTGCCAATGCACTGTTTTGGCTGAAGGTATATCATGCCGACGGAATCCGTATGGATGCGGTTGCGTCCATGCTGTATCTGGATTACGGGAAAAATGACGGCGAGTGGGTTGCCAACATATACGGCGGCAACGAGAATCTGGAAGCAATCGAACTTCTGAAGCATCTGAATTCCATTGCCAAGAAACAGGTTCCCGGAGCGCTGATGATTGCCGAGGAATCGACCGCATGGCCGAAGATTACGGGCGATTTGAACGATGACGGCCTCGGATTTGATTTCAAATGGAATATGGGCTGGATGAATGATTTTACCACCTATATGACACAGGATCCGCTGTTCCGCCGCGGCTGCCACGGTTCGCTGACGTTCAGTATGATTTATGCGTACAGCGAGAACTTCATTTTGGTGCTGTCGCACGATGAGGTTGTTCACGGAAAGGGCTCCATGCTCGGTAAAATGCCGGGACTGTATGAAGAAAAATTCGCCAACCTCCGGGTTGCATACGGCTTTATGATGTGCCATCCCGGCAAGAAGCTTCTGTTCATGGGACAGGACATGGCACAGCTCAGCGAATGGAATGAAGAGTGCAGTCTGGAATGGCATCTTCTGACCGACAAGGTGGAAGGAGATCCGAAGGGAACTCTGAATGCCAAAATGAATGCCATGCTGAAGGATCTGTACGGCATTTACAATACGCATCCGGCATTGTATGAACTCGACCAGGATCCGGACGGATTCGAATGGATGAGCTGTCTGGATGCCGATCACAGTATTGTGACGTTTGTTCGGAAAACCGAAAAGCCGGAAGAGACATTGTTTGTTGTCTGCAACTTTACTCCGGTTGTTTATGAGAAGCAGTCGGTCGGAGTACCGTTTGCAGGTAAGTATAAAGAAATTTTCAACAGCGATTCGGTTGCTTACGGCGGAAGCGGTCATTTGAATTCCCGCCTGAAGCAGTCCCGTGAAGAAAAGGTGGACGGACGCGCGAATTCCATCCAGATTACGATTCCTCCGCTCGGATGTGCGATTTTCACATGCACACCGATTCTCTGATTCTACCGGGATGAATCCGTTGAGAGGATTCGGAAAGGAGACCTATGAAAGATTTTTTTAGTGCACTGTTCCGTGGTGATTTTGTCAATGCGTTGAGCAACTTTGCTCCGGTCATCGTGAAACTGGTGCTTGTTCTGCTGATGATATGGATTGGCAGAAAGCTGATTAAATGGATTCTCAATCTGTTCGACAAGGCTTTGAATAAGAGCATCGAAAAAGGAATGGACAAGGGAATTGCCAAATTCTTTAAGTCCAGCTGCAAGGTGCTTTTGTATATCGTTCTGTTTTTGATTGCAGTGGATACTCTCGGAATCCCGATGACATCGTTTGTGACGATTTTGGGAACTGTCGGTCTTGCTGTCGGCCTTGCATTACAGGGCAGCCTGTCCAATTTTGCCGGCGGCGTTCTGATTCTGCTGACGCATCCGTTCCGAATCGGTGACTATATTGTTGCCGGCGGACAGGAAGGTACCGTTACGGATATCAGCATTTGCTATACGAAGCTGTTGACGGTTGACAATCGGACGATTGTATTCCCGAACGGAACACTTTCCAATTCCAATCTGGTCAATGTGACAGCGGAGCCGTTCCGAAGAATTGATTTGGAAATTCCGGTATCGTATGACGATGACATTCGCGAGGTTCGTTCCATGCTGTTGGAACTGTGTGACCGCGATGCCAGAATTCTGAACGAAAAAACAAACGTGAACGGAGCGGTGTCTCCGACCGAGAGCCCGGCACCGAGTTTTGTTCGGGAAGTTTATGTCAAGGATTTCGGAAACAGTTCGATTACGTTGCTGTACCGTTTTTGGGTACGTCGGGAAGATTACTGGGGTGCCTATTTTGATATGATGGAATCGGTTCGGTATGCCATGAAGGAACGCGGATTTACAATCCCGTTCAATCAGTTGGATGTTTCCATCAAGAATGATAAGCGGAACTGATCTGAATTTGTAAAGGGTCATGCTGCAAATGCGGCGATGACCTTTTATCACTTTTTGCGAGGTATGGAATATGGCTGAAAAATTGACCGAGATTTTCGGAATGGACGTATTTAACGAAACGGTTATGGCAGAACGTCTTCCGAAGGAAACCTTTGAGGCATGGAAGCATGCCATGAACAATCATGAAACACTCAGCAAGGAAGTTGCGCAGGTGATTGCCGGCTGCATGAAGGACTGGGCTCTGGAACGCGGCGCAACACACTATACGCACTGGTTCCAGCCGATGACCGGAATTACCGCCGAGAAGCATGATTCCTTTATCACTCCGGCACCGGCCGGCAAGGTAATGATGGAATTTTCCTATAAGGAGCTGATCAAGGGAGAGTCGGATGCCTCCTCGTTCCCGAGTGGCGGTCTCCGTGCCACATTTGAAGCACGCGGCTATACCGCATGGGATTTTACGTCGCCGGCCTTTTTGAGAGAGGATGCGGCAGGCGTTACCCTGTGTATTCCGACTGCATTTTGCTCCTATACGGGAGAAGCGCTCGACATGAAGACGCCGCTTCTTCGTTCCATGGAAGCAATCAGCAAGCAGGCAGTCCGGATTCTGCACCTCTTCGGACATGACGATGTGAAGCGGGTTGACTGTTCGGTCGGAGCCGAGCAGGAGTATTTCCTTGTGGATCACAACTCCTATATGAAGCGGGAGGATTTGATTTTTACCGGACGGACCCTGTTCGGTGCGAAGCCGCCGAAGGGACAGGAAATGGATGACCACTATTTCGGAAGCCTGAAAGAGCGTGTTGCGTCCTTCATGAAAGAACTGAACAATGAGCTTTGGAAGCTGGGCATTTATGCCAAAACACAGCACAACGAAGCGGCACCGGCACAGCATGAGCTGGCACCGGTATATACAACGGCAAACATTTCCACGGATCATAATCAGCTGATTATGGAGTGCATGAAGAAGGTTGCCAAGCGCCACGGGCTGGAATGCCTGCTGCATGAGAAGCCGTTCGCCGGAGTGAACGGATCCGGTAAACATAACAACTGGTCGCTTGTGACCGATACCGGCAAGAACCTGCTGAATCCGGGCAAGACACCGAATGAAAATGTACAGTTCCTGCTGTTTTTGACGGCGGTTCTGGAGGCTGTTGACAAGCATTCCGATTTGCTCCGCATTGCCGCGGCCAACCCCGGAAACGATCAGCGTCTCGGAGCAAATGAGGCACCGCCCGCGATTATTTCCGTATTCCTCGGCGCACAGCTGGACGATGTGGTTACCCAGCTGATCGAAACCGGTGAAGCAAAGCGTCTGAAAAAGGAAGGCCGCCTGTATACGGGTGTTTCCACACTGCCCTCCATCGGACGGGATGCGACCGACCGGAACCGGACGTCGCCGTTTGCATTTACCGGAAACAAATTCGAGTTCCGCTCCGTCGGTTCTTCGATGTCCATTGCCGATGCCAATACGACTCTCAATACGATTGTTGCCGAGGCACTGGAGCGGTTTGCCGATATTTTGGAACAGTCGGATGATTTCGAACAGAGCGTACATGACCTGATTAAGTCGTCCCTTGCGGACCACGAGAGAATCATTTTCAACGGAAACGGATATTCCGAGGAATGGGTGAAGGAAGCGGAGCGCAGAGGTCTGCCGAACCTTCGTTCCATGGTGGATGCCATCCCGTCGCTTGTGACGCCGAAGGCGGTGGAAACCTTCGGGCATCAGGGAGTATTTACCGAGACCGAACTGATGAGCCGTGCGGAAATCGATTATGAAATTTACGCAAAGGCAATCAATATTGAAGCCAGAACCATGATTTCCATGGCAAGCTGCAAATACATCCCGGCCGTGATTCGGTTTACGACACGGTTGGCGGAATCGATTAATGCCATTAACGATGCGGTTCCGGAGGCGGATAACAGTGTTCAGATTGAGCTTCTGATGTCCACATCCAAACTGCTGCGCGAGGCACAGGATGCACTGAACCGGTTGAAATCACTGGACGAAGAAGCCGTTAACAAGTCTCAGGGCAAGGAAATGGCATTGTTCTTCCGCAATGAGATTGTACCGGCGATGGAAGCGTTGAGAACTCCGATTGACCGTTTGGAAATGCTGGTTGACCGCGATTTGTGGCCGGTTCCGACGTATTCGGAATTATTATTTGAAATCTGATCGGGCATTGGACCCGAAGCAGAACCGCCGCCCGCAGCGGCGATACGGAAATGACGGAAAGATACAGAATGGAGAACAGATATGATACAGGCAAGTAATATAACCCTTCGACTTGGAAAAAAAGCGCTTTTTGAGGACGTTAACATCAAGTTTACGGAAGGTAACTGCTACGGAATTATCGGAGCAAACGGAGCCGGAAAGTCCACTTTTTTGAAAATTTTGAACGGACAGCTGGAACCGAGCAAGGGCGAGGTCATCATTACGCAGGGACAGAGACTTTCCTTCCTGCAGCAGGATCATTTCAAATACGATCAGTATGACGTACTGAACACGGTTATTATGGGAAATCAGCGCCTGTATGACATCATGAAGGAAAAGGATGCCATTTATGCCAAGGAGGATTTCACCGAAGAGGACGGAATCCGCGCCAGCGAGCTGGAAAATGAATTCGCCGAACTGAACGGATGGGAAGCGGAAAGCGATGCCGCAACACTGTTGAACGGACTCGGCATTGATACCGAAATGCATACGATGCAGATGAGCGAACTGAACGGCAGCGACAAGGTAAAGGTGCTGCTGGCACAGGCATTGTTCGGCAACCCGGACATTCTGCTTCTCGACGAGCCGACCAACCATTTGGATCTGGCTGCGATTCAGTGGCTCGAGGAGTTCCTGATTAATTTTGACAATACGGTAATCGTGGTATCGCATGACCGTTATTTCCTGAATAAGGTCTGCACGCATATTGCCGATATCGATTATTCGAAGATTCAGCTGTATGCCGGAAACTACGATTTCTGGTACGAATCCAGTCAGCTGATGATTAAGCAGATGAAGGAAGCAAACCGGAAGAAGGAAGAGAAGATTAAGGAATTGCAGGAATTCATTCAGCGATTCTCCGCCAATGCGTCCAAATCCAAGCAGGCAACGTCCCGTAAGAGAGCGCTGGAGAAGATTGAGCTGGACGATATCCGCCCGTCTTCCAGAAAATATCCGTACATCGATTTCCGTCCGAACCGTGAAATCGGAAATGAGGTTCTGACCGTGTCTCATTTGAGCAAATCGATTGACGGCGTCAAAGTACTCGATGATATCAGCTTTGTTCTCGGTCATGATGACAAGGTTGCTTTTGTCGGTTCCAATACCATGGCATCGACGGTACTGTTTAAGATTCTGGCAGGCGAAATGGAACCGGATTCGGGTGAATTCAAATGGGGCGTGACAACCTCGCAGGCATACTTCCCGAAGGACAATACGGAACTGTTTAAGGGCAGTGAATCCATCGTGGATTTCCTGATGCCGTTCTCGCCGGAAAAGGATGTCACCTATGTCCGCGGCTTCCTCGGCCGTATGCTGTTCGCCGGTGAAGACGGAGTGAAGTCCGTCAACGTATTGTCCGGTGGTGAGAAGGTTCGTGTGCTTCTGTCCAAAATGATGATTATGGGCTCGAACGTTCTGATTATGGACGAGCCGACCAACCATTTGGATATGGAATCCATTACGGCACTGAACAACGGACTGATGAAGTTCCCCGGAGTGGTTCTCTTTACGTCTCAGGACCATCAGTTTATTCAGACGGTCGGCAACCGTATTATGGAAATTCTTCCGGACGGTTCCCTGATTGATAAGGTAGCCACATATGACGAATATCTGGAGAGCGATGAAATGGCAATCAAGCGTCAGAAACTGGTTGTCAATGCCGAAGAAGATGACTGATTGCACGGCTGCGTGAATCGGTAGAACTGTTGGGGTGGTTGATTTGAAATTTATAACAAAGAAGCTGAAGGCAGAAGGAAAATCGGGGAATCCGGCGGAACTCGGCGCAACGGTCAACGGTGCGTCGGTGAATTTTGCGGTGTCCGTACCGGGAGCTTCCGAGGTTATCCTTCATTTGTATAAAGCAGGAGAGGCAGAACCGGTGATTTCCGTGAGTCTCGGAGAGACCGAGAAAACGGGCTCGGTGTATGCCGTCAATCTGCGGCTGGAGTCGGAAGACCCCTGTACGCTCGAGTACGATTACGAAACCAAAGGGGAACGGTTTAACGATCCGTACACGCGCCTTTTGCGCGGAAGGGACCGTTACGGACATCGCCTGACGGCGTCCGAACAGCCCTTTGTGAGAAGCGCGATTCGCGCCAACCGGTTTCGTTGGAACGAGGAACACCGTCCGAAGAGCGAAATGAGCAATCTGCTGTTATATAAGCTGCATGTCCGCGGGTTTACCAAGGAAAGCGGAAGCCGGGCGGCCGGTACGTATCTCGGTGTGGCCGGGAAGGCCGGATATCTGAAAACACTCGGAATCAATGCGGTTCTGCTCATGCCGGTGACGGAATACAATGAATGTTTCCGCGACGGGGACCGTCCGGAGGGAATTCCGGATTTCCGCACCTCGTCCTTTTATCGGGAAAATCCGCTTGCCGCATCGGCAGTCAAGCCGGCTGTGCAGGATACGGAGGAACCGGAAGAAACGGGACCGGTGAATTTCTGGGGATATTCCGGACAGTATTTTCTGTTTGCCCCGAAGGCCTCGTATGCCGCGGACCCGGCACAGGCCGACAACGAGTTCCGCGGAATGGTGAAGAAACTTCATCAGAACGGAATCGAAGTATTGATGGAAATGATGATTCCCGAGCATACAAACCGCAGCATGGTACTGGATGCACTCCGGTTCTGGGTGCGGGAATACCATGTCGACGGATTCCGCATAAACGGAAACATCGATGCGGAAATGATTGCCTGCGATCCGTATTTGTATGATGTCAAACTGCTTGGCAGCGACTGGAATATCGAGCGGATTTCGAGTGTCCAGCCGATGCCGGAACCGCCTCATTTGGCGGTCTGCAACGACCGGTATTCCGAGCTTACGAGAAAGTTTTTAAAGGGCGACGAAGGCGTGGCGGAGAGTTTCGCCGACATTTTCCTTCGAAATACCGCAGGCTGCGGCAACATCCGGTATATTACGGACCATAACGGCTTTACCCTGAACGACCTGTATATGTATGATGTGAAGCATAACGAGGCAAACGGGGAGCAGGGACGGGACGGTACCGACTACAATTTCAGCTGGAACTGCGGCGTGGAAGGTCCGGACAAGCATAAGAAGATCCGCGATTTGCGAATGAAAATGAAGAAAAATGCCATTTGCGCCATGATGCTCTCGCAGGGGACGCCGATGATTCTGGCGGGAGACGAATTCGGAAATTCGCAGAACGGAAACAACAACGCATATAACCAGGACAACCCGACCGGATGGATAAACTGGTCGGAACAGCGAAAAAATTCGGAATTGCAGTCGTTCTTCCGGGAAATGATTGCCTTGAGAAAGGCTCATCCCGTGTTTCATAATCCGCTTCCGCTGCAGTGGAAAGATTCCCTGTACAAAGGGATTCCGGATGTTTCCGTACACGGAAAGGAAGTCTGGAAAATGGATCACAGTCCGTACAATCGCAGCATCGGCATTCTGCTGAACGGCGAGTATGTGCGCAAAGACGACAAACAGCCGGACGATTCGTTCTATCTGATGTTCAATATGTATTGGGAAGAGCAGAGCTTTGCGGTTCCGATTCTGTCGGGGCATCGCTGGGTTCGCGTGCTGGCAACCGATACTTCCTGCGCGGAGGAACCGGTTGAAAACCGGATGACCATTCCGCCGCGAAGCATTGTGCTTTTGCAAAGCACCGCAGAAAAGAAAAGTCCGGAACGGCGTGCAAAACAGCCGAAGAAGACGACACGCACTACAACAGTAGAAAGGTAATAACAAAGTGAATAGCTTAGTTTTAAAAATAATTTTGGCGGTCACTATGACCATGGACCATTTCGCCCTTATTTTTCTGGAATCCGATCAGGTTCTGTACACGGTTTTCCGGTCTGCGGGTCGTGTGGCATTGCCGATTGCCTGCTGCCTGCTGGTACTCGGGTATCAGAAGACAAAGTCGCGCAGGAAGTATGTAATCCGATTGGGTGCTGTGGGACTGATTTCCGAAGTGTTCTGGTTATTCCTGTACGTAAAGCGGCAGGAAGCCTGTCTCAAAGTCATTCAGGACGCCTATGAAGCATCCGGTTCCGCACTGAAAATGGAAGAATGGTACCAGGAACTGCCACCCGAAACGATGATGTCCTACTGGAACGG
Source organism: Lachnospiraceae bacterium (assembly GCA_045641285.1). Lineage (GTDB taxonomy): Bacteria > Bacillota > Clostridia > Lachnospirales > Lachnospiraceae > ISDg. Next base: position 30,913 of record JAZUGQ010000033.1, read on the forward strand.
CATGATTCCGCTGTTCAACGTGGTGTTTACTCTGCTCGCCTGCATTTTGATGATGAAACTGTTTGATCTTATCAAGAGCAAGGTCGGCCCCATGCAGGTAAAGAAACCGCTTCATAATTTTGCCTGTATGATGTTCTACGGATTGGCGATTTTCGGTATCGTTGTGCTTCTTGTGCTTGTGAAGGCGGATTACAGTCTGATGGCGCCGCTTTTGGTTGCAAATTTCTATTTCTTCTTCGACGAGAAGCCGACCATGATACTCATTATGGTGTTCATCATCATTTTCCAGGCGCTGGAATCGCCTTGGATGATGATCGGTATGGCGGTATCGGTATTGCTTGTCTGGAAGTACAACGGAAAACTCGGCTACGAGAAGAAACCGTGGGTAAAATGGATTTTCTACGTATATTATCCGCTTCATCTGTCCGTTTTGGTTTGGATTCGGTATTTTGATGAACTGTGTCAGATTTATTTCAAATAGGCTTTGAAAAACACCGGAGCCCGGAAAGGGCTTTGCGTGGGAGGACAAGACAAATGACAGCGTTATATCTCGCACCGATGGAGGAGGTTACAGGATATCTGTTCCGTCGGGTGCTGTGGGAGCAATTCGGAGGGGTGAATCGGTTTTTCACCCCTTTTTTATCCCCGATTCAGGGGAGTACGTTCAAGACCCGGCAGGGGAAGGAAATCAAGCCGGAAAACAATGCCGGTATGCCGGTGGTGCCGCAGATTCTGACCAACGATGCGGCGGGCTTTCTGCATATGACCGAGCTGATGGCCGATTTGGGGTACCGGGAAGTCAATCTGAATCTCGGCTGTCCGTCCGGAACCGTCGTCCGTAAGGGGCGCGGCAGCGGATTTCTGAGGAATCCGGAGGCTCTGGACCGGTTCTTCTCGGACGTTTTTTCCGGCAATCCGAAGCTTCCGGTTTCCGTCAAAACAAGACTGGGCTTTTCGGACGCCGCGGAATGGCCGGCTCTTTTGGACATTTATAACCGGTATCCGCTCAGCGAGCTGATTGTCCACGCGCGGGTGCAGAAGGATTTGTATGCCAATGTGCCCAATTGGGAAATGACGGATTATACCGTCAGACACTCCGAAGCGCCCGTCTGCTATAACGGCGATGTCCGTACGAAGGAGGATTATGACCGTGTCACGGAGACGTTTCCGGAACTGAAGGCGGTAATGATCGGCCGGGGTGCGGTTGCCAATCCGGGAATTTTCCGCGAACTGACCGACGGCCGGGTGATGACAACGGCAGAACAGCGGGAATTTCACGACCGTCTGTACGAGGCCTATGTGAGAGAACTCGGTGCCCACAACACCTTATTTAAAATGAAGGAGCTTTGGAGTTTTTGGGGCAGCCGGTTTCCGGATGCGGACCGGGAACGAAAAGAAATTCGCAAAGCGGAGACAACGGAAGCGTATCTGGCAGCGGCATATCGGCTGTTACAGTAAATTATTAGCACTCAGACTAAATGAGTGCTAATTTTTGTTGACAAAGAAGAAGTACGGGGGTATACTGTCTCTTGTGCCGGATTTGACAGACGGCCGAAAGAAACAGATAGCACGGTGCAGGGCACCGAAACGGAGGTAGTTACTATGACAGAACAGGGAAGCTTATCCATTAATTCGGACAATATATTTCCGATTATCAAGAAATGGTTATATTCCGATCACGATATTTTTGTAAGAGAGCTGGTTTCCAACGGATGCGACGCGATTACCAAGCTGAAGAAGCTGGCGCTGATCGGCGAAGCGGAGCTGCCGGATGACAACGAGTGGAAGATTACCGTCAGAATCAATCCGGATGAGAAGACGCTGACATTTATCGATAACGGTATCGGTATGACGGCGGAGGAAGTCAAGGAATACATCAATCAGATTGCATTTTCCGGAGCCACCGATTTCCTGAGCAAATACAAGGACAAGGCCAGCGAGGACCAGATTATCGGACATTTCGGTCTCGGATTTTACAGTGCCTTCATGGTTGCTCACAAGGTAACCATCGAGACGTTGTCGTACAGGCAGGGCGCCAAGGCGGTTTATTGGGAGTCCGAAGAAGGCATGGAATTCGAAATGGACGAGTCCGACCGGACGGAGCGCGGAACGGAGATTACGCTGTATCTGAACGAGGACAGCTATGAATTTTCCAATGAGTACCGAATCAAAGAAATCCTGAATAAGTACTGTTCCTTTATGCCTGTCCCGATTTTCTTTGAGGATGAAACCAAGCCGGCGGAGGAACCGAAGGAAGAGGTTGTCGATGCGGAAGTCAGCGAAGACGGCACCGAAGCCAAGCCGGTCGAAAAGAATGCACCGAAGCCGATCAATGAAATCAATCCGCTGTTTTTGCATACTCCGAGTGATTGCACGGAGGAGGAATACAAGACCTTCTATCGCGATACGTTCCACGATTACAAGGAGCCGCTGTTCTGGATTCATTTGAATATGGATTATCCGTTCAACCTGAAGGGAATTCTGTATTTCCCCAAGATTAACACGGAATACGACAGTCTGGACGGAACGATTAAGCTGTACAACAATCAGGTCTTTATTGCGGATAACATCAAAGAGGTAATTCCGGAATTCCTGATGCTGTTAAAGGGTGTCATCGACTGCCCCGATATTCCGCTCAACGTTTCCAGAAGTGCGCTGCAGAACGACGGTTTCGTGAAGAAAATCAGCGATTACATTTCCAAGAAGGTTGCCGACAAGCTGTCCGGCATGTTCAAGACCGACCGCGAATCGTATGAAAAATGCTGGGATGACATTTGCCCGTTTATCAAATACGGCTGTCTGAAGGATTCGAAGTTCCGCGACAAGATGAAGGATTTCATCATTTATAAAAATCTGAGCGGAGAATATCTGACACTGCCCGATTACGTGGCGGCAGCCAAGGGAACGGCAGAACCGGAGAAGGAAGCCGGGGAGACCGAAGCAACCGAAACTGCTGCAAATGCCGAGACCGCAGAAACCGCTGCAAATGCCGAAACTGCTGCAAACAGCGAAAATAAGGGTGCTGCGGCGGAGAAAAAGGAGCCGGAGAAGACGACGGTTTACTATGTTACCGATGAAAGACAGCAGAGCCAGTATATCAATATGTTCAAAGAAAACGGTATGGATGCGCTGATTATGACGCACCGGATTGACCAGCCGTTTATTACGCAGTTGGAGCAGGACAACGATACGGTTTCCTTCAAGAGAATCGATGCCGATGTTACGGATACGCTGAAGGAAGCAGCCGACGGAGAGGAACTGAAGGCTATGGCGGAATCGCTGACCGAACTGTTCCGCAAGAAACTGAATGACTCCGAACTGGATGTCAAACTGGAAAAACTGAAAAACAGCAATGTGTCCGCAATGATTACGCTGTCGGAGGAAAGCCGTCGTATGCAGGATATGATGGCAATGTACGGAATGGCACAGGGCAGCTTCGGCAAGCAGGATCAGACTCTGGTGCTGAATGCCAACAACAGCCTTGTACAGTATGTCAATGAGCATGCCGACGATGACAATACGGGACTTCTGTGCGAGCAGATTTACGATTTGGCTAGACTGGCACACGGTCCGCTCGAACCCGATGACATGACGAAATTCATGGAGCGAAGCAATCGTCTGATGGGCTTGATGATTCAATAACGAACGAAATTTGCCGGATATCCGGCAGCAACCGAATACCCGGAACTGCGAACGACCGACGAACGGCGAATCCTGCGATGGCGGGAACGCGCGACCGACGAACGGCGAATCCTGCGATGGCGGGAACGCGCGGCCGACGAACGGCAGATTCCGGGTTTCCGGTGAAGACATGGACTCCGAAAAATTGATAGCAGATTTTTCAAAATGACACTTGACAATTCCGTTTCTTTGTTGCATAATATCAAAGCACGTTAAAATTTTCGAGGCATGGCTCAGTTTGGTAGAGCGCTGCGTTCGGGACGCAGAGGTGGTCGGTTCGAATCCCGTCGCCTCGATTCATCCGTGCTTGCTGGAATAGCTCAGCCGGTAGAGCACTTCACTCGTAGTGAAGGGGTCGTCAGTTCGAATCTGATTTCCAGCTTTTATTTTGCCCAAACGGACAGAAGGAAAGCCGGAAACAGCAAAAGTTAATACTTCGAGGCGTGGCTCAGTTTGGTAGAGCACCGTGTTAGGGACGCGGGGGTCGCGTGTTCAAGTCACGTCGCCTCGATACGCACCGTATTCGATGAATACGGTGTTTTTTTACTTTATAGGCCCAAGGAGGGCAGGAAAGAAAAAAATGCTCCGCGGGGAAGCACACGCTTTTGCAGAGGAATAGTGTCGCTAACGCGACGCAAAAGCGGCGCAGCATGTCGCAAGGGATATGATTTCCGGCATTTATATGCCAAACAGTCATACAATTAACAGAAATGTAACGGTTTTGAATGTTGTTTTGTAACAATCGTCTGTTATAATGAAACCGAAAGGACGAAAATGCAATGAGGAGGTAAGGAGTATGATAAAGGATATCTTGATAATTGCGGGAATCGCCCTGCTTTTGGCAGCAGTGATTGTGATTACATTTTTGGCATATCGATATAAAGCGGTACTGCAGACGTTATCGGAAGCAGAAACGGATTTGGACAAAGCGGAGGTGCGTGCCAATCAGGCCGAGGATTTGTACCGGAACTGCAACCGTACCAAGGAAATGACCGAGCAGGAGCTGGAAACGCTGAAGCAGCAGTACGGAAAAGTCAGCAAACTGGCATATACCGATATGAATTCCGATTTGCCGAACAGCCGCATGCTGACGGAAGCATTTGACAAAGCCATCCGCACGGTCGGACCGTCGACGGGCGCCATCGGTGTTGCCATGTTTGAATTCCGAAATCCGAGCGAATCCGGAGTCGGATTTTTCAGCAGAAGTCATGCGGAGCTGAAGCAGGAAATGATTCAGCGTCTGAAGAGTGCGCAAAATGAAGAGGACGATCTTCTGGTCAGCATGACCGACAACGCATTTGCCCTGATGACGGAACGTGTGTCCATGCGGAAAGATTACGAAGGCAAAATCGATAAACTGTTTAAAATGCTGACGCTGCCGTTAATGAGCAACGGAGTGGAAATTCTCCCGGTTGTGTACGGAGCGGTGACAATCGCACCGACGGACGGCAATTCCATGCAGTTAGTGATGATGAATCTTGGTCTGGCAATGGATGAGGCCATGACTCAGAAGGACAGTACATACTGCTTTTATAAGCCCGACATGGCCAAAAAGGTGATGGATGAAATGGAGCGCCAGGGTGCGGTAACGGAGGCTATCCGAAACGACAAACTCGAATATTTGCTGACACCGCAGGTCAATCTGGCAAGCGGCCGCAGCGACATTTTCGCACTGACTCCGATGCTTGGCAACGGTGTCAATATTGTCGGTTCGGAACTGCTGAAGCTGCTTGATAACAGCGGAATGTCCATTGTCGTATATGAAAATATGCTCCACAAGGTCTGCGAGTATTTGCAGCAGTACACCGAACAGGGCTATACGGACATTTGCATTACCGTTCCCGTAACGGACCGGATGTTCCAAAACAGAGAGTTTATCAAGACCACATATGACGTTCTTCAGAATTTGGAAATCGATATGCAGCGCGTTCGATTTGAACTGACGGCCTGCGCGATTACGAAGAATCCGAAGGAAGCAGCGGACAAGATGAGGAAAATGACCAATTTCGGCGTGCGGTTTGTTCTGAAAACGGAGGGAATTCCGGAGGTTCCGGCGTGGATGCTGATGAACATGCCGATTGCCGCATGGAAACTGACGAAGGTGCGCCAGGACGGCCTGGATACGGACGAATTTACCCGGTTGCTGTCGGTTTATGTCAATACGGCACATTCGTTCCGGGCGGATATCATTTGCTCCGGTGTGGATGATCCGATTCAGGAAGAGCTGCTCCGCGGATGCGGCATGGATTATGCCGAAGGACGCCTGTACGGCGGGGCAATGACCGAGGAACTGATTGCCGGATATCTGGCTGCACGTGTCAAAACGATGTAAAAATGAACGGGCAAATTTTGTGACATATGCACGGTTTTGAAGCCGTGAAGGGACGGAACGGCAAGGAAAATCTGTACGAATCGAACCAAATCGGAGACGTCGATTCGGAGGCCGGAAGTCTTGCATTTGCATAGCGAAACTGATACAATCAGAGTTACCGAAAATCTGCGGTGACTCTGATTTTTTTTCAGAAACTTCATTGAATCGATTCATGAAACTCATACAGAACGAATATTGAAGAAAGGCGTCGGCAGGCAATGCCGATGGTGTGTTTACGATGGAGAAATTTTATGAATTTTGCGAAACTCTGAGAACCGGAACGGAAGAGACAATGGGGGCCGGGTATGAGGTGACGCTTCGAACGGTGAAGAAGAATAACAATGTGACTTTGACGGGACTGATGATTCGGGAGGACGGGGCCAATGTCATTCCGACCATTTATCTGGAACCGTATTATGAGGAATATCTCGAGGGGAGACTGCTGCCGGGAATCGAAGAGGAGATTCTCGACATTTACCGAAAGAACCGTGTGCCGTGGCAGACACAGCTGAATCTGGATTACGGGTCCGTGAAGGACCGGATTTTCTTCCTGATGATGAATCGCGGACTGAATCATGACCTGCTGGAATCCATGCCGCATGTGGAAATCGGTGATTTGGCGGTCGGGTTTCAGTGGATTGTCGATTTGGAGGAGAAGCAAATCGGTGCCGTGCGGATTACGGAGGATCAGACGTCCATGTGGAATGTGACAACGGAGGAACTGATTCAGGCTGCACTGAACAATACAGTGCGGTCTCTGCCGCCGGTGCTGAAAAGCATCGAGGATGTGCTGCGGGAAATTCTGATTGGGGAGTCGGGACAGGACGACAGCACGGAAAATGCGGAGAAACGGGAAGAAATCGTTCGGTTATTGGGGGCGGAGACGGATCGAAAGACATTTCCGATGTATGTCCTGTCCAACGAAACCGCGCGGCTCGGGGCATCGTCTCTGCTGTCGCTTCCGTTTCTGAACCGGTTCCGCGATACCATCGGAGAGGATTTTTGGATTCTTCCGTCCAGCATTCATGAGGTCATTCTCGTTCCGGAATCGGAAGTGGAGGACCGGGAAAAACTGAAGCAGATGGTACGGGAAATCAACGAGACCCAGGTGCCGATTCAGGAATTTTTGTCGGATGAGGTGTATCTGTACAGTGAATTTGAAAAACTGATACCGGATTCGTTTAGGACAAGGCTGCTGCAGGCCGGTTGACGGAGATAAGGCAAGGCTGCTGCAGGCCGACTGACGGAGATGGGACAAGACTGCTGCAGGCCGGTTGACGCTGTTCGGACAAGACTGCTGCAGGCCAGCTGACCGATATGGGACAAAACGTGTTGAGAAGTGTCGGAAAAAGAAAATGCCGTACCCGTTTGGGTACGGCATTCAATCGTGCGCCTGAAGGGATTCGAACCCCCGACCATTGGCTTCGGAAGCCACTACTCTATCCACTGAGCTACAAGCGCAGACGTATTCGGCGAACGAAATACGGAGTTTCGGAAACCGAAAACGGCGGCTTTCGTTCTGTCACTGCCCCGTATGATACCACATTTGCCGAATAAAGTAAAGCATATCTTGAAAGAAAACGAGAGAACGGAAATCCTGCGGCATGGGAACGGAAAATCTGCGGCGGACGGAGCGGAAAGCAGAGCGACGGCAGAAGTGGGAAGAACAGAAATAAAGCAGAGCGACGGCAGAAGCGGGAAGAACAGAAATAAATCAGAGCGGTGCCGGATGCGGGAGGAAAAGAAAATATTATATCGGACCGAAGATGCATCATATCATACATTGACTTTCCGTTTGGCAAACGGTACAGTGGAAGAAAAATGTTCGCAGCAGCGGACAGATGGGAGAAGGTTATGATTCGATTCGGTATTTTAGGCTGTGGTTCGATAGCGAGAAGTTTTTGCGACGGAGCGTCCCATGCAAAGGATGCGGAAGTCGTTGCAGTGGCCAGCAAGAGTCCGGAGCGTGCAAAGGCACTGGCGGACGAAAAAGGAATCCGTCGGGCGTACGGAAGCTACGAAGAGCTGTTGAACGACCCGGAAGTGGATGCGGTATATATTGCGACGACAACCAATTATCATTATGAAAATGTAAAGCAGTGTCTGGCGGCGGGAAAGCATGTTCTGTGCGAAAAGGCCATGGTGGAAACCGAGGCACGTGCGAGAGAACTGTTTGCCATGGCTGCGGAAAAGAACCTGTTCCTGATGGAAGGAATGTGGTCCCGGTTCCAGCCGAAAACCAGGAAGGTAAGGGAATGGGTGACCGGCGGTGCCATCGGAGAGGTTGTCTGCATGCAGGCCACTATCGGATTCGGACCGAAGCGGGACATGACCAACCGATTCTTTAATCCGGATCTCGGCGGCGGTGCATGGTATGATATCGGCGTGTATTTGGCGGATCTGCTGCCGTACTTCGTCGATCAGGATCTGGAGGATATTTCCTGCGATATGATCTGCGCGGATTCCGGCGTCGATGCGGTTCTGAATATCAACATGAAACTGACGTCCTGTCTTGCCAACGGTCAGGCGAGTCTGTATTGCAGAATGCCGGAAACCTGCTATATTTACGGAACCGACGGAATGATTGTCATTCCCGGAATTCATTTCGGCGGAGAAGCGATTCGCTATGATGCTCAGGGAGCGGAGGCGGAACGCTTTGAGGATCCGGAGCCGTACCGGTTCTGCTATGAAATCAATGAGGTCACGGAATGCATTGCGTCGGGTCGGCTGACCAGTGAAACGGACAGCCCGGAAATGACCTATGCAACGAGCCGTCTGTACGACCGGTTCTGCCCTGTCAAAAAGTAATCGGAAAAGACTGATTTTCCGACAGAACATATAAAAAACAGCACCGTGCACGAAAATGGGCCGGTGCTGTTTTTCGGTTCTCGCGCAATCGGTTGTTTTTCTTGCAAAAAATGCGTTTTTGTATTAGGATAGAGTGTGTATTTTCGGAAATAGAAATGACCGTTTCGGGGTGTTCCGGTATGGTGCCGGAGAGAGGAATCCGAAGCGGTTCGCAGGATAAATACGGATGGGAATTATAACGGTATGAAAAAGATAACAGGAAACCGATGGAGCCGCGCAATCGCAATTCTCTGCCTGGCGGCTGCGGTTGCGGGAGTTTCGGGGTGCGGTAAGGAACCGAAGACAAACACAAGCAAGAATCTGCTGCCGACGCCGACGACAGCGGTGCGACCGACGGACCCCGATACGGATGATGATACGGAACCGGCGTTAAGACCGGAAGCACAACAGCTGTTTCAGTTGAAACGGCCGGAACAGGGCGAGCTGTGTGCCGAGGTGGTGTTTGACGGATACGGTTCGGTGTTTGTGAGATTGTTTGAGAATCAGGCGAAAAAAGCAGTCGAGAATTTCCGGACTCTGGCTGCAAACGGATATTACAACGGGATTAAGGTGAATCGTATTGTGGCCGATTATATGATTCAGGCAGGTGACCGGGAGGGAACCGGACAGAGCGGAGAAAGCATTTACGGCGGAGGCTTTGCCAATGAAATCAGCTCGGATCTGCATCCGATTCGGGGAGCATTGTGCATGGCCAATCTCGGGGACGAGTCGACGAACACGACACAGTTTTTCTTCGTTCAGACAAAAAACGAACTGATTCGCGGACTGGCCGACCCGTTGGACAACCGGTATCATATGACGCTGTCCGAATATTTTAAAGAAGCGTACGGAACGACCGTCAGTGACGAGGATCTGGAACTGTACAGGCAGTACGGCGGGGCACCCTGGCTCAACGGGCACAATACCGTGTTCGGACAGATTTACGAAGGTTATGAGGTGATGGACGCGTTAATGGGTGCCAAGGTGACGTCGCGGCTGAAACCGAATCCGACGGTCATCATTTCCGAGATTCGGATTTTCCGGTTCGGAGAGACTCAATAGGGATGTTCACAGGATAATCATAAAACCGTGCTATACTGACCGATGAGAAGGCCGCATAACCATTGACAGACGAACGGTTTGGAACGGAATGCGGAATGGGAACAGAACAAGGCAAGCTCCCGGACGGAAGGAACAGGAAAATGAAGTATTCAGACCGGAACGATGAATCATTTGGAACGGAATCGGGACAAGGAAGTTTCCGGGCCTGAGAAACAGGGGAAATGAAACCTTCGGACCGGAGGGAAAGGATGAGGTATTATGGAAGACGTAACGGTATTGGTGGTTGATGATGAAGCAAGAATGCGCAAGCTGGTTTGCGATTTCCTGGAAAAGCACGGATACAAGACACTGGAAGCGGAAGACGGAGAACAGGCGCTGGATGTGTTTTTTGACAAGAAAAATATTGATTTGGTTATTCTGGATGTTATGATGCCGAAAATGGACGGCTGGCAGGTATGCAAGGAAATCCGACAGTTTTCCAAGGTGCCGATTATTATGCTGACGGCCCGCACGGAAGAGCGCGACGAATTGCTCGGATTTAAGCTCGGTGTGGATGAATATATCGGAAAGCCGTTCAGCCCCAAGATTCTGATGGCCCGTGTCGATGCGATTTTGCGTCGTACCGGCCCGGAGGAAGAAAGTCTTGCCATCGGCGGAATCGTAATCGACAAGACGGCTCACAATGTTACCATCGACGGCACGCTGATTGATTTGAGCGTCAAGGAATTTGAGCTGCTGTCGTATTTTATGGTGAACAAGGGTGTGGCACTGTCCCGCGAGAAAATTCTCAACAATGTGTGGAATTACGACTACTACGGGGATGCCAGAACCATTGATACCCATGTGAAGAAGCTTCGCAGCAAGATGGGTGAAAAGGGAGATTACATCAAAACCATTTGGGGTATGGGATACAAATTTGACCCCGAACAGTAACCATACAATGCTCTGCATTCGATTGCAGAGCATTTGCTGATTTTTTCGGAAGACGATACGGAAAGGAGAGCGGAAACCCTTTATGAAAGCAAGGCTGTCATTTCGATGGAAAATGCTTCTGATGTTCATCGTGCTGGTTGTCATCAGTACGGGCGGAACATGGTTCGTCTTCCGCGTATTTATCGACAAATATTCCCAGGTTCAGAAGGTCAAGGAAATGGAAAACTGTTTCCGCACCGTCAATGAGGCATTCGGAAAAATGCCGGAAATCGACGAGAGCAAAATGAGCCTGGAATTCGCCAACAAAACGGCCAACCACTATTCCATCATGATTATCAACCTGGAGGCGCACGGCAAGCAGGCACTGTATACAAATGAGTCCAACTCCAATCTGCGCCTTCGGTATCAGCTGGCCGTCCGGTACTACATGGGCTTCGGGCAGGACAAGGAACTGGAACAGTCCACAATCCTGAAAGAACATAACAATTACCGGATTTACAAGCTGAAGGACAATTCCATCGACACCGAAAATCTGGACGTGTTCGGACGGCTTGACAACGGCTGGTATTTGCTTGTTCGGGCCAATTACATTCTGACCGAAGAGGATAACCAGATGGCGATGGATTTGCTGATGGTGTCCGGCCTGTGCTCGCTGGTGGTCGGAATTGTCTGTGCGGCATTTTTGAGCCGTCGGGTCACAAAGCCGATCAAGCAGATGTCCCTTCAGTCCGAGAAAATGGCACAGATGGATTTCGATGTCCGCTGTGACGTGAAATCCGGCGACGAAATCGGCGTTTTGGGACAGTCACTGAACCGCCTGGCCGGGGAACTCCAAAAAACCGTCGGAGAGCTGAAGAATGCCAACAATGAGCTGCTGAAGGATTTGGAAAAGCGTAACGAAAACGACCGGATGCGGTCGGAATTCATCGCCAACGTATCGCACGAACTGAAAACGCCGATTGCCCTGATTCAGGGGTATGCGGAGGGACTTGCGGAAAACATTTCCGATGACGAGGAAAGCAGAACATATTATTGCGAGGTCATTGCCGACGAAGCGGCCAAAATGAGTACGATGGTACAGAAGCTTCTGAAGCTGAATCAGCTGGAGTTCGGAAACAATCAGCTGGATATCGACCGGTTTGACATTATGGCCCTGCTCCGGGGCGTGCTGGAATCGACGGCGGTTCTGCGGGAACAGAGCGGAATCACGCTTCATTTTGCGGAAACCGAGCCGATTTATGTCTGGGCGGATGAATACATGATTGAGGAAGTCATCACCAACTATGTCAGCAATGCGATTCATTATGCCACAAAAGAAAAGGAAATTGCCGTTTCCGTGAAGAAAAATGATGCAAGCCTGCGGGTTTCCGTGTATAATACAGGAGAGCCGATTCCCGAGGAAGCCCGGGAACAGATCTGGACCAAATTCTATAAGGTGGATAAGGCCAGAACGAGAGAGTACGGCGGAAGCGGAATCGGATTGTCCATCGTCAAGGCAATTATGGAACAGCATAACCGCGGATACGGTTTCATCAACCATGTAAACGGTGTCGAGTTCTGGTTCGAACTGGAACTTGCCGGGCAGACGGAATGACGAAGGAATGCAGTTTGGAGGATACCCATGATAGCAATTATCGATTATGATGCAGGAAATATACAGAGTGTGGTCAATGCGCTGAATGCGCTTGGACTGGACAACAAGGTGACCGGAGACCCGGAGGAAATCCGGCGTGCGGACCGTGTGATTTTGCCCGGTGTCGGAGCGTTCGGCGATGCCATGAACAAGCTGCGGGAACGGGGACTGATTGAGGTCATCCGGGAAGTTGCGCAGACGAAGCCGTTTTTGGGCATTTGTCTCGGGCTGCAGCTGATGTTTGAATCCAGCGAGGAAGCACCCGGGGTGAGCGGGCTCGGACTGCTGCCGGGAACCGTAGTGAAAATTCCCGAGGGCGGAGGACGGAAGATTCCGCATATCGGCTGGAATGATTTGACATTCCCGAAGGAATCCCGATTGTTCCGGAAGGTTCCGGAAGGAAGCTATGTGTATTTTGTCCATTCGTATTATCTGAAGGCGGGAAATCCCGACGATGTGGCGGCTACGACCGAGTACGGACCGGTGATTCATGCGGCCGTGGAGCATGACAATATTTTCGCGTGCCAGTTTCATCCGGAGAAGAGCGGCGATGTCGGAAGTCAGATTCTGAAGAATTTTGCAAGAGCATAAAATACGGAACGGAAAAGGAAAACACGATGTTTACGAAACGAATTATTCCATGTCTGGATGTCCACAACGGACGTGTTGTAAAAGGTATTAATTTTGTGAATCTGCGGGATGCCGGAGATCCGGTTGAGGTCGGCAAGGCATACGGAAAAGCCGGAGCGGATGAACTTGTATTTCTGGATATTACGGCATCTTCGGATGCCAGAACCATTCGAAAGGAAATGGTCCGCAGAGTGGCGGAACAGGTCTTTATTCCGTTCACCGTCGGCGGCGGAATCCGCAGTGTGGATGACTTTCGGATGATTTTGCGGGAGGGCGCCGATAAGGTGGCGGTCAATTCTGCCGCAATCATGAATCCTCCGCTCATTTCGGAAGCGGCCATGAAGTTCGGCAGCCAGTGCGTGGTTGTGGCCATCGACGCCAAGCGGATGAAGGACGGAACCTGGCACATTTTCAAAAACGGCGGTCGTATCGATATGGGAATCGATGCCGTGGAATGGGCTGCGCGGGCAGAGCAGCTGGGAGCGGGAGAAATTCTCCTGACCAGTATGGACTGTGACGGAACGAAGGACGGATACGATATTGAACTGACGAAGGCGATTTCTTCGGAACTGTCCATTCCGGTCATTGCGTCGGGCGGAGCGGGAACCTGCGAGCATTTTTACGAGGCACTGACCGAGGGCGGAGCGGAAGCGGCGCTTGCCGCAACCCTGTTTCACTATAAGGAACTGGAGATTTCCGAGGTTAAGAGATATTTGAGAGAACGCGGAGTCAGCGTGCGTCTCTAAGGAGGAACCATGGCCGTTATTCAGCAGGACTGGACCGGATTTCTGAAAGAGGAATTTGCAAAACCGTATTATCGGTCGTTGAGCTCATTTATCAAAGACGAGTATGCCGGGGCGCGGGTGTATCCGCCGAAGGACGAGATTTTCGAAGCCTTCCGCTATACGTCCCGGTCACAGGTGAAGGTTCTGATTCTCGGACAGGATCCGTATCATGAGGAACATCAGGCACACGGCCTGTGCTTTTCGGTTCAGCCCGGCACGGAAATTCCGCCGTCTTTGGAGAACATTTACAAGGAGCTTGAGCAGGATTGCGGCTGCTATGTTCCGGACAACGGGTATCTGGTCAAATGGGCCGAACAGGGAGTCCTGCTGCTCAACACGGTGCTGACGGTACGGGCGCATCAGGCCAATTCGCATCGGAACAAAGGCTGGGAGCAGTTCACGGACGCGGTGATCCGGGCCGTAAATGAGGAAGACCGGCCGGTTGTGTATATGCTGTGGGGCAAACCGGCACAATCCAAAATACCGATGCTGACCAATCCGAAACATCTGATTCTGACAGCGCCTCACCCGAGTCCGCTGTCGGCGTATCGCGGATTTTTCGGATGCCGTCATTTCAGCAGGGCAAATGAATTTCTGCGGAAGAACGGAGAGACTCCGATCGACTGGCAGATTGAAAATATCGGAATCAGGAGGTAAATGACGATGGCAGAGTTTCATTCTGACATAACCTATGAGGATTTTCATCCGACCGTGCTGTACTGCAGCCGTGTCCGTGATGCCAGACTGACGTATTATCATTCCCATTCCATTCTGGAAATCGCGTATATTCTGTCGGGACGCGGACAGTATCTTGTGGACGGAGTCACGTATGAGGTGTCGCAGGGGGATCTGCTCGTCTGCAATCCGGGCGTGATGCATCAGAGCATCATTACCAATCCGGCCGACCCGACGCTGGAATTTGTGGCCGGACTGTCCGATATTCATTTTCTGAATATGGAGCCGAATCACATTCAGACGCCGAACGGAAGCCCCATCATTTCCCTGAGCAATGAGCTCAAGCGCGAAATCAGCCGGTGCTGCTATGAGATTATCGATGAAAATATGTCCACGCAGCCGGGGCGGTATTATCTCGTTCAGGCGCAAATGATGAAAATGCTGATTCTGATTTATCGCTCCATTACCGAAAAGCCGAGGGATGAAATCGTCGGCGTTACGTTCGAAAGTTATTCGAAAAATTATGTTGTGCAGAAAATCATTCAGTATCTGAAGGCCAATTATTCACAGCACATTTCGCTGGACCAGATTGCACAGAACATGTATCTGAGCCCGGTGTATATTTCCAAGATTTTCAAAGAAAAAACAGGCGATTCACCGATCAATTATCTGATTCAGATTCGACTCGGGAAAGCAAAGGAAATGCTGGAGGAAAATCGCGGAAGCATTCGGATGATTGCGGCACAGGTCGGTTACGACGATGTGTATCATTTCAGCAAACTGTTCAAAAAGCATTACGGGGTGTCCCCGCTGTTTTACCGGAAATCGGTTCTCGGAGATGCGGCGACCGGTTTGGACGAGTAACGGGAACTGCGGAAACGGCCCGTACGTAGAAGGGAGACCATATGGACGAGAACGGAAAACGCTTTGCGGAGATTTTGAAAAACAGCAGCAACGTGGTATTTTTCGGTGGAGCGGGGGTGTCCACGGCAAGCAACATTCCGGATTTTCGAAGCGCCAACGGACTGTTTCATCAGAAACTGCATCGGACATTGTCTCCGGAGGAAATGGTTTCGCACAGTTTTTTTGAACGGTACACGGACGATTTTTATGCCTTCTACCGGACGCATCTGGTGTATCCGGACGCGGAGCCGAATGCCTGTCATACGGCACTGGCCGAGCTGGAGGCCATGGGAAAACTGAAAGCGGTTGTCACGCAGAATATCGACGGTCTGCATCAGAAGGCAGGTTCGAAAACGGTATTCGAACTTCACGGTTCGGTGCTGCGGAATTACTGCATGAAATGCCATACCTTTTACGGGGTGGAGAAAATACTGGAAACGGACGGGATTCCGACGTGTACGTGCGGCGGAATCGTAAAGCCGGATGTCGTACTGTATGAGGAAGGTTTGGATGACAATGTCATCGACGGTGCGATTCGGGCCATTTTGGAAGCGGATGTGCTGATTGTCGGGGGAACGTCGCTGGTCGTGTATCCGGCGGCCGGACTGATTCAGTATTTCCGCGGAAAGCATCTGATTTTGATCAACCGTACGGAAACGCAGGCGGACCGTCATGCGGAGCTGGTGTTCCGTGACGATATCGCAACGGTGATGAAAGAGGTTGTGGAAGAACTGAAGCGATAAGGATATCGCAACGGGGATGAAGAAGTTGCGGAGGAACGGAAGCGATAAAGGATGTCGCGAAACGATATCGTGCACGGGATGTTTCCGCACTTGAAATTTTTCGAACTATCACATATACTGTACATGCGTGATTTTTGTTAGCAGGAGGGTTCAATTGAGTACACAAAACAACGAGAATGGAAACGGAGGAAAAAACGACAACAACAAGAAGAAGGGATTGGCGACAAGAATCATTGCCACCATCATCATTTCCCTTATATTCATTTGCTGTTGGATGTATGTTTCGTCCGAAATCGATAAGGTTCAAAATAAGGAAATCAGCTACGATGAATTTCTGGCGATGCTGGAAACCGATACCATCGAAAAGCTGGAAATTCAGGAGGATTACGACAAAATCGTAATTACGCCGAAGGAAGGTACGACGGAGGATAAGCGGACCAAGACCTATTATACGGGAATTATTACCGGAGACGAGGAACTGGTTGCCCGGTTGGAACGGGCGAGAGCAAGAATGGAGCAGGAAGGCAAAGAGCCGTTTACCTATGAAAGACCGACCGTGGATAAGGGAACGACACTGATTGACATCGTACTGTCATATGTGCTTCCGTTCGTATTTTTCTATCTGGTTCTCTGGGGTCTGTACCGCATGCTCACGAAAAACGGCGGAATCGGCGGACTCGGTGCCGGCAAATCGACGGCCAAGATGTATGTGGAGAAAGAAACCGGAATTACGTTTAAGGATGTAGCGGGACAGGAGGAAGCCAAGGAGTCCGTTCTGGAACTTGTGGATTTCCTGCATGACCCGTCAAAATATACCAGAATCGGTGCGAAACTGCCGAAGGGTGCGCTGCTTGTCGGACCGCCCGGAACCGGTAAAACACTGTTGGCCAAGGCCGTTGCGGGAGAAGCAAAGGTTCCGTTCTTCTCACTGTCCGGCTCGGATTTTGTGGAAATGTATGTCGGTGTCGGCGCGTCCCGGGTACGTGATTTGTTCCGTCAGGCGCAGTCGATGGCACCGTGTATCGTATTTATCGATGAGATTGATGCCATCGGTAAGAGCCGTGACAGCAGATACGGCGGCGGAAATGATGAGCGGGAACAGACACTGAACCAGCTCCTTGCCGAAATGGACGGATTCGATACCTCCAAGGGTATTGTCATTTTGGCTGCGACAAACCGCCCCGAGGTATTGGATAAGGCACTGCTTCGTCCGGGTCGGTTTGACCGCCGGATTATTGTGGACAAGCCGGATTTGAAAGGACGTCTGGCAACCCTGAAGGTACATGCCAAGAATGTATTGATGCATGATTCCGTCAATTTGGAAGAGATTGCGCTGGCTACGAGCGGTGCGGTCGGTTCCGATTTGGCCAACATTATCAACGAAGCCGCAATTCTTGCCGTAAAGGAAGGCCGTTCCGTCGTACAGCAGGCCGATCTGATGGAATCGGTGGAAGTCGTATTTGCGGGAAAAGAGAAGAAAGACCGGATTCTCGGACCGGAGGAGAAGCGAATCGTCGCTTACCACGAAGTCGGACATGCCCTGGTGGCAGCCCTTCAGAAGGGTGCCGAGCCGGTTCAGAAGATTACCATAGTTCCGAGAACCATGGGAGCCCTCGGCTACACCATGCAGGTTCCGGAAGAAGAAAAATACCTGAATTCCAAAGAGGAAATCCTCATTTCCCTTCGGACTTTCTGCGGCGGACGTGCTGCGGAAGCGGTTAAATTCAATTCCGTAACGACCGGTGCCAGCAACGATATCGAGCGGGCAACGGCATTGGCCCGTCAGATGATTACCATGTACGGTATGTCGGACGAGTTTGGAATGGTTGCACTGGAAACGGTGGAAAGCAGATATCTGGACGGACGTCCGGTTGTGACCTGCAGTAACGAGACGGCAACCAAGATTGATGATGAAGTGAAGCGGATTATGTCGGAATGCTATAACGAAGCGGTTCGCATGCTGACGGAGAATATGGAAATCATGGACGAAGCGGCAGCCTTCCTGATTGAAAAGGAAACGATTACCGGCAAGCAGTTTATGGAAATTTTCAACCGTCATCGTGGAATCGTCGGGACGACACCGGATACGACCGCAGAGGACCCGGCCGGCATCGAAAGCCCGGCGGATGCAACCGCAGAGGACCCGGTCGGCATCGAAAGCCCGGCGGATGTGCCTGCGGCGGAACCGGAAACGGCAGAATCGGAAACGGAGACTCGGGGAACGCTCGGAGTGTAATCCGGTACCGGATGGCAAGACAATTGTTCTGCGGACGGTCCGAACAATGAGTATGAATGGCAACGGGCCGGGAACCGCATGTTCCCGGTCCGTTTTGTTGTCGAAGCGCACGATGCCGCAAAACGACGGAGAGAACACCGAAAGGAGAAACGCATGAAAGACTTTGATATTCGGGAAGAATTGAAAAAACTGCCGAACTGTCCCGGCGTCTATATTATGCACGATTGCAATGACCGGATTCTGTATGTCGGCAAAGCAAAAATTCTGAAACGCCGCGTCAGTCAGTATTTTCGCCCCGGTCAGAAGCTGATGCCGAAAATCCGGAAAATGGTTTCGCTCGTCAACTGGTTTGAATACATCGTGGTCGGAACCGAGCTGGAATCTCTGGTTCTGGAAAATAACCTTATCAAGGAACACCGGCCGCCGTACAACACACTTCTGAAAGACGACAAGACGTATCCGTTTATCAAGGTGACAACGGACGAAGCGTTTCCGAGGGTGGTGGTGACCCGAAAGCAGCTGAAAGACAAGGCAAAATATTTCGGTCCGTACACCAACGGGGTGGCGGTCAACGATACCGTGGATCTGATCAACAAAATTTATCATATCCGAACCTGTACCAGAACGCTGCCGGCAGAGTCCGGAACGATGCGGCCGTGTCTGTATTATCAGCTTCATCAGTGCGACGCCCCGTGTATCGGGAACATTTCCGAAGAACAGTACGGGAAAATGGTGGAGAAGGTTCTGAAGTTCCTCGGACGCGACTATTCCGACGGAATTGCGTATCTCGAGCAGCGCATGGCAGCAGCCAGCGAAGCCATGGAATATGAGCAGGCGGCCGAATACCGGGATTTGATAACGCGTGTTAAGGCACTGTCGCAGACGCAGCGGGCAAATGATTCGCACATCGAAGAACGCGACATTATCGCGATGGTGCGGGAAAACGGGCACTGTGTGGTTCAGATATTTTTCGAGCGGGACGGAAAGCTGATCGGCCGGGAACATTTTCATATGACAGAGACCGGAGAACGGGAGCCGGCGGAAATCATGACGGAATTTATCAAGCAGTATTACGAAGGAACTCCGTATATTCCGAAGGAAATTCTGGTCGAGGTGCTGCCGGACGAGCAGGAGCTGCTGGCCGAATGGCTGAGCAATAAAAAAGAACGGCCGGTTCATTTTACGGAACCGAAAATCGGAGGCAAGGAGCGGTTGGTTGAACTTGCCAAGGACAATGCAAGAATGGTAATCCGAAAGGATTTGGATAAAATCACAAAAGAAGAAAAGAGAACGCTCGGGGCAATGCAGGCACTGGCGGAGCTGCTCGGCATTGACAATCTGCACCGAATCGAATCCTACGATATTTCCAATATCAGCGGGTTTCACAGTGTCGGTTCCATGGTGGTATTCGTGGACGGCCGTGCCAAAACGCAGGACTATCGGAAATTCCGAATCCGCAGTGTGGACGGCCCCAACGATTATGCATCCATGCAGGAAGTTCTGACCCGTCGGTTTACGCATGGTCTGAAGGAACTGGAGGAGGCAAAGGATACCGGATTTTCGCGTCTTCCGGACGTGCTTTTGATGGACGGCGGCGAGGGACAAATCGGTGTGGCCGAGGAGGTTTTGGCGTCGCTCGGACTGACCATTCCGGTGTGCGGCATGGTCAAGGACGACCACCATCGCACCCGCGGACTGTTATTTCAAGGCAGGGAAATCGCGCTTTCGGCAGCCAGCCGCGGAAATGAGTCCGCAACCGAGGAAGTAGCCTCGCTGGTGACGAGAATTCAGGATGAGACGCACCGGTTTGCCATTGAATATCACAAGAGTCTGCGGTCCAAAGCCCAGGTGCATTCCGCGCTGGACGATATTCCCGGCATCGGACCGACCCGCCGGAGAACGCTGATGACGTATTACCGAAGCATGGCGGAACTGCGCGAGGCGGCACAGGAGGATTTGGAGAAGCTTCCGGGGATGAACCGGGCGGTGGCACAGGCGGTGTACGGGTATCTGCATTCGGAGAACCAATCGGAAACGCCGGCCGAACCGGATGCCGCGAACCAATCGGAAACACCGGCCGAACCGGGCACCCCGAACCAATCGGAAACGCCGGCCGAACCGGATGCCACGGGCAGTGAGGAATAACCGAAAATGCGTTGCATTTAGCGGTTGCCTGATTTATAATACAAGTTGAGACAGATTGCCGGAGCGGCTCATTTGGCATGCTTCGGAGAAAACGGAGGATATCGGTATGAGTACTTATCAGGTAGCATTGCAGAAGCTTGTCGACAAGATGCATTTGGTGAATCTGACACCGGAAATCGACATTAGCAGGATTATGATTACAAAGCCGGAAATCAACCGACCCGCATTGCAGCTGGCCGGATTTTTCAGTGATTTCGACAAAGACCGTATTCAGCTGATCGGAAATGTTGAATACGCATATATGTACAAAAATGAGATGACCTCGGAGGAGCGTCACAAATGCTTTTCGCGACTGATGGGCTACGGCGTTCCGTGTATCGTATTCTGCCGGAATCTGCAGGTCAGTGACGGAATGAGACGCCTCGCGATCGAGAAGGGTGTTCCGGTATTCCAGAGCAGCATGGAGACTACGGCGCTGGTTGCGGAAGTGGTTCGTTGGCTGAAGGTTCAGCTGGCACCCCGCATTTCCATTCACGGAGTTCTGGTCGATGTATTCGGCGAAGGTCTTCTGATTATGGGTGAAAGCGGAATCGGAAAGAGCGAGGCGGCGCTGGAACTGATCAAGAGAGGTCACCGTCTGGTGTCCGACGACGTTGTGGAAATCAAGAAGGTCAGCGACGACACGCTGTTCGGCTCGGCTCCCGATGTCACCAAGCATCTGATCGAGCTTCGCGGAATCGGAATTATCGATGTCAAGACCCTGTACGGTGTACAGAGTGTTAAGGAAACGCAGACCATTGACCTGGTTGTTCAGCTGGAGGAGTGGGATCGCGAGAAGGAATACGACCGCATGGGTCTGGAAGAGCACTATACCGAATTCCTCGGCAACAAGGTTGTCTGCAACAACATCCCGATTCGCCCGGGCCGAAATCTGGCCATCATTTGCGAAACGGCGGCCATCAATTACCGTCAGAAGAAGATGGGTTACAATGCGGTTCTGGAACTGCAGAAGCGCGTTATGCAGAATATGATGAAGTATCAGGAAGAACATGAAAATGAGGCTCCTCAGCAGTAATGCCGAAGGACGAAACGGAGGAACATATGCAGTATTGCTTTGGAATTGATGTCGGCGGAACGACCATTAAGTGCGGCCTGTTCAGCTCAGACGGAGAAGTTTTGGATAAATGGGAAATTCCGACGGACAGAGATGCCGACGGAGTCAAAATCCCCGGTGACATTGCCGCCTCCATCCAGCTTAAAATGGCGGAGAAGAACCTGACGAAAGAACAGCTGAGCGGTGTCGGAATCGGTGTTCCGGGTCCGGTATTGTCAGACGGAACGGTTCTTTTGTGCCCGAATCTCGGATGGAAGAAACTCAACATCCGAACCATTATGGAGCAGATGCTCGGAGTACCGGTTCGCGTCGGAAATGATGCCAACGTGGCGGCTCTCGGAGAACAGTGGAAGGGTGGCGGACGCGGTTTTTCCGACATGATGATGGTTACGCTCGGAACCGGTGTCGGCGGCGGTTTGATTTTGAATAAGAAGATCGTCTGCGGAAGCAACGGCGCTGCGGCGGAGCTGGGTCATATTATTGTTAATTCCGAGGAAACGGATTGCTGCGGCTGCGGCGGACACGGTCATTTGGAACAGTACGCATCGGCAACGGGAATTGTGCGGATGGCGAAGAAGAAACTGGCTTCCGAGGCAGTCATTTCCACTTTGCACGGGTATGAGAACCTGACGGCAAAGGACATTTTCGATGAGGCGAAAAAGGGCGATCCGGTTGCACTGGAACTGGTCGATATGCTCGGAAAGTATCTGGCGATGGCATTGTCCCATGTGGCAGCGGTCGTCGATCCGGTGGCATTTGTCATCGGCGGCGGAGTCAGCAGAGCGGGAAGCATTTTGATTGATGCGATTGAGCGTCATTACAATGAGAACCTGATGGAAATGCTGAAGGGCAAAGTGTTCCGTCTGGCGGAACTCGGCAACGATGCCGGCATTTTCGGAGCGGCCAGAATGGTTCTCGGAGAATAAACAGGCGAAACCGGGACGCAGGCGAAACCGGGACGCAGGCAGGAACCGGGACGCAGGCAGGAACCGGGCCGGAGAGACAAAAAAGAAAACAGGAGCGGTCATGATGACAAACGAGCAGAAGAAACAACTGGAAATGCTGTACCGTACACAGGGCGTGTGCCGGTTTGAGGAACCGATGGCGGAACATACGACATTTCGCATCGGCGGACCGGCCGAAATCTGGCTTGTGCCGGAATCGGTGGAGCAGCTCCAAAAGACCGTGACTTTTTTGAAACAGGAAGGAATCCGCATGCAGATACTCGGAAACGGAAGCAATGTGCTGGTTTCCGATGAAGGAGTCCGCGGGGCGGTGATCCGGATGGAAGACCGTCGGAGCGAGGTGTTGTATGATACCGACGGAGAGGTGACCCTGGCGACCGCACCGGGGGGAATGTCACTGTCCGCATTTGCCCGGGAAGTGTGCGACAAAGGGTTTGCGGACATGGAATACGCGACGGGGATTCCGGGAAGCGTCGGCGGTGCGATTGTTATGAATGCAGGGGCATATGAAGGCGAAATCCGAAATCAGCTGCAGTCGGCCAAAGTCCTGACGGAGGACGGTGAGATTGTGAATCTGACCGCAGAGGATCTGAAACTGTCTTACCGATACAGCATCATTCCGGAAAAGCGGTATCTGGTCCTGAGCGGAACATTTGCCCTGAAACCGGGAAATCGGGACGAAATCCGTGCCAAAGTGCTGGATTTGGCAACGAGGCGCAGAGAGAAGCAGCCGCTGGAATATCCCAGTGCAGGCAGTACATTTAAGCGGCCGGAAGGAAATTATGCCGGAAAGCTGATTCAGGAGTCCGGCTTGCGGGGATATCGTGTCGGCGATGCCATGGTGTCCGAAAAGCATTGCGGATTTGTCATTAATGCGGGTGCCGCAACGGCAGCGGAGGTAAAGCGGCTGATTGCCGATGTACAGCGCATCGTACAGGAGAAGACCGGCATTTTGCTGGAGCCGGAAGTGAAATTTCTGGAATAATGTGTGAGGACGGAAATCGATGTCATTTGTAAATGATGTAAAAGCGGAACTGGAGGACAGGATTCCACCGCAGCGGCATTGTCGGCTGAGTGAGCTGGCGGGGATGCTTCTGTATGGCGGAAACGTCGGAAAAAACGGGAAAGACGAGCTTTATTTGGTATTTTCTGCCGAAAAAGAAAATATTGCGAAAAAATGCTTTACATTTCTGAAAAAGTCCTTTAATATGAACAATAGTGTGACGGAAAGCACGGAAAAGGTCGGACGAAAGACGAATTATCAGGTTCGGATCGACGGAACGGACGATGTGAAGAAAGTCACGGAAAAAACCGGATTTGTATGGCCGTCAAAGAGCGATGAGGCGGTTGCGGCGCTGTCGGAATGGGAATGGAAGTGTCCCCAAAACGATTGCTGCGTCAGAAGCTTTGTCAGAGGACTATTTTTGATGAGCGGAATGATGAATGATCCGGAGAAATCGTATCATTATGAAATTACCGTACCGAACGAAGCCGTGGGAGGCTATCTGAAAAAGGCACTGGAACGGTTTGGCTGCGAGCCGAAATTATGGGAGAGGCGAGGGTCACTGGTAGTCTATATGAAGGATGCATCGCAGATTGCGGATGCGTTGACGATTATGGACGCGACGAAAGCAAGAGTGCATTTTGAGGATATTCGTGTGGTGCGAAGCAAGCGCGGAGAGATACAGAGACAGGTGAATTGCGAGATTCATAATTTGGCAAAAACCTCCGAAGCGTCTCGAAAGCAGATAGAAGATATCAGAACCATTCAGGAGACCATAGGATTTGGTGCATTACCTGAAGAGCTGGAGAAGATGGCACGTGTTCGGATTCGGTTTCCGGAGGCGTCGCTGCAGGAATTGGGAACACATATGGTACCGCCGCTCGGCAGGTCCGGAGTGAACCATCGGTTGCAGAAACTATGCAATATTGCAGAGGGGATACGGTTGAAAGAAGGAGGTTGAGTCAATGATTTCAAAAGACATGACAGTTAACATTCCCAATGGCCTTGGTGGGAGACCGGTTGCCTTACTGGTACAGGTGGCAAGTCGTTACGACAGCAGCGTTTATGTTCAGTGCGACAATAAGAAAGTTAATGCAAAGAGCATCATGGGTATGATGAGTCTTGCCCTTCCGACCGGTGCAGCTGTTACCGTTACGGTGAACGGAGCGGATGAAGAGGCTGCGATGAAGGATATTGAAGCATATTTGAGCGGGGAACAGTAAGAAACAGCACATTTTGGGTGCATAATGAGTAAGAAAACAGGCCGAAAAAGCGGCAATGAAAAGTCCTTCGGGTCACCTTCCGGGTGATTCGGAGGTCTTTTTTACATTATGGGAAATCGCGTCCTATAATGTAAAAAATGCTCCGCGGGGATGTGCACGCTTTTGCAGCGGAACCATGTCGCTAACGCGACGCGAAAGCGCAGGGCAAAAAAATTCACATTTATTTGAATGATTTGCTCTTGTTAATGTGTTATGTATGTGTTACATTACATTTACGTTTCAATACGGAGAAAACGAAAGGGAAAAGATAATGAATCAAGGAACAGTAAAACAATGGATGTGGCTGCTCGGCTTGCTGTGCTGTCTGATGTTGGGTAACCGAATGACAGGAACGGCTTCGGCCAAAGAAAAAATTACGGATTCTACAACAGTAGAAGCATTGGCGGCCGATGAGTCGGCAGTAACAGCAGAATCGGTAACGGCAGCGGATGAATCGGTGACGGAAACCGTAGAAGATGACATTCTGTTCAGCGGTTCCGGCTGGTATATTGACCGTTACGATTGCCTGCATATTACGGGGGAAATAAGCAGCTTTGGTTGGAAAGGACACGAATTTAACATAAGAAAAGTTGTCGCTGAACCGGGTGCATCAATCCTGAATAACGGAAGAAAAATGTTTATGGATTGCATTTATCTCAAATCGGCTGACTTAAGTAAACTGGATACATCGAGTGTGAGAGATATGTCCGAAATGTTTAGCGGCTGTTCTGCGTTAACAACAGTGAATGCCGGTACGTGGGATACGTCGCAGGTCTTATATTTCATAGACATGTTTCACAATTGTTCTGCATTATCGACACTGGATGTCAGTCAGTGGGATGTGTCGCAAGCGCTGAATATCCGAGGCGTGTTTAACGGTTGTTCTGCATTAACGGCATTGGATGTCAGTCAGTGGGACACGTCGAGCGTGATGGATATGAATTGCATATTTGACGATTGTTCCGCATTAACGGCATTGAATGTCAGCAAGTGGAATACAGCGAATGTATCGGATATATCCAGCATGTTTGCCGGGTGTAAATTATTGACGACGTTGGATGTCAGCAAGTGGGACACGTCGAAGGTGAAGAACATGGGTTCCGTATTTCGTGGATGCTCATCGTTAACGAAGTTGGATATCAGTAACTGGACTACGTTGAACGTAACGAATATGAGAGGCATGTTTAACGGTTGTTCTGCATTAACGACATTGGATGTCAGCAAGTGGGATACGACGAACGTGACGGATATGTCCGGCCTGTTTGAAGATTGTTCTGCATTAAAGACATTGAATGTCAGCAGGTGGGATACGACGAACGTGACGAGTATGAGAGACATGTTTAACGATTGTTCTGCATTAACGACATTGGATGTCAGCAAGTGGGATACGACGAACGTGACGACTATGTACAGGATGTTTAATACGTGTTTGGCGTTAACGACATTGGATGTCAGTAAGTGGGATACGACGAACGTGACGGAAATGCGAGACATGTTTCGGTACTGTAGGTCATTGAGAACACTGGATTTCAGTGGGTGGGATACGTCGAACGTGACAAATACGGAAGGCATGTTTAGCGGTTGCAGTTCATTGACGACACTGGATTTCAGCAAGTGGGATATTTCAAAAGTGTCGGAAATGCATAACCTGCTGAATGTTTGTGATGCGCTTCATACGGTTATTTTGCCTAAAAAGATAAATGAAGAAATGGCCGATGCCTTACTCGCGTGCAGACCGGCATGGTATGATTTCAAGACGGGAAAAATGTATTCGGATGTGAAGGCACTGCAGGAGATAGCCGGTCCGGTGACACTGGTTTTCCGTGGCGCTGACATCCGGGCAAACAATGGTTGGAAAGGCGTTTTGCTTAAGTGGACGCCGGTGAAAGGAAAGCCGGTCACAGTATATCGTAAAAGGGTGTATATCGAAGTATATGGCAGTAATAAATCACGTTTTGACTTAGATGACGAGTGGACGGAACTGACGACCACGACGGCAGGCGGGTACTATGATAAATCGGTTACAAACGGAAATTCATATCTGTATTTTGCGGTAATCAATCAGGCGACAACATCGCAGTGGAAAAATGCGGAAGTATGCCAATACGTTTCGGCTCCGACGATCCGGTCGGTGACCAATGTAAGCGGCGGAGCGAAAGTAAGCTGGTCGGCAGTGGACATGGCAAGCGGGTACTTTGTGTATCGCAAAGATACGCAGGCCGGTACGTGGCACATGATCGGCTCCACGCAGAAGAATCTGACCTATACGGATACAACCGTGGAGAACGGAGTCGTGTATTATTATGCTGTCAAAGCATTCTATAAAATGGGTGAAACATACAGAAGTTACAGCGCATCCAGTGCCGCCAAGAACACGGTTTATGTGAAGAATGTGTTTATTTCCGCAATTTCCAATCCGCGTCCCGGTGATTTCACTGTAGTTCATTCTATCAACAATCAGGCAACCGGATACCAGATTGCGTACAGCATAAATTCCAATATGAGCGGTTCCAAGTACGTGACGCAGGCGGGCGGAAGCTATACGAACATTAAGGCAACCGGCCTGACGAAGGGCAAGACCTATTACGTCATGGTGCGCCCGTACAAGACCGTTGCAGGCTATACGTTCTACGGTGCGTGGAGTGCCAAGAAGACGGTTACCGTTACGAAGTAAACGCGGCGCCCGGAGCGCAGCGAAGCCGATTGCATTGACGAAATAAACAGCGTCCTGAGTGCAGCAAAAACGATTACATTGACGAAATAAATGCTGCATACAGTGAATTTTGCAACCGGAACAGAGCGAAATACAATTATATTTTTGAGGAGGCAGATGATGTTAACAATTGAAGAGTTCTATTGGGCAATGGGAATTATTATAGGGGTTACGGCATTGGTTTGTGCGGTGTATTGCGGTATTTATTTTATTTGGGGAAAGAAGCATTTCCGCCGTGCGTATCCGTCAAGAGTCTGCTGCATAGTGCTGATTTTGGCATTGGCAGCATCGAGTTTATTTGGCATCGACCAAATGACCAAACGGGTAGAGTACAGAAAGAAGCACTACATCTCGGTCAATAATTCCAAACACTATTGCCTTGGTGTGAGCGGCGAGAGCGAGGATGTATATAGCGAGGGAAATGATTGGCTGCAGAGAATGGAACAGGATAAAAATGCAGTTCAGGAAATCACTTCCTTCGAGAGCGATTCGGTGCAAATGACGGCTTACATCTTAAAATCGAGAGAAACTTATCAGGCGAAGGTTTTCCTCAAGGTGGAACCTCTCGGTGAAACAGAGTATTTTGATAATTTCGGACTCGTATGGTTTGAAAACAAGGAAGAGATTGCCAATTCGGGAATCATTGGACCCCTGCTGCCGGAAGAGTCCCGTTTCCTTGTCAAAATAGACTGTTCGGAAGCGATTACCTCACTTCATTTTGATATTGATTGCTATGATGAAACCGGCGCGAAAAAGCATGAAGCTTTTGTACTTGATCTTTCAAAATGATTTTGTAGTCTTGCCAAGGTGGTCGGTGTGTGATATTCTACTGTTGTGCGCATAAAAGAAAAGGAGTGCCATCATGAGAGTATCGGTATGTGATGATTTGATAGAGGCTATCGAGGACTTGAAAGAAAAACTGTCTCATTTTCCGGAAATTACTTCCATCGATACGTATTCGGATTTGGATGTTTTTGCAAAGAGCATCGGAAAAGCGGAATACGACATTTGCTTTATGGACATCGACTGGGGAAAAGAGAAGATGCTGGGGATTGATTTCGCCGAGCGGCTGAAGGGGTGTGCAATCATTTTCGTGACGGCGTATCCGATGGAATTTGCCGAGAGAATATTTGATAAAACATACACTCCGAGCGGATTTTTGATTAAGCCGGCGAAGGAAGAGCAGATAGCGATTCTGTTGGAGAAGGTTCAGCGGGAACGTCGGATGAAAATGAAAACCATTTCGTTTTCCATCAATGGAAAATGCATGGTAACGAAGTTTGAGGACATCGTTTTTCTGGAAGGAGTCCTGCACAAAACGAAGGTACATCTCAAAGACCGGAAGGAACTGATTGTGAACAAATCATTGTCGGAGTTGTCCGAGTCGATGCCGGAGTATTTTCTGAGATGTCACAAAAGCTTTGTGGTCAATCCGCAGTATGTCGAGACATTGAAGGCGGATAAGGTGACGCTGAAGACGGCCGAAGCGATTTCCGTCAGTCGTGCAAGACGGGCGGACACGAAAGCGCGGTTTATGGATTATTTGGCAAATCAATAGTGTGATGGGAAGGAGAACGGGGTGAAACGGTATTGGTGGTTGTTTGTGTTATTTCCGATCAGCCAGTTTTTTCTGATTATCAATGCGTATCAGACAGTCGGGCATTTGGACCGGAGAGGCATACTGGGACTGATTCTGGCGCCGATTGCGGATGTGCTGGTGTTGTTTCTCATTTTAAGTTCCCAACGCAAGGAAAAAGTGGAATACGAACTTCAGAAGGTGCAGATGCTGCGGGAAGCGGAGGCACGTCGAAATGAAAATCTGGAACGCAGCCAGAAGGAGTTTTTGGAACTGAAGGAATCGCTGGCGGCGGAATTCGAACGGGTGAAGGAATCCATGAAGAATTCGGATGACAACGGCGAGAGCGACTGGAAGCATTTTGAGGATGTACTGGAATCGACGCGGCATACGTTTTATACGGAAAATGTCATTGTCAACGCGATTCTGTCGGAAAAACAGAAGCAGTGCAGGCAGGAATTGCAGACGGAGATTGACATTTCCGCATCTCTGTCCCGGCATGTTTCCTTTGATCCGATGCAGCTGTGCAGTCTGTTTGCAAATCTGCTCGACAATGCGATGGATGCGATTGCCGAGCTTGAGCCGGAGCAACGGTATATCCGGCTGGAAACCGGATACAGTGCCGGAAATATGTGGATTCGGGTCAGCAACCCGGCCGATGAGAGCCATGTTACGAGAACGCGACGAGAAGGACACGGATACGGGAAAAATATCCTGGAATCGATTGCCAAGCAGCATAACGGAGTGTACAAATCGGAATACAAGGACGGAATCTACGAAGCATCTGTGATGGTTGAGGCAGAGGAAACGGGGGCCGTGCATGATATTTAACAAAGTTTTACTGGTGAGCATGTGGGCGTATAATTTTGTATATGCATACGGATTGTGTGCGCTTGTCATGAAACGCAGGTTCGGCAAAATTGCCAGTGTCATTTTGTTTCTCGGGCTCAGTGCGGCAATCATCGGATTTCGTATCTGGTTTGTCATCGGAGGCGGACAGGACGCAGTGCCGGCAGGAAGTATGGTGACGATGTTCGGGTGCTTCTCGCTGCAGGTCATTTTGTTCCGCGGAAAATGGTTCCGGCAGCTGATGAACTACGCGATTGTGTCGGTGTTTGCGATACTGGCGGAAATTCTTGCGTCGTTCTTTGCGTCGAGCCTTAAAGGAAGCGTGGAGACATTTAATTTTGACGATCCCGGATTCCGGGTCGGTATGCTGTTGTTTTTCCCGGCCTTGTCCGTGATGATATATCCGACGATTGTGCTGCTGCGAAAAGTGAATCGGTTGTCGGTCGGCGAAGTGCTCGGTGCGTATTCGTGGCTTGTGGTGACATTTCCGTTAAGCCAAATGTTCCTGATCAATCTCTACACCGGCGTCACGACGGTCGTGAAACCGATCGGTCTGATTGGGGCGCTTGTCGGAATTACGTCCGATTGCCTGCTCATTTGGTTCCTCGATAAGGAGCACCAGAAATTCCGACTCCGGAAAGAGCTCGAAGAAGAAAAACAAATGCTGGAATTCGAGGAAATGACGTATCGGGACCTGATGTCGCAGCAGGAAGAAATCGCACAGCTGCGGCACGATTACCGGAACCAGATGATGGCACTGAAAGCGATGCGCGACCGGTAGGAATTCTGTGCAGGGGTAATAAACAGAATGATAATAAAATGCTTTTTTGTCGGTATGTGGGTTGTTAATATGATTTTCGCGTATGTGCTGTGCGGCTTTGTTATGCCGAGGCGATACGGGATGTTGAAGACATTTGCAATCGGTACGGTGGGCATTGCAATTCTGAATATATTTCGAGTCTGGTATGTCCTCGGAGGCGGGCAGGATGCGGTACCGGCCGGGTCTATGGTGACACTGGTTGGAACTGTGGTGCTGCAGTTTATTCTGTTTCGGGGAAAATGGTACCGGCACCTGATGAATTATGCGATTACATCGGTCTTCGGGATTTTGGCGGATACCCTGACAGCATTTATTTCCGAAAAAATCTGCGGAACGATGGAAACGTTTAATTTTGCGGACCCGGGATTTCGGCTTGCGATTTTGCTGTTCTATCCGTTGCTGGCGCTGATGATTGTTCCGACCGTATTTTTGCTGAAAAAAGTGAATCGTCTGACTGCCGATCAAATGACACCGGTTTATTCATGGCTCGTGTTGACATTTCCGTTCAGCCAGATTCTGCTGATCAATCTGTATACGGGGGTTACGTCGATTGTGAATCCTATTGGGATGACAGGCAGCTTAATCGGGATTTTGGCGGATTTTCTGCTGATTTGGTTCCTCGATAAGGAACACCAGAAATTCCGACTCCGGAAAGCGCTCGAAGAAGAAAAACAAATGCTGGAATTTGAGGAAATGACGTATCGGGACCTGATGTCGCAGCAGGAAGAAATCGCACAGCTGCGGCACGATTACCGGAATCAGATGATGGCACTGAAAGCGATAAAGTGAACGGGCACCGAAACCGAAATGCCGGCATAGGAATCAATAAAAAAGAGCAATTACCGGAACCAACTGCCGACTCTGAAGCGATAAAACGAGCAATTTCCGGGAACAAATGCCGGCACTGAAAGTAACAAAATGAAATAAAATAACTGAAAAAGTGACAAGCTATTTTGCAAAAACATCGACTTGTTGAGCATGAATAAATGTGCTCGACAGACCGGTGTTTTTTTGTGTGCTAATTCTGCCGGAAAATCCGCCGTTTCTGCATGTGAGGTTGAATGAAACATGGGAAAATGGGAAGATTAAGGGGAAGTATATGGTCGGGTGAGGGCTGTATATGAGATGACAAAAACTAAAAAACGGAGGAATGAATTATGAGAAGATTTATGTTGTTACTTTTGTCGGTTTTCTTGCTGGCAAGCTTATCTGCTTGTGGGAAGACGGATAAAAATGATACGCAGAGGCAAGATGACAAACAAAAGACCACTCAAATACCGACGGTGGCACCGACTGCAACGCAAGTGCCGTCACCGACGATGTCGCCAAGTGCTACGCCAACACCGTCACCAATACCTGTGCTTGACAGATGGGTAAGGGACACGTGTACGGAGATTTCATCATATGGATATGAAGAACACTGGCAATTTGAATATGATACTACCGGAAAATTATTGAAGGAAATAATGAATGAAATTGATGTAAGTGGAACAGAACGGGTTTATGAATCTGAATACACATATGATGGGAATAGCAGGAGCACTGTAAGGTTTGGTTTTCCATACAAAGAAACCTTTGACAGCGAAGGGAGACTTCTTTCAAAAGTTTATTATAAATCTGATGGAATAACAGAAAATGAAAAATGGGAATATAAGTACGACGATTATGGAAATACAGTGGAATACTACTATTGGCGTACTTCTTATGATGAAAATGATCCAACCATAGGAAGCTCCGAAGAGCATGTATATGAATATGAGAATGGAATGTTGAAATATGAAACAATAACTTATGTGGAACCAATGTGGAATTTTAAGAGAGAAATGGAGTATTTCTACGAAGAGGATTCCAAAAATCCGGCATATGCAGTGACAACTATAGAAAATGGTAAAACTGAGAAAACAGTGTATGAATATGACAAAAGCGGAAATATGATTAAGTCAATGGTACCGAAGTATGTATATGACGAAAACGGCAATCAGATTGAGCTATCAGAACCGGGAATTGTTAAGGAATATACGTATGATGAGTATGGAAACTGCTTAAAGTACCAATATTTTTATGATGTTTATTACCATGAGGAATATACAGAAATAAGTACATATATTCCAATTTATAAGTAAAGAGAAAATGAGGAAATGCCGATAAATGAAATCCGTTTATTGTGGATACGGACAATGGTACGCCCGTATAAGGGTGCAGTCGGCTATTCCTTCTATGGTTGCCTAGAGTTCCAGGAAGGCGATTACCTTAACGAAATAAACAGCATATACAGAAGGAGAGAAGCAATGCATCAGAGAACAGTAAAAAAAAGGATGTGGTTATTCGGAGTTTTGTGTTGCCTAATACTGTGTGTCCGAATGACAGGAATGACTTCAGCTGAGGCAGAGACACAATACTCTACAGTAGTAGAACAAATATTTGCAGTGGATGAATCTGTGGCAGAAACTGCAGAGGCAGCCAATATTGCCAGTGGTAGCGGGTGGTATTTGGACAGTGCAGGGTGTCTTCACATTACGGGAGCAGTAAACGGTGCCGATTGGAATGATTACAAATCGCAAATCATAACGGTTACCACTCAGAAGGGTGCGTCAATTCAAAGTGGAAATAGTCTGTTTGAGTTCTGCAGTAATTTGGTATCTGTAGATTTGAGTAAATTGGATATGTCAAATGTGACCGATATGGCCGATATGTTTCGCTGGTGTACTTCCTTGGAGTCACTGGATGTTAGTCAATGGGATACCTCAAACGTGACGGATATGTCCTGCATGTTTGATTGTTGTGCCCTTTTAAAGAGTTTGAATGTCAGTCAGTGGGATACGTCGAACGTGACGGATATGTCCTGCATATTTTCTAGTTGTAAGTCGTTAACAACCCTAGATGTTAGTCAGTGGGACACGTCGAACGTGACGGATATGCACTGCATGTTTGACGGGTGCGAGTTATTAACGACGATAGATGTTAATCAATGGGATACGTCAAACGTAAAAGGAATGTCCAGCATGTTTTGTAACTGTAAATTTTTAGTAACATTAGATGTCAGTCAGTGGGATACATCGAACGTAACGGATATGTCCTTTATGTTTCAAGCCTGTGAATTTTTAGGAGCACTGGATGTTAGTCAGTGGAAGACGTCGAAAGTGAAGGATATACGTGGTATGTTTTATTTCTGTCCTCAATTAAAAACATTGAATGGTACGTCCGTATAAGACCGTTGCCGGCTATACGTTCTACGGTGCATGGAGTGCCAAGAAGACGGTTACGTTGACGAAGTAGGTAAGTAAATTCATATCAATACAAACTAAGACCTGTCGCTCTCCGCGGCAGGTCTTTTTATGACATGAGATATAGGACAAAACGTGATGATAAAAACCGAGATATAGGACAAAAAGTGTTGATAAAAACCGCCTCAAACCCCTGATATATAAGGACTTGAAGCGGTTTAATCATTCATGTGAAATCAGATTGAAGCCGGACAAAACGTGTTGATGTCGCTCCCCCGCGTTTACATGCTTGCGATGCCTTCCGAAATACCCAGAATAACGATTCCGATGATAACGGAAATGACGCAGGCGTACTGGGAGGCGCGCAGCCGTTCTTTGACGAAAATGCGCGACAGAATAACCGAAACGATACAATACGATGCCACCATGGGAGCTGCAATCACCGGCTTACGAGCCATGGCAAAAACGTAGAACACCTGACCGAATTCTTCACAGCAGGCTGCGACGAACTTGAATCCTTCCGAACGACGGAACGGGTTGTACGGCTTGTGAGAGCGAATCAGAATATACAGCCAGCAGCCCAGGCCGACCAGAAGGAAGGTCAGTCCGTACAAAATGATGACATCCATTTCGCCGAGGCCGAGTCCCTTCTCTTCATCGAGAATAATTCCGTCCGCTGCGGTCCCGATAGTATCAAAGAGACAGTACAAAAGCGGGAACAAAAGTGCCAGCGTGCCAAAGCGATAGCGACGATCGGAACTGCCGGAATCTGCGCTTTGTGCGGAAGCGGAAGAGGCGTCGGCGGACTTCCGGCTCAGCTTATTTTCAACGATGGCAAGAGCAATGACGCCGATGACAATCAGAATCGTGCCGATGATGTCAAGCGTGGAAAATGCGTCCGTAAAATCGGTGAATCGGCCGGTTGCCAGAAAGAAGACCAGCATGCAGATTGCGGACAGCGCGCCGGATGCATTTTGAATCGGCGACACGATGGACAATTCCAGATAACGAAGTCCCGCATAACCGATAATCATGGAAATGATGTAGCAGAGCGATGCCGGCGCATAGGACAGGGCATTTTTCATAAGCCCCGAGAAGGTCATTTCCGTTTCCGACATGTGAAACAGGAGAAGAATGACGGAGGTGGCACCCATGATGAGGCCGACCCAGACGGCAATTTTCAGATGCGAATAGCGGTCCTCGTCATCCGTTCCTTTTTTGTAAAATAAATCCGCGAAGCCCCAGCCGAGCAGGCAAATGACAGAAAATACGAACCACGACATATTGATTCCTCCCTAAAAAATAATTGTTTCCCCAATACAAAAATTGTCTCCGTGATGCCCCACAACATTGAGGATTATAATAAAAAGAAAAAACAATGTCAATCAGTGATTTTGAGCATGCCGGCCGGACGTCATTGCAGGCAACTCGGAGTCCCTCATTGAAACAAAAACGGCCGGTTGTCGTTGGGGGGGCAAACCGGCCAAGTGTCATTTGGAAAATCAGTCGAACAGGTTATGAAAAATCGGCTCAGTACGGGGACGGATAGCCGGCTTCGGCTTTCGCAACCGCTTCTTCCAATGTCATGCCGGCAAAGTCCTGCGCCGGGAACAGGCGACCGCAGCGGCCGTCATCCACAAAGGCTCCGACCACGATTCCGGGAATGGTGCTTTCCGGTGCGTTGGGCGCATTGGGACCGCCGAGATCGGTACGGCACCAGCCGGGATCGGCCAGGTTGATCAACACGTTGCCGCCCTGCAGTTTGCTGCCGAGGTCCACGGTGATTTTATCAAGCCCCGCCTTGCTGGCGGAATAGCCGGCCTGTTCGGGCTCCAGACGGATTCCGCTTGTCGTGTTGACAATCCGGCCGAATCCGGCTTCCAGCATTTTCGGAAGAAAATGATAGCAAATCATTGCGGGTGCAATGGTATTGATTTTACAGCTTTCCAGATAGTCCGAAACGGGAGTGGCAAAATAATCGGTCCGATAGGCAATCTGAATGCCGGCATTATTCAGAACAATGTCCACACGAACACCGAGTGCGTCAATGTACTGCAGCATGCCTTCCACAGCATCGGGGTCGCTGAGTTCGCAGGACACGCCGTATGCCTGCACGCCGAGCGCGCGAACTTCGGCCAGAACGGCTTCAGTATGTTCCGGCTTGCGGCTGTGAAGAATCAGATTGCAGCCCATTTTGGCCATAAACAGTGCGGACAAACGTCCGATTCCGCGGGACGCTCCGGTAATCAGAGCCCAACGGTTTTGTACGGTAACCATAGTATGCTCCTTTCTGAATTACAGTGTTGCATGAGCAGCGATTTCATAGATTTTGCGAATGTCTTCGGAACGGAGAGAAACGAATCCGCCGGTCGCTCCGGTGTCGCCGAGGCCAAACTTTTCTACAAGTGTAGAAATATCGCTTTCCTTGGCACCGAGTTCCGCAAAGTTAATCGGCATTCCGATTTCGTGAAGGAAGCTGCGGAACGCACGGATTCCCGCAAGAGCGGTTTCTTTCGGATTTTCAAAGTTCATCGGACAGCCGAATACGCGGGTCGCCATTTGCGCAAACCGCATTACGTTGTGGTCGCAGACGTATTCCATCCAGGCCGGCATAATGACGGCCAGTCCGGCACCGTGAGCGCAGTCGTACAGACCGGACAGTTCATGCTCGATTCCGTGGCTGTTCCAGTCCTGCTCGCGTCCGACTCCGACCAGATTGGTATGCGCAACGGTTCCGGCCCACATGATGTTGGCACGGGCTTCGTAGTTGTTCGGGTCCGCCATAACGCGCTTCGTTTCCTTGAGCATGGTGATGAGGACGGCCTCGCACAGACGGTCGGTGATTTCCACATCGGTTGTATTGGTGAAATACCGCTCAAATACATGAGCGCAAATGTCTGTCGCACCGCAGGCGGTCTGGTACGGCGGGAGTGTGCAGGTGAGTTCCGGATTCATGACCGAAAATCTCGGGCGAATCAACGGCGAGCCGGCACCGCGCTTCAAACCGGTAGCTTCCTGCGTAATGACGGAATCGCCGGAGCCTTCGCTTCCGGCAGCCGCAATGGTCAGAACCGTCGCAACGGGAAGAGCCGCTTCCGGTGATTTGCCGCAATAGAAATCCCAGAAATCACCGCTGTAGGGAACGCCCATGGCGATGGCCTTGGAACTGTCGATAACGGAACCGCCGCCGACGCTTAAGATGAAATCCAGATTGTCGTCGCGGCACATTTGGATTCCTTTATATACCATTGTATCACGCGGGTTCGGCTGAACTCCGCCAAGTTCTTCGAAGAAAATGCCGGCGTCGGTCAGAGATGCCTTGACACGGTCCAAAAGACCGGACCGGATGCAGGAACCGGAGCCGTAATGAAGGAGAACGCGGGAACCGCCGTATTTGGCAACGAGACGGCCGCACTCATTTTCACGTCCGCGTCCGAAAACAAATTCGGTAGGACTGCAGAAACTGAAATTATCCATAGAAAAATACCTCCGTATGCTGATTTCTTTGATTATATCGGAAATTGACGGCTTCGGTCAATGGTGAGGAGGTAAGTCTATCATATACAACAAAAATAGCATATATGACATGATGGAAATCCGCCAAACAATTGACGGAGCATTTGCATACGCTCGGATATTGACAAAATGCAGGTCATTTTCATACAGAATGCAAAATGACCGCGAAAAAAGACATGGAAGCCGATTGAAAAATGTGTTATGATGAGAGTGTAAAATATTGTGAGGGAACCGGAGAAATTCCCCGGACAATCAGAAAGGCGGGATGTCTATGGAGATACAGGATTTATTGAATAAGGTGGATCACACGTTATTGGCAACAACGGCAACGTGGGAGGAAATCCGACAGATATGCGATGACGGAATGCGCTTCCATACCGCAAGCGTCTGCATCCCCGGCTGCTATGTCAGACCGGCGGCGGAC
The DNA here is from genome assembly GCA_045641285.1 of Lachnospiraceae bacterium. Classification (GTDB taxonomy): domain Bacteria; phylum Bacillota; class Clostridia; order Lachnospirales; family Lachnospiraceae; genus ISDg. The sequence goes on from JAZUGQ010000033.1 coordinate 69,023, forward strand.
TATGTGAAAGGGGAGGTGCCGATTTGCACCGTAATCGGATTCCCGAACGGAAATTCCACGACGGAGGCAAAATGCTTCGAAGCGGCCGATGCGGTAAAAAACGGTGCGTCGGAGATTGACATGGTGATCAATCTCGGCTTGGTGAAGGCGGGACGGTACGATGAGGTTCTGCGGGAAATCAACCGTGTGAAGGAAGCCTGCGACGGCCGGCTGCTGAAGGTCATCATCGAAACCTGCAAACTGACCGAGGAAGAAAAACTGGAAATGTGCCGCGTGGTATCCGAATCCGATGCGGACTTCATCAAAACTTCGACCGGCTTCGGCGGAGGCGGTGCGACGATTCATGACGTCGAACTGATGGTGGAGTACTGCAAGGGCAAACGCGTGAAAGCCGCGGGCGGAATTCAGTCGATGGAAGATGCCGAGCATTTTATCGAAATCGGTGCGGAACGGCTCGGAACGAGCAGGGTTGTCAACGAAGTCAAATCGATGCTGAATGTGAAGAAGCACAGTAACCTGAGTTATTTTTCATAAGATAAAAACGTTACAAAAAGGATGGTACAGAAGCATGGGAACAAATTATCCTACCCCGCATATTGCCTGCACACCGAATGATTTTGCGAAAACGGTGCTGATGCCGGGCGATCCGCTGCGGGCCAAATTCATAGCGGAGACATATCTGAAGGATGCCGTTTTGGTCAATAACGTACGCGGCGTGAACGGTTATACGGGAACGTATGACGGCACCCGTGTGTCGGTCATGGCCAGCGGTATGGGAATGCCGGCAATCGGAATTTACAGCTATGAGCTGTATAATTTCTTCGGTGTGGACAACATTATCCGAATCGGTTCCGCGGGTGCATATCGCGACGATATTTCGGTGATGGACCTGGTCATTGCGCAGGGAGCCTGCTACGAAAGCGGATATGTCGGACAGTTCAATTTGCCCGGAACGTACTCCGCCATCGCCGATTACGAACTTCTTTCTACAGCAGTAGAATTAGCAAAGGCAAAGAAAATGAAATATCACGTCGGAAACCTTCTGTCCAGTGATTATTTTTACGGAGACCCCGGTGCATGGACCGCGGCAGAGCAGCCGGCAGCCGCATGGGGAAAAATGGGAGTCATGGCGGTGGAAATGGAAGCGGCGGCATTGTACATGAATGCGGCACGTGCCGGAAAACGGGCGCTGGCCATCTGTACGGTGTCCGATCATTTGCTCCGGGAGGAACACATTTCCGCAGAGGAACGTCAGCTGTCGCTGACCGAAATGATCGAACTGGCACTGCAGACGGCAGTGGCAATGGACCGGAAATAAGTACGAAACGGAACGGGAGAGCCCTCGGCTTCGGTGAGAAGCCGGGGGCTTTTTTTGTGCATGCTTTTGCAGCGGAATTATGCCGCTGTTGTGTACTTTGACGAAAAGAATGTTATTTCGGTTATTTGATTGACATTTGACATGCTCATTGTTAAAATTATACTTTGGTAAAAGAGTTGTCCTAAGGAGGAAGTTTGGATGGGAAAGATTATCTTGACAGGTGACAGACCGACCGGAAGATTGCATGTCGGACATTACGTCGGATCGTTGAAGAGACGTGTGGAAATGCAGAATTCCGGAGAATTTGACAAGATTTTTATTATGATTGCGGATGCACAGGCACTGACGGACAATGCCGACAACCCGCAGAAGGTTCGTGAGAATATTATCGAGGTTGCATTGGACTATATGGCAGCAGGACTGGATCCGTCCAAGTGCACGATTTTTATACAGTCGCAAATTCCGGAACTGACGGAATTGACATTTTACTACATGAATCTCGTAACGGTGGCAAGACTTCACAGAAATCCGACCGTTAAGAACGAGATTGTTATGAGAGGATTTGAGGAAAGCATTCCGGCCGGATTCTTTACCTATCCGGTCAGCCAGACATCGGATATTACGGCGTTCAAAGCAACGACGGTTCCGGTCGGTGAAGACCAGCTGCCGATGCTGGAGCAGGCCCGCGAAATCGTTCGCCGTTTCAACGGCATTTACGGGGATGTTTTGGTCGAGCCGGAAGCGGTTATTCCGGACAACGAGACCTGCAAGCGTCTGCCCGGTACCGACGGCAAGGCAAAGATGAGCAAGTCGCTCGGAAACTGCATTTATCTGGCGGACAGTGCGAAGGAAGTTCGGGACAAGGTTATGAAGATGTACACCGACCCGAATCATATCAACATTTCCGACCCCGGAACGGTGGAAGGAAATGCCGTATTTACTTATCTGGATGCATTTTGCAAGGAAGAACAGTTCGCAAAATATCTTCCCGAGTATGCGAATCTGGATGAATTGAAGGACCACTACCGTCGCGGCGGATTGGGCGACGTGAAGATTAAGAAGTTCCTGTGTGCCGTGCTGGAAGAGGAGTTGGCTCCGATTCGTGCAAGACGGGAAGAACTGCAGCAGCGGATTCCGGAGATTCTGGACATTCTGCACCGGGGCAGCCTGGAGGCACAGAAGGTTGCGGCAGCAACCCTGCAGGAAGTAAAAGCGGCGATGAGAATCAATTATTTTGATGACAACGCATGGATTGAGGAACAGGCAGCAAAGTATCGCAAATAATGGGAGGTACCCATGGGCTACGATAACAATTATTTTCAAAACAATGAAATCAGTGTCAACAATCTGCTGATTCGCTGCGCTTTTGTGCTTGTGTTTGTCGGGCCGGCAATCGCGCTGATGAAGCTGGTCGGGCTGACGAACAATTTTACGTACAAGGAAAGTCTGGCGCTGTTTCTGATTGCTTTTGCGGTGTACGGAATCTGCGTATACCTTCAGAAGTCAATGAGAATGCAGTTCCTGATTAAGTATTTCCTGCTGCTCGGAATGCACGCCGGGATTTGCTATATGGCGACCAAACCGGGGATTCTGATTTACATTTGCTATGCGTTGATGCCGGCGTTATCCTGCTTGTACCTGAAGCGGCATTTTACTTTGAAAATCGTAACCATCAGTTATGCGATTATGCTGTTTTCGCTGTATTTCCGCACGGAATTGGAAATCGGCATGGAAACCGGGAACCTGTCCGTTTTCGATCGGTTCGGTGTATTCGGATTTGTTATGACATGGGAATATGCCATGCTGATTATCGTTTTGTATATTCTGGTCGGGAAGATTGAAACCAGTATTGATACGCTCAATAAGAACAACTGTCAGATGAAGGATATCCAGACGCAGCTGGTGTCCGGTTTCGCAAACTTCCTGGAGTCCCGCGATTCGTCCACGGGACACCATGTTCGCAGAACGCAGGCTTATGTGCGGATGATTGCCATCGGCATGTACAACCAGGGATATTATCAGGCGGATTTGTCAGCCCGCTCCATTGCCAATCTGGAGACGGCGGCACCGCTTCACGATGTCGGAAAAATTGCCATCCCGGATGCGATTTTGCTGAAGGAAGGCGGCCTGACCGACGAGGAATATAAGAAAATTCAGAATCATACCCGCGAAGGGTACCGTCTTGTAACGGAAAACCTGTCCGAGCTGACGGACAAACGGCTTCTGAAATGTATTCAGGAAATTACGCTGAGTCATCATGAGAGATGGGACGGCGGCGGTTATCCGAATCATTTGAAAGGAACCAGCATCCCGCTGTCGGCACGAATCATGGCGATTGCGGATGCCCTCGATGCCATGTTGTCCGAACGAGTCTACAAGCGTAGTATGGATTTGGACGAGGTTCTGCTGGAGCTGTCTCTCGAGAGCGGAAAGCATTTTGAACCGTGTATTGTCGATACGGTCATCAGGATTCGTGCGGAGATTGAGGAGTTCCTGACGGAAGAAGCCCGCAGAATGGAAGAAGAACAGAAAAAACAAAACAATAAATAGATACCGGAAAGGCAAATTCAATGAAACGTATCGGTTTTGACAACGAAAAATACGTAGAAATGCAATCGGCACATATCAAGGAGCGGATTGCCAAATTCGGCGGTAAGCTGTATCTGGAATTCGGCGGCAAGCTGTTTGATGATTTTCATGCATCCAGAGTGCTCCCGGGGTTTCAGCCGGACTCCAAAATCCGGATGCTGGCACAGCTGAAGGATGACGCCGAGATTGTAATTACCATCAAAGCGGGAGATATTATTGAAAATAAAGTCCGTGCCGACCTGAGTATTACCTACGACCTCGATGTGCTTCGTCTGATTGACGCATTTCGCGGATACGGTCTGTATGTCGGCAGCGTGGTTCTGACTCAGTTCGTGGAGCAGAGCGCGGTTTTGGCATATCAGAAGAAGCTGGAAAGTCTTGGCCTGAAGGTATATCGTCATTACAAAATCGAAGGATATCCGTCCAATGTATCCCGGATTGTAAGCGACGAAGGACTCGGAGCCAATCAGTATATCGAAACGACCAAACCGCTCGTTGTCATTACGGCACCCGGACCCGGAAGCGGCAAGATGGCAACCTGTCTGTCGCAGCTGTATCACGAGCACAAGCGCGGAATTCAGGCCGGTTATGCAAAATTCGAGACATTTCCGATTTGGAATCTGCCGCTGAATCATCCCGTGAATCTGGCGTATGAGGCGGCAACCGCGGATCTGAATGACGTGAATATGATTGACCCGTTCCACATGGAAGCATATCATGAAGCAACGGTCAATTATAACCGTGATGTGGAAATTTTCCCGGTATTGAAAGCAATGTTTGAGAAAATATACGGAACCTCGCCGTATCAGTCCCCGACCGATATGGGGGTCAATATGGCAGGCAACTGTATTATTGACGATGAGGGCGTCAGCGCGGCAGCGAAGGAAGAAATCATCAGACGGTATTTTGCCGTTTTGTGTGACCGCAGAAAGGCACGTGCCAAGGAAGAGGCACAGTATAAACTGGAGCTGTTAATGGAAAAGGTCGGCATTTCCACAGAGGACCGTCGCGTTGTGGCGGCAGCACTGGAAAAATCCGAAAGTACCGGAAAGGCGCCTGCCGTGGCAATCGAACTGAATGACGGCCGGATTGTGACAGGAAAGACGTCTCCGCTGTTGGGAGCTTCTTCGGCAGCGCTTCTGAATGCGCTGAAGACTCTGGCCGGAATTGATGATTCCGTGAATTTGCTGTCCCCGAATCTGATTGAGCCGATACAGGATCTGAAGATCAATCATTTGGGCAATCATAATCCGAGACTGCATACCGACGAGGTACTGATTGCCTTGTCCATCTGTGCCGCAACCGATGACAAAGCGGAACAGGCGATGCAGCAGTTAATCAATCTGAACAGTTGTGAAGTTCACAGTACAGTCATTTTGTCGGCAGTGGACGAAGGTGTTTTCCGCAAGCTCGGAATGCATCTGACCAGCGAGCCGATTTACGAAACCAAAAAGTTATATCACTGAGAAGTGACGTAGGAAAGAGGAATATCATGAGCAGTTGTTTTGTTCCCGAAGGCTATAAAGCCGTATTGGGAAATCGGGAAACACAGATCGCAATCAAGAAGGTAAAGGATTATTTTCAGAGAGAATTGGCAACCCAGCTGAATCTGCATCGTGTGACGGCACCGTTGTTTGTAACACCGGAATCCGGCCTGAACGATAACCTGAACGGTGTGGAGCGGCCGGTTGTGTTCGGAATTCGTGAAAATGACGATCACCCCGTGGAAATCGTGCATTCTCTTGCCAAATGGAAGCGTATGGCACTGGCCAAATACGGATTCCGCGTCGGAGAGGGCCTGTACACGGATATGAACGCCATTCGCCGGGATGAGGACACCGACAACATTCACTCCATTTTCGTGGATCAGTGGGACTGGGAAAAGGTGATTACCCGGGAACAGAGAACGGAAGAGTATCTGAAGAAGACGGTGAAGGGCGTGTATGAAGCACTTCGCGTTACCGAAAAGTATATTGCCAACCAGTACGATTATGTCGAGTGCATTTTGCCCGAGGAAATTACGTTTATCACGTCTCAGGAACTGTTGGACCGCTATCCGGGCAAGACCGCAAAGGAACGTGAATATGCGGCCGCAAAGGAATACGGAGCGGTTTTCATTATGAAAATCGGGGATTTGCTCAGCAACGGAGAACGTCATGACGGACGTGCGCCGGACTATGATGACTGGCAGCTGAACGGGGATATCATGGTATATTATCCCGTCAATGATATTGCATTGGAATTGTCCTCCATGGGAATCCGTGTCGATGAAGAATCGCTGATGAGCCAGCTGATGAAGGCCGGCTGCCCGGAACGGAAGGAAATGGAATTCCAGAAGGCGTTGCTTGAGGGCAAACTGCCGTACACGGTCGGCGGCGGAATCGGACAGTCCCGAATTTGTATGTTCTTCCTGCGCAAGACGCATATCGGAGAAGTACAGGTTTCGGTATGGCCCGAGGCGGATGTCGAGTATGCCCGCGCACATGGCGTGGAGTTGTTATAGTAGAAAATCGGGAGGCTGCTTCGGCAGCCTCTTTACAGTGAAAATGGTGCACATGATATGAAACAGGAAAGTCAGCAAAGCGAATGGAAGGACGGACTGAAAAGCGGTATCCCGATTGCGTTGGGATATTTTTTTGTGTCCTTTGCATTCGGAATTATGGGGTCGGCGTCCGGCCTGAAATGGTGGGAATCCGTTTTGATTTCCATGACGAATATGACAAGTGCCGGGCAGTTCGCCGGCGTGAAAATAATCGAACAGGGCGGTTCCGCGGCGGTACTGGCGCTGTCCCAGCTGGTGATTAATCTGAGATATTCGCTGATGGGAATTTCTCTGGCACAGAACACGGAAGAATCCTTTTCGGGATGGAAGAGAGCGCTGCTCGGTTTCGGAATTACCGACGAAATATACGGCGTTTCCGTCAATCGGAAAAAGCCGGTGAGTGCGATTTATTTTCTCGGGCTGGCATCTCTGCCGTGGCTCGGATGGTCGCTCGGAACCCTTGCCGGAGCGCTGTTCGGCGATATTATGCCGGATGCCGTGACCAAGGTGATGGGCCTGGCGTTATACGGAATGTTTATCGCCATCGTGGTTCCGGAAATGAAACAGGACCGGAAGGTACTGGCGGTAGCCGCAATCTCCGCCGCAATCAGCTGTCTGATTGCGTTTGTTCCGGTATTCCGGTCGATTTCCACGGGAACCTCGGTTATTCTGTGTGCGGTTACGGCATCGCTTCTCGGGGCATGGCTGTTTCCGCTGCCGGAAGAGAACGGAGGTGACGTATGAAAGAGTTCTTTTGTTACGTCGGAATTATGATGGGTGTGACCTATCTGATTCGTGCCGTTCCGTTTACCCTGTTTCGCCGAAAGGTCCGGAACCGCTTTTTCCGTTCGTTCCTTCGGTATGTTCCCTATACGGTGTTAACCGCAATGACCGTTCCGGCCATGTTTTTTGAAACCTCATTTCCGATTGCCGCCATCGGTTTTCTGACCGCGGTATTCCTGGCGTATCGGGGAAAAGGACTTGTGACGGTGGCTCTTGCAGCCTGCTCGTCCGGTTTTCTGATAATGTTAATGCAGCAATTCCTGTAACGGAAATGCTGCATTTTTTTGAGAGTAAATTGTAACCCCTCGAACCGTTTATTGTACGCCGGTCAAAACGATGGTGGTGACGCTTTCCGCAGGCATTTTCATGCTGCCGTTTCCGTCCAGAGAGCCGCAGTCGCGGTACATCATGTCCGCGGTGTAGCCGGCGGTAAAGACGGACTGGTAGGACTGACTTCCGGTGTAGGAGAAGTTGTCGGGCAGGCACTGGAAGGTGACTTCCGAATCCGAATTGTTGAGAACGACGATGACCAGCGTCGAGCCGTCGGGACTGAGGTACGCACTGGTACGGACCTTCATGTTTCCGGGCATGGACGCATCAACGCGGACATAACCGGGCCGGATAAACTGTGAAAAATGTCTCATTGCGTAGTAATTTCCGGTCGCCAGAAATCCGTCCGCAGAGGGCCATTTCTGAGCGGAATTGCCGGCAATAATGAGGTTGCCGGAGTACATTTCTTCGCCCTTCGGGCTCTCGTTATTCCATACACCGCCCCAGAAAATATAGGCGTTGACATTTTCGTAAACGAGGGAGTTGTTGATGACATTGGCGGTCTGCAGCGCCGTTCCGCGGTAAAACTCGGTTTGCCACTTCTTCAGGTTATTTTCCTTGGCATACGAATCCACGTTCATAAAATTAATCATGAAGGAGTCGGCATCGCAGCTGTTCGGGTTGTCCGAGGACGTTCCGCCCACATACAAATGATGTGCCAGAGCGTAAATGCTGCCCGGCTCTTCCTGCAGAATTTCTCTTGTGTATCGCTTGATGTCGTTGGGTTGAACACTCATGGTTTCGGGTGCAATCATCAGCGGTGCGGAATCCCCAAAAAGCTCCTTGTTGAGCCGGTAGGTTGCCAAAAATGCCAGCGGATAGGAGGCGTATTTTTCGGTCTCGGTCGATTCCATTTCACAGCCGTCGTAGCTTGCCTGAAAATCACATTCGTTCTGAATACTGATGAGATCGACGGGAATTCCGTGGTCCCGGTACGCGGTCACGGAGTCGGTCCACCATTTTGCAAATTCATCATACATGTAATTGCCGTCGTCGTCTTTTTTGATGGTACCGCCGCCGTTGATGTTATGATTGCTCTTAAGATTCGCTTCGGGAGACCAGCTGGTGTAGAGCACGGTGACATTTTCATTGCGCTCATTTGCACGCTTTTGGGCCTCTTCGTAATATTTGAAATTGGTTTTTGCGGAATTTTCAAAACCGGAGTAGCCGTATTCGTTCTTAAAGCGGAGAATGGTCAGACCGCCGTCCTTGAAGAGCATGTCGAGCGCCTTCTCCTTTCCGGGAGTCCGGAACAGATAGTCGGCATACCAGGTAAATCCGGCACCGAAGCCGTCGATGGTCTGGTGCTTTTTTGTGAAATCCGCCGAGAACTGCATCGCATTGTCCAGCACCACGGGCGCGGGGGTGGGCGACGGTTCTGCGGTCGGAGAAACCGTCGGAACATCGGTCGGAGCCGTGCCGTTGCGGTCGGAAGAACCGCTGCAGCCGCACAAACCGCACAATACCAGTATAAGAAGCATATATTTTGTTCGTTTCATGGAATTCCTTTCTGATTCGGCACGGGGCCGAATGCGAACAGCCTTTCGGAATCCCGGATGGGATACCGTTCCTCAAATTTTACTTGAAAACGAGGCGTCCGTCAATCCAAAGAAGCGGAAAAACGAGAGAAATTCCGCTTTCGCCGGTCCGCAAAAGGGAAACCGGAAGGCACCGCCCGGAATTGTAAGATGATATGTCAAAAAAAGTAAATTACACGTTATTTCACAGGGGAAGAACGAGAATTGGCATAGCATTTTTGCAAATGATGTGCTACAATGCGATTTAGGATTTTTTGCCTTTTTAGGGGTAGTTTGCCCTTTTTGGGGGAAAACGGATTATTTTTTACAACAAGGAGAATGATATGAAGGGACCTGTAGCACCGAAGGATCCGACAAAGAAACGGCCGGGAATTTATTTTATGCTGGAGGACACGGTATATACCGCACATGAGATGAACGGGCGGTATGCCGAGATGATTTTCCTGGAAAACCGCGTGGCCGGGAATCTGAAGCTGATTTGTCCCGAACTGCCGGATGAGCTGGCCGGAAAGCTTCAGAGCAGTCAGGAATTCTTTCGGATTGTGCATAGTATCGGGGTAACCGCGGAGGCGGAAGAGGACGAAAACCGGGAAGCGGTGATTACCTGCGCACTGCAGCATTACGGCAAAACCGACCGTTATCACAGCGGAAGCACGATGGAGATGGAGACTCTGTGCGACGGAGCGGAGCGAATCTACCCGTTGACGGAATTTGAGAATACAGAAGAAAATGACATTCTCGGAACGTTTTTCGTATTTTCCGAGAAGCCGAACGTCAAAGTGAAGCTGACGGTGAAACTGTATCTTCAGGACGGATATGAGGTACCGGAACCGGTGCTGGATCCGCCGGTGGCATTTGATTCGCCGGAATACCGGACGATGATTGAACGTTCGCTGTTTTCCATGGGAAATACGCACCGTTTGCGCAAAGCGATGGAAAAGGCGGAGCGCGGTGAGGATGTCACGATCGCCTTTATCGGCGGTTCGATTACGCAGGGCGCGGGTGCCAAGCCGATTGAACGGGAAAGCTACTGCTACCGCGTGTACCGGCATTTCTGCGAAACATACGCAACCTGCCCGGAGAAGGTTCATTTGATTAAAGCGGGTCTCGGCGGAACCCCGTCGGAACTCGGACTGGTTCGCTACGAACACGATGTACTGCGTGACGGTACGGTGGAACCGGATATTGTATTTATTGAGTTTGCGGTCAATGACGAAGGGGATGAGACCAAGGGAGTCTGCTTCGAGAGCCTCATTTCCAAAGTATATAATCAGCCGAATATGCCGGCGGTACTGATTGTGTTTGCGGTATTCATGAACGACTGGAACCTTCAGGACCGTCTGTCCCCCATCGGATTCCATTACGCGATTCCGATGATCAGCGTCAAGGATGCGGTATCGCCGCAGTTCCCTGCCGGACCGGGACATGTCATTTCCAAACGGCAGTATTTCTATGATATTTTTCATCCGACCAATGACGGCCATCATGTTATGGCGGACTGCATCTGCAATCTGCTGGAGAAATCGCTGGCGCACATTGACGAGGAGTTCGAATGGCCGGCGGAGCCCTGCATGGGACGTCCGTTCGACAGGTGTTTCAGCGTCACCCGGAAGACGGCGGACCGGTTTGCCGATACGATGACGATTTCGGCCGGTTCCTTTACCGAAACGGATACCGCTCTGCAGTACGCGGAGATGGACCTGGATGCGAAGGGAACGCCGCAGTTCCCGGAGAACTGGATGCGCGTGACGGGCGACGAGCCGTTTGTCATCCGGACAACGTGCCGCAACCTGTTCCTGACCTACAAGGATTCCGGAGACCCGAATTTCGGTACCGTGGACGTGACAGTGGACGGAACCTTTGTCCGGGATATCAATGCCCGGCTGATCGGGTGGAATCACGTCAATACGTTCCTGATCATTAACGAGAAGGAAAATGCGGAGCACGAGGTGCGAATCTCGATGAAGCCCGGCGAAGAAGACAAACAGTTTACGATTTTTGCGATAACCGTTTCCAACGATTAAGGAACACGGAAATCGAAAGAATACAGAAAGAACCGGAGAAAATGTCCGGTTTGAAAATCCATTACGGGAGGTGAGTTTTGTGGAAGGTGACAGTGGAAGCGGCGCGAACCCTGCCGGGTATCACTCGTGCTGCTCAGACAACAGAAGACGACGCAAAGCTCGGAATCGATGCGGGGGAAGTGTTTCCCGATAGGATTTTACTGCGGCTTTGCGAAAAGCGGCAATGAGACCTGTATGGTTCCGTTTCTTCAAACAGCATTTTGCTAAAAGAAAGAAAACGGAGGATAAACCATGAATATGGATGAGGAAAAATTCGTCTCAACGGAGGTCGAGGAGAACAAAAACCGGTTGACGGAGCCGGAAATGACAGCACCGGAAACAACCGGGGCGGAAGCAACCGGGGCGGAAGCAACCGGGGCGGAAACAACCGGGGCGGAAGCAACCGGGGCGGAAACAACCGGCGCGGAAGAACCGGACCGTACGCGTTCGGTATCGGAAAACCGGGAGACGGAAGAGGACGAAGTATTTTTTGACAAAGAAGAAGCCATCCGCCTGTTGGACGAGAAACAGTATGCGGCCCTGAGAATGCTGCTCCGGGAAGCGGAGCCGGCCGATATTGCGGAATTGTACGAAGATATTTCCAAGCAGCAGTATGCGGTCATTTTCCGCATTTTGCCCAAGGAACTTGCGGCGGAAGTATTTGTTGAGCTGGACAGCGATTTCCAGCAGATTCTGATTGAATCGTTCAGTGATGTCGAATTGCGGGATGTCCTGAATGAGCTGTATATGGATGATGCGGCCGACCTGGTTGAGGAAATGCCTGCAAACGTGGTAAAGCGTATTCTTCAGAACTCGAAGCCGGATATGCGGAAAACGGTCAATGAACTGTTAAAATATCCGGAAGACAGTGCCGGAAGCATTATGACAACCGAGTTTGTTCGGTTGAAATCGGATTTGACGGTGGATGAGGCATTTGCCTATATCCGGAAGGTCGCAATCGACAAGGAGACCATTTATACCTGTTATGTGACCGATAAAATCAGCCGGCTGATCGGAGTGGTAACGGTCAAGGATTTGCTCCTGGCGGAACGCAGCAGGGTCATTTCCGAGATCATGGAAGAGCATGTTGTCAGCGTGAATACGCTGGATGATAAGGAAGACGTGGCGGCGACAATCAGTAAGTACGATGCGCTGGCCCTGCCGGTTGTGGATGCGGAAAACCGTCTGGTCGGTATTGTCACCGTCGATGACGCCATCGATGTCATGCAGGACGAGACGGAAGAGGACTTCGCGAAAATGAACGCGATGCTCCCTACCGAGAAACCGTATCTGCGTACGAATCCGTGGGAGCTGTACCGGTCGAGAATCATTTGGCTTCTGCTGCTCATGATTTCCGCAACGTTTACGGGGATGATTATTTCGTCGTTTCAAAATGCACTGGCGGCACAGGTTGTGCTGACGGCATTTATTCCGATGCTGATGGACACCGGCGGAAATTCCGGCAGTCAGGCGAGTGTTACGGTGATTCGTGCATTGTCGCTCGGCGAAGTGGAGTTCGGTGACATTGCAAAGGTAATCTGGAAAGAAGTCCGGGTGGCCCTGATGTGCGGCGGCAGCCTGGCGGTGGTTTCTTTCGGCAAGATTTTTCTGGTGGATAAGCTTTTGATGGGGCAGCCGATTACGGTAACGATTGCACTGGTGGTTTGCCTGACTCTGATGGTTACGGTGGTTGCGGCGAAGCTGCTGGGGTGCACGCTGCCGCTGATTGTAAGCAGGCTCGGATTTGATCCGGCGGTCATGGCAAGTCCGTTTATTACTACGATTGTGGATGCGGTTTCGCTGTTTGTGTTCTTCGGTTTGGCTACGATGATTATGGGCATTTGACCGGAATACGGGCATTTACCTGATTACGGGAATTCAACCGGAGTACGGCATTTGCCGGATTTCGGAATTAACCGGAATACGGGGCGGCTGCAAAGAAGATAAAGGAGGTACTGCGGCAGGTGGAAGATCGTCGTCAAAAACTGTATAAGCATTTTTTGATTTTGATGCTGTTGGTTACGTTTCTGATATTGTTCGTAACCTTTTGCCAGTATTTCCTTATTATCAAAATCAACAAAGAATATACGGATATTACGCTGAACAGTTTTCTGCAGTATTATGTGGAAATACCGGCGGTAATTTACGGCGTTTCGTACATAGCAATGTGTCTGATACTCGATTCGCCGAATATTGCGTACAAATGGAAAGATCTTACCACAATTTTGTATTTGTGGGTTTTATGCACGGTTATTTGTTTTATCGGAAGCTATTCGCCGTCCATTTTCGGATGCTATTGCGTTCCGATTATGATGTCCACGATTTACGGGCGGCGCAAGCTGTGCCGTATTACCGAAGCACTTTGTGTTGTGACGCTGACGCAGTTTATGGGAACGGCGAGACTGATTCGGACCTGTACGGAGCGAAGCGGTCTGCATGTCGGAATTGCGGTTCTGTTTCTGCTGGTGTTCATTTTGTGCAATGAAATTCTGCTCGAATTTGTATTGGACAACAATGACGAGATTCAGACTCATATGGATGATAAATCCAGACTCGCGATGAAGCTCCAGAGAGAGCCGATGACGGGTCTTTACAACCATACGGCGTTCTACGAATATCTGAACGAGTGTGTCAAAACACGCGGGGAATCCCCGTTGACGCTGGCGGTTGTGGACATTGACAATTTCAAGAAAATCAATGACACCTACGGACACAACAACGGAGACGAGGTCATTTTGAATCTGGCCAGAACACTGCAGAAATGGTGCGATGACTCCAATAATTACGTATGCCGGTATGGCGGCGAAGAGTTTGCCGTCATTTTCCCGAATGTGAAGGTAAAGCAGGCGAAGGAATCCATGGAGCATGTACTGGAAGATTTCCGAAATACCACGTACAGCTGGCTGGACGGAAATATCACGTTCAGCTGCGGCATTTTCCAGCTGAGCTCGTATACGATGACGGCCGATGAATTCTTTAAAGTGGCGGACAAGATGCTGTACAGCGCGAAGCACAACGGAAAGAATCAGTGTGTCAGCGGCTGACCGGGACGGCAACGGACGGGAAGTAAAGCAGTCCGGAAGGAATGCAATCGGTGTGTTTCGTTTGAAAACTTTTTGTGTTCGGACTTTACTTTTGAACTGCGGTTTGATACAATGAATAAGCTGTTGCAAAGCAGTAAAGAGAATACGGAAAAGGATAAGAATGAGTATGAAAAAAGCAGTTCTGTTTGCAATGATTGCAGCAACCTTACTGGTTTTGTGCGCTTGCGGCAAAAGTTCGAATAATACAACAAACAATACGGCAACCGTAACACCGGGCGGAACAACAACGCCGGCGGCTTCGGTGCAGTTTTTCCATGAATGCGGCGGCGAGATGAAACTCGGCGAATATAAAGGCGTAACCTACGATATTATCACATTTGAGATCAAAGATGAAGATCTGGATGAACAGATTCGGGAATTCATGAAGAAGTATCCCAATTATATTAAGGACGATACCCGTGATAATACCGAAGTAAAAGACGGCGATACCCTGAATATTGATTATTCGGGAAGAGTCGGTGAGGTTGTATTCGAAGGCGGTACCGCAAAGGATCAGTTCCTGACAATCGGTTCCAATCAGCTTATTGACGGATTTGAATCTTCACTGATCGGTAAGAAGGTCGGGGAAACCGTTGACATTAATGTGACGTTCCCGGATCCTTATCAGAACAATCCGGATTTGGCAGGTGCGGCAGCAGTATTTACGGTCACCATCAATTATGTCGGAAGGGCACAGGAAGACATTGACGACGCATACGTTAAGAAGTATTTCTCTCCGACGGCAGAAGATGTCGCAACGCTGAAAGCAAAGCTGAAAGAGCAGATGGAGATTGATGCAAAGCAAGATGCAGAGGATTATGAACTGTCTCAGATAATCAAGAAGATTATCGCAAATTCCGAATTTACCAAGATTGATCAGGCCGACGTGGATTTCTATTATGAGCAAAGCGTTCTGCAGTATCAGCAGGTTGCCGATCAGTACGGAGTGACTTTGGAAATGGTTGTCACACAGCTTTCCGGTGAGTATGAAAACTTTGAAGATTTTAAGAATCAAAAGATGAGCGACGCGCAGGAAGTCGTAAAGCAGTTCATGGTTCTGGAAGCAATTATCGAGGCGGAACAGATTACCGTCAGCGATGAAGAATATACCAAATGCCTGCAGGATTATAAAGAGCGTGTCGGTGTTCAGGCACAGTACTCCGATGCAGAGTTTGAGGAAATGGTCGGCAAGGATTACATCCGTTATTGCGCATTGACCGATAAGGCAATGGATTTCATTCATGACAATGCCAAGGGCGTTGAGAAGCAGCCCGCGGAAGGCGGCGAGTCCGGCGAGAATACCGAGTCCGGTGAGAATACCGAGAACGGTGAGAACACCGAGAACGGTGAGAATGCCGAGTCCGGCGAGAATACCGAGAACGGTGAGAATACCGAGAACGGTGAGACCGGAGAGGACAAGACATCCGAACAGTAATTGAAATGACAGAAGACCCTTTTCCGAGACGTGAAGGGTCTTCTTTTTTTCTTGCACATCGTCTGTTTCATGGTATACTGTGAAGGTGGGGAATCGTCCGGAGAGGCATCATTTGGCAGACGCTGTAAGGAAAATGAAGCCGTCCGGATTTTACCGGGACCCAGGAACCAAAAACGACAGGAAGGAACGCGCGGCAACGGGCTGCGGAAGTGTGTATGGACAAAAAGGAAACAATCGCAGTCGGAATTTCGGGCGGAGTGGATTCTGCGGTGGCAGCGTATTTGCTGAAACAGCAGGGCTATCATGTCATCGGCGTGACGATGCAGGTATGGCACGGCACGGGTGCGGAAGAACACGAAAATGTGACGGCCATGAAACGGGATGCGGAAGAAGTGTGCCGGCTTCTGGGAATCGAACATCGCCTGGTTACGATGGAATCCTGCTTTGAAGATTGTGTCGTAAAGCGGTTTCTGAACGATTATTTGAGAGGGCGAACCCCGAATCCGTGCGTCATTTGCAATCATGCGGTAAAATGGAGAGCGTTGCGGGAGGCGGCCGACGCGGTCGGAGCATCCCTGGTCGGAACCGGTCATTACGCGGCAATTCGGGAACTGGACAACGGGCGAAAGGCGGTGGCGGTCGGAAAGGACCGTTCCAAGGATCAGACTTACATGCTGTACCGCCTGTCCCAGGAACAGCTGAATCAGACGAGGATGCCGTTAGCGGATTATACCAAGGAGGAAATCCGGGATTTGGCCCGGTCCATCGGGCTGCCGGTTGCCGAAAAATCGGACAGCCAGGAAATCTGCTTTATACCGGATGACGATTATGCCGGATTTTTGGAAATGCAGGCAGAGCGGTTTGCCATGCAAATGCCACCGGCCGAAGGAAATTTTGTGGGAACGGACGGAACGGTGTTGGGAAAACACAAGGGGATTTGGCACTATACCGTAGGTCAGCGAAAAGGGCTGGATATCGCATTGGGGCATCCTGTTTACGTGGTTGCCATACGTCCGGAGAGCAACGAAGTGGTACTCGGAAATGCCGACGAGGTGTTCTGCGGGGAACTGATTGCAGGGGAAGTATTTTGCCAGGGAATCGAGACGGTAACGGAACCGATTTCCGCTGTCGCACGAATCCGGTACGCACATCGCGGTGCAAATTGTACGGTAGAGCCTGCCGGAGACGGACAGATCCGGATCCGGTTTTCGGAACCGCAGCGGGCGGTCACGCCGGGGCAGGCGGTTGTTGTATATGACGGAGATACGGTATTACTTGGGGCAACCATTGAGTATGCTGAGGTGTCCCGAACGGATACGGAGTAGGAGTGAATATGGAAGCATGGGAACGGACGGAACGGTTAATCGGACCGGAACGGGTGGCAACGCTGGCACGGTCGGCAGTGGCGATTTTCGGAATCGGAGGCGTCGGCGGATATACGGCGGAAGCGTTGGCACGGTGCGGAATCGGGCGGTTCCTGCTGGTCGATGCGGATACGGTGTCGGAATCCAATCTGAATCGTCAGATTATTGCAACACGGGATACCATCGGCAGAGCCAAAACAACAGTGATGAAAGAACGGATTCAATCCATTAATCCGGATGCGGTGGTGGAGACGGCGGAGATTTTTTATCTGCCGGAAAATCGGGACAGCATTTCCCTGAAGGGAATTGATTATATAGTCGATGCGGTGGATACGGTGTCCGCCAAACTGGACATCATTTGCCGTGCGAAGGAAGAGGGAATCCCGGTCATCAGTTGTATGGGAGCGGGAAATAAGCTGGATCCGACCGGATTTCGGGTGACGGACATTTACAGGACGTCGGTATGTCCGTTGGCGAAGGTGATGCGGCACGAATTGCGAAAGCGGGGCGTGGAGTCCTGCAAGGTGGTGTATTCCGTCGAGGAAGCCAGAAAGCCGGAAGAACCGGCGGCGAGTGCGGAAAACGGGCGCAGAACGGCCCCGGGCAGCATCGCGTTTGTCCCGTCGGTGGCGGGCTTGATTGCAGCGGGAGAAGTGGTCCGGGAGTTAACCGGGCTCATGTAGAGAATGACAGGCTTTGGCATTTTGCTGAAGCCTGTATTGTTTTGGCGTGATTCCTTTCCAGGCTTTGAAGATTTTAATCAAATGACTGCAGTCGGCAAAGCCGGTTTCACGGCTGATGGCCGCAAGGTCGCTGTCGGTGAACAGGAGCAGATTTTCCACTTTGTTGACACGGACAAATTCGATATACTCTTTGCAGCTGCGGCCGTACAGCTGATGGAAATTTTTCGCAAAATAAGAATAGCTCATCCCGCACATGGCGGCCAAATCCTCAACGAGAAGCGGCTCGGCGGAATGTTGGTTGATATATTCGGTAATGGTCTGAATGGTAATGCGGGAGGCCGGCAGAGGCTGGGAATCGTCCCAGGTCAGCGAAAGCCCCTCGGTTTGCCAAATGCGTACGAGTTCGAGAAGAAGCGCATCGATGCGGAAATAAACCGCCTGCAAATAGCCGTAGCGCTTCGTTTGCAATTCACGGATACAATCCCGGAAAATGACATTCGTCAGGTCGGACGGGAGCCGTTCGGGTCGGAAGGTTACGGACATGTGCGGATTCCGGCGGGCGTTGTCGAGCACCATGCGAAAATCCGTATTTCCGGCAAGCGGTGACGGAAGACTTCCGATGTCAAACCGGATGACGGAAAAACGACAGGTCTGAGACGATTCGGAAGTGACGGCATGCGGCTGGCCGGAATGAAACACAGCCAGTTCGCCCGGAACGAGCATCCGTGTGCCGGAATTCAGTTCCAGCTGCATCGTGCCGGCTTCCGCAAGAAACAGTTCCAAATAGGAGTGGCTTTGCATGGGAGCATATGCACGAAGTTCCCGATAACTGCCCTGAAAGGCCTCACAGGGCGATTTCAGGGATTCTGTGTCCATACCGCGGGTCATTTTACGAACTCCTTTCAGGTGATGTTATATTCCATAGTAGTCACGCAGGTCGCGGCAAATGTGTTCCAAATCGGGATAAATGAAGCCCTGGGTAATGCCGAGTGCCCGAAGGCTTTCAATAAAGTACTGCTTTTTTTCGCGCGGTATGATGATTTTGTAAAGCATCGTTTCGTCGCAAATGTCCTCCAGCTTTTTCAGCGAATTGTGAACGGTAAAGCAGGACTGCTGGGAATACATACGAAGGTTCCGGTCGGTGGAGGCACAGGCCAGAATGCGGTCTTCCAAAACCGGATTGTGATGCAAATGCTTGAACGCAGGCAGGAACATTTCCTGAGCGGTGTCGGCATCAATCGGATAAATGCATTTTCCGAAGCCCTGCATTTCGTTGAACCGGTCGGGTACCAAAACCCAGACACAGGCATCGGTGTCCGGCGTGATCAGATAACTCTCGGTTGCAAAGAATACGGCAACGAGAGGAGAGCGTGACCAGTCCAGAATTCGCGTCGGAAGTCCGTAATGCTGCATCAGTGCAACCCAGTGCGCATAGTTGTGCTTATCCGGCGGGTTGGTAAAAATCTGCATGGCACGAATATAAAAATCATTGGTCAGGAAGCGTTCCATATCCAGCCGCTTTTGGCTGCGCTGAATGGACGGAACCAGTGTCAAATCGGAATTTTCTTCTCCGCGGTACCAAAGCGCGCTGGTGCCGTGTCGGTCTGTCAAAGCCTTGGCAAATTGGAGCAGTTCATCCATTGTGGAAATGTCAACCGTTAGCATACGATAACCCCCAAAAAACATTTATTTCATCTATACAGTATAACCTTTTTTAATCGATAAGTAAAGTGGAGAAGAAGGTGTTCCGCTGCCCGGACAGGCCGGCAGTGACATGATTTGCGTCAGTTTGAAGCATACGGCTCATTTGGGCAAATAAGAAAGCATATCGCTTGCGATATGCTCGCGCCGCCTGTGCGTCGCGAAGCGACATTTTTCCTCTGCACAGGCGTGTGCATCCTCGCGGAGCATTTTTTACATTATAGGACGCAATTTCCTATAATAAAACGGGGCTGCATTTCGCAGCCCCGCAAAATCATTCCGTATCAGTGTCGAAACATTGTTTCTTCGGAATTATTTTACAACTACATTGATAACGTGCGGATTGGAACCGTTGTACCAGTAAAGGAATGCATCGATATCGATAACATCGCCGACCTTCAGAGCTTCTACAGCCTTGTAGGTTTCGGTGTCCTTACCGCGAAGATAGAACTCTACGCAGAAGTCATAGGTAACACCGTTCAGGGAAGCCTTGAAGTACAGGTCATCGGTCTTTTCTTCCGTGTTCTTGTATGCAAATGCAGCACCGCTCTCATCGTATGCTTCTACGGTCAGACCCTTGAAGGAAACAAGCTCATTTTCATGCTTGATCAAATCATCGGTACCGAGAAGAGCGGTAGCGTCCAGTGCGGTTGCAAGGAAAGTGTCGGCGCCTTCAACGAAGGTAAAGGTAGCATCGACAATTTCGACTTCGCCGGACCATTCGGACTTGAAACCGGTAACGGCAATCTTGGTTCCGGGAACAAGCTTTGCAGCGTCGGCTTCGGAACAGGTCATATTGTAAATGAAGTAAGCGCCATCCTTGTCAGCGGCGTAAACGGAAATCATGTTGTCCCACCAGGACTGGGTATCCTGAACGTAAACTTCAACGTTGACTTCATCATCGATTGCTGCAGCGCAGTAGTCTGCATACGTCATAGCGGTGGAAGCGGAAGGGTTGGAAGCCGTCAGCTTTGTGGTGTGGAGGTTTGCACCGTTGTACCAGTACAGGAATCCTTCGACATCAACAACGTCACCAACCTGCAAAGCCTCAACAGCCTTGTAAACGTCGGTGTCCTTGCCGCAGAGATAGAACTCAACGCAGAAGTTGTAAACAACGCCGTTCTTCTCCAATGCGTAATACAGGTCATCGGTCTTTTCTTCCGTGTTCTTGTAATTGAAAGCAGCACCGTCTTCCTGTGCAACAACGGTCATTCCGGTCAGCTTCACGAACTCGTTCTTGTGCTCATCCAACTTGTCAGCGGAAATTTCCTTTGCGGTTGCAACATAGGTGTCGGCACCTTCAACAAATTCGAAAATGCCATCGCTGATTTCAACTTCGCCGGACCACTCGGCCTTGAAACCGGTAACGCGAATCTTGGTTCCGGGAACAAGCTTTGCAGCGTCTGCTTCGGAGCACTTCATATTGTAAATGAAGTATGCACCTTCTGCATCGGCAGCATATACGGAAATCGCATCTGCCCACCAGGACTGGGTAGCCTGAACATAGGTCTCAACAACGACTTCGGTGTCATTCTCGGCAGCAAGGTACTCCTGATAGCTCATCGGAGCTACGGTCGGAGCTGCGGTCGGAGCCGGGGTATCGGTCGGAGCCGGAGTGTCGGTCGGAGTCGGAGCCGGAGTGTCGGTCGAAGCCGGAGTATTGGTCGGAGCCGTGGTCGGCTCGGTTTCATTTTTCTTGTCATCCTTTTTGCAAGCGGTGAGCATTGCAAAGGCAAGAGTCAGTACCATAAATACAGTAATGATCTTTTTCATTGTGAATTTCTCCTTTTCTGAAATTGACAAAATCGGTATGTTGTACCGAATCCACAATCCGCAGCAGGGCGGATTTTCTCAGTGTCAGCCGTTTGTGTCGAAAAATCAAGCACTTGTCGGCGTTTACATTATACAAAGAAAAATTTATTTTGCAATAGAGAAATGATTCCTTACTGCGTTTTTTTGAATTTTCCGAGCAGAAACAGGGCAATCAGCACGGCCCAGACAACAGCCAGGGATATCAGCAGAACCACGGATGCGGAAGGGAGCTTCCCGAGATCCCGGTTCAAACCGGAAGGTGCTGCGGCACTGCTTTCGCCGCTGTCGCCTTCAACCGGCTCGGAAATGACAATCTGGTCGAGGTGCTTTAACGCCGCCACTTCGTCATACATCGCTTTGATATAGCCGTCGTCCACGGTCTTCTTGCGGCGAACGGCTTTGGTCACGTTTTCAATCATTTCCCCGGCGGCATCACGGACGGAAGCCGAACCGGCAAATACCGGTGTTACGAAGGTATTGTCGATGTTCTTCAGGAACAGCTTGGCGGCCTGAATCTTGACCGGATAGTGCAGGTTGTTGTCAGTCCCTTCGCCGGCGAGATAGTCGATATAGACGGGGTCCTCGTGAGCCTTGGTGGTGACCGGAATGTAGCCTTCGGTCTGGGAGTACGCAATCTGCACGTCATTGGTCAGCAGGTACTGCATAAACAGCCAGGAGGCCATGACGACATCGCTGTCCGATTTATTGAAAATGCAGACCGACGGACCCTGGGAAATCATTTTCGGATGAGCCGGGTCGAACTGGGGAATTTCCGTAACCGCGATTTCGAATTCGCGGACATCGTCGCTGCAAATATCCAGATTCGGCGCGTTGTGTCCCATCCAGGTGGCACCGGCGGTGGAGTCGATGGCGAAAATGCACTGGTTGGCATTCAGGAAGTTGCCGGGGTAGCTGGAAATTTTGAAGGTGGAAAATGCCTTGCTCTTGCCGTGAACCGAAATCTCCTTGAGGAGATCGCGGGTGGTGTCGTTAAACATCAGAATCCGGCCGGAGGCATCGGTATAGTCCGCACCAAGCTGCGCCAGCATGGAAATCATCATGTTGTCCGTTGATTTGTAAATGAACGGAATCAGCGTGGTTTGTCCGTTGACCTTGTAGGTACCATCGGCGTTTTTGGCCAGAGCGGCTTCGGACACTTCCCAGATAAAATCCCAGGTGACGGTTTCCGGCAGTTCATAGCCGGCAGCGTTCAAAAGCGTTTTATTGACATACAGGGCTTCCGTGGAACGCATGTACGGCAGGGCATAGCAGGAACCGCCGATTTTGCATTCGTTCAGGAATTTTTCGACGATTTCCGACTGCTTCGGTCCGTCGAAACGGAGCTCGCTGCCGCCGAGACCGAAATACGGATCCGTCATCAGACTGTCCAGATTGACAACGACGTTGTTGCCCTGCATATAGGTTGCGATATGGTCCGGATAGGTGATGCAGACATTGGGCGTGGTGTCCGTGGAAATATTGGTTATGACATCCTGATAAATGGCTGCGTAGTCCGTGTAGGTCTTCATGTTGACATGAATGTTCGGATACAGGGCTTCGAATTCGGCAATCGCTTTTTTGTAAATGTCGGTCTGCGTCTGGTTGGTATCATTTTTCGCCCAGAACGAAATCGTAATGTCTTTCGAAGTGTCGAATTCGGTCGGCACAGTGAAGGCATTTTTCCGTTTGCCGCCGTGACAGCCGCTCAGGCAAATCACGCAGAACGCGAGCAGGAGAAGAAGACGGAATGTTTGCTTGAGTTTCATCCTTTGATTCCTCCTCTCGAAACGCCGGCCATGATTTTCTTGCGGAAAATCAGGAACAGAAGAACCAGCGGAATGGAAATGACCACAACCGCCGACATCATGGCGGGGATATTGTCCCGACCGAATCCGTTTTCACGAATCTCCTGAATTCCGTTGGACACAAGAAAATAGTTGCGGTCGTCGGTAATCAGACGAGGCCATACGTAGGAATTCCAGCACTCGATGACTTTCAGAATCGCAATGGTGACGAGCGTCGGCTGGGCAATCGGAAGCATGACTCGCGTAAGATATTTGAAATCCGAGGTACCGTCCACTTTGGCGGCCTTGTACAGTTCTTCCGGAATCTGCTCGAAGGTTTCTTTCAGAAGATAAATGTAGAAGACGGACGTGACGGACGGCAAAATCAGGCCGAGGAACGTATTTCGCATGTTCCAGGAGGTGATGGTTACATAGTTGGTAATGATAACCAGCTCGTTCGGAATCATCATCAGGGACAGGAACAGGGCAAATACGATGCTCTTGCCGCGGAACTGAAGCCGTGCGAAGGCAAATGCCGCCAACACGATGACAATCATCATAATCGCGGTCGTGATGACCGTGAACAGAAATGTGTTCAGAAAGTATTTTGCCAGAGGAACCGCGGTAAATGCTTCCCGGTAGTTGTCCATGGTCGGGGACGCGGTATAGAATTTCGGAACCGCTTCACTGTTGTAGGCACCCTGCGTTTTAAAGGATGTCAGAATCATCCAGTAGAACGGGAAGAGAACCGCAACGGCCCACAGTGCCAGAAACAGATACAGAAGGGTCTTCTTCAAAATGCCGAATATACGGGCACGTTTGGCAATGGCGTCAAAATCGGTTTGCGCCGTTCCGGAAAATGTCGCTTTGGATTTTTCACTCATGAATCAGCCCTCCTTTCAATAATGAACATTTTTCTTGCTTGCCATCAGATTGATGCAGGTGATGGTAAAGACAATCAGGAACAGAATCAGTGCTGCTGCCGATGCGTAGGACGGATAGCCGCCGGCGTCACCGTAGAGCATGTCGTATACGTAACCGACCAGCGTGTTCATGCCGGCCGAGTTCAAATCGGTTCCGAACAGAGCGACTTCATCGCTGTAGGCTTTGAAGGCGCCGATGAAACCGGTGATAATCAGATAGAAAATCATGGGAGAAATCATCGGCAGGGTAATTCGGAAAAAGATACGGGTCGAGCCGGTGCCGTCAACCCGTGCTGCCTTGTAATAGTCCTGATTGACGGATGCGAGAGCACTGGTCAGAATCAGAATCTTGAAGGGCAGTACAACCCAGACGGTGTACAGACACATGACGAACATTTTCGCGGCATAGGGACCGTCGATGAAATCGACACTCGGTCCGCCGAAAAACGTAATCAGCAGATTGATCATGCCGTCGGAATACGCCGTCTTCTTAAACAGAACCATGAAGACCAGACCGACTGCCAGCGTATTGGTTACGTAAGGAAGGAAATACACGGTCTGGAACAGGTTCCGAAGGGGCTGTATGGAACTGAGCGCAAGCGAAATCAGAAGCGCAAAGCCCGTGGACAGCGGAACGGTAATAATAACAATGATAAATGTGTTTTTCAGTGCCTGAACAAAGTACGGGTCGTGCAGCACATACGAGTAGTTGTACAGACCGGTGCCCTGTGAGGTCTGGGTGACGAAATTATAGCCTTCCTCAAAGGAATAGATGATAACATCAATCAGCGGATAGACCATAAACACGCCCAAAAATGCGATGGCCGGGAGCAGATACAGCCAGCCTTTGAATCGATTTTGTTTCATGGCAGCCTCCGTTTACTGTGCTTCAAAAGAAATTCGTTCTTCCGTGTCGTGATGGAACAGGAAGAGCTTGTTCGGCTTAACGTTAAAATGTACTTTGCCTTCCGAAGTGATAATCTGATCTTCGGAACGGATAATCGAACGGATTGTTGCGTTGCAGGAATCCGGGTGGGTGCTGACCACGCTGGTGTCGCGGCCCATGACTTCAATGTTGCGAAGGTCCAGCGACAGGGAACCGTTTTCTGCGGGAAGGAAACCTTCGGGACGAATTGCCGCATACAGTTTCTGATCGGACACACCGCGAACGGACAGAACCGCATCCTCCCCGATGAAGAGCCGGCCGTTTTTCACTTCCGCCTCAAAAACGTTAATCGGAGGAGTTCCGAGGAATTTTGCAACAAAGAGGTTGATGGGGTTGTCATAGACCTCCTGAGGCTTGCCCATCTGCTGGAACAGGCCGTCCTTCATAACCACGATGAGATCGCTGATGCTCATGGCCTCTTCCTGATCGTGCGTAACGAATACCGTTGTAATACCGGTTTCCTTCTGGATACGGGACAGCTCTTCCCGGGTCTGCAGACGGAGTCTTGCGTCCAGATTGGAGAGCGGTTCGTCCAAAAGAAGAACACTCGGCATTTTTACGAGTGCACGGGCAATGGCAACACGCTGCTGCTGACCGCCGGAGAGCTCATTCGGGCGACGTTCCATCAGAGTGTCGATCTGAACCAGCTTGGCAACTTCGAGAGCTTTTGCGTGCATTTGCTCCTTGGTCATTTTCTCGCCGCCTTTCAGATTGCCGAGAGGGAAAATGATGTTGTCCATAACGGTCAAATGAGGATACAGGGCATAATTCTGGAATACCAGTCCGACTCCGCGGTGTTCGGCGGGAAGGTCGGTAACATCCCGGTCTTCGAAATAAATACGGCCTTCGGTGGGCATTTCCAAACCGCTGATAAGATTCAGTGTGGTACTTTTGCCGCATCCGGAAGGTCCGAGCAGACCAATCAGCTTGCCGTCGGGAATTTCAAAATCAAAATCATTGACGGCAATGACATCCTCTTTGATTTTTTTGTTGCGGTTCGGAAACCGCTTTGTGACGTGTTCCAGTACGATTTTCATAAAGCAACCTCTTTCTGAAATTGATGCAGGGCAGGTCGCAAAACGACCTGCCCCTTGGTTTCTGTTCTTCTTTATTCTTCGCCGTAAAAGTCTGCGGCGCGTTGTCTGAGCTGATTTTTGTACAGGAAGAATCCGAAATACTCGAAACTGTCGGCACACTGCAGGCAGGTGTCGGCATAGCGGTAATCATGGGCCAGATCCTTGCTGTCCAGCAATTTAAATGCGGTAATCAGATTCCGGTTAACCTCTTCCTCGTTGCCGGTCCAGAGATTCAGCAGATGAGCCATGTTAATATGGGTAACGGCCGTATCCAGAACACTGGACGGATTCTG
Source organism: Lachnospiraceae bacterium (assembly GCA_045641285.1). GTDB lineage: Bacteria > Bacillota > Clostridia > Lachnospirales > Lachnospiraceae > ISDg. Next base: position 95,286 of record JAZUGQ010000033.1, read on the forward strand.
AAGAAGAACCGTCAGGGCATTGTTGTATGCGTCCTGCGCTTCTTCGTACTGCTTTATGGCAGTCAATGCGAGACCGGAACTGTTGTAAGCTCCCGCCAGAATCAGGTTCTTGCCTGCTTCCGGATGCTCCCGGATAATGGTAATGGCCGGCTCCAGATACCGAAGGGCATCGCGATAGCGCTGCTCGGCAATCAGAGTGTCGGCGATGTTGACAAACAGTGTGGCAGCGGCAACCGTGGATTGCATGTTCAGCTTGGCCAGAAGCTCCGTCGCCTGATTGCAAAGGTCATCGCATTCACTGAATGCTTCGGTTTTCCGAGCCAGAACAATTCGCTCGTGCAGAACCTGAAGCTGCCCGGAAAGATCGCCGTACAAAACGGCTTCCCGCCCGGCTTCCGTCAAAACCGCCTTGGCGGTCTGATAGTCACGTTTCATCATACAGTTTTCAACGGCTGTCCAAACCGAATTCATCGGAATCCTTTTGATTCCATTGTCTACAGCTGTAGAACCAGCTGCTGTCGCTGAATATTCGCTCATGCTGTCCTCCCTGGAAATGAGTTTATGCCGATTCCGAAACGTCAAAAACAGGAACTCTGCGCTCCTTTGAAACCATGAAAATAAGGTTTCGCGGGAATCGATGAACCACCGGTTTCGTCATCGGCCATCGCTATCCATATTAATTATAACGATGAAAAGGAAAAAAGTAAACGGAAACTTCGAAAATATATAGGAAAATATGTAAGAAACTCGCGAAAGGTATTGCATTGTATCTGAATTTGCGTTATATTTTTTCAGTGTGTAAAAAAACAACCTCCCGTCAGACGGGAGGAAGATAAGAGAAGCAGATAACGGGAATCGAACCCGCCTCCTCAGCTTGGGAAGCTGATATACTACCGATGTACTATATCTGCAGAACAGATTCAGTATAAGCCCAAAAGGCAGAAAATGCAACATTTTTCTTCCGGATGAGGATGGTTGCCGGGAGATTCGGAAGAATCATTTACAACAGACAGCAGTGGCAGAAGATTCGGAAGAATCATTTATAACAGACAGCAGTGGCAGAAGATTCGCAAGAATCATTTACAACAGACAGCAGTGACAGAAGATGGGACAAACAATGAGCAACACGGGAACGAGCGGAAAGAAAAGAAAGATCAGTAAGGAAACGAAGAAACGGATTGAACGCATCCGACGGACGGAGCACATCATTTTGACGGTGATTATTGTGGCATTGGCCGTGGGATCCGTTGCACTGGGGTATCATATTTATAAGCAGGATGATGCGCCCGGAAAAACAACGACGGCAACCCCGAGTCCGAGTCCGAGTCCGAGCCCGAGTCCGAGTCCGACACCGAGTCCGACCCCGACACCGAGCCCGACCCCGAGTCCGACCCCGACACCGTCCCCGATACCGGGAACACCGACACCGACGCCGGATGACGGCCGAAAACTGATTGCATTTACCTTCGACGACGGTCCGTATTATAAGCTGACACCGAAATTTGTCGAGAAGCTTCAGGAATACGGCGGGAAAGCAACCTGGTTTGTCGTAGGAAACCGAATCGACGATGTCACCGGCCCGCAGCTTCGTGCCGCGGCAGAAGCCGGCATGGAAATCGAAATTCATGCATGGACGCACGAAAAGTATTATGATACATGTACCGAAGAACAGTATCAGCAGGAAATCGACAAGACCTACGCCAAAATTCTGGAGACAACCGGAGTCGCACCCATCATGTTCCGTGCCCCGGGCGGTCGAATCAAGAAAGAGCAGGTAAAGGAGAGTCCGCTGTATGTCATCAACTGGTCTGCGGATTCGGAAGACTGGAGACTGAAGAAACGGACGACGGATGCCGAGCGGCAGGAAAATGTGCAGAAGATTGTCAACAACGTGTTGAAGCAGGCAAAGGACGGCAGAATCGTCCTGATGCACGAGATTTACGACAATTCGTATGAGGCCTTCTGTATTATCATCGATGAACTGAGCAAAAAGGGATATGAGTTTGTAACGGTATCCGAACTGCTTGGCGAAGCACCGCATGGCGTACAGTATTATACACAGCCGTAAGCGTTAAAAAAATGCAAAATATGTAAGAATATATGACGTAAAAAACGTAGATTGAGAACATAAAAAATAGGGCCTCGGGTCCTATTTTTTTTTGTCGGATAATATGCTATGATATGTGCAGATTATTAGCATGGACGAAGTGTGGGATAAACAGACTAACGACCGTTGACAAATCGTATTCGAGCGATTGATTTGAACCCGCCGGAACGGCGGCGCGGAACGGTCGGTGTGTGAGGAGGTGCCGTAATACATGGCTAAAACCAGAAAGGTTGTCGGTGTTTTGCTTTCGGATGCATATCATCAGTTTTTCCATGAAAGCATGATTGCCGTACAGCAGGAATTGCTGAACAACGATATTGATGTTGTTACATTTACAACACTGTGCAAAGCAAATATGGCGCAGAGCTATTCGGATGCGGAGTGCTCTGTTTACGAGGTTATGAATTTTGAGGAACTGGACGGATTGATTCTGAGTCCGGTGTCCTTCCGTATGAAGCGTCAGCGGGAAATCCTGGACAAGATACAGACGGAATATCATAAGCCGGTCGTATGTCTGGAAAGCAACGGCGGCTGGGATTTTCCGGTAGCCGAGTTCGGATTGGAGAACGGCATGGAACTGCTGCTCCGTCATTTGTATGACGAACACGGCGCAAGAATCATTGATTTCGTCGGAGACAGCAAATCCGGTGAAACCCCGTTTTACAAAGCCATGTTTCGCAATTTCATGGACGAAATGAAACGCCTCGGACTGCCTTTTGAAGCGGATCGGATGCATGACGGCGGATTTTGGTATGAGAGCGGCGAAACGGTCACCAAGGAACTGTTGGCCAACCCGCACGGTTTGCCGGATGCGGTTATCTGTGTATCGACGGAGGCCGCCGCTTCACTTGTCGAGAATCTGGAGAAGAACGGAATTCGCGTTCCGGAGGATGTGATTGTTGCCGGATACAGCGCAAAGCCGGAGGAAATGGAACAGCAGTGTTCCTGCCTGTCCGTGTATCGGGATCCGACCGAGATGTCCATCAATGCGGTGCGGATGCTTTTGAATGCAATGAACGGCAACGACAACCTGCCGATGCTGCCGCAGAAGAACTGCTGCCGTCTGGTTCCCGGATGTACCTGCGGATGTACCAGATGGTCGGTTGCACCGTATGCACATAAAATGGTGGAAGACCTGAAAACGGAGTACAGCAGATTCCCGTCCGAATATAATTTCATGAGCGAGGAAGTGACGAACGTAACGGACATCGAAACCTGTCTGAAAACGGTCAGTCACTATACCGGATATCTGGAGGATTACGACGAATTTTATTTGTGCCTGAACGTCAATTGTCTGCACGAGCGTGCCCAGAGCCCTCATTTGACGGAGAAAATGCTGATGGCAATCAGCAATGTCAACGGCGAGAGTGAAATCAGCGCCGGCAAGATGTTTTCCAGAAGCCTGATGATACCGGCACTGTATCGGGAATGTAGCCATGCGCGGGCATTTTATGTGGCGGGAATTCATTTCATGGAGAGAGTGCTCGGATACGAAGTGATTTCGTACGGCAACCGGCCGGTGACATTTCCCCGTTACATGCCGCAGTGGACAAGAAAACTGGCCCACTGTCTGGAAACGCAGAGACGCTGGTACATTTACGACGATGTCACGATTGAGTCTCAGGTTCGCGATGCGATGACCGGTTTGTACAACTACAAAGGCTATCTGGCGGCACTGAAGGACATTTACCGTCATATGAGCAACAGCAAGACCAAGCTTCGCGTAATTGCTCTCGATATCGAACGGTTCTCCACCATCAACGATGCCTATGGCCGGGATGAGGGAAATGAAGTGCTTCTGCAGATGACGAAGATTTTGCAGAACACGATGAACGATCGGGATATTTGTGCCCGCTTCGGAAATGACGAATTTGTCATTGCGGGCTTTTATGATACCAACAATGATGCGGTCGGCCTGTTGAGCAACCTGAATGCGAGAATTCAGAATTACAACCGGTTTAACGACAAATCCTACAGCGTTTCCATTGCGTACGCCAAGGTGTGCGAGGAGGTTACCGACGAGGACAGTCTGGCCGGCATAACGGCGGATGCGATTGCCGATAAGAAGAACCTGAAGGAACAGAAGAAGAGACAGGGCAATACGCAGGAACTGGTGGATGAAGAAGAGCGCAACGAGGTTGTCCGCATTTTGGACGATAACCTGCTGACGTATCATTTCCAGCCGATTATCAATGCCAAGACCGGTGACATTTTCGCATATGAAGCATTGATGAGATCGGGAACGGAGAAGAAGATTTCACCGCTGACGATTCTGAAGCATGCGGAAGCCATTGACCGTCTCTATGATGTGGAACGTCATACGTTCTACAATACGATGGAGATTTTCTATAAGAACAAGGACCTGCTGAACAACCGAAAACTGTTTGTCAACAGTATTCCGAAGGTTATGTTTGCAAATCGCGATTTCGCAAGGCTGCAGAGCATGTATAAGGACATCATGCCGAATGTGGTTGTGGAATTTACGGAACAGACGGAAGCAAGTCTGGATCAGGTGGAAACTATGAAGACGCGCCGGAAACAGTTTGGCATTCAGCTGGCTGTCGACGATTACGGCGCAGGCTATTCCAACATTTCCAATCTGCTGACGTATTCTCCGGACTTTGTCAAGATTGACCGCGCGCTCATTTCCGGTGTTGACAGCGATACGAAGAAACAGTATTTCGTATCCAATACCGCGGAATTTGCCCATGAGAACGGATTCCTGGCGTTGGCGGAGGGTGTTGAGACCAAGGAAGAACTGGATATGGTCATCCGGCTCGGCGTCGATTTGATTCAGGGATATTATACGGCAAAACCGCAGGAAGGCTTCATGGAAGAACTTCCGAAGGAAATGCGCGATGAGATTCTCGGCATGAACATGAAGAATATCGAGTCCCGACAGAAGAAGACATATATCGTCGGAAATGAGCAGGAAGTTTCCCTGATGCCGCTTGTCATGGACGGTTACACGGAGCTGGTAATTCCCAAGCCGGATTGTGTGGTGGTCGGAAATGCCAAGTTCCAGACGGATATCGTCATTCATATTCCGGACAACACGATTACGAAGGTTCATTTGCGCTGGGTACGTCTGGAGTCCTATCAGACCCGGCCGTGCATCGAAATCGGCAATTACTGCGATGTGACCCTTGTCATAGAGGGAAATGTCAGTCTGCAGGATGCGGGTATCCGCGTGCCGGAGAGTTCGTCCCTGAAAATCGAGGGCGACGGCAAACTGTACATCGATGTCAGTGCGGACCAGAGTTATGCCATCGGCGGCGACTGCAACCAGTCGGTCGGCAACATTTGCATGAATGTGAACGGCGATGTGTCGATTCGGTCGGACGGACGCGAATGTGTCGGCATCGGCGGCGGATATATCCGGGAAACCGGAATTCATATCGAACGGTGCAACAACCTGTATCTGACGATGACCGGTGAAAAAGCACTCGGTATCGGTGCCGTGAACAACAAGGCCGTGGTTCTGATCGAAAATTCGAGAATCAAGGCGGAGGTGAACTCCGGCAAGGGCGTTGCCATCGGTTCTTTGAACGGTGAAACGTCAGTCAGTCTGAAGAAGGTACAGTTCGCGGATATTGCATCCGGGGATACTCAGGTGGCTATCGGAAATATGTGCAGCGAGAAAGTCAGTGCCAAACTGATCGGATGCGAGATTCAGGCAATTATCCGTGCCAAGAGGTGCGTGGTTATCGGCTGCAAGGACGGAGAAGCGGAAATCCGGATTCTGGAGTCTTCGGTAATCGCAAGATGCGAAGGAGCCGTGGCAGTCGGAATCGGTTCCGGCATCAAACAGGGACGCGGTCATTTTGAATCGACATTGTTCCTGCTGCGTATGGCGGCTGCTACCGGATTGTCGTTCGGTTATGAAGAGGAAACGATGAATTTCCTGAAATGTGACATTAAATCAGAAGATGAGTGGGAAAAGCATGAAAAAGATCTTGTATAGTATTGGTGCAATTATAATATTTGTTATGATGAATCGTCTGCCGGCAGCTCTGGCAGACGATTCTGAGCATGAATGGATTCCAAGTTCCGTCGAGGCGCCGGTCATCAGTCCGGACAAGCCGATGCATGACGAGGCGTGCGAGGTGACGATGACGGCACAGCCGGGATATAAGATATTCTATACCACCGACAGTTCGATTCCGTCGCAGGGAAAGCCCGGAACCGTACAGTATACGGGGCCGATTGCCATAAAGGCACAGACCGATGTCAACGGATTGCCGAAGCCGTACGTATTTCGCGTAATTGCGGTCGCCGCGGACGGCAAGACGAGCGATGTCGTAACGAAGACGTTTTGGGTCGGAAAGAATATGACGACGAGATACAAGATACCGGTCATTTCGCTGGTGACGGAAGATGCAAATTTGTATGACCCGCAAACCGGTATTTACACGAATCCGAAGCAGTCCGGCCGGGAATGGGAACGACCGATGCATTTGGAACTTGTCGAGGACGGGACGACCGTGCTGTCGATGAATGTCGGTGCACGAATCCACGGGGCAGCCAGCCGAAATGCCAAAAGAAAATCGTTCCGGCTGTATGCCAGAAAAGAGTACGATACGCAGAAATCCTTCGATTACGCCATTTTCTCGGATGCCGTGATTCCGGCATATGATGAGGAAGGAAATGATATCGATTCCTTTAAACGGCTGCTTATCCGGAACGGCGGAAACGAAGCGGACATCATGGACCGTACGATGTTCCGCGACGTTTTGACCCAGTATCTGGTGCAGGATTTGCTGGATGTCCAGGCGGCACAGCCGGCAACGGTATATCTGAACGGCAGTTTCTACGGATTTATGAATATCCAGGAGCGCGAGGACAAGTATTACCTCAAAGAACATTACGGACTCAAAGAATCCGAACTGGTGATTTACGAATTTGCCTATGAGAAGGGTGCGCTGAGCGTAATCGAAACGTCCATCGATGATGAAGCGGAAAATGAGGAAGCGATTCAGTGGTACCGCTCCGCGTATAATTTTGTGACCACGGCGGATATGAGCATTGATGCCAATTACAAAAAGGCACAGGAATATTTTGATATTCAAAACTTTATCGATTATTATACAACGGAAATCTTTATCAACAACGGAGACTGGCCGGGAAATAACTGCCAGGCATGGAGATATCTGGGAGAACCGGTCGAAGGAACCGAGCTGGACGGCAGAATCCGCTGGCTTCTGTACGATACGGAATTCGGTTGGGAGCTGTACGGCAAGAAACCGACCAATGACCGATTCCTTCAGCTGCTGCAGGAAGACTGCACCATCCCGCCGGATCAGTTCGGCGCGACGGCACTGTTCCGCTCGTTCCTGAAAAACGGGGAGTTCGTCAATGACTTCCTGACCACGATGGTAAGCCGCCTGAACACCCGGTTTTCGGCAGAGAACCTCAATGCGGTGATCGACCGGCTTCAGGAGCTGTATGCTCCCTACGCAGCGGAAATGGATCAGCAGAAGGATCCGAATATGCCTTGGGGCGGTTCGGACTTCAAGATGGGCGTTGAGGCAGTCCGTGATTTCGCCAATGTCCGTGCGGATGAAATGAAGAAGATTCTGCTCAAGCATTTTGAAATCTCCGATTACCGGACCATAGCACTTCGGTACGATGAAACACAATGTACGGTATTTGTGGATTCCGAACCGGTGGACAGCTGTGTATGTGAAAACGGAGAATTCCGGAAGACGTATCTTGCGGGACAGCCGGTGTCCGTAACCGTACAGGTCAAAGACGGCTATCGACTGGACGGAATTCAGAGCACATTTGGTGCGGAAGGAACGGAATGGCAGATTCCGGCAGGAACCGAAGACGCCGAAGTGACAATCCAATGCTCCCTGATTCCACTGCCGACCAAGGCACCGGAACCGACCGCGGCACCGACCGCAGTTCCGTCCACGGACAAAGAAACGGTTAAGTCCGGAGAACCCAAAACATCCAATAAGGTTATGTTATATGTACTGATGGGTTCGCTTGTGGCAATGGCAATCATCACCGGAATCATTATTTATACGAAGAGGAAGAGAAAATGAAGCGAAAGCTCTGCAAACTGATCGGAATCTGTCTGATTGTCCTTGCGACAACGGCGTGCGGAAGCAAGCCCAAAGACAATGAATCCGCATACTATAAACGCGTCGGTGAGTATGAAGAAACGGGTGAAACCGGATTGTACGAACCGTCCGACAAGGATGTGGAGGAAGCAATCGGCAGCAAGACCGGGAACAGGACGGAACCGAAACCGAGTCCGACGGAAGCACCGAAACGCGAATATATCGTTGTTTTGGATCCGGGGCACGGCGGAATATGGTCCGGCGCAGAGTATGACGGACGTGTGGAAAAAGATGAAAATCTGAAACATGCTCTGCTTCTGAAACAGCAGCTGGAAGAACAGTGCGATCATATTCGGATTTATATGACGAGAACCGACGATACGACGATGTCCAATGACAATAAAGAAGATTTGGAACTTCGGGTGAAATTTGCAAAAGAGAAAAATGCGGACATTTTCGTCAGTCTGCATCTGAATGCTTCGGAAAAAGCCGGAACTTCGCACGGCAGTATGGTTTGCGTGTCCAATCAGCCTTCCATTCATGACAGCTCGGAAATTCTGGCAAACTGCATTCTGTCGCGGTTACAGGGACTCGGACTGGAAAACAGGGGACCGTATCTGAGAAACAGCAATGACACGAAGGATGCCGACGGAAAGCCGTTAGACTATTATGCAATCAACCGGCACGGAGCCAAATACGGGGTTGTTGCCATCATTTTGGAAAGCTGTTATATGGACAGCAAGACCGACATTCCGTTTTTTGCAACCGAAGAAGCGATGACCGAAATGGCAAAGGAAGAGGCTGCCGGAATTCTGGATTATCTCGAGCATATGACGGAATAGCGCACGGCACGGCGGCGGAATCGAATTCAATCGGGCGGAAAACCGGGTGACGGCAGCAGACCGGAACCCGCCTAAGTAATATCGCACGAAGAATAATAGCAAAGAAGGAAAACCGAAAGTTGTAAAAAGTAACATAAAAAAGAAAAGGAGTGTGATTTGTTAAGAGAAAAGTAATCTTACTGTCGTACCTTACGGAGGATAAATATGAAAAAGACCTTATCCCCTTTTTGCTGCTGCGATGATATTGCTTGTGGGCTGTAAGGAGCCCTCGAAAGAAGGTTCTACGGAGCCTCCGAAGGAAGAAAAGAAATTGACCGGCTTCTGTTCGGAACAGCTCCGTTTATGAAGTAAGCAATCCCGACACTGTGAGAACCGCTGTGAAAGCGGCACGAAATGTCGGAGAAGTGTGAGGTGGAAATGAAAAAATATTTAGTTATCATTATGTGTGGCGTGATGATCATGTCAATGATTTCAGGTTGTGGAAGTAAAACCGGCATAGATACCGAGCCTATGACCGGAGCTAATGATGATACAAAGAATGATACAAAGAATGATACAAAGGACGATACAAAGGACGATACAAATGGTAAAAATCAGGGTGGTGATATAAATAAATCACCTTATGAAACAGTGACCGCTGAGAAACAGGATTTTTCCACCAGCTGCCTCAAGGCATACACTACAAGATGGGATGATGAAGATGGTCTGTATATTTACACTGAGACATACGACAGCATTCCGTATGTGCTGATATGGCGATATAAAGATGCTTCAATTGATGCCAAACAGTTCTTAGAAGAAGTTATCTATAATCAGATGACTGAAAAATACGGCTCGGATTTAATTGAAGCCGGTCCGGTTACGGATTATTCCGTGGGCGGAAAGACAATTCCGGGAATTCTGTTTACTTATAAGCTCAATGAATATACTATTCATTCGCTTCGTCTTGCGTATATGCTTGGGGATGACATAATCAGCATTATGGCAAAGTATATTGATGGCGAAGGGGATATAACTATGCGCGCCCTTGATGTTGCAGTTGAAAATTTTACTATAGGGACAAAGAAGGCGTCGGATAACACCCCGACCCCCGGGAAAAAGGCGGATGACGGTGTTGTGATTACCCCGTCTGAAAACGCATCTGTAAATTATGTGAAATACACTGATGCAAGCGGTTATTTTTCTATGGATATTCCTAAGGGTTGGACTGTTACGGTGGGATTACCGCCTGAATACACGGTGGATTTGATTTCGTATGCAATTACTGTCAGTGATCCCGTAAATGCTGACCGAAAGCTGTATTTCAATCTGAACTGTGTCGGCGGACTGAAATCGGATGAAGCACGGAACTGGTATAATACGTGGTATCCCAATACATTCGGAGCACTTCCTGCCATAAAGGATGTTTCTACAGAAGGCTTCTTCTCTGCAATGGGACAGTACTATGGTTATTCGGACTTTTCAGTCAGGGAGAATATAGGAAGAACAAGTCTGAATGGCGATTTGCTGAATGCAACGGCAAAATCTTCAGCAACAGGGAAACCGATTCGGGGCTTATTCACCGCTATGGTTGATGGAATGAGCAATATTGTATTAAAAAATCCTTTAGACTATTCCGCGGGAACAGTAGACGTTGGGTTTGTGTCCGCTTATACAATCATTTATGAAACAGCCCCGGAAGAAGAATTTATTGACTGGCAGCCGGTGCTTGACCATTGCTTTGCGAGTCTTGAATTCTCAGATACGTTCCTTTCCCAGCGTGCGAAGCAGTGGGAGGCGGTTATGGGAACAAGCTCTTATATTTCAAATACTGCAAATGAAATCAGCGATATGATTATGGATACATGGGAAAGCAGAAATACGTCCTATGATGTTATCTCGCAAAAGCAAAGTGACGCCATCCTGGGATATGACCGTGTCCTTGACACTGAGACCGGAAAGTATTACCGGGCTGATGCAGGTTTTGGAGATGTATTTGATAACGACCGATACGTTGTAGTTGATGACGATGCGGCTTATCTGACACCATCTTCCGGTTGGATAGAGTGGAAAAAATAAATTGCTTCGGACTTTTTCCAAACAATAAAGGAGTGTGATTTGTTATGAAAAAAGTAATGATTGCCTTAATCTGCACTTTAATGATTTTCACTGTAGGATGTGGTTCGAAAAATGAGAAAGTAAAGAATAACGAAAACGAGTATTATACATTGAATATAAAGATTAACCCGGATGTATCATTTATGGTTGATTCCGAAAATAAAGTTATCGGTGTTGTAACGAATAATGATGATGCACGTGATGTTTATAACAATCTGACATTTTCGAGTTATGATCTCGATACTGTGGTACGTGAATGGACTGCTCAATGTACATTAATGGGCTTTAATACCCATAAAATTGAAGTCGGAATTTGCGGAAACGATGAAGAAATTGCATCCTTCAGTGATACGTGGAATCAGTTGAAGAAGGAATACAAGGTATTTAATGCCGAAGATATTCAAGCCATTGAGACACAGGCAGAGCTTCCGACATGTGAATATTGTGGCGCAAAGATATTTGACGTTTATCAGACTTGTCCGGAATGCGGACATGAAGTAGGATATGAAGTCATTACGTGCTTCTGCGGCGCAAAGCTTGCAACAACCTCCAAACCTTGTCCGGTATGTCATCTTGATAATTTATCAGGTGAGTATGAAGAAGGCTGGGGACCTGAAGGAAAAGAGTTCTTATATTGCTTCTGTGGTGAAAAATGTGATATCCATACCGGAATATGTGAAGTGTGTCACCTTCACAATTTCACGGGTGAGTATGATGAGGGTTATGGCCATCAGGAACCATGCAGATGTTTTTGCGGCGAGGCATACATTGATAATGCTACAGGAATATGTCCGGCATGTCATTTGAACAATTTGACAGGAGCTTATGAGGATGGATTCGGAAATGACAATGTGGAACCGGCACGGTGTTTTTGTGGTGCAGCTTACATAGACAATGTTACAGGAGTATGTCCGGTGTGTCATTTAAACAATTTAACCGGCATGTACGAAGAGGGATATGGAAACAACACTCCCGGACAGAATTTGTGTTTCTGCGGAGAAGGATATATAGACAATGAAACAGGAATATGCCCTGTCTGTCATTTGAATAATTTTACCGGCATGTACGAAGAGGGATATGGAAACAACACTCCCGAACAGAATTTGTGTTTCTGCGGAAAAGGATATATAGACAATGAAACAGGAATATGCCCTGTCTGTCATTTAAATAATTTAACCGGCATGTACGAAGAGGGATATGGAAACAACACTCCCGAACAGAATTTGTGCTTCTGCGGAAAAGGATATATAGACAATGAAACAGGAATATGTCCTGTCTGCCATTTAAACAATTTTACCGGTTCAATCGTGCCGGATCCCAACTGTTCATATTGCCATGGAACCGGATATATTGCTCCGGTATGTGGTATTTGCGGAGGAGATGGAGCAATTCATCCGGATGTTTGTTTCCAATGCGGAGGAACCGGTCAGGACTTTGTTACTCCGGGCTCAGGTGATGGTCCCGGTTGGTGGGAAACTTGTTCAAACTGTGGCGGTTCCGGGCAGGTGGGACAATATGTTCCCGGTGGATGTTCGCAATGTAACGGAACCGGCGTTCTTCCAAGAGAAAATATAGTTTGTACTCATTGTTGGGGAAAATAATGTGCTGTTTGATGCATCATAATCAATTGAGCGTCAGGGAGAAATATCATGAGTGAAGAAATCACAGAAACCAAACCGAAGAAGAAAAAACGCCGCCGGTGGATACTTATTGCAATTGTGTTAGTTGTGCTGCTGACACCAATCAGGTTACAATACAAGGACGGAGGAACCAAAGAGTATAAAGCTATCCTTTATTCCGTAACCAAGCGACATGCAATGATCGACAAGGAAGATGAGGCAAATAATCTTTGGTATCACGGGTTCCGAGTTGGTACCGAAATCCGAATCCTGGGAATTGAAGTATTTAACAACGATAGAGAAGAATGGTTGGAGCCGGACCCGATGTATCTGCCGACACCTACCGCGGTTCCTACATTGGAACCGACGGCAACACCTGCATAAATGAGTTCAAAGGAAAAGGTACAAATAAATAATGTGCAATAAAGAAATCTTCGATGGAGAAAACTCTATCGGAGATTTTTGCATGTGTCCATAGATATTCATTGGCATGTTTATGATGCCGTACTACAAGATTTTAAACGATAAGAATGAAGTCATAGACGAATGGACCACGGATGGAACCGTGTACAGGCTGACAGGTGTCTTAAAAGCCGGGGCAACCTATACCATCCATGAAAAAACGGTCCCGAAAGGCTATCAGCAGTCAAAGGACGAACAGTTCACGGTTCCGGTAACGGAAGAGGAATCAATAATCTGATTTTGAAAATAAGGGATTGATATATTGGGTATTTTTTATTCAAATCAATTTTGTTAAAAAACATTTGAATAAAAATACGCAACAGGGAGGTGCAATTATGTTTATTGGTAGAGAGAAAGAATGATAAAATCGATAAAGGTATATATGATACGTTGATTAGAAGAGGAAAGCAGATTTCTTCAAAATATAAGATGACTAAATATATATTATTCTCCTTGTCCGGATATACTGAGTGGTTTGAGGATTTATCAGATGAGGATGTCATTCTCCTTACATTGGACTCTCTATATGAATAAATGTCCGCACGCCCGACCGCTGCCGGCCCACAGTCCCTTTGTTTCGTTAAAACCAGCCTCCGTTAAATCCGATGATTTCGCCGGTCAGATAGAGCGGAGCGTTCATAAGCAGAGCAACCATGTCGGCAACTTCATCGGGAGTGGTAACGCGCCCGGCCGGAATTTCCTCGCAAAGTTCGGCGATATCGTCTTCCGAAAGGTGAGAATTCATTTTCGTGGAAACCATTCCGGGAGCAAGCGCATTGACGGAAATGCTACAGGGCGCCAGTTCCTTGGCCATTGCTTTCGTCAGAGAATCCAAACCGCCCTTGGTTGCGGAATAGGCCGCTTCCATGGAAGCGCCCCGGGACCCCCAAACGGAGGAAATGAGCAGGATGCGCCCGCTGCCGGCAGCCCTCAGTGCCGGTGTGATATGCTTGATGCATAAAAATGCGGATGTCAGATTCGTTGCCATCAGACGGTTCCAGTCGGTCAGCGACATGTCACCGAGCAGTCCGACGGAGGACGCACCGGCGGTGTGAATGAAACCGTTGATTCCCGGAAATGAACTCTGAATGTCCCGACACGCGGAATGGACAAAATCCTCGTCACCGAGATCGCCGGCATAGGTTTTGCAGTAACAGCCAAATGAGGCACAGGTCGTGCGAACGGCTTCCAACGCTGCTTCGTCCGAGTGGCCGATCAGGGCAAGGTTGCAGCCGCTTTCGGCGAGCCGGACGGCAACAGCACCTCCGATATCGCCGCTGGCACCGGTGACGATATAGGTCGGAGAGAGTGCGGAACGGGTCTCCGGGCCGGCGTCATTTATATTATAGAAAGAATTGTTCATATACGCTCCTTGCTTTTCCATGTCAAATGCTTTGCAAAATTGTGTGGGTCCCTCCTTATGATATATACGGGAAGCCACACCATAAGAAATCGCTAGCGGGTAGCACCGCCATTAGTATTCGCTGAAGCGAAGGCGGTGCGTAGGTCATAAGGAATCTTCCCATACTTCGTATGGGCCCCTCTTTATGACATATAC
>JAZUGQ010000034.1:0-17501 GCA_045641285.1 Lachnospiraceae bacterium
CAGGAAGGAACCTGGCATATGATCGGTTCCACCCAGAAGAACCTGAGCTTTACCGATACGACGACCGAGAGCGGCGTGGTATACTACTACGCCATCAAGAGCTTCGTAAAGGTCGGCACGGAGACGGTAACCAGCGCGTCGAGTTCGGCGAAGAATACGATTTACCTGAAGAACAACTTCATTTCCAAGCTGACCAATCAGTATTCGGGTGTTCTGAAGGTTGCGTTCACACAGACACCGGCATGTACCGGTTATGAAATCGTATACGGAACCAAGGCGGATCTCAGTGACGGACTCACCGTACCGGTGAAGATGGCTGCGGCAACCGACAAGAGCATTACCAATCTGAAGAAGGGAACAACATACTATGTAAAGATCCGTGCATACAAGACGATGGGCGGATACACCTTCTACAGCAACTGGAGTGCGGTTAAGAGCCTGACACTGACGAAATAACTGCGGCAGTCGGCAGAACGCGGAAAGCGGTTCTGCACTTTAAGAGAATGGACAGGGAAAGATGAAGAAACACGGAAATTCCGGTATCGATAGGTAATCCGATGCCGGTGCAAGCCGGTTTCTTCATCTTTTTTATTATAGGAAATTGCGTCCTATAATGTAAAAAACGCTCCGCGGGGATGCGCACGCTTTTGCAGCGGTATTTTGTCACTGACGCGACGCAAAAACGGCGCAGCATGTCGCAAGCGACATGCTTTCCTGCGGGATTATTCCGATAATTGAATAAGCATAAAAAATCTGATAATATGTTAGATAAGCAGAAGGTGCCTGTAAAACCGGAAGAAAACATATGTGCAAAGACTGCCTGCACAGAAACGGAATTCAAGTGATTTTGTGAAAGGGGTGCTTGCACAAAATGAAACCGCATGGCATACTTTATAATATGGACGTAACATTGAGAGTATTATATCCGTGAGAGAATAAAGGATATACACTGCACATGGATTCCGGAACCTTGAAACGATTCCGGTACCCGGTCAGATACAGAACAGTCATTGTATTTTTCGTGTACACAGGGCCGGAGGGCAGGCAATCAGACGGAGGGTAATGAGATGAAAGAAACCCATGAAATCGCAGTTATCATTTCGGATTACCGCGGAAATCTGACGGAGGATTTCGTCATCGGAATTCAGAAGATGGCAAACCGCTGCGGATATGCAACCACGACATTTTCCATGATTCAGAAAAGCGATCTGTTCACCAATCATGAGGAAGGCGTGTATCAGTTAATCGATTACGACAGGTATGACGGCATTTTGATTATCACGCAGAGTTTTACGCACAAGGAACTGGTGAACAAACTGACGGAGCGGATTCGGAGCCGGTACGACGGGCCGGTTCTGTCCATCGGGGATTCGCCGGTCTTTCCGAGTGTGGCGACACAGAACAGCAGCCGGATTACGGAGGATTTGATCGATCATCTGATGGACCTTCATATGTGCCGGGACATTCTGGTTCTCGGCGGCGAGCGGTTTATCAAATCAAGCAAATTCATCGGCATTCTCAATTCCTTTGAAAAGCATCATGTGTCGATGCCGGAAAGCCGTTTTATGTATGGCGGGTACTGGACGGACTGCGCGGAAAATCTGGCGACCGAAATTGCCGACCAGCGCATTCCGAAGCCCGATGCGGTTGTCTGCATTTCCGATACGGTGGCCAATACGCTGGTTCAAAAGCTGTATCACTACGGGTTCCGTGTCCCGGAGGACATTTTGATTGTCAGCTGTGATTCGCTGCCGAGTGAGCACAGCTCCGTGATGTCGCTGACGACCGTGGATTCCGATCCGGAGTATCTCGGTGAGGCGGCATTTGCAACCTTATATGAGAAAATGACCGGCCGTACCGATGTGCCGATTCGGGAACGGGAAAATTCCCTGATTCTCGGAATGAGCTGCGGCTGCGGTTCCATGAAGCAGGGCAACATCCGACTGCGTATGGCGCAGGAGGTCCGACAGAAAAAGGCCGTTATGGAATACAATAACAGCAAGCTGGAGGAAAAACTGTACACAATCCGGAATTTTTCGGAACTCCCGTATTATATCCGAAATCTGTCCTATCTGATTCTGGACCGTGAAATGCTCGGATTGTCGCTGGTGGATAAGGAATATGACAGGGCGGACTGCCTGTTCCTGTCCAATTATCTGGAAAGCGGAGAAAAACTGTCATTTTCGGCCCGCGATATTTATCCGCCGGTTTTTCGGGACCGTGCGCTTCTCAACACGAACGTGCTCCCGCTCATTTTCAATGAGGAAATGTACGGCTTTGTCACGATTGCCAGTCGGGATACGTGCGTATACGGAGACATGACCAAGGATTTTGTGCATAAAGTGTCAATCGCCCTCAGCCTGATGCGGGAGCGGGGTGTGCTTGACGGGCAGGAGCAGGATTCGCGCAGGGCATTTCCGCCGAAACCCGCAGCGGAACAGGACCGCCGCCCGGCAGATGCCGCGAGGGAGCGGGAGGTGCCGGTTGCGTCGGCGCATGCGGAGTCGGACAACACCATTTTCGTCATGAAAAATGATGTGATGTATAAGGTCAACGTGGCCAACGCCATTTATTTCGAAAGCCGGGACAAGCGGACGTACGTTACGCTGACGAACGGCAGTTACCCCGTGAAGAAGTATCTTTACGAGATTGAGGAAATGTGCCGGAACAAGGGCTTTCTGCGCATTTCCAAATCGGTGATTGTTAACATGTCCTGCGTTGTCCGGGTGACGGGCTGTAAGGACCGCACGCTGCTTGCGACTCTGACCAATAAGGAAAATGTGCGCGTGTCCCGCCAGTACGTGAAAGAATTCAAGAGCAATCTGTCCATTTAGCGGGCACTCTGTGGATTGAAATGAGCCGGCAGGAGCTGCCTGACAGGGCAGGACAGGCCCGGGCGGGCACGGAAAGAACCTGACGGTACGGCGCTTTGCAAGGGCCGGGATATGCTTGAAAAATGCAGGCGGCTATGATAAAATAATGTATTCTCTTTCCGGTGTCCGGAAGGGTTTGAAAGGATTTGACAGATGGGAAAACTGTATTTTGTCCGTCACGGACAATCGGAATGGAACGTTCAGAGAAGGGTATGCGGTGCAACCGATATTCCCTTGTCGGAGCTTGGCAGGGAACAGGCGGAGACGACCGGGAAAATCATTTTGGAGCGAGGGATTCGCGCCGACCTGATTTTGTATTCGCCGCTTTCCAGAGCGAAAGAAACCGCTCTGACCATTTCCCGGATTACCGGAATTCCGGCACGGGAGGAACCGAGACTGAAAGAGCAGAATATGGGGCGGTTCGAAGGGGCATCCTGGGATTTGCAGGATTTTCACGAGATGAAAGGTCATTTTGCCGACCGGTACGGCGGAACCGGAGAGTCCATGCTTCGTCTGGCGCAGAGGGTTTACAATTTGCTGGATGAGCTGCGGGACGACGGAAAGACCTATATTCTGGTGGCACATAACGGGATTGTGCGGTCGGTACAGTCATATTTTTACGATGAAACCAACGATGAATATGCAGGATTCGGAATTCCGAACTGCGAAGTGGTGGAATACGACTGGAGTACGGCAATATTATAATGTTTGGAGGGTATTTTTGTATGAATCAGGCAATTACGATGAATCCGATGATGTTTGACCCGATTAACCGGGTCGTTTCCTTTCAGAGTCGGGACGGGGGACGCCCGACGTTCGGATATATTGACGACGAGCCGGGCGTGACGGTGAAGGAAAACGGGGACGTGCTGTTTTCCATGAACGCACCGACGGCGGAAACCGTTGAGGTGTGCGGCTTCGGCGGCACCATGGGAAATGAGAAAATCCGCCTCGACAAAGGGGAAGACGGATATTTCCGCAAGACGGTGTCCGGCATAAAGCCCGGATTTTTATATCACAGATGGTACGTGGACGGCGTTCAGGTGATGAATCCGTCGGACCGGTTTGCGTACGGCTGCTTCGGCATGACGAATTTTATGGAAATTCCGCAGCCGGGCAAGGATTTCTGGTATCTGAAGGACGTTCCGCACGGGGATGTCAGCCTGCAGACGTATGTGTCGGCGGAAACCGGCCATGTGAAGCAGTGTTACGTGTATACGCCGCCCTGCTACGACGCAAAGAAACGGTATCCGGTCATGTACATTCTGCACGGAGTCGGCGAAAGCGAGTCCGGATGGCTGTGGAACGGAAAACTGAATTTTATCATGGATAACCTGCTGGCGGACGGCGCCTGCAGCGAAATGATTGTCGTCATCTGCTGCGGATACGCATTCCGCGACGGAGAAAATACCGTATTTTTCCCGGGCGATTTCGGACGGGAACTGACCGAATCCGTCATTCCGTTTATCGAAAGCCGGTATTCGGTTCGGAAAGGACGTCGGAACCGCGCACTGGCGGGCCTGTCGCTCGGTTCGGCGCAGTCGATTCAGATTGTGTCGAGATTCCAGCATCTGTTTGCCCATCTCGGCGTATTTTCCGGCATGCGTGATACGGAGGCGGACGTGATTCTGGCTCAAAACGAGGCGTATCCGATGCAGACGGTATTGATGACCTGCGGAATCGGCGAAAAGGGACTGGATGTTGCACAGAAGGCCTACACGGACCGGTTCGCGGCACTCGGAGTCCACAGTGAACAGAGATGCTACGAAGGCTTCCACGAGTGGCATGTATGGCGTGAAAGCGCACGGGATTTTGCCCAAATGATTTTCCGCGACGAGGCGGCCTGCGACGAGACGGAGCCGGCATTTTCCTACAGCGAGCCGGCGGTTTCCGAAGACAAGAGAAATTCCCAGACGTGGGAAGCACATATCGGAATGTTCGACCCGATTTATAAAGGACTGATTTTTGATGTCGACGCACAGGGCCGGCCGGCGGGACGGTATTTCGACGACCGCCACGGCGCGGAGGTGCTGGATGCGGCAGCCGGCAGGGCTCGCTTCTCCTTCCGGGGCGGAGATGCCAAATCGGTTGTGATTGACCTGTGGGGCGTCGGCAAATACGCGATGACCCGCGAAGAGGGCTCCGACTGGTGGAGCGTTACGGTGGATTCGGTTCCGTCGGGATTTCATTATTACTGGACGGTTGTGAACGGTGTCAATACCGTGGATTCCAATGCACCGGTCGGCTACGGCGGATTCCGCGCAGTCAACTTTATGGAAATGCCGGAGGAGGATTTTGACCTGTACCGTCTGAAGCAGGTACCTCACGGCACGATTCATTTGAATTATTACCGATCCGATGTGACGGGACGCACGAAGCTGTGCTACGTATACACACCGGCCGGTTACGGGAAGGACGAAACCCGCTATCCGGTACTGTATCTGCAGCACGGTGGCGGCGAAGACGAGAACGGCTGGATCTGGCAGGGCAAGCTTTGCAACATTGCCGACAATCTTCTGGCCGAAGGCAAAATGAAGCCGATGATTATCGTGATGAACGCCGGTTACGCATTCCCCGAAAGCGGGGTTTGGCATCCGGCACTGACGGCATTTACCGAAGAAATGCCGGGCTGCTGCATTGATTTTATCGATGCGACGTACCGTACCATAGCGGATCGGAGCGGTCGCGCCATGGCAGGACTGTCGATGGGCGGAATGATGACGCAGCATGTGGTGATGGCGCATCCGGAACTGTTTGCCGAGGCGGGCATTTTCTCGGGCGGACTTCCGATTACGGACGGGGAGCATGATTACAGCGGCATTTTCCTGGACCGCGAAGCATTTGCGAAACAGTTTGATTTGCTGTTTGCAGCATGCGGGGAGCAGGAACCGATGATGGAACACATTTGCGACAGCGCGGAGAAAATCCGGGCAGCCGGAAATCCGGTGGAAACCTTCTTCACGCCGGGCGGCCATGAATGGAAGGTCTGGAGACGAAGCCTTGCGGCATTGCTTCCGAAACTGTTTCGGAAATAAGGACGGAAGCGCGAATAAAGGAATGAACGGAAGCACGAATACATTAACCGGAAAGGAGCAACGGGCAAAATGAACGGCAGTGAATTGATTATCCAGTGTTTACGGGAGCATGGTGTGGACGTGGTGTTCGGGTACCCGGGCGCGACCAATCTTGCACTGTATGATGCTCTGTACCGGCAGCAGGAGATTCGTCATGTTCTGACGGCTCATGAGCAGGGTGCGGCACATGCGGCGGACGGATATTCCCGGGCAACCGGGCGGGTCGGCGTATGTCTGGCCACAAGCGGCCCCGGTGCGACCAATCTGGTGACCGGCATTGCAACGGCAATGATGGACAGCATACCGATGGTGGCGATTACCTGCAACGTGACGGTCGATTCCATCGGAAAGGACAGCTTCCAGGAGGTGGACATTTTCGGAATTACGCTTCCGATTACCAAGCATAATTTTCTGGTTCGGGATATTGCGGACCTGCACGGGGTGATGGATAAGGCATTTGCCATCGCATCCGAAGGACGTCCCGGGCCGGTTCTGATCGATATTGCAAAGGACGTGACAACGGCGGAATGGACGGCGGAAATGGAACGGCAGTACCGTGAAATTCCGAGAAAACCGGCGGCCAAAACGGTGTATATGAAGGACCGGATTCCCGCATTGGGCGAGAAACGCTCGCGTTCCATGGGAATGAGAAGCTTTCGTGCGGTGCTGCGAAAAGCAAAACGACCGCTGATTCTGGCCGGCGGAGGCTGCGTGGCATCGGGTGCGGAAGAAGTGCTGCAGGCATTTGCCGAACGGACGGATGCGCCCGTTTGCGAAACACTGATGGGAAAAGGTGCATACAGCGGAGTCGGTGAACGGTATCTGGGGATGGTCGGAATGCACGGAACCGAGGCGGCCAACAAGGCGCTGGAGGAGTGTGACTGCCTGATAGCACTGGGCGTACGCTTCAGCGAACGGGTGACCGGAAACCGTCCTGACTGGTGCAGCAATGCACAAATTCTGCAGGTCGATATCGACACGGCGGAAATCAATAAAAACATTGCGATCCGGGCCGCAATTGTCGGGGATGTTGCCGACGTTTTGCGGGAACTGACGGACGGTACGGAACCTGCGAAACATCCGGAGTGGATGAACCGGACCACGGAACGGTACCGGAAGGAACTGGACGAAAAGCGCAGGGAACTGAACGATCTCTCCGATCCCCGGCTGACGGATCACTGGCTTGCCCTGCTTTTGGACGATGTGACCGGCGGGAACGGAATCATTACGACGGAGGTCGGGCAGCATCAGATGGAAATTGCGAGACATTACCGCGTTCACAGCCCGAGACAGCTGCTGACGTCAGGCGGCCTCGGAACGATGGGATTCGGTCTGTCGGCAGCAATCGGTGCGGCGTTCGGCTGCCCCGGAAAACGGATCATCAACGTTGCGGGAGACGGATGTTTCCGCATGAATATGAACGAACTGACGGTAGTTGCCAAATACCGCCTGCCGATTATCGAGGTCATTTGCGATAATCACGGGCTGGAAATGGTGCGTCACTGGCAGCATGTGTATTACGGGGACCGGTATTCCCAGACGATGTTCGAGGACCGTGCGGATTATGTGAAAATTTCCGAAGCAATGGGAGTTCCGGCGGTTCGGGTGACGACCCGGGAAGAGGCACGAAAAGCACTGACATCGGCATTTTACAAGGACGGGCCGATGGTTCTGGTATGTGAAACCGGAAACTGAAAAAAAGCGTGATATACTACACTGTAACGGTGTGGAATATCACGCTTCATTTTTGCTGCTGCCATCTGTTTTTTTCAACATCTCCGCGTAAATACAGGCTGCCCTTTTCATGCATTGTCAGCGGTTCGAACTGTTTTTTTTTACCGTACGGGATGCAGCGGATTTCATCGGAAATGCCTTGACTTAATCCATGAAGGGGTATAGAATGATTATAAGTGGGCTCTCGGCAGATAGTTTCTTACCGGGAGAGAAAACCACCAAAACAAAAGCCTGTGAATCAGGCAACGATATATTCTTTTTAGGAGGATTTTAACATGGGAAGAGTTTATAACTTTTCAGCAGGTCCGGCCGTACTGCCGGAGGAAGTTCTGCGCGAGGCCGCAGAAGAAATGCTCGATTACCAGGGAAGCGGACAGTCCGTTATGGAAATGAGCCACCGCTCCAAGGTATACGACAAGATTATTAAGGATGCTGAGCAGGATCTTCGCGATCTTCTTAACATTCCGGATAACTACAAGGTGCTGTTCCTTCAGGGTGGTGCACACTTGCAGTTCGCCATGGTTCCGATGAACCTGATGAAGAATAAGGTTGCAGATTACATCGTAACCGGTCAGTGGGCTAAGAGAGCGTTTAACGAAGCAAAGAAGTTCGGTAATGCAAAATGTGTTGCATCCAGTGAGGACAAGACATTCTCCTACATTCCGGACTGCTCCGACCTTCCGATCGATGACGATGCAGACTATGTATATATTTGCGAGAACAATACCATTTACGGTACCAAGTTCAAGCAGCTTCCGAATACCAAGGGCAAGACTCTGGTAGCAGACGTTTCGTCCTGCTTCCTCAGCGAACCGATGGATGTTACCAAGTACGGTATCATTTACGGCGGTGCTCAGAAGAATATCGGACCTGCCGGCGTTGTTATCGCAATCATCCGTGAGGATCTGATTACCGAGGATGTTCTTCCGGGAACACCTACGATGCTGACATACAAGACTCATGCAGACAATGACTCTCTGTACAATACACCTCCCTGCTACGGTATTTATATCTGCGGCAAGGTATTTAAGTGGCTGAAGAAACAGGGCGGTCTTGAGGCTATGAAGGCTTACAATGAGAAGAAAGCTGCCATTTTGTACGACTTCCTGGATTCCAGCAAGCTCTTCAAGGGAACCGTTGAGAAGAATTCCCGCTCCCTTATGAACGTTCCGTTCGTAACCGGTGACGCTGATATGGATGCTAAGTTCATCAAAGAAGCAACCGAAGCAGGTTTCGTAAACCTGAAGGGACACAGAAGCGTAGGCGGTATGCGTGCATCCATTTACAACGCAATGCCGATCGAAGGCGTAGAGAAGCTGGTTGAGTTTATGAAGAAGTTCGAGGCTGAGAATCTGTAATTTTCGGGCTCCTGACAGAAAGTGAGGAAATAACCATGAAATATAATTGTTTGAATCCGATTGCTCAGATCGGTCTGGACGAGTTTACGGCAGATTATGAGCAGGTTGAAAATTTTGCCGATGCCGACGTTGCATTGGTAAGAAGTGCTGCAATGCATGAGATGGAATTTTCCGACAACCTTCTTGCGGTTGCAAGAGCAGGTGCCGGTGTAAACAATATTCCGCTGGATAAGCTGGCTGAAAAAGGTGTTGTTGTATTCAACACACCCGGTGCCAACGCAAACGGTGTAAAAGAGCTTGTTATGGCAGGTCTCCTTCTGACCTCCCGTGATATCCTCGGCGGTATCGATTTCGTACAGACCATTAAGGATGATGAGAATGTTGCAAAACTTGTTGAAAAAGGCAAGGGCAAGTTCGCAGGTAAGGAAATCCAGGGCAAGAAGCTCGGTGTTATCGGTCTTGGCGCAATCGGTGTTCTGGTTGCCAATGCGGCTCATGCACTCGGTATGACCGTATACGGCTGCGACCCGTACATTTCCGTAGAAAATGCATGGAAGCTGTCCCGCGGTATTATTCATGTAAAGGATCGTGAGGAAATCTTCAAAGAGTGCGATTATATCACCGTTCATGTACCGTTGCTTGACGATACCAAGAAGATGATCAATAACGATACGATCGCCATGATGAAGGACGGCGTTGTTATCCTGAACTTCGCACGTGACCTTTTGGTTGACGATGATGCGATGGAAACAGCACTTGCTTCCGGCAAGGTCGCTCATTACATTACCGACTTCCCGAACGCAAAGACCGCAGGCATGAAGGGTGTTATCGCAATCCCTCATCTCGGAGCATCCACTCAGGAATCCGAAGACAACTGTGCGGTTATGGCTGTTCGTGAGATTCGCGATTACGTTGAGAACGGTAATATCATCAACTCCGTGAACTATCCGACACTGGATGCCGGTGTTTGCCGTGTAGCAAGCCGTATCTGCATCCTTCACAAGAATGTTCCGAACCTGTTGACTCAGTTTACCAATGCGGTAGCGAATATCAACATCGAGAATATGATCAACAAGAGCCGCGGAGATTTTGCTTACAGCGTATTGGATGTATGCGGCAAGGTAGATGAATTTACCAAGTCCAGAATTCAGGCGATTGACGGTGTATTGAAGGTTCGTGTACTTCAGTAATTCCGCGGAAAACCAATGATGGAGGAAAGACTCGTTGGAAAAGACATTACAGGAATTGATTGACATTTGCGATTCCATTTGTACTACAATCAGTCGACTTAACATAGGCGGCGTGCTTGCTTTAAGCATGCCGCTTAAAGTGCTTTTGCATCGTGAAATGCTGGAATTTGCATTGTATCTGGCGGACAGCGACGGAATCATTACCCCGCAGGAGCAGGATTTGATTCGCGACACGCTGCAGCTTCGATTGAAGGCAGAGGATATTCAGACCATTCGAAACCGGCTTGCAATTCAGGGAAGCTCCTACGGATCGACGAGACCGAAGGCAATCAAGTATTTCATTTTGGCAGATGCCGGCCGCAAGATCGGAAATGACCCGAACAAATATCAGAATGCTCAGATTCTGGCCGATACGTACCGGTTATTTGCGGAACATATTCTGGCAACGAAGGAAAATGTCAACGAGAAGGAAACCAATCGGATGACCCAGTATATGAACATGCTGGAGAATTTCCTGAAGGAATACGGAGTATTTTACACAAATAACTTCAAAGTCATTAAGCCGAAACCGATGATGGCTCCGAAGGCTCCCGCGGTGGATCCGGGAGACCAGGCCAACGTCGACAAGCTGATGGAAGATCTGAATTCGCTGATCGGTTTGGACCGTGTGAAGAAAGATATCGCGGGGCTTGTGGATCTTCTTCGTGTTCAGAAGATGCGGGAAGCGAAGGGAATGAAGACGGCGGATATCAGCAAGCATATGGTATTCTACGGCAATCCCGGTACCGGCAAGACAACGGTTGCACGACTCCTCGGAAAGATTTTCAAGGGGCTTGGGGTACTGAAGGGCGGTCAGCTGATTGAGGTGGACCGTGGCGGCCTGGTATGCGGATACGTCGGTCAGACGGCCATTAAGACGCAGGAAATGATTGACAAGGCGATGGATGGTGTCCTGTTTATCGATGAGGCATATACGCTGAATGTCGGTAAGGGTGAAAGCGATTTCGGTCAGGAAGCGGTGGATACGCTTTTGAAAGCAATGGAAGATAACCGTGACCGGCTGATTGTTATCGTTGCCGGATACGAAGAACCGATGGATGAGTTCCTGGATTCCAACCCCGGACTGAAATCCCGATTCAATAAGTATATCCGGTTTGACGATTATTCGCCGGAACAGCTTATTGCTATTCTGGAAGGAATGTGCAAGGGCAAGGATTACAAGCTTGCACCGGAGGCCAAGGACAAGGCTTCGGAGTATTTTGCAACCTGTCTGAAAACACAGGCGCAGAACTTTGCAAATGCCCGTGAAGTCCGGAACTTCCTCGAAAAGGCGATTACCAATCATGCGAGACGTGTCGTGTCCATCAAGAATCCGAATGATGAGGATTTGTCAACGATTTTGCCGGAAGACGTGGCAGATATCGTTCCGAATGTCATTGAGTAAAAAATAAAGCCGGAGAACTCCGGCATAAATACAGGACCGTGACAATGCAGATGCATTGCCGCGGTCCTGTTTGGTTTCAGGGATTATAGGACAAACGGAAGGATGGCGAATCCCGGTCAATTATGGTTTTCAATCCATGGTTTGAAGCGGTTTTTATCAACTCGTTGTGTCCGATATCCCGGTTTCAACCTGACTTTATTTAAAAATGACTTTTTTGAAATTCTTTTTGCCGCGCTTTACAAGAAGGCCGTTGGCAATCTGCTCTTTCGTGTAGGATGCACGGAAATCCGTAACCTTCTCGTTATCGACCAGAACGCCGCCCTGTTCAATGTTGCGGCGGGCTTCGGAACGGGTCGGTGCGAGACCGGCTTTGACGAGAATGGAAACGAGGTCAATGGCACCATCCGTAAAATCATCCTCGGTCAGCGGTGCTTCGGGAGCTTCCTCAGCGGAGCCGGCACCGAAGAGAGAGCGAGCTGCGGACTGAGCCTTGGCGGCCTCTTCCTCACCGTGAACAAGCTTGGTCAGCTCAAAGGCGAGAATTTCCTTCGCTTCATTTAACTTGCTTCCCTCCCAATCGGCCATTTCGTCAATCTGGGACAGCGGCAGGAAGGTCAGCATGCGGATGCATTTCATAACGTCGGCATCGGCAACATTTCTCCAGTACTGGTAGAATTCGAACGGAGACGTCTTCTCGGGATCCAGCCATACGGCACCCTTTTCGGTCTTGCCCATCTTCTTGCCTTCGGAGTTCAGAAGGAGCGTGATGGTCATGGCGGAAGCATCCTTGCCGAGCTTACGGCGAATGAGTTCGGTACCGCCGAGCATGTTACTCCACTGGTCATCGCCGCCGAACTGCAGGTTGCAGCCGTAGTCGGTGAACAGCTTGTAGAAGTCGTAGCTCTGCATAATCATGTAGTTAAATTCCAGGAACGTCAGACCGCGTTCCATACGCTGCTTGTAGCATTCGGCCGTCAGCATGCGGTTAACGGAAAAATGAGGTCCGACATCGCGCAGAAGCTCAACATAGTTCAAATCCAGAAGCCAGTCGGCATTGTTGACAATCATGGCCTTTCCGTCGGAAAAATCGATGAAGCGTTCCATTTGCTTCTTAAAGCATTCGATGTTATGGGCAATCTGCTCCTTGGTCAGCATTTTGCGCATATCGGTTTTGCCGGAAGGATCACCGATCATTCCGGTGCCGCCGCCGAGAAGGGCAATCGGCTTGTTGCCGGTCATCTGAAGACGTTTCATCAGGCACAGAGCCATAAAGTGTCCGACATGCAGACTGTCGGCGGTCGGGTCGAAGCCGATGTAGAAGGTTGCTTTTCCTTCGTTGATCAGGCTGCTGACCAATGCTTCGTCCGTAACCTGTGCAATCAGGCCGCGGGCTTTCAGTTCATCGTACAGTTTCATTGTAGTTACCTCCGTAATATGATGGTTCCGGCGACAATCGGGTCAAGCCGGAAAAAAATAAAGCGCTCCGTCCGGAAAAGGACGAGAGCGCGCTCGTGTTACCACCTTTTTTCACCAGGGATTCGCATCCATGGCCTTTGTGAGTAAGAATCATCCCGATCGCCCGGCTTGCGGACGTCGAAAGTAATACTCTGCAAAATAACGGTTGCATACCGTCGCAATCTACTTGGAAAATTCCGTTCGGTGCGATGCTCCGGGATGTATTCCTGACTGTGTTCCCTGCGCCTCTCATCAACCGGCAGCTTTCTGTAGGTTCGTAAAATCAGTACTGGTTCCCTTCAAAGCATGTTTCATGACGTCATTATAAACACGACAAGCCGTATTTGTCAATCGAAATTATTGCATATTTTCCGATTTCTTGATATACTGATTTTGTATTTACGGCTGTGAATTTCGCGTGTCAGAGGAATCGGAATGCGGGATTCGCATTTTTACAAAACAGAATTTTTGATAACGGGGAAATGGTAGGGTAACAGGTGGAAAACGATAAAAACGAACAGGAAGCATATGAGAGAGGTTACGACCTGGACGAACTGCGGATGTCTCAGACGCAGAATTACGGTCGAAAGCCATTTACGGATGAAAACGAGAAGAATACCCGTTCCAAACAGAATCCGGTGCAGAAGAAGCCGAAACGAATCTGGCCGATACTGTTGGCGGTATGCATCACGCTGATTGTATTTTTGGGCGGTGTTGTCCTGTATCTGAACGACCGGCTCAAGAAGGCGGAAAAAAAGCCGGACAAAGTTCAGGAAGAAGCGAAGAACTACCGGATTTGCGAAAAGCCGGAGGAGAAGATACTCTGGTACAACGAGCTGCATACGGGCTATACCGCATCGCTGACAACGCTGTTTGATGTGGAATATGTTTCGTTTGCATACGGCGATTCGGACAACCCGGAATTTTCGCTGCTGTATCGGAATGAATGGCCCGGTCTGGCCGAAACAACAAAGGGCGAGTACGGTGCGTGGCTGAAAGGAAAACACACCATCAACTACGATATTCCGCTGACGCTGGCCGACGACTGGACAAAACTGACACCGAAACTGACGATAATGGGCGGCAAGCGCTATATTCTCTTTATTAACGAGCAAAATGATCTGCCGAAATCGATTGTCGTGCTCGAACCGGATAACATGGTGGCATCGGGAAAGCAGGGCTGTTTCGATGCGGTACAGAACTGGTTCACGCTGTCGACGATTCAGACCGCTTCCGGAAAAACCAATGAGGACGGTACCAAGAAGACGGTGGATGTGGTCAGCCTGACCACGGGACACGGCAACAATTACCTGTTCTCGGCATCGGATACGGTGCTCAAAGCGGTCAATGCCGGCGGATCATCGGCACTGTCCTACGGAGAACAGTATTCCTGGGAAATTACGCCCGAGGGAATCAGGATTTCGACGCTGGTGTACGTCAATCGCGGAGAAAATTACGGAATGCTCAACTGTACGATTCTTCCGGTCAACGGAACGCTGACGGTTTCCGATGCAACGTTCGGTGCGTATGTCAGCCGCAACTACGACGACATGTTCTTTGACGGAATCAACACGCCGGCGGCAGCCTATATCGACGATCCGGTTGTGCTGGGTGCCGGTACGGGTGAAAAACTGTATTTGCCGAACCTGCAAAAGGTTGCACGGCACACGCTGAATCTCGATCATTTGACGAAAAACAGGAACGGATATCTGGAGCTGACGGACGATGCCGGCAATGTCATTTCCAAAACAGGTATCGACGTATCCAAACATAACGGTGAAATCAACTGGAAAAAAGTGAAAAATGCAGGCATTTCCTTTGCGATTGTGCGTGTCGGATTCCGTGGTCCCGGTGAGGGAACGCTGGAACCGGATGAGCGTGCGGCCGAATATATCAAGGGAGCACAGGAAAACGGCCTGGACGTCGGAGTGTATTTTTACTCGCAGGCAATCAATGAACAGGAAGGCATCGAAGAGGCCGAGTACGTGCTGAATTTCCTGAAGGATTACACGATAACGATGCCGGTTATTTTTGATACGGAGTATTATGAACGCGAAGGTGCGCGCGGCAACAAGACGAGCCGGAAGAACCGGACCGCGGCGGCAAAGGCGTTTTTGGATACGATAAAGGAGGCAGGATACCAGCCGATGTTATATGCAAGCACCCGCTGGTCCATTATGAATATTGACCGGGATGCGTTGTCCGGGTACCCGTTCTGGTTTGCATACTACGGGGAAAATCTGACGTATCGATATGATTTTGATATGTGGCAGTACTCCAGTGAGGGATCGGTTCCCGGAGTGAGCGGCGATTGCGATTTGGATATTCTTGTAAAGCAGTGGGAACCACAGACGTATCCCCTGAATCAGAACGATCCGGATAGCGGAACCGAGACCGGAACCGAAGCCGGCAAAGAGACCGGAACCGAGTCCGAAACAGAAGCCGGAACCGAGTCCAAGACCGAGACCGAAACAGAAGCCGGAATCGAGTCCAAAACCGAGGTCGGCAAAGAGACCGGAAACGGACAGTAAGCGGTGATTGCAGAACTCCGACCGGACGAAACAGGCAGAAGATGCAACCACTTCGACCGGACGAAACAAGCAGAAGATGCAACCGCTTCGACCGGACGAAACAAGCAGAAGATGCGGCACTTTCGGCCTGACATAACAGAAACAAAAAGAACACGGTAGAAATCATCGGAAATCTACCGTGTTTTTTGTTTTCCTGTAATCAGGCACGCTCAGGGCGCCTGTGAGTATTTGGCCGATTCGGAATCAGCCGAGAGTGATGACAACGGTGTGATCGCCGTCCGGAAGAACCGGAATAACGTTGCCGGCAACGGCCTGACCGTCAACCAGCATGCTGACAACACCCTGGGAAACATGATTCGGATTGGTGACCGTAATGTTGTAGGTCGCACCGCGGAACTTTCTCGTCGCTTTGAAACCGTCCCAATTCTTCGGAATGGAAGGGTTAATCTTCAGACCGTCGAAATCAGGCATGATACCGAGAATGTACTGGGAGATGGCAACCATGTTCCATGCTGCGGTACCGGTCAGCCAGGAGTTCTTGCCCTGGCCGAAGTTCTTTCCGGTTCTGCCGATATCGGAGCCGGCGTCCTTACCACCGATCATCTGACCGTATACGTAGGGCTCGGTCTTGTGAATGTCGGAGGTCTCCTCGGTGAATGCGGGAGCAATTTCGCTGTAATATTTGAATGCCTGATCGCCCTTGCCGGCATGAGCTGCGGCGCAGATAATCCATGCATTGTTGTGCGTGAAGATTCCGGCATTTTCCTTATAACCGCCCGGATAGGTGGAAATTTCACCGTACTGGATGTAGTACTTGGAAAATGCGGGATTGTTCAGTACAAGACCGAACTCGGTGTTCAGACGCTCGTCGATTGCGGCAAGGGTCTTCTCGGTTGCGTCCTTATCGATATCGGACATGATAGCGAAGCCCTGAGGCTCAATGAAAATCTGGCCTTCCTCGCATTCCTTGGAGCCCATCTTCTCACCGTTTGCGTCGTAGGCACGAAGGAACCAGTCTCCGTCCCATGCGGAAGCCATGATGTTCTTCTTCATATCGTCAATGGCCTTCTGAGCGGCAGCGGCCTCGTCGTCTTTGCCGAGATGCTTGAGAATTGCAACGTAGTTCGGACCGGTGTAGGTGAAGAGGGTTGCAACCATAACGGATTCGGCAGTCTTGGAATAACCGCCCTCTGCCTTGAACTTCGGGTTGGTGTAGGTCTGGAAGCTTTCGCCGGGGGTGTCGGAGAAGCAGGAAAGATTGATGCAGTCATTCCAGTCGGCACGCATCGCGAGCGGAAGTCCGTGAGGACCGAGGTTGTTTACGATGTGATAGAAGGAAACCTTCAGATGCTCAAGCATCGTCTGTGCATTGTTCATATCATTATCATAAGGTACCATCTCGTCAAGAATGGTCCAGTCGCCGGTCTCCTTGATGTAAGCGGAAACGGAAAGAATCAGCCACAACGGATCGTCGGAGAAATCACCGCCGATATCCGCATTTCCCTTCTTGGTAAGAGGCTGGTACTGGTGATAGCATCCACCGTCCGGGAACTGTGTGGAAGCGATATCGATGATACCCTCCTTTGCTCTGTCCGGAATCTGATGAACAAATCCTAAAACATCCTGGTTTGAATCTCTAAAGCCCATGCCTCGTCCAATACCAGATTCAAAATAAGAAGCTGAACGTGACAGGTTAAATGTAACCATACACTGATACTGATTCCAGATATTAACCATACGGTTGACCTTCTCGTCAGGAGTCTCTACGTTGAGAATAGAAAGAAGCTTATCCCAATATCCACGAAGCTCATCCATTCCTGCAGCAAATTTTTCAGGAGTGTT
>JAZUGQ010000035.1:0-23943 GCA_045641285.1 Lachnospiraceae bacterium
ATGTCGCTTGCGATATGCTGCGCCGCTTTTGCGTCGCGTCAGCGACAAAATACCGCTGCAAAAGCGTGTGCATCCTCGCGGAGCGTTTTTTATCTCATAGGACGGACTTTCCTATGAGATAAAAAAACGCCCGGCAATGCGCCGGGCGTCTGTTTGCTATGAAATTCGGTCTGCAATCCGATTAGTTAAACTGTGAAGTGTTAACCTTTACTCCGGGACCCATTGTCGAGGTCAGAGTAACGCTTCTGAGATACTGTCCCTTTGCACTTGCCGGCTTAGCCTTAACGATTGCGCCCATCAGTGATTCAAAGTTTTCCTTCAGCTGATCTGCTGTAAAGGAAGCTTTTCCAACCGGAACGTGAATAATGTTTGTCTTGTCAAGACGATATTCAACTTTACCTGCTTTGATATCGTTTACAGCCTTGGTTACATCCATTGTAACGGTACCTGCCTTCGGGTTCGGCATTAATCCCTTAGGTCCGAGTACACGACCCAATTTACCAACAACGCCCATCATGTCGGGTGTAGCAACTACAACGTCAAATTCGAACCAGCCATCCTTCTGAATTCTCGGAACGAGTTCCTCACCACCTGCGTAATCTGCACCTGCTGCCAATGCTTCGTCAATCTTGGGACCCTTAGCGAATACCAAAACGCGAACAGTCTTACCTGTTCCGTGAGGAAGTACAACGGCACCACGTACCTGCTGGTCAGCGTGACGTCCATCTACACCAAGACGAATGTGAGCTTCGATTGTCTCGTCAAATTTTGCGGTTGCGGACTTCTTTACAAGGTCAACAGCATCTGCAGTAACATACTGGGTGTTTCTGTCGATAGCCTTTGCAGCGTCCGTATATTTCTTACCATGTTTCATAATTAAAACCTCCTAGTGGTAATGTCGGGAGCTATAATCCCTCCCACTTATTCAAAATTCAATCCTAGTCATCTACTACAGTGATGCCCATGCTGCGTGCCGTACCGGCGATCATGCTGGTAGCAGCTTCCAACGTTGCCGCATTCAAATCGG
The DNA here is from genome assembly GCA_045641285.1 of Lachnospiraceae bacterium. GTDB lineage: Bacteria > Bacillota > Clostridia > Lachnospirales > Lachnospiraceae > ISDg. The sequence continues at coordinate 1,028 of JAZUGQ010000035.1, forward strand.
GCATCTTCAGTTCAGCAATCTTAGCTACTTCGGACTTCTTGATAGAAGCAACCTTTACCTTGTTCGGGGATCCGGATGCGGTATCAATCTTGCAAGCCTTCTTAAGAAGAACTGCTGCCGGAGGAGTCTTCGTGATAAAGCTGAAGCTCTTATCCTGATATACAGTGATAACTACGGGAATAATCATACCTTCCTGACCTGCAGTTCTAGCATTGAATTCCTTTGTAAACTGTACAATGTTTACACCGTGCTGACCAAGAGCGGGACCTACCGGAGGGGCCGGAGTTGCCTTTGCAGCCGGAATCTGTAATTTGATGTAACCTGATACTTTCTTTGCCATGTTAGCATACCTCCTAAAAATGTGGTGTTATCGGAAGATTTCCTCCCACTTGCCGAAATCCATCTTCATTTCGACAGTCATTGTTCGCTGCCTTTACGAACAACTACTTTTGAATTACTACGTCATCAAAGCTTACTTCCACCAGCGTAGCACGACCGAACATGATCACTTCAACCATAACGGTGCGCTTGCTGTTGTTGATTGCTTTGATTTCACCTGAAGTATTTCTCCAGTTACCGCTTGAAATGATAACCGTTTCACCTTCAACAAAATCCGATATCGAGACTTCTCCGTTTTCCAGGAATCCCATGTTCTCAATCTCCGTCTCGGTTAACGGAACGGGTTTGGATCCGGGACCTACGAAACCGGTCACGCCTCTTGTGTTCCGAACGACATACCATGTGTCATCATTCATTACCATGTTGACCAGGACATATCCGGGGAACATCATTTTCTTCTTCAAAACTCTGGTGCCGTTCTTCGTTTCCAGCGTATCCTGCATCGGAACGCGAACATCCAGAATAACGTCCTGAAGCTTACGATTTTCAATCGTCTTTTCAATATTTACTTTGACCTTGTTCTCATACCCTGAATAGGTATGGACTACGTACCACTGTGCATCTGCCATATTGTCACCCTATCCTTTATAAATCAAAGAATAATATTAAGTAACGCTACAAGACCCGTATCAAGAGCCTTGATAAGCACACTGAGGATAACTGTAATGATGACAACTGCTGTGGACTCTCTTATTACTGTCTTTTTGGACGGCCACAGGATTTTCTTCCATTCAGCCTTCAGTCCTTTAAACCAGCTCTGCTTTGTGGTTGCCGGTGTTTTGGCAGTTTCGCTCATAACTCAATCCTTTCTCCAAGCAATGAATTACTTGGTTTCCTTGTGCAGTGTGTGCTTCTTGCAGAATCTGCAGTACTTTTGGGTCTCCATCCTATCCGGATGGTTTTTCTTTTCCTTCGTCATGTTGTAATTACGCTGCTTGCATTCTGTACATGCCAATGTAATTTTAACTCGCATAACATTTCACCTCCGTATAATTTTAGGCATAAAAAAAAGACCTCTTCCATAGCGTACCTACTATAGCACAATACGTTTACGAAAGTCAAGAGAAAAATCTCAAAGGTCTTCTTTTTCCGCTTACGCGTTATTCTTCATATGTCTTTTCAGCAAAATGAGTGCCATCACCATGCCGCATGCTTCCCCGGCAATCAGCGATGTAATCAGCCCGTTCACACCGAACCGGTAGTCCAAAACATACATGAACGGGATATAGAAAAACAGCTCCCGTACAATTGCATGTAACAGTGTTCCCTTTCCGTCTCCCATGGCCTGCATACAGAACGAACACCGGTAATTCATAAACTGAAGCGGTGACGCCAGACACCGTATTCTCAGGAAAAATGCCGCAAATGCCAACGTCTCGGCCGCACCGACCGCCGCATCCGACTGTGTATTTATGAAAATGCCGGAAATCGGTTTCGCCAGTATCTGAAACAGTCCGGTTGACACCAATGCGATAATCAGTCCGTAAACGGTTGCCGTTCGGATGACCTCTTTCATTCGGGTCCGGTTTCCGGACGAATAGTTATATGCAATAATCGGCATCATTCCCTGACAAATACCGATGTTGACGGCATTTGGCAAACGCTCCGCTTTCATAACGATGCCGAGTGCCGCTACCGCCGACTCCCCGTATGATGCCATTTTCGCATTCAGAAACATATTCGCAAGGTCAAACAGTCCCGTCAGAACCGCAGACGGTACCCCGACGGAATACAATTCCATCCGATCGACGGAGGAAATCCGAACCGCCCGGGACAGTTTCAGACAAAGTGCGGTTTGAGAGGACAGCCTATAATATATTATGAAGAGATACAAACATGCCACAATATTGGAGATCAGTGTCGCCAGCGCCGCTCCGAGCACCTCATACCCGCCCGGCAGAAGCCGGAACATAAAAATCGGATCCAAAATGATGTTCAGCACACCGCCCAGGCTGAGCCCGAGGCTTGCCTGTCGGGAATATCCGGCATTTCGAATCAAATGCGACATCACCGCAGACAGCACAATCGGAATATCTCCCGCCACCACAACCAGATATACGTACTGTCTGGCATATCCGATTGTCTGGTCGGACGCTCCGAGCAGTCTCAGCAGCGGATTGCAGCAAATACTGATGATAACGGAATATATCGCCGCAATAACGATGGCTCCGTAGAAGCTGTATGCACTGACATTTCCGGCGCGTTCATACTCCCCGCGGCCGAACAGACGGGCCATCAGACTGCCGCCGCCGATTCCGAACAGATTGCCGAATGCCACCGTCATCATATACAGCGTATACGCAACCGACACTGCCGCTATCATGTACGAATTTCCGGTCCGCCCGATGAAATACGTATCGACAATATTATAAACCAGATTAATCAATTGGGAAATGATGGTCGGAACCGCCATGACCGCAATTGCTTTTTTCACCGGCATCCGTTCAAACAATGCCGTTTTTTCGTTGTTCACCATGAATTGCGCCTTCTTATCGAAAAAATTCTGCCGCAGGATACGATACCGCCCTTATACGCAGCGGACAATCCGCAGATACAGACGTTTCCACCACGGCGAATCCGCAAGAATCCGGGTACGGATTTCCCGATATACCGTTGCCACGGTTTCACGGCTTTCCTCCTGTAACGACCGTTCGGAGAATACCGCTTCTTCGATACACTGTTCCGCCTTGTCCAGACACCGGAATCGTTCGTCCGTGTCCGCAATCCGCCGCAAATAATCCTTGTCCGTTTCATAAAGCTGCGCCTTGTATCCGCACAGTTTCAACAGTCTGCCGAGCTCCGTCGCCATGGCAATAACCGCATCGTTTACCGACGGGTCGTTGTATGCATTTTCCCGTCTTCGATCATAATAGCAAACCCTCAGCCGGACAATTACCGCCACCGCGATTACACCAAGTCCGATGAAAATGATGTACAATTCCGTTTTGCCGATCGGTTTCTTTTGTTTTGCTTCCTTCGTATCCGGCGCTGCCGTTACGGTTGCGGTCGCTTTCGGCGCCGTCGTCATTTGAGGCGTCGGGGTCGCAGCCGGGGTTTTCGTTACACTCGGAGTCATCTTGGGTTTTGACGTCGGAGTCGGAGTCGGGGTCGGGGTCGGAGTCGTTTTCAGAATCGCATTTTTATTCTTATAGGAAGAACTGTTGTAACCGGGAGTCATTTCCACCGGATACCAGCCGTAACCGTCCAGATATATTTCGACCCATGCATGAGCCTGACCGTCGTCCAGTACAACGGTATCAAACGGAATTTCCAACGATGACGTATTTCCGTTCTCTTTTACCTGAACCTTTCCCTTTCCCGCCGACATTCGTTTCACATCGCTGTCAATCACATATCCGCCGACATATCGTGCAGGTACTCCGAGACTCCGAAGCAGCAGTACACCGGCCGAAGCAAAATGCGTACAGTATCCTTTTTTATTTTCAACCAGAAAATACTCCACAACATCCCAATCATCCGGTGTCTCTCCGGGACTCAGGGTATATTCATAATTATCCTGTAAATACTGCCGTACACACTCCACCGCATCCCAGACCGAAATTCCGTCCGGATTCAAATCACATGAATCTATTGTATGTAAGTTGTCCTGCGGAATATACAGATATGCATTAAGGCATCTTGCCCGGTATGCTCTTTCATATACTTGAAACGCCGCGGACGCATAGTCATCCTTTTTATTGCCCAGACTGTTCTTTGAATTGTCGGTAAATGCCCAAAACAACGGGTTATCCGTCAGACTGTAATAAAATCCGGCATAATACTCTTCCGGTACTTTGCCGTCCTGCGCCTTTACCTCACCGTTTCCTTTTGACATTTCCCTGAAAACCTGCTCACCGTCCGATGCAAACAGGGTATCATACGGCAGATAAATCATGTCCGATTGAACAAGCTGCTTCACGGACATATTGGCATACCAGACCGGGAATCTCTGTGTCTCTCCCGTCAGGTTGCCCTTCATATACTCCTGCATAATCTGACCGATGCTGTACGATGTGGAAATTCCGGTTAATAAGTTATACTGTTCCATCAACATACCGTCCGACTCGGCGGATCTTCTCCATTCCGAATCCCTGTATTCTTTTCCGATAAATCCCCGCAGATATACCTTCTTCAAATTGGACGGAAACGTTACCTGAAGCTGCGGAATATGCAGAATTATCTGGTTTTTCGATTTTTTCAGCTTCCCGTCTCCCGTACCGAAATTAATCGGACTGTCCGTTTTCTCAAACGTCCGTTTCAACTGTGCATATACCCGTTTTCGATACGTTGCATTTTTGATTTTGCTGTTGTACAGTTCCGGACTGATAATCCCGTTGCAGCCCATATACAGCCCGAACATCAATGCCGCCGTCAGAAGTCCGTACAGGATTTGTTTTCGGGCCCGGAAGGTACGGAATTTTCCGGTAATACACAGAAACAGCATCATTCCGACGGAAAAGCCGGCAATCGCAATCCTGTTTTTGCCCGAATTCGTGCAGAAGCAGGCAATCATGACCGCAATGTCAACCACGATCCAGAATACAATCAGGCCCTTTCGTAACGCAAGTGCGGACATCATAACGACCAGTACCGTCACCACATAAATGAACATGTTCACGTACAATTGGCAATAATCTCCGTTATATGCAACTCTCGGCATAATATACATTGTGAAATTTTCGCATTTTGTCATCATGAGGTTCCATGCAATCCGAAAACCTCTGTCAATGAAATTCCACCGAATCACAACAAATATCAGAAACGCAGCCAGTGCAGCGCCGATCATTCCCCTCTTCAGCCAGGACTTCTGCCTCGGAAGAAACGCAAAAAAAGCGGAACTGCCCAACAGCCATCCGTACGCCTGAAAATCCATATCCAGAATTTTGGACAGCAGAATCATCGGAAGACAGGAAAACAGCGAAATCAGCAAAAAGAACCATATGCTCTCCGCAATTGTTTCCGCGGTACTACGTTTCCGTTCCATTTTGCATATTCCTCCTTTCCGCCCCCGTCTGTATTTCCGATAATCGTCTCATCGCTTAACCGGCCGTCGTCAATCCGTTCGCTTCGTCGCTGTCCGACCGTTTCGTCAATCCGTTCGTTTCGTCGCTGTCCGGACATCTTCGGTAATCCGGTTCTCAGTTCCATTCCGAGATGCTTCCGGTCAAATCCTCCGCCTCATGCCCTGCCCGCACGGTTTCCTCGTAGAAATCGGCATCCCGCAGAATCTCTTCCTTCCACGCCGTGTCTTCCGTTACGATATGGCAGTAAATGATATACGCATCCCTCTGTATCCGGCGCAGAGACTGTTCGGTCGGTTCCGGCATCTCGGCCGCAACATAAAACACGTTCCGAAAACAGTCTTTATCATATGCCCTGCAATACTCGGTCGCAACCGACCGGTCCGTATCGTAAGGCGCAACATCAAACAGCATGGAAAATGCCGAACACATTTCCTCTTGAGACTGTATCTTCATTTTGAAAATGCCGCCTTTTCCGTCCGTCCATGCCAGGGACACCATGCGCCCGCTTTGAATCAGGGAATCGCAAATTCCGAACAGCGTCCGCAGGATTCCGTCATAAAGCTTCATCGTATGTTTTTCCGGCATTGTATACAAATCCACCAGAAGCAGAACCGACGTGTCGATCGGCTGCCCCAGTTCCTTGACCATCAGGGTGTCTTTCATTGCCGTCAGATTCCAGTGAATCCGGTTTTGACGGTCGCCGGGACGATATTCCCGCACACCGAACATTTCCGCCGGATCATCACCGGGCTTCGTTGTCGAGTATTCCTCTTCCGCAATATACGCATACGGATTATGCCGTACCGGACTGACCGGCAGCATCAGTTTCTCCGGATACCGGTCGATATCAAAAAACGATTTCCGAATTCGTGCCGGAAACCGGAAGAAGCACAGCGGGTCACTGACGTAAACTCTGTGTACACGGAATCTCGTTTTCCCGCAGTGAGTCATGCCTGCATCCAGATACACCGTATCGGTGCTGCGTCCCGCCTGGGAGAGCTTCCTCTTCAGTTTGTACGCATGCCGGAACAGAATATCCTCATTTTTCAAAATGAGAAGCATCCCGGGCAGCGGTAACAACGAGCGGTTATGAACGGTCACAAGAACACCGGCATTCTCTTCGTTTTCCGTGTATCCGGCGATCGAATCGATTTTGACGGCCCTTCGCACAATCAGCACGTAAATCAGTCCGATTACCGGAAGTATCAGACCGAACAATGCGGCAACGGTCAGGCTTCTGTCATTGAACATGCATGAAAAACAGAATATGCTTCCCCAGATTGCCGTGAAAATTATCCATGTCGTTATCATATCGAGTATTCCTTATTACTGTGCCACAATTCTCGGTGGCTCTACGCTCTGCAGAACCCGACCGGCAATCTCCGTTGTGGAAATGTGATTCATTTTTGCTGCCGAGGTCGGAATAATCCGATGTGCTATCGTCTCGATGAAAATAACCGAAACATCCTCGGGAATCACATAATTTCTGCCGCATAAATACGCATTTGCCTTAGCCATGGAAAGAAGCGCAAGGGATCCTCTCGGGCTTACGCCGAGGGACAGCAGTTCCTGCTTTCTGGTCTGATTGACAAGGCTCGTAACATATTGATAAATCCGGTCGTCCACCGCAACCTGTTCCACCTGACGCCGGATTTCCAGAAGACGGTCCGATGTCAGAATCGGTCTCAGCGACTCAATCGGGTTGGTATCCGACCGATCCTTCATCATCCGGATTTCCGATTCTTCATCCGGATATCCCATGCTCAGGCGCACCGCAAAACGGTCCAGCTGGGAATCGGGAAGCATCTGCGTTCCGGCCGCACCGACCGGATTTTGCGTTGCGATTACGACAAACGGATTGGGAACCGGATGGGTCTCGCCGTCAATTGTCACATGGCCTTCCTCCATAACCTCCAGCAGCGCGGACTGCGTTTTGGAAGAAGTCCGGTTGATTTCATCCGCCAGATACAGATTGCACATGATATTTCCCGGCTTATAAACCTGCGTTCCGGAGTTTCTGTCGTAAACGCAGAAGCCGACCACGTCGGAGGGCATAACATCCGGTGTAAACTGAGTTCTCTTGTACTCCATTCCGAGGACTTTGGAAAATGCCACCGCAAGTGTCGTCTTTCCGACACCCGGAACATCCTCCATCAAAATGTGTCCACCGGCCAGAATCGCCGTCAGAATACGACGGATTACAAGCGGTTTGCCGACAACGGCTTTGCCGATTTCCGTTTCCACCTCTGCCAATAATGAATTATACTCGTTCATTTTGTTCCCCTTTCCTAACTGTACCTCGGTGTTGTTCCGTACCTTTGTTTCTCTTTCATACCATTTCCGGCATGGATTGTACCGAACTTGTCATTTTTCCGTGTCCCGACCGCCCAAAGGAATCCGAACCGCTCAAAAAGAAAGCGGGTTATCTCTAACCCGCTTTCCAGATTACCGATTAATTACTTAAAAAATCTGTACTTGCCAATATACGGAAGTTCCTTTGCACGTCCGTTTGCAGCATTGATAATACCGATAATCGTCAATGCGAAACAAGCAAGATCAACCAGCGAGAAGAGGATTCTTAAAAGCCAGAAGCCAAACAATCCCGCAAAAATCGTAAACAGCAGTTCCGCAATACCGAGAATGACGCCCTGATTTACATGGAACCTCGCGAACTTGGAATCCTTCGCTACAATCAGAGAAATAATCCATCCGATATAAATGTAACTGATGATACCGAAAACCTTGTTTGCCTCAATATCCTCACTTGTATATTCCGATGTATAATCGGGAGTATCCTGAAGCGAATCGATAAATTTCTGAACACCGTCATTCGTATTATTCTGGGGCTGCTGAGCGGTTTCGCCTTGTTTGTTTCCGCATGCAGGGCAGAATACAGCACCATCTTCGAGTGCCGCACCACATTTCTTACAAAAAGCCATTGGAAGTACCTCCTTGATTCAAAATAGTTTCCCTTGCGGTTCGTGCAAGGGTCCTCATATTTCATACAGTATATAACTTTTTTTTGCAAAAGTAAAGCAAAATCATTTCCGCAATGCTGTTTTTCCGATACCGCAGCGAATTTGCAATCGGTTATCCAATGTCATAATAGCGGGAATATTTTTCCCGGAAATACCGGAGCAGCGGTTCCGCCGTGACGTCTTTCCCGCATACCGAAGCGATAATTTCCTTCGGTCGTCTCGTGCTTCCGTATACATGAATTTTCCGGTTCAGCCATGCGGTAATATCACCGATTTTTCCGTCTTTCAGAAGGTCATCCACCGGACCGAGTTCGTCCTGAAGCGCATCCAAAAACATTCCGTCGTAAATGCTTCCGAGCAGATAGGTCGGGAAATATCCGAACGAGCCGTCGCTCCAGTGCATATCCTGCAAAATCCCGTCCGCATCGTTTTGCGGCTCCACCTGCAGATATTCCTTCATTTTGCGGTTCCACAAAGCCGGAAGCTCATCCACATCAATACCGTCGCGGAAAATGGCTTTCTCGATCTCGTAGCGAATGATGATGTGCAGGCAGTACGTTACCTCGTCCGCCATAATCCGGATCAGGCTGTTTCGGACGTGATTGATTTCCGCCGCAAATTCCTCGAGGGAAATGTCCGCAAGCTCCGGCATCCGTTTCTGAATCTCGGGATAAATCGGAACCCAGAAATTGATGTTCCGTCCAAGAATATTTTCATAAAAACGGGACTGGCTTTCGTGAATTCCGAGATAGCTGCAGCTTCCTCCGACGGTACCGTCCAGCGCCTCGTCGACATTCTGCTCGTAAATGGCATGTCCGCCCTCGTGGATTGCCGAGAACATCGGGTCAAGCGCATCATTTTCACGAAAATGATTGGATACGCGCACATCGTGGCAGGAGAAATTCAGCGTGAACGGGTGCTCGGTTTCGCCGACCGTTCCGCGCTCCCAATTAAAGCCGATGTAGGACAGAAGCAGGGACTGAACCTCACGTTCCCCGTTCAGATCAAAGGTCCGGCGGAATTTGGAATCATCCGGCTGCGGTGCGGCCAGAATACGTGCGACCAGCGGCAGCAGCCCGACTTTCAGCTCTTCGAAAATCCGGTCAACCGTGGCGCTGTCCATTCCCTTCTCATAGTCCCCGAGCAGCGTGTCGTAGACGTCTTTGCCGGGGTCGGTATAGCCGGTCATGGTTTTGACAAGCTCAATCATTTTTCTTAAATGAGGTGCGAAAATCGAGTAATCGGACGCCCGCTTTGCTTCCTCCCAGGCTCTCTCGGACTCGTTGCTTTCCCGGACGAACTCCGCATACAGCTCTTTCGGAATACGGCGCTCGCGCTCCATCGAATCGTACATTTCCGATACGATGAATTTCCAGTTCCCGTCCAGCTCATTCCATTCCTCCGGGGCTTTCAGATCGCACAGCAGCCGGTACAGTTCATCCGAGGTGCCCAGGCGGAACCGTTCTTCCGAAAATGCCGACATGGCATCCGAATGTTTGGCAAATCCCTCATTCGGCATAACCGTCCGCATATCCCAGTACAACAGCGATCCCACATGGCTGTAGCGGTTCATTTCCTCGATTTTGGATTTCAGTTCCTGTAGTTTATCACTCATGTCATTCACTCCTTCGTTGGTATCATTTTTTCTCCGATTCCGTCTCCTGCAGGATACACCGGCCGGCAACAAATTTGGCGATTACACCGTTTGTATCCGCTTCCAGATATACCGCACGTTCCAGCCGGTCGCGCAGCCCGAGACCGGTTCCGCGGGACATGCTGCTGTCATCAATCACAACCGCGTCCAGTTCGTAGCCGTCCATAAAACTTCCGACACGTCCGAAAAACTCTCCGCCGCACAGGGTGCCCATCGCAAACGCTTCCTCAAACGTAATCGGCCGGCTTTCGCTGCTGACCAGACGATAATACAGCTTCGACACCTGAATGGCGGACCTCACCGCGCGGAACATCGATTCGGATTCACCGCCCGCAACATCGCTTCCGAGCCCGACATGAATGCCCTCCGACAGATAGCGTCGTATCGGTGCGATTCCGGACGCAATATTCATATTGGAGGACGGGCAGTGTGCGACATACACACCGTTGCTGCGAATCAGCGCAATCTCCTCCTCCGTACAGTAAATGCAGTGTGCCATAACCGTTTTCACATCATTTCCGAATAAATGATAGCGGTTGTATCCGTCTCCGTAAAATGCGGCTTCCGGATATAATCGTCCGACCAGCTCCACCTCTCCCGGATTTTCCGACAAATGAGACTGAACCGGCAGTTTGGTCTCTTCCTGAATGGTCTGAAGACGTTCCATCAGCTCGTGCGAACAGCTCGGCAAAAACCGCGGTGTCAGAATCGGCTTGCAGTTGCGATACCGTCCGTTCGTCGTTTCCAGCCAGCGAAGGGTTTCCGCCGCCGATACTTCGGCATTTTTCTCCCGGAGATTGTCCGGTGCATCGGTGTCCATATTGACCTTCCCGACATAGCAGGACAGCCCCGCCGCCTCCAGACGGTCCATCAGAAGAACGGTTGCATCGCAATGTGCGGTTGCGAAAATGACCGCTCTCGTCGTGGCGCTCTTCTTCATGGCCCGCACAAAACGACCGTATGCCCGGCCGGCATATGCCAAATCCGAATATTTGGCTTCCTCCGGGAACGCGTAAGCCTGAAGCCAGTCGAGCAGTTCCAAATCCATTCCCAGCCCGCGATATGCGAACTGCGGCGCATGGGTATGCAGATCCACCATGCCCGGAATTACCAGTCGTCCCCGGTAATCCAGCACGCGGAACGCCTTGTATTTTGCCGGAATCGTCCGGAATACGCCCCGGCACAAACCGTTCTCGCAAACCAGATACGAATTCGGCCGGCACACAAGCTCCGTCAATGATTTAGAATAACAAATGTCCCCAAAAATAACGAAATTCTTCATTTCTCTCCCATCCTTTCTGTCCGCGCGGTTACTTTCCACGCTGTCCTGTCCGCCGTCACGGCTTTGTGCGGTCTGCTGCGCGGCGTACCACGTTGTCCTGTCCGCCGTCACGGCTCCGCGCGGTTACTTCCGTTCCGTCAGCACATAGCTGTTCAGCAGCAAATGACCGCCGTTGACAGACTCCGCATTGGCCGTCAGAAAATCCGCGATATCGCAAGCCTTCCGGTTCCCCGCAAACAGCGAGTTCAATGCCTGACGGGCCGGTTCCCCGTAAGCAAGCAGTTTGGCATATGCCGCCAAAAGCGTTCCGTCACAATACGAAAGCGTCAGCCCGTACCGGTTTTCCTCCGTCGGAATCACTTCCGAGACATTGCAGAAACCCTCCAGACCCAAACCGCTTTCCGCCCCGATCAACGTCTCGATTTCGTCCCGTCTGCGCTCTGCCTCTTCCCGGCTGTCAAACGTTTCCGTCAGGGTCCGGTCCTCATACAGCGACTGTCTTGTCGGGAACAGTTCCCCGAACAGCTCCGCATAGGTTTCCTGCTGCTCTGCGGTCAGACTTGCAACTCCGTCACGCCCGGACAATTCGGCAATCCGGCGGCACAGCTCCGGCTGTCCCGCGATGTCCGTCGTAACATCGGTTCCGTATCGGTAGAAGGTCTCCTGTCCGAACGGAATCGGAGCGATATAGAAGTCCCGGCTGTCAAAATAATTGAAAATCGTTCGGTACTCCGGTGCCTTCGGATCTCCCGTCACCGCAGTCGTGTTAAACGTATACGTAAAGGATCGGAACTCCGGCCGCTTTTCAAACTCGGCTCCGATCAGATTGGCCAATACGCCGCCGCGGGAATGCCCGGTAATCAGAATGCAATTTTCGCGTTCCGGGCTGTCATGCTGTTCCACAAACGACGAAATGAATTCCATCGCACGGGAAGCCGCAATATCCGGCCCTTTCCAGCGTTCCTTGTCCGTCCACTCCGGATGCTCCCCGGTCATTTTGTAATAGGCCTCGCAGTCATACCCCGGATCAAAAATGCTGAGCCATTCCTGAATGGAAAAGCACCCCCGAATCGCAACCGCAAACACATCGCAGCCGTTCATTTCGGCATACCCGATATTCAGCGTTGCGCTGTCATTTCCGTCGGTCGCATAGTCCTTTTCCTTAAACGTCTCGATATGCACCGCATCCTGAAATCCGAATGTCCGGAGCAGAGTCACCGCGGTATACTCGTCCGGTGACGTGCAGAGAACCCGGTTCTGCGTTCCTTTGGCCAAATCCTTTTCGCGGAAATACGTATCCGCACTCAGAATCGCCGCAAATCCCGCAAGCGATCCGTTCTGTTTGGTATTGTCTCCGTCGGTCAGCCAGGCCGGGTCAAACACGACATCCAGTGCCACCTTCGAATCCGCCGAACCTCCGAATACCGCACCTTCCACCACAACCGGGACCTTCATTTCCGGCATTTTCTCCGTTCCGGTCGGTTCCGCCGCAGGGGACGGAGTCGGTTCCGTATTTGCCGGAGACGGTGTCAATGTACCGGCCTCGGCCGGCAGCGTCGGAGTCGGATTCGCTGTCCCGTTCCCGTCATTTTTACAGGCGGTTAGCGTCAAAACCGTCATTATACTCAATACGACCAGCAAAATGCCGCGCTTCATATGTCGTTCTCCTTATACACAGGACACGCAGAAAAATCCCGTAGCGCCGGAAAATCTCCCGCAAGTCCGTATCAATACAGAAGGTCAAGGCACGCCGGTCCCGCCGATGTGCCCCGACCCCGAATCGTTTTATGCCATATAAATATAGTCGGATTTTCTCGGTGCCGCATCCTTTAACGGTTCTGCCGCATACCCGAGCGCACAATGTCCGATTCCCTCATAGTCTCCCTGAATACCGAGGTCGGCCAGTAGCTGCTTTCCGAATTCGGACTCAAATTCCTCTTTTGCCCGATGAATCCAAATGCTGTTCACACCGAGACTTTCGGCCGCATTCATCAGATTTCCCATCACGAGCGAAGCGTCGTAAACGTACGTACGAACCGCTTTGTTTGCCAGAACAATCAAAATGACGGGTGCTCCGTAGAACGGGTCAAACTCTTCTCCCCATCCGCCGATTTTGCGATTTTCTTCCATGATCCGATTGCGAAGCTCCGGCTTCGTAACCGCGATAATAATCGGGGACTGCTTTCCCATTCCGGTTGCCGCATACGTTCCCGCACGCAGAATCTCATTCAGTTTGTCCTCTTCCACCGGCTTCGGGAGAAAATTCCGGCAGCTTCTTCTTGTTTCCAAAACTTTCAGTGTCTCGTTCATATGATAGTCCTCCTATTCAAAAACGGGAATGGCCGCACCATTCCCGCTATGTTCGATATCATTTATTTGAAATACCGGTCCAGCAGGCCTTTCAATGCCTTGCCGTGTCTTGCCTCATCGCGGGCCATCTCATGAACCGTGTCATGGATTGCATCGAGGTTGTACTTCTTTGCACACTTCGCAAGATCGGTCTTTCCGGCCGTTGCACCGAACTCACAATCCACACGCCATTTCAAATTGTCCCTGGTGGTAGCCTTCATATTCGGTTCCAAATCCTCGCCGAGCATTTCCGCAAATTTAGCCGCATGCTCCGCTTCCTCGTAAGCAGCCTTTTCCCAGTACAGACCGACTTCCGGATATCCTTCGCGGTGAGCAATCCGGGCCATGCAGAGATACATGCCGACTTCGGAGCACTCGCCCTGGAAATTTGCCATCAACTGATCGAAAATGTATTTCTTATCGTCATCGGAAATATCCGGATTGTTCTTTACCGTCTTTCCGTAAATACCGTATTCATGTTCTGCTGCCAGAACCAGTTCTCCCTCTGCCTTTGTGAAACGCTCGCCGCTCACATGGCACTGCGGGCACTCCTTCGGAGCTTCCTCACCTTCATACACATACCCGCATACCGGGCAAACCCATTTTGCCATCGTTGTTTCCTCCTTTTTACTCTGATTCGATGTGATTTTTTCGAAATCCGATGCCGGATGTTTACAGGTCGGGCAAATGAAATCCTCCGGAAGTTCCTCTCCGACATATTCATACCCGCAAACCGTACAGCGCCATATCGTCTGTCCGTCATCCGTTCGTCCGACCGGCTGCGGTTTCGGTTTGATTGTCGACTGATAATAATCGTACGTTGCCGAAGGCGTATCCGACAGCACTTCCATGTCGGTCACTTCGCCGGCAAACATCGTGTGAGACCCCAAATCCACCTCTTTCGATACTTTGACCGAAAGATACGCATTGGTTCCCTGCGTTACGTAACATAAACCGTTCGCTCCGCGGCGGTATGCATCAAAGCCTTCAAACTTGTCCGTATCGCGTCCCGATTGAAAACCGAAGCGGCGAAACAGGTCAAAGCCCGCATCCCGACTGATTACGGAAACCGTAAACACTCCGGTGTTTCGTATCATATCATGCGTCGCATTCGCTTTGTTCACACAGACGCTGACCTGATTCGGTGTCGATGCCGCCTGTATTGCCGTATTGATAATACAACCGTTATCCTTCCCGTTTTCTCTGGCTGTCAGTACAAACAAGCCGTAGCTCAGCTTGTACATTGCCGTCTTGTCCATCCTGCGTTCTCCTTTCTCCGAAAATGATTCTCGGATTTCGAAACTATTCCTATTTTACATCAGGACGCCTTGGTTTTCAAGGGTTCCTGCCTTAATACCGAAGGATTTTGTCATACAGAAATGCATTTGCCTCAATGGTTCCGCATCGGTTCCGGTGTCGTTGGTTCCGGCTTCCCCGTCAGTTCTGCCGCCGGAGTGTTTTCTACTTTAGTAGAATCATTATTTTTACTGCTATTGCTCTTTCCGCAGCCGTTCATTCCGGCTTCAACTGGTTTCCGGCTTCCCGTCCCGTTCATTCCGGCTTCGTCTGCCCTTCCTCCGCCGATTTCCGGATTACATCGGATACATCGTGCAGGGAAATGAACGCCCCCGGATCAATCTCGTGAACCAGCTGACGCACCTTGTAAATCTGAAACGCATTGACGATGAAATAAATGATTTGCTTTTCTTCCCGGGAATACCCGCCGATGGCATTGACAACGGTTCCGGTGCTTTTGAACACTTCCTGCATCGCCTTCGTAATTTCATCGGCTTTGACCGTGACGATCATGGCACATTTCGAGCGGTCAAAACCGTCCACGATATAATCCACGGTCTTGAATCCGATAAAATACGTCACAACCGAATACAACGGCAGAATCCAGCTATGCATAATGATTCCGCAGGCGATGTACAGAACGGCATTAAACGCCATGACAAAGGTTCCGAGAGAAATTCCGATTCTCTTTGCGAAAATGACGGACAACACATCGATTCCGTCAATCGCTCCGCCGAACCGAATCGTCAGTCCGCTGCCGATTCCGGACACGGCACCGCCGAAAATTGCGCACAAAAGCAAATCCTCCCCCGCCAGCGGAGATGCAAACGTCACATCAATCGGCAGGACATCGGTAATCATGAAGGACATTCCGGAATATATCATTACCGCATAAATCGAATAGATTGTAAACGACAGTCCCTGCTTTTTCATTCCGAACAGAAAAATCGGCAAATTAATCACAATCAGGAAAATCGGCAGGGTCAGCCATCCCGGCGTAATCTGATCCAGCAGCATGGACAGTCCGGATACCCCGCTGTCATACAGCTTCATCGGAAACAGGAACAGCGTAACGCCAAATGCGTTAATAATTCCCGCCACGGTCAGAAAAAGAAAATTGAAAGGTTTCAGGTTTCGCAGTTCAGTTTGTCGTTTCGTCATTACACAGTCCCTGTCGGGATATCCTTTCTGTCTTATTTCTTTCGTTTTTCGGAGCAGATTGAAAATTCCGATTCCGCCCCGTCCGGTACTTATTTTGTCTTCACCGAAGCGAAATCCGACATGGCGGTCTTCAGCGTTGCGGAACCCGAAATATAATATGCCACGACTTTATAATAGTATATGGTCTCGTATTTCAGACTCGTATCCTTCAGACCGGTGCCCTTCGTTTCGGCAATCAGTTCATACGTTCCGCCCGCCGTTGTCCGATACACATAATATCCGCTCGCGCCGGCCAGTGCATTCCAGCTCACCTCCGCAGAGTAACTGTTCCGGGACGTTGCCTTCTTCATGGTTACCTTCGTTGCAAGCGTTTTCACGGCCGGACATGCGGCACTCTTGATTTCGGTGCCGTCCGCTTTCTTCTGAAACGCAACGATTTTATAAAAATAATCCTTGCCGGCCGTCAGTTTTTTATCCGTAAAAGTCGGACTCAGAACACCGCCCACGAATTCATAGGAACCGCCGGGCAGTGCACGATATACATAATAGCCCCGGGCATCGTCGATTTTGCTCCAGGTGATTTTCGCCTGAGTATCACTTAGCCGAACCGTTTCGATGATGGTCGGAGATGCCAGCGTCTTCTTTCCCGCAACCGCAGGCGAAGCCGCCGCTTTAATGATTTCACCGTTCTGCTTCATATACGGAACCACCTTGTAAAAATAAGTTGTTCCGATTTCATTTGCCGCCGTATCCGTATAGCTCGTACCGACGATGCCTCCGACGAAGGAATAGCTTCCGCCCGGAAGTGCACGATACAGATAATATGCCGTTGCATTGTCTGCCTTGTCCCAGGTCACCTTCATTCCGGTATTGACCGTTGTTACCGACCGGATTACGGTCGATGACGGACGCTTGCTGTCATTGACGAATTCCGTAAGCCGGTACGGATTCAGTGCATAAAAATCCGTCTTTCCCGACGATACGGTGTACCACCGAACCAGTCCGTCCGCGCAATATACCGGCTGGCAGTCGGACAGTTTGATTTCGTCACCGAAGGATGCTTTCTCAACAATGTTTCCGAAAGAATCCAACAGCCGCATTTCCGTACCGCAAATCCGATTCAGGCTATAATCGAAAACAGACCAAAGAACCAAGAAGCGATCGTCGGACAACTTTACCAGGTGCGGTGTCTGTGCCGTTTTATTTCCGCTTGACGAATAGGCTGACAGATACACACCACCGGATGCCAAGGTTTCTTTATTCACCAAAACCACAAACACATTTCGGACTTCATAATATATGTCGGTATCGTCATTGATATTATTTCCGGCGATAAGAACTACGTCGTTTCCCAGTTCCATACCACCGATCGATGCTCCGGTATAATTGTAATTGTACCCGTAATCATCCGTAAACTCCAGCGGAACCGTATAGTTCACATTCGTAATCGGATCGCCGAGTTTCACTCTCGTAACGGCAATTCCGCGAGGATAGGCATCCCCATGATCCACCCGGAACAGGTACCGGTCATCCGCCCGGACAAACTGGTTAAAGGAGTGGCTGACGTATCCGTATGATATGTTCATAACACCGCTGTAGCTGTCCACCATAACCATATCCGACTGACGAATAACAAAGGTCATGTTGGCCTGATGACGATATCCATCCTCTCCATACATTTCATGACAGGTATGAACATACAGATTTCCCTTTGCCTCCGTCATGCGAAGACTTCCCGCATCAAACGGAATGTGGGTATTGGCTCCTTTGATATTGGTGGAGGAAACCGGCACCCAGTCCTTCGTATACTTAATTACGCGGACAACGGTTCTGGTATCTTCCTCGTTTTCATTTTGCTGACCGTATGCCAGATAATTATGGGTTTTTCCAAAGAACGCCCCTCCGAAATACGGAAGCGGAGCAGTCAGCGTTTTGGTTGAAATTTTCGTAAACTTGGCGTCGTACTGTTCAATCAGAACATTGCCGTCAATGTACTGCAGGCGGGTGTATGTCCCGTTTCCGTTATCGTTCCAATAGGACTCTACCGTCTTTCCGTAAACCGAATAATTGTAATTCCCGTAATTGATGCTTTCCTCGTCAACCGTACCGGACACGGATTTCCGATATGACAAAACCGATGATACGGATCCGTCCAAAACCGTAACGGCATAGGTCGCTTTCAGTTTGCCGTCGGTTACGGTAATGGTGACTTTCCCGGCTTTCCATGCAATGACCTTTCCGCTCGATGTAACGGACGCAACGGAATTGTCGCTGCTCGAATAGTAAAGCGTCGCCTTGGAAATATTATCGACCGATGCCGACAGCTGCTGCTCTTCACCGGCTTTCATCGTATGGGTTTCTCCGCTCACCGTCAATTTGGAAGCCGCATTATAAATGAGCCGTTCCACGAAATACTTCCGGTTGTCCAGTTCCAGTGCGATAATCTCATTTCCCGAGACAAATAAGCTGTAAACCGGGTGTGCCGTCGGAATCGTTGTCTTTCGCTCCCCGGTGGCGGGGTTTATTTCCTCAAGCATACACTGTCCCGCATATCGCAAAATGGTCCCGTTGGGTTCGAAACAGACCGAACGGGTTCCGATGGAATCCAGATCCCGATAATTGCCGGTAGTGTTTTCAAATTCCGGTCTTTCCATAGTACCGTAATACTGTAACGTATTCAAATCGATCAGGCACTGCCGTCCGAATGTAACACTGTAGGTCATAATATATTTGCTGCCGAGAATCTCCGCATTTTTGATATGGTCATAATAATAGATCTGACATGCATAATCCAAATGACCATCCAGAGACGCGGGAATTTCCTGCGATAACAGCCGCGTATCGCTGCCATACTGCTTGATCTGATTTTTGGAATCGACGCTGCCGAGCCGGATTCCGTAACCCTCGTGATCGTAGCCCCAGTATAGCCAGTTATAAATATCCTCATATACAAAATATCCCGTCTTTTCGTCAAACGAATCGAACCTGGCAACCGAATACCCGTTGTCGCAGGAGGATAACAGGGTTCCGTCCGGTGAATACAGCTGCAGTAAATACCGGTATGTGTACTGATCCGTGGTTCCGTCTTCCGACGGAACGATTTCTTCCCGCTTCAATCCGCCGATATATATCCGTCCCTTGGCATCGGCACCGATTGCGGTAGCCGTATCAATTCCCGTTACGGAAAACTCCTTCACAACGCTCCGAGAATCCAAATCAACCACCTTTACGGAACTATAACGGCAAAGATACAGAGCATCTTCGGTCAAAAAAGCTTCACCGCCGTTGTAATAGTATTTGTCGTTATATACGACGCTCCAGGACGAATCGGAAAAACTGAAAAAACGAAGCGTGTAATTTGCGAAAAAATAGATTCCGTCCCGTTTTTCACTATACATAACAAGATTTGCGGAATCCAGACTATCCTGATAATTCGTCGTATCCGGTTCCGGTATTGCCATCAGCGTCACCGGCTTGAAAAGCATTTTAACCGCTTTATAATCCGACATTTTGGACTTCGTGACAACACCGTTGCTGTCTTTGGAATACGAAACTATCTTATAAAAATACACGGTATTTTTTGTCAGTCCGGTATCGACATAATATGTCCTCTGTGTGCCTCCGACAAAGGAATAACTTCCTCCTGCGACCCCACGATACACGTAATATCCCGTCGCTCCCGACACGGCACCCCAGGACAGACGAATCGAAGTCTCATCGACCGCAAGCGCTTTGGAAATGACCGGTACCGCAGGTGCAGCCGCCGTCGTGTCCGCCACCGTTTCGTCCGCTGCCGTCATTGCTTCCGGTTCCGCCGGTGCCGCCACACTGCCCGTCGCTGCGGTTTCCGCTGTGGCCGCCGCCACACCGGTCAGGCACATGGAAAGTCCCAAAATCATCGAAATCATCCATAGAAAAGCTTTTGTCCGAAATCGTTTCATCTCACTCCCCCCTTCATACGTTGGATTGCCGCTGCATGGTTTTCCTGTTTCGTGCAAAGCAGATTACAAAGCCCGCCACCAGCAGTACCAGTCCTCCCGCATCAAACCATACAAACCGGGTAATCGCGGAAGGCAGACTCGTCAGTCCCTGCGGCAAGCCGTGCCGAATGTACAGTTCTCCGATCAGACCGACCGCCTGCTGCACTATGATAATCAGACCGAGTGTCATATCCTTTCTCGGTCGGAATATGAAAAACGGATACGTCACATTCCACATGGCAAATGCAACGCCAAACCCCTGAATCGCGGCCACGGCACCGTTTGAGCCGCACACCTCATAACTCCCGATATAATCCTCGGGATGCACCAGAAACGGGATGATACAACACAGATTGCTGACAAACACCGCCGCATACAGGATGCCTGCCAGTACGCTCCGAATCGCTTCGTTTCTGCTCATTTTCGGCTGTTCCATCATATTCTCTCCTTCCCCGTCATTTCGCTGCATTCTCATCCATGCAAATGAGAATTGCCCGGCACGGAGCGCCGTCCGGGTCTCATTTTCTTCCGTTCGGTTTCTCCATGGGATTCAAAATCAGCTTTTCGAGAAGCGGTGCGTAAATGGCAAAATGTTCCTCCGCTCTTCCCGGAAAGATTGTTTTCAGGTTCTCGAGAGTATCGTATTCCGTATTCATAAACATTCCGGAATTTCCTACGGAAGTATCCGCCGTTTCAAAGAACCCGGAATATGCTTCATCTCCGCCGTCCCCCTTTGCGAACCAGTTCGTTGCCTGGAACCCGATGTACGGAATTCCTTTTTCGGCAAAGCATATATGATCGGATGAAGGAATGGCGGCCGGAGAATATACCTGATACCAGTCTTTTCCTCCGAATTCCTTGGAAGGATTCTCCTTCGTCCACGGATTTGTGTAAAGCGTATTGGCTTCTGTCTGCGGACCTGCTCCGTGCTCTTTGTAATATCCGTCAAGATCCTTCGTTTCGTACACCCGAATGCCAAGTTCCCGTGCTGTTTTGCATGCATATTCGTATGCCTCCACAGCATCGACAAATCCTGTTTTGTCATCCGATGTACCGCCGTAAATATTGCAGTAATCACCGAAACTGAGGGAATCCAGATTAATCATGTATATCGTCTTGCTGATTTCCTCTTCACTCATTTCCTCTGCATAGACATCGGAGCCGAGCAGCCCGTTTTCTTCCGCATCAAAGAAAATATAAATGACGTCATACTCCGGCGTTGTTCCGAACAGCTTCACCGCCGTTGCCAGAAGAAGTGCCGTTCCGGAGGCATTATCTCCTACCCCGTTTCCGTCATAGTGGGCTCCGACAATGATTTGCCGTTCGCTGCTGTTTCCTTTTACGGAAAGAACAATGTTCTGAACGGTCGCCTCTTCGCCGTCCACCGTAATCTTGTCAGAGGATATCTGTTTCCCGGCATATCCGGCAGCCTTCAGCTCGGAAATAATAAACTCAACCGCGTCACCATGGTTGCCTGTTTTCCCGTTCACGGTCCTGTCTTTCAGGTTTGTTCCGAAATACTCCAGATAGCCCATTGCAAGCTCCGCCGTTGTTTCTCCTGTCGTGTGCCGAAACTCGGGAAGCTTGTCCTTTTGAGATGAGCAGGAACAAAGTCCCAGCAACAGGACGCAGGTAATAACGACACAAACAATTTTTTTCATTTCAAATTCCCCCTTCTAAAGTCACAATGGACATAGCATCCTATACCCCCGATATTTACTATAATTCCAGCACATACCAAGGTTCATTTCTGACTGTTTTTCTTGGACATCAACACAACAGTCTCAACAGTAGTATCGTTGATTAATCAAATTTAACTTCCCCATTCGCTCCAAGATACATATCTTATTCCATTTATCTCGCAAGATACATCCCCTAAATAGAAGACACTCCCCTGCACACTGTCTGTTCTTAAACCGACATAGGTCCGTACACTGGTTGATAATTTCTTTTCCACATCAGATTTACTTTTGACCTCTATTGCAAAATTTTTCTTCCAATCTGTAATAACATCTACCTCAAAACCATTCTTATCTCTATAAAAAGTCAGATTTGCTTTTTTCGCATCATTGTATCTTTTTTTCAATAATTCGGATACCGCAGCAGTTTCTACAACAGCGCCTTTATGATCATCAAGTAATAATTCTTCTTTTGACTCAAGTCGCAACAAATAGCACATCAGTCCGGAATCAACAAAATACAATTTAGGAGTTTTTACGACTGTTCTTCCAAGATTATTACTGTCCGGTTCAAGAAAATGTATAATATAAGATGCCTCGAGAATTGAACACCAATTTTTTATTGTTACAGCAGAAACCCCAATATCTCTGGATATACTGTCATAATTTATCATCTGCCCACTATACAGTGCACACACTTGAATAAATTTTCGGAATGCACTCACATTATCAGCATTTATCTGATCCTTAACATCCAAATCCAAATATGTGTCTATATAATTTTCAAACCAATCATCCAAATAAAAATGCTTATCCGCATCATGCAACGGTGGATAAAATCCCTTAAAGAAAATATCATAGGGTTCATCCGGCAATAATCCGGCTTCTTTAAGTTCCTGCATCGAAAATGGAAGCAATTGTATCAAACCAACTCTGCCTGCAAGACTATCAGCAATAGTTTGCCTTAATCTAAACTGACTTGAGCCTGTAAGAATATATTTTCCGGGAGTGTGAGCACTTTTATCAATTATAAGTTTTATAGCGTCAAATATTTCAGGAACCTTTTGTGCTTCGTCAATAATTACTCCATCCGGAAATGCTTTCAAAAAATCAC
>JAZUGQ010000036.1:0-32901 GCA_045641285.1 Lachnospiraceae bacterium
TGTTACTGATAAAAGGATGATTACAGGCCTTTTTATTAGCGTAGTTTACCTCGCATTTACTGATAATACTAGGTTTCTCTGATTTTTATAAGTAATATTTTTCTCTTCAGTACTGATAAGGATGAGAAATCTTAGCTTTTATCAATTGATTCTAGACGTTCATAAATGTTTTTCAATTATAAATTAAAAGAAATCGACATTTTATAAGCGCCATCCCAATAAGAGTCCCAAAAAGTAACTGATAAGAACGAGTATATATAGTCTCTTATCAGTAAAAATACCGGCGTACGCTTTCAAACGAAGCCGATAGAAATGAGAAAAGTGAAGGTGAAACCTGTAAAGGGCGAAGACAAAGCATGCAGAGAGAGGATGAAGACGATCAAGATGACGAGATCGAATAACGCGCACATTTGTACATGATAGACGGACAATATTTTACAGTTTTCTGAATTTAGATTTTTCTTGCTTTTTGCTTGACTTTGAGGAAAAAATCTAGTATATTATAACGAAAACCACCTGATGTGTTTGCTCGACACGGACAGTGGAAAAACTAAATAAAGAAAGCGAGGACATGAGAAATGGGCATGATTATCGGTGACGGCATTACCTTTGCTGATGTGCTATTGGTACCGGCGTACTCGGAAGTGATACCGAATCAGGTAGAACTTTCGACCTATTTGACGAAGAGCATCAAGCTGAATATCCCACTAATGAGTGCAGGAATGGACACTGTTACGGAGCATCGTATGGCAATTGCGATGGCAAGACAGGGCGGTATCGGTGTAATTCATAAGAATATGTCAATAGAAGCTCAGGCAGATGAGGTTGATAAGGTAAAGCGTTCGGAGAACGGTGTTATCAGTGATCCGTTTTTCCTCTCCCCGAATCATACTCTTCAGGATGCCAACGATCTGATGGCAAAATACCGTATCAGCGGTGTTCCGATTACCGAGGGACGCAAGCTGGTTGGTATTATTACAAACCGCGACCTGAAATTTGAAACCGATTTTTCCAAGAAAATCAGCGAGTCCATGACGAAGGACGGTCTGATTACCGCAAATGAGGGTGTTACTCTGGAAGAAGCCAAGAAAATTCTTGCCGATGCAAGAAAGGAAAAACTTCCGATTGTAGATAAAGACGGAAATCTGAAAGGTCTGATTACCATCAAGGATATTGAGAAAGCAATCAAGTATCCTCAGGCTGCAAAGGATTCACAGGGACGTCTTCTGTGTGCTGCCGGTGTCGGTGTAACCGCCAACATTCTGGATCGTGTGGATGCGCTTGTGAAAGCAAAGGTTGACGCGATTGTTGTGGATACGGCACACGGCCATTCCGCAAATGTATTGAAGGTTGTCAGTATGGTACGCGATGCATACCCGAATCTTCAGATTATTGCGGGAAATGTGGCAACCGGTGAAGCAACCGAGGATCTGATTAAGGCCGGTGTCAATTGTGTTAAGGTTGGTATCGGACCGGGTTCCATTTGTACCACCCGAATCGTTGCAGGTATCGGTGTTCCGCAGATCACAGCGATTATGAACGCATATGAAGCTGCCAAGAAATATGATATTCCGATTATCGCCGATGGCGGTATCAAATATTCCGGAGATATTACGAAAGCTCTTGCGGCAGGCGCAAATGTCTGCATGATGGGTTCCATTTTTGCGGGATGCGAGGAAAGCCCCGGATCGTACGAATTGTATCAGGGAAGAAAATACAAGGTATACCGTGGAATGGGTTCCATCGCGGCTATGGAGAACGGAAGCAAAGACCGTTATTTCCAGTCGGATGCGAAGAAACTGGTTCCGGAAGGTGTAGAAGGTCGTGTTGCATACAAGGGACTTGTAGAAGATACCGTATTCCAGCTTCTTGGCGGTCTTCGCGCAGGAATGGGTTACTGCGGTGCCAAGAATCTGCAGATGCTTCGTGAAACGGCAAGATTCGTAAAGATTTCCGCAGCATCTCTGAAGGAAAGTCATCCTCATGATATTCATATCACGAAGGAAGCTCCGAACTATAGTGTTGATGAGTAGTAAGTTGATATCCGGTGAGACGGCCTGCATTTGCAGACCGTTTTGCGGATAAGGGGTGTTTTCGGAAAGGGGGTTACAAGTGTTATGGTTATGACCAAGGCGGAATGGAAGCGTAAGCGCAGGCGGAGAAAGAAGCTCAAGCGATATGCGGTACTGGCCGTAGCAATTTTATTATTTGTCCTTCTTATTCTGTTGCTCAGCAAAGTGATCTCATGGATATTCAAAGGCTCGGATGACGGTCTTTTGAAAAAAGTCGGAGATGTTAAGGTTCAGGAAAAACTGCTCACCGTAAATGAATATTCCCGATGCGGCAGTAAAATGAACGATGTCAAGAACGTGGTAATTCATTATTCCGGAACGCCGAATGTTCCGGCAATGGTACGAAGAGATTATTACGAAAGCCTGAAGGATACCAGAGATACCAAGAAAGACCGTGAGAGCATGCATTTTATCGTTGATTTGGATGGCGGTATCATTCAGTGTATTCCTATCAATGAAGCGGCATATGCGTCCAAGGCTTACAATGAGTCCTGTATTTCCATTGAGTTCTGCAACGTGGCGGAAGACGGTTCCATGAACAAATCGACCTATGAAAGTCTGGTTCTTCTGACCGCAGAAATCTGCAAGAAGTTTGATTTGACCTCGGAAAATGTAGTACGGCATTATGATATTACAAGCGCTGATTGTCCGCACTGCTTTGTCAATGATGCGGATGCATGGAATATCTTTAAGAGCGATGTGGAAAAGGCAATAAAAGGAAAAGATTTTACAATCGATAATCCGGTTGCACATTGAGTCCGACAGTGCGAAAAGGATACCAAACAGAAGAAAACAAGCCCGTCCGGTATTAATCCGGACGGGCTTTTGCGTTAGCGAAATGAGGTCGTACACACCGTACACACTTTTCCGTCAGTCAGAAAGATTGAGGAAACACAAAGCCGCACGTCCATGGGAACGTGCGGCTATTATGGTATTTGTCAGAATCGGCAGCAATTCGGTTACTCGGTACGAAGTGCTGTAACAGGGTCTTTCTTGGATGCGATGCGGGAAGGAATGAGACCTGCAATCAGTGTCAGCAGCATGCTGATACCGACAAGAATCAGACCACCGACAATCGGGAGTCGGGAAAGACCGTGAATATCCGTATAATGATAAATAATGAGGTTAATCGGGATATTCAAAAGGAGTGTTACAATAATACCGATTGCACCGGCTACAAAACCGATAATCAGCGTTTCCGCATTGAATACGCGGCTGATATCTCGCTTGGAAGCACCGATTGCACGAAGAATACCGATTTCCTTGGTACGCTCCAGAACGGAAATATAGGTGATAATTCCGATCATGATGGAGGAAACGACCAGGGAGATTGCAACAAAGGCAATCAGGATATATGTGATGGCATTGATAATGGTACTGATGGAAGACATCAGAAGCGCAATGACATCGGTGTACTGAATTTTCTGTTCTTCCTCGTGGTTATCGTTATATTCCTTGATAATCTCGGAAATGCGGTCTTTGGATTCGAAATCCTTCGGATAAATGCTGATAAACATAGGCTTATCGATATCCGCATATGCGAAACGTGCAATATTCAGCTCATACGTGTTATGGGTATCTTTTTCCGGATTTACCTGCTTGTAAATCATAGCGATGGTTTCTTCCGGAAGAGCATTGATAAACGGAGCCATTGCTTCAGCCGGAATGGAAGCGGAAGCACCCTGTGCCTGAATCTGTTCCATCATTTGTGAAAGCATCGGCTTTAACTCATCCATTTCACCGGTGGTATCTTCCATAATCATCGGAACAAACATCTGGAAGGCCTGGGTCCGTTCTTCGTCCGTCATATTCTGAACAGCCAGAAGGACAATCTGACGAAGTTCTTCGGGAGTAGGCTGTTTGTTCTCTTCGAAAGGAAGATTGGTGAGAACATCGATGTCGGGATTGGCAAGCTGCTGCTTGACAACTTCACGTTCGCCGGACTGCTTTACGATATATTCGGTCAGTGCATGAGTATAGCCGATAGCACCGCCTACCGAGGTTGCTACGGCATCCTCGCTGGGATGAACGATTCCGACAACCTTCAAATCAACGGAGCGGGAATCATCGGTTAACAATGCTTTCATGTAAGCTTCATCATTGCTCATATCGGCCCAGAGACCGGTAACTTCATTCTTCTGATAATAATCGGAAGGAAGCGCAAGACGGAAGGTAAGATTCAGCAGTTCATCATAGGTAAATGAAATCTGATTGCTGACAATCGGCTCGCCCTTCATCATTTTGCGGAAGGATTCTTCGATTTCGGCAGGATCCTTTAAACCGAGGGAGTACAGGGTGAAATCACTGATTTCATTTTTCTTGTCGACAACCAAAATAACTTCATTGAATTCCTTGGGCCAGTTTCCTGCCACCAAATCGTACTGGGCCTCCAGCAATTCGGGATTGTTAATCATTTCGCTCCAGACGGTCATTCCGGAAGCCATGCCGGACATGGAAGTCAGAGAGGACATTTCATTGATGGAATCCTGCGAGAAGCCGAGTGCGGAGTACATACCGTTCATAATGGTGCTTGGATTCATCTGATAGATGCCGTCTGTCATATCCTTGCTGAAAACGTTCGGCTCCAAACCATAGGAGTACCGGATGTCCGTCGTCAGGTCTTTCATTTCCTTGTTCGAATCAAAATATGCTTTCAGACTCTTCAGGTCATTGATTTTGATTTCCTGCATCATCGTATTGATGATATCGCCCATCATGTTGCTGGAATAGATCCGTCCGTCTTCATGAGGCTTGGCATCCGGATTGGACAGCCCGAGAATGGCGGAAATCATGGAGGCGGAGTCTGCGGTCTGATTCTGAATCATCAGAGGATACGTGGACAGGGTTTCTTCCTGAACACGGTCAATATATTCATTGACACCGTTGCTGAGAGAGAGAATCAGGGCAATACCGATAATACCGATACTTCCGGCAAATGCGGTAAGGAAGGTTCTTGCCTTCTTCGTCATCAGGTTGTTCAGAGACAACGAAAGGGCAGTAAAGAACGACATGGAAGTATGATTGGGCTTCTTGTCGGTTTTGGAACTGATTTCTTCGTCGGACAAAGGATTGTTGTCGTTGGTTACCTGACCGTCCAAAACACTGATGATTCGGGACGAATATTCTTTTGCAAGATCCGGGTTATGAGTAACCATAATAACCAGCTTATCCTTGGAAACTTCCTTCAGGATGTCCATAATCTGGATACTGGTAGCGGTGTCCAATGCACCGGTCGGCTCATCGGCCAAAAGAATATCGGGGTCGTTGACGAGAGCACGGGCAATGGCAACTCGCTGCATCTGACCACCGGACATCTGATTCGGCTTTTTGTTCAGCTGATCCCCGAGACCGACTTTTTTCAGAGCTTCGACAGCACGGGATTTCCGTTCTTCCTTGGAAACACCGGAGAGTGTCAATGCAAGCTCGACGTTTCGGAGAACGGTTTGATGAGGAATCAGATTGTATGTCTGGAAGACGAAGCCGATACTGTGATTTCGGTACGAATCCCAGTCCTTATCGTTATATTCCTTCGTGGAACGACCATTGATAATCAAATCCCCCGTAGTGTACTGGTCAAGTCCGCCGATGATGTTCAGAAGTGTTGTTTTACCGCAGCCCGAAGGACCGAGGATGGACACAAATTCGCTTTCCCGGAAGGAAAGACTGATGCCGCGAAGGGCATGAACTTTTTCATCGCCGACAGGATAATCCTTCGTAATGTTATTCAGTGTCAACATTTGAAAATTTCTCCTTGGAAAATAGTATTAGTATGTGTTCATGCATTTGTAAAAAATCGAAAAAGGTTTTCTAAAATCTCAATGCGCATATACAACGTAATTATATCACATTTTCACACAAAAATCAATGCAGTATTGTAAACAGAATTTACGATACTGCACCGAATTCGATAAAAAATATATAAACTTTATAAAATAAGGGAAGACTTCCGTTTTTTTGCAAGACGGAACATTAGGCAGAATGTAAGAATGTAAATCAGAAATGCATTTTCCGTTTACAGCTGAAATTCAATTTTGGTTCCGGTTGCCTCCAACTGACGAAGCGTAATCCCTGCGGATGCAAACATTCGCTTGGCGGCAATGTTGGCGGGAGTGTTGTTGTATTTGTCGCTGAAATAAATGACTTCGTTGATTCCGGCCTGAATCAATGCCTTGGTGCATTCGTTGCAGGGAAACAGGGTGGTATAAACACGTGCTCCGCGCATATTGGTTCCGGTGTAATTCAGGATGGCATTCAGCTCGGCATGGCAGACATAGAAATATTTTGTATTGAGATCGTCGCCTTCCCGTTCCCAGGGATATTCATCATCGGAACAGCCTCGGGGCATTCCGTTGTAACCGACGGAGAGAATCCGGTTTTCCGGACTGACAATACAGGCACCGACACTGGTGTTCGGATCCTTGCTTCGTTTCGCGGAGAGCATTGCAATTCCCATAAAATATTCGTCCCAGGACAGATAATCGGTATTTTTCATACGAAACCCCCAAAAATAAAATTTCCGGACGGAAGAACCGCCCGGAAATCATCATATCATATTTTAAGATTGTGTACAACCGAAAATCCAAACGGAAATCGGTTTCTCCCGGAAGGTTTCCGCTCCGGGAAAATGAGTTTCTCCCGGAAGGTTTCCGCTCCGGGGAAAATCAGTTTCTCTTGGAACGTTTCCGCTCCAGGGAATCCAGAATCTTTTTCCGGATTCGGAGACTCTTGGGAGTGACTTCCAACAGCTCATCGGTATCGATGAATTCGAGGCACTGTTCCAGACTCATGATTCTGGGAGGAATCAGACGAAGAGCATCGTCGGCGGCGGAAGAACGGGTGTTGGTAAGCTGCTTTTTCTTGCATACGTTGACTTCCACATCTTCGGGCTTTCCGTTTGCACCGACAACCATTCCGGCATATACCTTGGCACCGGCACCGATAAAGAGGGTACCGCGCTCCTGAGCGTTGAACAATCCGTAAGTAACCGCATCACCGCTTTCGAATGCAATCAGACTTCCCTGAGAACGGTAGTTCAGGTCACCCTTGTAAGGAGCATAGCCGCTGAAGACGGAGTTGATGATTCCTTCGCCCTTCGTATCGGTCAGGAATTCGTTCCGGTATCCGATCAGGCCTCTTGCGGGAATCAGGAAGGTAAGACGGGTCGAACCGGCACCGAAGGAACTCATGCCCTGAAGTTCACCCTTCCGGTTGGACAGTTTTTCGATTACCGTGCCCGCGCAATCTTCGGGAACATCGACAACGCATTCCTCCATGGGCTCCAGCTTATGGCCGTTTTCGTCTTCGTGATAAATGACCTCGGCTTTGCTGACGGCGAATTCGTAACCTTCGCGACGCATGTTTTCGATCAATACGGACAAATGAAGCTCGCCTCGGCCGGATACTTTGAATGCTTCGGTGGTATCGGTTTCCTCCACGCGGAGAGAAACGTCGGTATTCAATTCGCGGAACAGACGCTCACGAAGGTGACGGGAAGTAACGAATTTGCCTTCCTGACCGGCAAGCGGACTGTCGTTGACAATAAAGTTCATGGAAATGGTCGGATCCGAAATTTTCTGGAACGGAATCGCAACCGGATTTTCGGGAGAGCAGAGGGTATCACCGATATGAATGTCGCTGATGCCGGAAATGGCAATAATGGAACCGACGGTTGCTTCTTCCACCTCAACCTTCTTCAGACCGTCAAATTCATACAGCTTGCTGATTTTGACGCGGCGCTTCTTGTCCGGTTCGTGATGGTTCACGATAACGCAGTCCTGGTTGACCCGAATCGTTCCGTTGTCCACCTTGCCGACACCGATTCGTCCGACATACTCGTTGTAATCGATGGTACTGATCAAAACCTGAGTGCCGGCCGTTTCGTCGCCTTCCGGAGCGGGAATGTAGTCCAAAATGGTTTCGAAGAGAGGTTCCATATTCTTCGGAGTATCCGACAGCTCCAAAATGGCAATTCCGCTTTTTGCGGATGTGAAGACAATCGGACAATCCAGCTGTGCTTCATCGGCCTCCAAATCAATCAGCAGTTCCAGAACCTCGTCGATAACCTGCTTCGGACGGGCTTCCGGACGGTCGATTTTGTTAATGCACACGATTACGGGAAGATGAAGTTCCAGCGCTTTCTTCAATACAAACTTGGTTTGCGGCATCGGTCCTTCGAATGCGTCAACCAGCAAAACGACGCCGTTGACCATTTTCAGAACACGTTCCACCTCACCGCCGAAATCGGCATGACCGGGTGTGTCGATGATATTGATTTTGACACCCTTATACATAACAGCGGTATTCTTCGAGAGAATGGTAATGCCGCGTTCCCGTTCAATATCGTTGCTGTCCATGACACGGTCTTCCACAACCTGACCGGTACGGAACACACCACTCTGTTTCAAAAGCTCATCGACCAGAGTCGTTTTGCCGTGGTCGACATGAGCAATAATCGCAATGTTTCGAATATCGTCTCGTTTCATATGAAAATCCTTCCGTAAATAATATCCGGGCGGTGACCTGCAGCAGAGGTCGTCATGGTACCGGCCGGAGTCTGAAATGGGAATCCGAAGCGCAGTAAGCGCTCAACTTAATTATTGTAGCATATTAAGTCCGGATTTCAATAAATAAAGTTACCAACAATGTGACCGGAAAATGAGAAAAACTTGTGCATTTTCCGAAATCGACACAGGGGCGGATTACTTGACATTACCCACTCGGCATGATACAATGTTTCCGTATGATTTTACGAAGTAAATAAGAAAAGAAATCGTCAAACGATTCTTTTGGAGGGTATATTATGTCTATTTTTACAGGCTCTGCAATCGCAATTATTACTCCGTTCAAAAACGGCGGAGAAGTCGATTATGACAAGTTTGCGGAATTGATTGAGTATCAGATTGCTCACAAGACGGATGCCATTGTCGTATGCGGTACAACCGGAGAAGCATCCTGCCTGTCTCACGAGGAACATTTGGATTGCATTGAATTCTGCGCCAAGCAGGTTGCCGGACGGGTTCCGGTCATCGCGGGAACCGGCTCCAACTGCACGGAGACGGCAATTTATCTGACGGAGGAAGCGGACCGTCGCGGTGCGGATGCGATGCTTGTCGTAACGCCTTACTACAACAAGGCGACTCAGAAAGGTCTGATCGCTCATTTTACGGCAGTGGCGGCAGCGACCAAGAAACCGATTATTCTGTATAATGTACCGGGACGTACCGGCTGCAAGATGACGCCGGACACCATTGCGACCCTGTATAAGAACGTGGAAAATATTGTTGCGGTAAAGGAAGCCACGGGTGACATTTCCGTAGCAACCGAAATCGCATACCTGACAGACGGCAAAATGGATATTTATTCCGGAAATGACGACATGGTGGTACCGATTTTGTCCATCGGCGGAAAGGGCGTCATTTCGGTTTTGTCCCATGTGATTCCGGAACAGGTGCATGACATGGTGACATCATATCTGAACGGGGATGTCGAGACCGCGAGAGAGCTCCAGATCAAGTATTTCCGCCTGGCAAAGGATTTGTTCCTTGAGGTCAATCCGATTCCGGCCAAGGCTGCAGCCTGTCTGATGGGACAGTGCGACGGCAGTGTCAGAATGCCGCTGTCGGAGATGGAGCCGCAGAATCTCGAAATTCTGAAGGCAGAGATGAAGAAGTTCAATATTATCTGATGGCTGCATGAGTCCACCGTAACGTTTCCCAAAAGGACGGCCGTGGACTCGTTTTGCTATTTCGTTTTGGAAGGAGAATGGAAATGACAAAGGTAATCATGTGCGGATGCAACGGAAAAATGGGCCGCACCATAACCGAACTCGCGCAGGAAGACGACGGGTTGGAAATCGTTGCCGGAATCGATATTACGGGACCTGCAGGACAGTCCTATCCGGTTTTTACAAGTATTACGGAGGCAAATGTCGAGGCGGATGTTATGATTGACTTTTCAACTCCGAAACTGCTGGATGTCATTTTGACGGAAGCAAAGAAGAGAGCACTGCCTCTCGTTTTGTGTACGACGGGATATACCAAGGAGCAGATTGAGCAGATTCAGGACGCAGCGAAGGAGCTTCCGATTGTCCGTTCCGCCAATATGTCGCTTGGTGTCAATGTGCTGATTCACCTTGTACAGGAAGCCGCCAGAGTGCTTGCCGGCGAAGGATACGATATTGAAATCGTGGAGAAGCATCATCGTTTGAAGAAAGACGCACCGAGCGGAACGGCATTGGCGATTGCCGATGCCGTAAACGAGGTGCTGGATACTCCGAAGGACTATGTCTATGACCGTTCCGAACGACGGGAACAGCGGCCCGGCAGTGAAATCGGAATCAGCGCGGTTCGCGGCGGAACGATTGTCGGCGATCATGAAATCCTGTTCTGCGGAACGGATGAGGTCATTACCGTTCAGCATACGGCATATTCCAAGGCAATTTTCGGCAAGGGCGCGTTGAGCGCGGCAAAATTCCTGGCCGGAAAGAAGCCGGGATTGTACACGATGAAGGATGTCATAGAAAACCGCTGATCCGGTTTGGGAGGTTATAACATTGATTCAGGTAGAGCATTTGGTAAAACAGTACGGAACGTTCCGTGCCGTCGATGATTTGAGTTTTACCGTGGAAAAAGGTGAAATTCTCGGATTTCTCGGCCCGAACGGTGCCGGTAAATCGACAACCATGAATATGATTACGGGATACATTTCCGCAACGGACGGGGATGTTACCATTAACGGATTTAACGTGTATGAAGAGCCGGAAAAAGCAAAGCAGTGCATCGGCTATCTGCCGGAGCTTCCGCCCGTGTATCCGGATATGAGAGTAAAGGAATATCTGATGTTCTGTACGGAACTGAAAAATGTTCCGAAGGCCAAGCGAAAAGAAGAAACCGAGCGTGTCATGGCACTTTTGCATGTCAAGCACATGCAGAACAAACTGATTAAGCACCTGAGTAAAGGATACCGTCAGCGTGTCGGTATGGCACAGGCCCTGATCGGGGACCCGGAGGTTCTGATTCTGGATGAGCCGACCGTCGGTCTCGACCCGATGCAGATTAACTGGATGCGCGAACTGATACGCAGTCTCGGAAAAGAGCACACGATTATTCTGAGTTCCCATATTCTGTTTGAAGTAAATGCCGTCTGCGACCGTATTCTGATTATCAATCACGGACAGAAGGTTATTATCGATACGCCGGAGCAGATTATCAAAAAACTCGGCGGTACCACGGGAGTTCACATTCTGATCAATCAAAATGAGGACGAATTCCGTCGTGCCCTGGAGGCATCGGAACTCGGCCGGACCATGCTGGCA
The DNA here is from genome assembly GCA_045641285.1 of Lachnospiraceae bacterium. Taxonomy (GTDB): domain Bacteria; phylum Bacillota; class Clostridia; order Lachnospirales; family Lachnospiraceae; genus ISDg. The sequence goes on from JAZUGQ010000036.1 coordinate 11,386, forward strand.
AAATGGGAACCGGACACCGCAGAGGAACAGAACCGCGACGAGTCGGCGGACGAATCCGCTTTGTACGGTTACAATCTGTTCTTCAATACGGACGGAGAATTCCGTGACCGTGTATTCCGGTTCTGTGTCGATAACGGGATTACTCTGTATGAAATGAATACCATCCAGAAGTCTCTCGAAGACGTCTTTATCGAGATGACCGGAAAGGAGGAAACCACATGCTAGCAATTTACAAAAAGGAACTGAGAGCATATTTTACTTCTTTCCTCGGATATATGTTCATTGCATTTCTGCTGATTATCGTGGGAATCTGTCAGGATAATTACAACCTGACATCCAAATATGCCAATTTTGCATATGCGATTCAGGGATCCACATTCCTGTTTGTGGTTTTGATTCCCCTGCTTACCATGAGAATTCTGGCGGAGGAAAAACGTCAGAAAACCGACCAGCTTTTGTTTACGTCGCCAATCAGCATAACCAAGATCATTCTCGGTAAATATTTTGCTTTGATTTCGGTATTCGCTATTGCGGTTCTCTGCATTTGCGCGTATCCGCTGATTTTGAGACATTTCGGACCGACCAATTTGTCCATTGCCTATACCAGTATTGCGGCATATTTCCTGCTCGGATGTGCGTACATGGCAATCGGTATGTTCATTTCCGCCCTGACCGAAAGCCAGGTATTTTCGGCGGTTCTGACGATTATTGTGATTTTGTTTACACTGCTGATTGATATGCTGATCAATCTGTTGCCGACCGGACATTTGCTGGCTCTGATTATCTTTATTGCACTGGTTTTGCTGATTGCGGTCATTTTGTATGTCATGATGAAGAGTATTGCGGTTTCCGCCATTTTTTCGGTAATCGGAATCGGAGCACTGGTGGGTGTTTATATCAGCAATCCGATGCTGTTTGACGGAAGTCTCGGCAAGACATTCGGATGGCTGTCCATCATTTCCCGATTCAGCAATGTTGTATACGGAATCTGCAATGTTTCGGTATATGTGTATTATATCAGTATTTGCTTCCTGTTTGTGCTCCTGACGATTCAGGCGATCAAGAAGAGAAGATGGGAGGCGTAAGATGAAGAAATTATTTCAATCGCGTAAATTTCGCGGCGGTGCATATGCTACGGCAATTTCTGCATTGACGATTGTCTTTGTGATTCTGGTGAACCTGCTGGTATCCGGAGTATCCAAAGACATGGACCTGACGACGTCGGGAAGATTCTCGATTTCCGACGATTCCGTACGGTTTCTGAAGAATATGAAAACAAAGGTTACGATGTATTACGTAACCGAGGAAGGAAAAGAGGACCGCATCATTTTGGCAAGTGCACAGCAGATTGCCGAGCATTGCGACTCCGTTTCCATGGAATATAAAGATCCGATTCAGTATCCCCAGTTTATTTACGGATACAATGACATGTCGGAAATCAAGAACAACAGCATCATTTTGGTAAATGAGGAAGATCCGGACCGGTATTGCTATCTGGATTATGAAGACCTGACGATTTACGCAATCAGCAGTGATTTTACCAAAAAGGTTCTGTCCGGATACGATGCGGAACTGGAAATCATCAAAGGTATCGTGTCCATTACCGGAGATGCGTCGAAACGGGTCTATGTCACCAATAATCATAAAGAGTATCTGACGGGAATCGACCAGGACGAGACAACCGGTGAGAAGACCAATGCACCGACTCTGACGTTTCAGGATCTGTTCGGACTGAACGGGTATGACGTCAGAACCCTGAATCTGACACAGGCCGGAACCGTTCCGAAGGACTGTGATATGCTGATTATCGGCGGATTGAATGCGGATCTGACGGAAACCGAAGTATCCATTCTGAAGGACTATGTGACCAACGGCGGCAAGGTTATGCTGGCATTGGGACTCGGAAACAATACATTCGCAAACCTGTCGTCCCTGCTCGGATATTACGGACTGAAGCTGGAAAACGGAATTGTCTGTGATGGCGATACGGCAAGAACGGAAGGCTCCAATCCGAGCCGTCTGCTGTGTTCGTACAAGGGGCAAAATGCGGAGTTCCCGCAGGCAGCATACCTGACGATTGCGGAAACCATTAATACGCAGACCATCGAGATTCTTTGCACAACCTCATCGAAGGGATATATCAAATTGACTCCCGACAATCTGGTTCAGACCGATGCCGATCCGACGGGCGAATATCCGCTGATGCTGACGATTACGGATACCTTTGCAGGAAAATCGGGAACTTTGACGATTCTGACGACACCGTATTTCATGGCGGACATTTTCATGAGCGGCAGGTCTCCGTACAGCAACCGAATGCTTCTGATCGATACGGTAAACGGTCAGACCGGCAGTGCGGAATTTGCATTATCGATACCGGAAACGACCGCTTACGAAGAAGCACTGACAATGACGGACAAAGAAAAATATCTGGTTCTGATCGGCTCCTTTGCATTGCCGGCTGTTTTCCTGATTGCGGGAATCGTGGTATTTTTCAGACGCAGAGTCGAAAAGGTTTGATACGAGTAAGAAGAAGGACGGACAACGGAACCGTAAGGATTTCCCGAGTTGTCCGGAAGGAAGTATATGAAAGCGAAAAACGGAATTATTATCGGCATTTTGTGCGTTGTCGCAGTGGCCATGGGACTTCTGTTATGGAGACTGAAAGCGAAGGAAACTACGGGTGACGACCCGCAAAAAGAAAATGCCAAAACAATTTTGACCGTGGATGTTTCGAAAATCACGCGAATGGTTCTGAAAGGGACGAAATATAAGGGTGTATTTGAAAAGCGCGGAGAACAGTGGCAGAGTGATGCCGATATTCTCAATCAGGATGTCATGGATTCCATCTGCAATACGTTCCTCAAAAATCTGAAGATTCTGTCGGAAGTGAAAAACCCGGCAGCGGACAGCGAATACGGACTGGACAATCCGACCAGTGAGCTGCTGGTATATGCCGGAGAGGACCTTTTGGTGAGTATCCGACTGGGTGCCAAGGTTCCGACACGAAACCAATACTACTGCAAGATCAATGAGGACGGAAAAACGTATACGGTTTCGGAAAGTTATGCCTTTTATATGGACCGGGAGCAGAATTATTATACGGTGAAGCAGGAATTGCCGAAGCCCGGACAGGTGAATAACCTTCGGGAGATTACCATCGAAGGAACGCTGTTCCCCGAACTGCATGCCGTCTTCGATTCCTCCAATCCGTACGATTATTCCGGCCGGATGCTGTTGAATTGGTATTTTGACAAACCGATTAACGGCCGATGGGAGGCATCCTTTGATTCCGACAAATGGCTGGCACAGCTGGCTCATTATACAAGCATTTATTATGATGAAATCGTCAGTGTCCATCCGACGTCGCTAAGTGAATACGGATTGGACAATCCGGTTCAGACGCTTACGGTCGACTATACCGACAGTACCGGAACCGAAAAGAACAGTTTCCGATTGCTTCTCGGAAAACAGAGAGACGACGGAGCCTATTATTTTAAGGTGGACGGTTACGATCAGATTATGGCAATGTCGGAATTTGTCACGAAGCTGATGTTTGATGTGGATTGGTTTGCGGACATTTATCCGACGATGTTTTTCCCGAACTATACGGCAATGAAGTCCATTTCCATTACCATCGGAGAGACCGAATATCTGTTTGAAAATGTCGGTGGCAACGATACGGATCCGGAATTTACGCTAAACGGGAAGGCGGTTCCGAGTGAATTGATGGCGGACTGGTCCAATGTTGCACTTGTGTTGAAGGTCAATACGTACAAACCGTGCGACGTTCCGGAAACGGCTCCGGAGATAACCATTTTCATTACTCCGAAGGACAGTACGAAGAATAAGGAAACCGAAATCCGTCTGTATCCCGGCGAGAACGGAAAGTATATCGCTTATAAGAACGGCACTTGTAATTTTACAGTCAACGAACGAAATGTGAAGGAATTCGTCAATTATATGCAGGGACTGCAATAAGGAGGACATAATGAAAGAAAAGCTGCAGGAAATTCAAAAGGCCTGTTTTGAAAAACTCGGACAGGCGCAGACAATGGATATGCTGAATGACATCCGTGTTGAGTTTCTCGGTAAAAAAGGAGCTCTTACCGAGGTTCTGAAATCCATGAAGGATGTTGCACCGGAAGACCGCCCTATGGTAGGACAGATGGTCAACAAAACACGTGCGGCCATTGAAGCAAAAATGGATGAGGTGAAGTCCGCCCTGGCTGCGAAACAGATGGAACAGAAGCTCGCTGCGGAAACCATCGATGTAACGCTTCCCGCCAAGAGAATGGAAAAGGGGCATCGCCATCCCAATAATGTCGCTTTGGAATCTGTGGAACGGTTCTTTATGGGAATGGGATACGAAATCGTAGACGGTCCCGAAGTGGAAGATGATTATTACAATTTCGAGGCATTGAATATTCCGGCCAATCATCCGGCAAAGGATGAACAGGATACGTTCTATATTACCAACAAGCTGCTGCTTCGTACCCAGACATCGTCCGTACAGGCGCGTATTATGGAAAAAGGCAAGCTTCCGCTTCGCATTTTGTCCCCCGGCCGTGTATATCGTGCGGATGAGGTGGATGCAACGCATTCTCCCTGCTTCCATCAGGTAGAGGGACTGGTTGTCGACGACAATATCACATTTTCCGATTTGAAGGGAACCCTGGCGGAATTTGCCAAGGAAATGTTCGGGGAAGAGACGAAAGTCAAATTCCGGCCGCATCATTTCCCGTTCACGGAACCGTCCGCCGAAATGGATGTGTCCTGTTTCAAATGCGGCGGCAAGGGATGCCGGTTCTGCAAGGGCAGCGGCTGGATTGAAATTCTCGGCTGCGGAATGGTTCATCCGAGAGTTCTGACCATGAGCGGAATCGACCCTGAAAAATATACCGGTTTTGCATTTGGTGTAGGTCTTGAGAGAATCGCATTGCTGAAATACGAAATTGACGATTTGCGTCTTTTGTACGAGAACGATTTGCGTTTCCTGCGCCAGTTCTGATTGGGCTGCACATCATTTGAATATATCACGGAGGAATTATGAATACTTCATTATCATGGATTAAGGCCTATGTTCCGGACCTTGATTGTACAGCACAGGAATATACCGATGCAATGACTCTGAGCGGTTCCAAGGTGGAAGGGTTTGAGCGTCTTGACAATAATCTGGAGAAAATCGTAGTGGCAAAGGTGCTGTCCATCGCACCGCATCCGGATGCCGACAAACTGATTGTATGTCAGGTTCAGATCGGTGCCGACGGAGAAACCGTGCAGATTGTTACGGGTGCCAAAAACGTTACGGAAGGCGTTTTGATTCCGGTTGTTCTCGACGGCGGTCGGGTTGCAACGGATCATGACGGTAAGAAGACGGAGAACGGAACCAAGATTACCAGGGGAAAACTTCGCGGAGTGGAGTCCTGCGGTATGATGTGTTCCATCGCGGAACTCGGTTCGAGCACGGATTTTTATCCGGAAGCTGCGGAGGACGGAATTTATATCTTTAATCCGGAACTGTATCCGGATGTTAAGGTAGGAGATTCCGCTGTCGAAGCGCTCGGATTGAATGATGTGAATATCGAATACGAAATTACCAGCAACCGTGTCGACTGCTTCGGTGTTATCGGTATCGCAAGAGAAGCGGCAGCAACGTTCGGCAAGAAGTTCTGTCCGCCGGTCATTACCGAAACCGGAAACGGAGAGAAGACGTCCGATTACATTTCCGTAAAGGTGGAAGCAAACGATCTCTGCTCCCGTTACGTGGCACGTGTTGTCAAAAACATTAAGATTGCGCCGTCTCCGCTGTGGATGCAGCGCCGTCTGGCATCGAACGGAATCCGTCCGATCAATAATATTGTCGATATCACCAATTATGTCATGGAAGAGTACGGTCAGCCGATGCACGCCTATGATTTGGATACCATTGCGGGTCGTACGATCATCGTGCGCCGTGCAAATGACGGAGATACCTTCCAGACTCTGGACGGTCAGGTCCGCAATGTCGACGGAAATACCCTGATGATTTGCGATGCGGAGAAAGCAGTCGGTATTGCCGGAATTATGGGCGGTGAAAATTCCAAGATTACGGATGATGTCACCACCATGCTGTTTGAAGCAGCCTGCTTTGACGGAACCAATATCCGTCTTTCCGGAAAGCGTCTCGGTATGAGAACCGATGCGCAGGCCAAGTTCGAGAAGGGCCTTGACCCGAATACGACGATGGAGGCAATGAATCGTGCCTGCCAGCTGATTGAAGAGCTGGGTGCCGGTGAAGTTGTCGGCGGCTGCGTGGATGTCTATCCGTCACCGAAAATGCCCTGGAGAGTGGCATTTGACTGGAAGAGAACCAATCGTGTTCTCGGTACCGACATTGACAAGGAAACCATGATTCGGTACTTTGAAACCATTGATCTGAAGTATGACTGGGCAACCAATGAAGTAATCGTGCCGACATGGAGACAGGATATTCTTTGCCATGCCGATTTGGATGAAGAAGTTGCCAGATTCTACGGATATGCCAATATTCCGGTAACGCTTCCGAAGGGCGCCGGAAAGGGTGTGATTCCGATGGATCGCCGCCTGAACGATATGGGACGTGCGGTAGCGGAACAGTACGGTTTCTCCGAGGCAATGACATACAGCTTCGAGAGCCCGAAGGTATTTGACAAATTACTGTTTGCGGCGGACGATCCGTTACGCAATACGGTTGTCATTTCCAATCCGCTCGGAGAAGATTTTTCCGTTATGAGAACGTCTCCGCTGAACGGAATCATGACGTCTTTGTCCACAAACTACAACAGACGGAATAAGAATGCACGTCTGTATGAAATGGCAAAGATTTACCTTCCGAAGCAGGTACCGCCGACCGAACTGCCCGATGAGCGGGTACAGTTTACCCTTGGTTTCTACGGCGACGGAGACTTCTTCGATATGAAGGGAATTCTGGAAGATTATATGGAGCGCGTCGGTATTAAGAAGCCGGTTACCTATCGGAATACCGGAGCCTATAACTTCCTGCATCCGGGTCGTCAGGCAGAAATCCTCTGCGGCGGAAAGACCGTCGGATATCTCGGCGAGGTTCACCCGATTGTGTGTGAAACTTACGGAATCGGAGACAAGACGTATGTCGGCGTACTGGATATGCCGTTCATTTACGAAAATGCCGATTTTGATTTGAAATATACCGGAATCGCAAAATTCCCGGCAGTTACCAGAGACCTGTCCATGATTATGAAGAAGGAAGTTCTGGCAGGAGATGTGGAAGAAGTCATTCGCAAGAGCGGCGGAGCCCTTCTGGAAGAGTATCATCTCTTCGATTTGTACGAAGGGTCTCAGATTGCCGAAGGCTATAAGTCGATGGCATATTCGATTACGCTGCGGTCGAAGGATCACACTCTGACCGACGAGGAAATCAATACGGTAATGGACAAACTGCTGAAGAAACTGTCCAATCTCGGTGCGGAACTGAGACAGTAACCATCCGGCGGACCGGACAGTGTACGGCGCGGAAACCGCAAGGAAGGGACCGTCCCGGACCGGAAGCAGGCAATGGGAGGAAGGATGCTTCGGCATCGTTTCCAAAAGGGAAAAAGAAGTGTTTTGTAAATGATTACAGACCGGCAGATGACGTTATAGCTACGTGGTTTGCCGGTCTGTCGGAGATATATATGAAATTAACGAAAAAACAGAGAGTATGCTTTACCATACTGTTTGTGATATACCTCCTTGTTCTTGCATACCTGTTGTTTTTTGCAAGCAGCTACGGGAGAACGCAGGAAAGCAGTCACGGGGTTAATTTGAAACCGTTTCAGGAAATTACCCGATACTGGAAAGGATGGCAAAGCATTACCGAGGAGTTATTTGTTCGGAATATCATCGGAAATATCGTCGCATTTGTGCCGATGGGATTTTTTGTGTCGGTATTGTCAAAGCGGAAAAACTGGGTGATTCTGGCCATTGCATGGACGTATTTGCTCAGCATGACAGCCGAATTTCTGCAGTTTCTTACCAAAGTGGGAAGCTTTGATTTGGATGATGTCATTCTGAATACCATCGGAGGGATGCTCGGAGTCCTTCTGTTTGCGATAACCAGGCGACTGATAGTTACGGGAGACGGAGAACATTGATTTATGGATATGCCATTGTCAAATAAAACGACAGTTCATTATAAAGGACGACAACGGTCCGTTATGGGAAAAATATCGCTTGTTGTCGGTATTTTGGTATGGATTTTTTTCGCCTTTATGGTATGGAGAAGCAGGACTGACGGCGAACTGCTGAAGCATCTCGGAGGACTTGGTTTTCTGAACGGGATTCTGGCGGTTGCCGGAACGGTGTGCTCGGCGACGGCAAAACGGGAAACACCGTTTTATGACGGGGCCGCGATGACCGGAATGATTTTGAATCTGCTGAATCTGGTGACGCTGTTCGGTCTGTTTTTGATCGGAATGGCATTGGGATAAGGACTTCCTGCGGACGGAAACAAACCGCAGAGAACAGGAGAAAATATGGCGGAAGTACCGTTTTTAGCGCAATGGGGAGAGTTTGAAGAAGAACGTTACGACATTGTTATCGAAGGCATTCAGACTTCCGACAAACCCGACGCTCCGGCCGGGTTTCACGAATTTGCGGATCGTATCAGCCGGATTCACAGGCTGAAGTCCCTGGTGGAAAGCGGTCAGTGGAGTCGGATGAGCGCAGAGGACAAACGATGCATGAACGAGTCTCTGTATGATGCAGTCTGCGAACCGGCGTATTCGAAATCATTCGGAAATCCCGATGTCAGCGCACGCGCGTACGGAGCCGTTTACGGTCCCGTGATTGCGGCAGTATACGAGGAACTGATACAGGTGATTCCGCATGTTACGGCAGGAATATACAAGCCGTTTTTGTATGTGGCGGAACTGATTTCGGAAATTTTCGGACATATTGAGAAAGACGGAATGGATCGCGGAATCAAACAGAGTCTGTATTATTTTGCACATGATTATTTTTCGGAATATGCCGAACTTGGTCTGTATGAAGCAAAATGCGAAACCGCGGCGGACAGTCTGACGGACATCATTTTGCGGGCGGCATCCGAGGAATCGGCGTTGTACGATTACGGATTTGCGATTACCGAGGAGACAAGACGCATATACCGGTATCTCGCAAGCCTTCCGCAGGAACAAATCGACCGGATGGCGGAAACGTTCGTGAACGGGTATCTGGATGGATTTGAGACCATGCGAATCGACCGGACGGGAAAACGTTATGTGGAAATGAGAACCTGCATCGGCTTTGAACGGGTTACCGCCAAAGCCATGGAACTGTTCCGGCAGGCGGGAATGGTACCGCTGACGTTCCGGACGATACGGGAACTGGCATACAAATCCCTCGGCTGTGTGAGAGGAATCTATGCCATGTCGGCAAACCGGCAGCATGATTACGACCATCGAAACGATTGTCTGTTATATCTGAACCGGCAATATCTGGATGTCTTTTATCAGGGGCTTAAGGCTGCCCTGGATACGGTCAAGGTGCCCTGCGCCGAATTCGCGGGACCGGCGGTACAGGAAATTTTCGGAGAATCCGAAATCGTGTATCGCAATAAGAAAACGGTGCCGGTAGCGAAGGGACGAACCGTTTCGTATCTGAGTGAGAAACGGACGAAAGCCTCCATGACAATTCGGAAATACATCCGACAGGATGAGATTTCGTTTACCATCATCGCATATCCGATTCCGGAAATCGGACCCGGTTTTGAGACGATATTCGATGAAACGGTTGCCTGCAACTGTCTGAGCAATTCGCGGTATAAGGCAATTCAGCAGGCCCTGATTGACGTTCTGGACCGGGGACAGTATGTGACGGTGACCGGCCGCGGGGCGAACAAAACCGATATGAAGGTAATGCTTCATACGCTGTCCGATCCCACAAAACAGACGAATTTTGAAAATTGCGGGGCCGATGTCAACATCCCCGTCGGAGAGGTGTTTACGTCTCCGATTCTGAAGGGAACCGAAGGCATTTTGCATGTGTCCAAAGTGTACCTTGAGGGAAATGAGTTTAAAAACTTGAAAATTACGTTCAAAGATGGTATGATACAAAACTGTACGTGTGATAATTTCAAAACGAAAGAGGAAAATGACACCTATATTCGCGAAAATATCCTCTTCCAGCACGAGACTCTGCCGATCGGAGAATTTGCAATCGGAACCAACACGGTGGCATATGCGATGGGCATTCGTCACGGGATTCAGGAGAAGCTTCCGATTCTGATTGCCGAGAAGACGGGACCTCATTTTGCTGTCGGAGATACGTGCTATTCGCATTCGGAAGATCATGCCGTATATAACCCGGACGGAAAAGAAATCATTGCCCGTGACAATGAAGTGTCCGCATTACGGAATGACGATCCCGAAAAGGCGTATCTGAATTGTCATACGGATATTACCGTTCCGTACGATGAACTCGATGAGATTGCGGTTCACACCGCAGACGGAGAGGTTATTACAGTATTAAAGGATGGGCGTTTTGCGGTGCCCGGAACCGAAGAACTGAACGGACCGTTGAACGGATTGGAGAAATAACATTGAAAACAAAGATAGTAAATTTTCTCAAGTACAAATATTTATTGGGAGAATTAATTAAAAAAGGAATCAAACTGAAATACAGACGTTCGTATCTCGGTATTTTCTGGTCAATGCTCGAGCCGTTGTTAACCATGCTCGTGCTGGCATTTGTATTCGGCAGTATTTTCGGAAATACCGACAAGCTGTATCCGGTATATATTTTGTCCGGTCGTCTGATTTATGGCTTGTTTAACAGCGCAACCGGTGCGGCCCTGCATGCAATCCGTGCCAATGCATCCATGATTAAAAAGGTATACGTACCGAAATACATGTATCCCCTGGCGGCAATTTTTTACAATTACGTGCTGTTTGCCATCTCGTTGATTGTATTGTTTGTTGTCATGACATTTTTCCATATCAAGCCGACATGGCACATCCTGGAAGCGGTACTTCCGCTTTTGGTTTTGCTGTTCTTAAGTATCGGCTTCGGATTGATTCTGACGACGCTGGACGTATTTTTCCGTGATATCGAATATCTGTACGGCGTATTTATGATGCTTGTAATGTACTGCAGTGCGATTTTCTATACACCCGAAAAAATCGGAGATGCGAAATTTGTGTTGAAATATAATCCGATTTTCTCCGTAATCGATAATTTCCGACGAACGGTTGTTTACGGAAAAGGCCTTGATTGGGCATCCATGGGATATGCATCGCTGGTGTCCGTGGCATTTATTGTAATCGGATTGTTTGTATTTTATAGAAAGCAGGACAAATTCATCCTTCATATTTAACAATTGAGAGGATAGGAGCAGGATCGATGAGAAACAAGGAAAATGCGATTGAACTTACGAATGTATGTGTCAATTTTAACCTGAATAAAGAAAAAGTCGATGATTTTAAGGACTATATCATCAAGCTGGTCAAGGGTGAGATTAAGTACACGGAGTTTAAGGCGCTGGAAAATATCAATCTGGAAGTGAAAAAGGGAGAACATCTCGGTGTGTTCGGCCTGAACGGTGCCGGTAAGAGTACTCTGATGAAGATTATTGCGGGAGTTCTGAAACCGAGTTCCGGAAAGAGCGAAACGACGGGACGAATTGTTCCGCTGATCGAGCTGGGAGCCGGTTTTGACGCACAGTATACGGGACGTGAGAATATTTTCCTGTATGGTTCGGTGCTGGGATATCGAAGAGATTTTATTTCGGCACATTATAAAGAAATCGTGGAATTTTCGGAACTCGGTGATTTTATGGACGTTCCGTTAAAGAATTATTCGTCCGGTATGAAAGCACGTCTCGGATTTGCGATTGCAACCGTTGTAAAGCCGCAGATCCTGATTTTGGATGAGGTGCTTTCCGTCGGAGATGCGAAGTTTAAGAAGAAGTGTATGGAACGAATGAACGGAATGATGAGCAGCGGAATCACGGTGATTCTGGTATCTCATTCGCCGGCTCAGATTCGTCAGTTGTGCAATAAAGCGATTATCCTCGATCACGGAAAACTGATTCAGTACGGTGACGTGGAGGAAGTTGCGCAGGCCTATGAACGTATGGTGGAATAGCCGTCGTCCACGGGCAGACCAATGAAATAAAGCCGAAGAGGCAAAAATACGGAGGTATGAAAATGGCAAAAGTCGGTATTGTTATGGGAAGTGATTCCGATCTTCCGATTATGGAAAAGGCAGCAGCGATTCTGGAAAAATTCGGCATTGACTACGAGATGACCATCATTTCCGCACATCGTATGCCCGATGTATTTTTTGATTATGCAAAGACCGCAGTTGACAAGGGATTCGAGGTCATTATCGCGGGAGCAGGCGGAGCCGCTCATCTTCCCGGTATGTGTGCCGCCATTTTCCCGTTGCCGGTAATCGGAATTCCGATTCATACCAAGGCACTCGGCGGTGTGGATTCGCTGTATTCCATCGTTCAGATGCCGTCCGGTATTCCGGTTGCGACCGTAGCAATCGACGGCGGTGCCAATGCCGGTATTCTGGCAGCGAAAATCATTGCAACGCATGACAAGGAACTGCTGTCCAAGATTATTGCGTACAAGGAAGAACTGAAAGACGGTGTCATGGCGAAAAAAGAGCGTTTGGAAACCGTAGGTTATAAAGAATACGCAAACAATAAGTAATGCTAATGATTACAATAAAAAGAAAAAGCCGCAAACGGTGATGCAACCGGCGGCTTTTTGTGTTACAATAACGACGGTTGAAGACCGATGCGCGAAAGTGTCCGAAGGGACCGGGCCCGGATCGGTCGTCAGCAATTAAAAATGATTACTGGGAGGCAGTGAGCTATGGATTACAAGAATGCCGGAGTTGATATTGAAGCCGGATATCGTGCCGTTGAACTGATGAAGAAGCATGTAAAGGAAACCATGCGCCCTGAGGTGCTTGGCGGACTTGGCGGATTTTCGGGAGCCTTTTCTCTTGACCGCTTTATGACCATGAAGCATCCTACTTTGGTATCCGGTACCGACGGTGTCGGAACCAAACTGAAAATCGCTTTTGTGATGGACAAGCACGATACCGTTGGTATTGACTGTGTTGCCATGTGCGTCAACGATATTGCATGTGCCGGTGGCGAGCCGCTGTTTTTTCTCGATTATATTGCATGCGGAAAGAACTATCCCGAGAGAATTGCGGACATCGTAAAGGGTGTTGCGGAAGGCTGTAAGCAGGCCGGATGTGCGTTGATCGGCGGTGAGACCGCTGAAATGCCCGGCTTCTACCCGGTTGACGAATATGACCTTGCCGGTTTTGCGGTAGGTATCGTCGATCAGGAGGAAATTATTGACGGAAGTGCCGTTCAGGCAGGAGATACCATTATCGGTATCGCATCCTCCGGTATCCACAGCAACGGATATTCCCTCGTTCGTAAGGTGTTCGATATGAGAGAAGCATCGCTGACCCGTTACAACGATTCCCTCGGAACAACGCTTGGCGAAGCACTTTTGACACCTACCAAGATTTACGTAAAGGCACTGAAGTCTCTGAAGGACGGCGGAGTTACCGTAAAGGCCTGCAGTCATATTACCGGCGGCGGATTTTACGAGAACATTCCGAGAATGCTTCCGGAAGGAAAGCATGCCAACATTGTTCGCAACAGTTACGAAGTTCCCGCAATTTTCAAATTGCTTGCGGAGACCGGTTCCATCGAAGAAAAGATTATGTACAACACATACAATATGGGTATCGGTATGATGCTTGCAGTGGACAGCACAAAAGCAGACGAAGCACTTCGGATTCTGAAGGCTGCCGGAGAAACCGCTTATATTGTCGGTGAAATCGTAGACGGTGACAAGGGTATTTCCATACTGTAATTCAGGCGACCGATATTACGGAGTCCGTAATATCGGCGCTTTTCAGATATCGGGAGTGCATTACGAAAGAAATCGCGTCAAAGAACGCAGGGAGGTTCTGATATGCTTAGAGTGGTAGCGTTGGTGTCCGGAGGCGGAACCAATCTTCAGGCAATTATGGACGGTATTTCCGACGGAACGATTACCAATACGGAACTGGTCGGAGTCATCAGCAACAAGAGCGATGCATTTGCACTGACGCGTGCGGAGAAGTTCGGAGTTCCGGGCGTGTGTGTATCCAAAAAGGCATACGCAACGAGAGAAGAGTTTGAAGCTGCGCTGTTGTCGGCAGTGGACTCGTTTCAGCCGGATTTGGTTGTGCTGGCCGGGTTCCTGGTTATTTTGCCCGAAGCTCTGACCAAGAAATACGAACGGAAAATCATCAATATTCATCCGTCGCTGATTCCGTCTTTTTGCGGGGACGGATTTTACGGACTGCATGTTCATGAACGGGTTTTGGAACGCGGTGTCAAGGTGACCGGAGCTACGGTTCATTTCGTGGATGCAGGAACGGATACCGGCCCGATTATTTTGCAGAAGGCGGTCGAAATCCTGCCCGGTGATACGCCGGAGATTCTGCAGAAGCGCGTTATGGAACAGGCAGAGTGGAAAATTATGCCGCGGGTCATCAATGCGATTGCAAATGACCGGATTCGTCAGGATGAGCGCGGAAATTACTATATAGCAGAGAAATAAGCCGGCGTTCAGCCGACTTCGGAAACGAATAAGCCGGCGCTCAGTCGACTTAAGGAGAAAATAAGCCGGTTGTTTTGACCGACATGAGGAGGAAGCAAATGAAAGTACTGATTATCGGTGGCGGCGGACGGGAACATGCCATTGCGCTGAAGGTTTCCCAAAGCCCGAAGGTGACGAAACTGTTCTGTGCACCCGGAAATGCGGGAATTGCAAAGATTGCAACCTGCGTACCGATCGGTGTGATGGAATTTGACAAGCTGGTTGCATTTGCCAAGCAGGAAGCGATTGATTTGACGATTGTCGGACCGGACGATCCGCTGGTCGGCGGTATTGTCGATGCGTTTGAAGCGGCCGGACTTCGGGTGTTCGGACCCCGTGCCAATGCGGCAATTCTGGAAGGAAGCAAAGCATTTTCCAAGGAATTGATGAAGAAATACGGAATTCCGACGGCAGGATACGAGACCTTTACCGACGCGGAGAAGGCATCGGATTATATCCGGAAGACCAATCGGTATCCGGTTGTTCTGAAGGCAGACGGTCTGGCACTCGGAAAGGGTGTCCTCATTTGCAATAACGAGGATGAGGCAATGGCCGGTGTCAAGGAAATCATGCTCGACAAGCATTTCGGTACGGCCGGAAACAAGATGGTAGTGGAAGAGTTTATGACGGGACGTGAGGTTTCGGTTCTGTCCTTCTGCGACGGCACCAATGTTCGCTGTATGACGAGTGCGCAGGACCACAAGCGTGCCGGAGACGGCGATACCGGTCTGAATACCGGCGGAATGGGAACATTTTCACCGAGTCCGTTCTATACCGAGGAAGTGCATGAATTCTGTATGAAGAACGTATATGAGCCGACGATGGCTGCGATGGCGGCCGAAGGACGTCCGTTTGTCGGAGTTATGTTCTGCGGTTTGATGCTGACACCGGACGGACCGAAGGTGTTGGAATACAATGCAAGATTCGGCGATCCGGAAACGCAGGTTGTTCTTCCGAGAATGAAAAATGATATTGTCGAAGTGTTCGAAGCCTGCATCGACGGCACACTCGACAAGATTCAGCTGGAGTTTGAAGACAACGCCGCGGTTTGTGTTGTTCTGGCATCCAAGGGATATCCGGAACATTATGAGAAGGGATTCCCGATTCACGGCTTGGACGCATTTGACGGATCAAATGAGTATTTTGCATTCCATGCCGGAACCAAATTCAACGAGAACGGCGAGGTTGTGACCAACGGAGGACGTGTTCTGGGAGTTACCGCAATCGGCGGAGATTTGAAAGAAGCCCGCGCCAACGCGTATAAAGCAACGGAAAAGATTACGTTTGACAACAAATATATGCGTCATGATATCGGAAAAGCAATTGATGAAGCATAAGACAAAGGAGCCTGTGAAATGACATTCGCAGGCTCTTTTTTTGCCGACAAACCTTTGTTCTTGCATTTGCCGGAGAAATTGGTATAATATAATCGACTTGTGCGGATACGGAACCATGCCGTCGGGAATCCTGTTCTCAGGAACGGAATTCGGAGATAAATGGGGGTCCGCAATCGTATCGCCTGCGACAGTAGATACCGTAAAGAGATAACAGACGGTCGGACAGACCGATGGAAGAGGATACCAGTATGAAGGGAATTATTTTGGCGGGAGGTTCGGGAACGCGAATTTATCCGTTGACCAAGGTGACATCCAAACAATTATTGCCGGTTTATGACAAACCGATGATTTATTATCCGTTGTCCACGCTGATGCTGGCCGGTATTCGGGATATTCTGGTGATTACGACACCGTATGACAGACCGCGATTTGAAGCACTGCTGGGCGACGGCGCGAGACTGGGAATTTCGCTGACGTATGCGGAACAGCCGTCACCGGACGGACTGGCTCAGGCGTTTCTGATCGGAGAGCGTTTTATCGGAAATGATGCCTGCGCGATGGTGCTCGGTGACAACATTTTCCACGGAAACGGGTTTGCGGGAATGCTGCGGGATGCTGCGCACAAAGCGGAATTCGAGGATACCGGAGTGATTTTCGGATATTATGTCAGCGATCCCGAGAGATTCGGTGTCGTGGAGTTTGACGAGAGCGGAAAAGCGGTTTCCATCGAGGAAAAGCCGGCACATCCGAAGAGCAATTATGCGGTAACCGGACTGTATTTTTATCCGAAGGGAGTCTGCGAAGCGGCGAAAACGCTGAAGCCGTCCGCACGGGGAGAACTGGAGATTACGGACCTGAACCGCATTTACATGGAGAAAGGTCAAATGAACGTGAATCTGCTCGGCCGCGGATTTACCTGGATGGATGCGGGAACGTTCGAAAGCCTTGCGGATGCAACGGAATTTGTCCGGATGGTTCAGACAAGACAGAACATACAGATTGCCGCGATTGAAGAAATTGCCATGAGAAACGGCTGGATTACAAGAGAGGAACTGCTGGCCCTTGCGGAAGAATACGGAAAATCTCCCTACGGGTATCATTTGAAGCAGGTGGCGGACGGAAAAGTGTTTGCTTAGAAACGCGTTTCAAAGCAGGCATGACTGCGACGGGGAAATGACCGTGACGGACACGAGACCGGAACGGGGAAATGACCGGAACGGGGAAATGACCGGAACAGGGAAATGACCGGAACGGACACCGGACCGGAACGGGGAAACGAAAGTCGGCAGACGGAAAGGACGGCTATGGGACAGTTTACGTTTACGGAAACAAAATTGTGCGGCGTGTATCTGATTGATCCGACGGTTCACGGAGACCACCGCGGATATTTTATCGAAACATACAATGAAGAAGAATTTCAGGCGGCCGGTTTGTGCTACCGGTTTGTGCAGGACAATCAGTCGGCATCCGGAAAAGGAGTTATCCGGGGACTGCATTTTCAGAAGCATTTTCCTCAGGCAAAGCTTGTGCGGGCACTGAAAGGTGCGGTGCTGGATGTTGTCGTGGATTTGCGGGACGGAAGCGACACCTACGGTCAGTGGGTGGCGGAAGTGCTGTCGGAGGACAATCACAGACAGCTGATGGTGCCGAGAGGATTTGCACACGGGTACCAGGTTCTGACCGAGTATGCGGAATTTGCATACAAATGCGATGATTTTTACCATCCGGAAGACGAGGACGGAATTCCGTACAACGATCCGGATGTCGGAGTGGAATGGGCAGCGGTTACCGAAACACCGATTTTAAGCGAAAAAGACCGGAACCGGATTCCGCTGTCGGTACGTCGGGCGGTATTTCCGTGGAAGGACGAACCCGATTTCGGAAATTGTGAAAAATGATTCGTTCCGCAAAGGAAATTCCGAACATGACGGACCGATCGGCCGGACATGCGGAGCGGACCGCACCGACCGTGGACGGAAGCCTGCATCGGACGGCTTCTTACGATGAACGAAACGAAAATGAGGATACCATGAAGATACTTGTGACCGGCGGCGCCGGGTTTATCGGAACAAATTTTGTATATTATATGCTGGACAGGCATCCGGAGGATGAGGTCATTTGCATTGATGCTCTGACGTACGCAGGAAATCTGTCCAACCTGAAGGACGCTTTGGACAATCCGAGGTTTCGGTTTTACAGAGCGGATATTCGGAACCGGGAAGAACTGAACACGGTGTTCGAACAGGAGCGCCCCGATGTCGTGGTTCATTTTGCGGCGGAATCGCATGTGGACCGGTCGATTGTCAATCCGCAGATTTTCCTGGAAACCAATGTGCTCGGTACCCAGAATCTGATGGATGCGTCGTTGCGGTACGGTGTAAGCCGGTTTCATCAGGTGGGAACCGATGAGGTGTACGGGGATTTGCCGCTGGACCGGCCGGATTTGATGTTTACGGAGACGACGCCGATTCATACCAGCAGCCCGTACAGTGCGTCCAAAGCAGCAGCGGATCTGCTCGTTTTGGCGTATGTCAGAACATACGGACTCAATGCAACGATTTCCCGCTGCTCGAACAATTACGGGCCGTATCAGTTCCCGGAGAAGCTGATTCCGCTGATGATTGCCAACGCGTCGCACGACAAGCCGCTGCCGGTTTACGGAAACGGTCAGAATGTACGCGATTGGCTGTATGTGGAAGATCATTGTAAGGCAATCGACTGCATTGTCCGTCACGGAACATGCGGTGAGATTTACAATGTCGGCGGTCATAACGAAATGCACAACATCGATATTGTGAAACTGATTCTGAAACAGCTCGGAAAGCCGGAATCGCTGATTACTTATGTGGAAGATCGAAAAGGTCATGACCGACGGTATGCAATCAATCCGACCAAAATTCATACGGAGCTCGGCTGGCTTCCGGAGACCGCATTTGCGGACGGAATTCAGACAACCGTGGAGTGGTATCGGAATCATGAACCCTGGATGAACGAGATTCTGTCCGGGGAATACAGCGGGTATTATGAAATGATGTACGGAAACAGAAAGGAACTGTGACGATGAAGGTTTTGGTAACCGGCATAAGCGGACAGCTTGGCTATGATATGGCAAATGAGCTGGCCGGACGGAAGACGACCGAGATTGTCGGAACCGGCCTGTCGGAAGCATATCACGGACGGGACGACGGAAGTGCCGCGTCAAAGGCCGAGTACATCCGCATGGATTTGAAAAATCCGGAAATGATCGTGGAAACGCTTGCAACAGTCCGGCCGGATGTCGTATTTCTCGGTGCCGGATGGACCATGGTGGATGCGGCGGAACTGCCGGAAAACCGGGAAGCGGTTTATGCGACCAATGTGACGGCGGTGCAAACGATTGCCGAATACTGCGGCAGACAGGGCATTACGCTGATGTATATCAGCACCGATTATGTATTTGACGGAACCGGGGACCATGCGAGAAACGAGGACGAGGAACCGGGACATCCCGTCAATGTGTACGGAGAGACCAAACTGCTGGCGGAGCGAATCGTTCGGAAATACTGTAAGAACAGTTTTGTGGTTCGGATTTCCTGGGTGTTCGGGTGCAACGGCAATAATTTTGTCAAAACCATGCTGGAGCTTGCGAAGACACATTCCGAAGTGCGTGTCGTATGTGACCAGATCGGACGACCGACCTATACCGGTCATTTGGCCCGGCTGCTTGCCGATATGCTGGAAACCGACAGGTACGGCACATACCATGCGACCAACGAAGGAGAGTTCGTATCCTGGTACGGATTTTGCAGGGAAATCTACAGACAGGCGGGAGTTCCCGCGAAAGTAATTCCGGTGACAACGGAGGAATACGGTCGGAAAGGGGCAAAACGACCGGAAAATTCCAGACTGGATTGCGGGAAATTACGGAAAGCCGGATTTCAGCCGCTGCCGGACTGGAAGAGGGCAATTACCGATTTTTTGAATCGGGTATAAGTAACGTCGGAAACATGAGGGGAAGAAACGGCCTCGTGCCGTTTTCCGATTTGTCAGTCAATGCCGCAGGAATGCGTCATTTTGATTGAAATAAACTGTTTTTGGAGGTAACTTTATGTGTACACTGAAGAAGTGCATTGCTGAGCTCATCGGAACCGCAATGCTCGTGGTGTTCGGCTGTGGAACAGCCGTTGTAGTGGGCTGTGATGCTGCAAACGGAAGCGGTTATTTGCTTACCGCATTGGCATTTGGCTTGGTTGTAACTTGTATGGTATATGCAATCGGAGATGTTTCCGGATGTCACATCAATCCGGCGATTTCGCTGGCGGTATTGGTAAAGAAGGGAATGTCCTTCAGCGATTTCGTATTGTATGTTACGGCACAGGTGGTAGGTGCGATTTCCGGTGCCGGCATTCTGAAGCTGGTGTTCCATTTTGCCGATTTCAAAAAGTGCAACGACACCTACGGTTCCAACGGCCTTGCCGGCGTAAACGGAAATGTTGTTGCAGGCCTGCTGGTTGAGATTATTCTGACGTTTTTGTTTGTATGGGTCGTTCTCAGCGTAACGTCAAAAACGTCGAAGACCGGCGCATTTACCGGCCTTATTGTCGGACTGTCTCTGACGCTTGTTCATATTCTCGGAATCGGTTTGACCGGAACCTCGGTTAACCCGGCAAGAAGCTTCGGACCGGCTCTGATTTCCGCAATCGAAGCAAAGACGGATGCGCTTAAGGATGTTTGGGTATTTGTGGTAGGTCCCTGCATCGGTGCCGTTTTGGCGGCGCTTGCATCGAAGCTTTCGGACAAGAAGGAAACTTCGGACAAGTAAGAATCATATGAAACAGAAGGAAAATGCTCTGAAACGACCGTGCTTCAGAGCATTTTTTTGCAATTTTTTGCAATTTTTTGCAGGTTTGCGGTGCCGAAAACCGGAAAAGGACAGGAAACACTTGAAATTCTACAACAGTCGTATTAAAATAGTATAATAACCTTTCTGTATTGTCAGAAGGGCTTGAAACCAACAAATAAAGCACTGAACGACCGGGAAAACCGGCAATTCGGATCATTACGGAACACGTGCTACGGAGACACTATGAGGAACAGAAGAAACATTGCGAAATGTTTGATTGCTGCCGTTTTGCTGCAGCTATTTTCGGGGCTTACACAGGCACCGTTCCTTTTTGCGTCCGCAGCAGAATATGAACAGTCGGTTTCGGCGGATGACGAAAGCTTCGGATCCCGATTATTTGCATATCGGATTGGCGCAACGATAACGGCGGAAAACTGCCTGAATGTTCGGGAACGTCCGGATACCTCGTCCGCAAAACTCGGATCTCTGACAAAAGGAAATCGGATTACCGTAATCGGAACCGCAACCGGAAGCGGCCTGAGCTGGTATCAGGCGGAAATCACCTTGTCCGGAAAAACCGTAACGGGATATGTATGGGCGGATTTTGTCAAATTGGACAGTGCGATTCCGACTCCGACGAAGGCCCCGACCAAGGCTCCGACGAAGGCTCCGACGAAGGCCCCGACGAAAGCCC
>JAZUGQ010000037.1:0-34302 GCA_045641285.1 Lachnospiraceae bacterium
AAGCATCATACGGTAAAGGATTATCTCCATAAGATTACAAGGCACGTGGCTGATTACTGCAGAGATAATAAGGTAAACAGTGTTGTCATCGGAGATATCACCGGAATCCGAAGAGATAACGACCTCGGCAGTAAGAATAATCAGCAGCTTCACGGCCTGCCATATGCACAGATTTATACCATGCTTGAGTATAAGCTGACGATGTACGGAATCAGACTGATAAAGCAGGAAGAATCGTATTCGAGCCAGTGTTCACCCAAGTCCGAAACAGTATCGAAGGAGTCGGCAGCAAAGTCAAACAGGGTAAGTCGTGGTCTGTATGCGGAGGGAAGACAGATTTATAATGCAGATGCAGTCGGAGCTTACAACATCCTGAGAAAGTATTGTGCTGTTTCCGGCACTGTTATTAACATGCCCGTATTGGGGCTAAGTAATCCTGAGATAATAAAAGCAGCTGTGTAACCCGTAGGGGTAGCAGTAAGGGTGTCATGGACGCACCCAGGGACCTACGCGGCGTAAGCCGCGCGCACCTGATGCTCGGTAATTCAATTACCGATGTAGTTCACAAAAACATAATTTTAGAGCGGCATCAGATATTTTTCCGGCGCCGCTCATTTTGTGCTTGTCGTTGAAGTCAGTGACACTTTCTGTTGATGCAGCAGTGATAAATCTTCCATTATTTCAACATTGACAAACCATCAATTAACAAGTATACTATCAATTGATAGTACGTGAGCGGAGGTGATTAGAATTTTACTTAGTTGTAAATTTAAGAAAAGAGAGGTTGAAGCGTTCATAGATGAGTTGCATACATTACTTGGAAGCACTGAGTTTGATATAAATACTGATTTGATTTTAATTCGTAAAAAAAAGCACGGGGACGACCAGAGGTTTTCGACACCATATACATTATTGGACCTTGATTATGATGCAAAAGACGTTGTTGACAGATTAAATGAATTAAGAGTTGAAGAGTATTCAGAAACAAAAATTGATAAAGATGATGTAAATCCGCCATATTTATTTGTGTTTGGGAAGGACATAAACGATAAGCTGATTTATGTGAAACTAAAGATTCGAAATGATCAGAAGCAGGTAGTATGCGTGTCATTTCATTATGCAAAGGATACAATGGAATTTCCGTATGCATAATGAAATCAATGAAGGAGGTAAGCCTATGGAGGCCAATACTTTAATTAGAAAAATTCATATGTCTTGTCCGTTATGTAACAAGATACATGAAATTGAAGAGAGAAAAAGAATTACAACCGCCACGGTAAAAGGGGAAGAAGTTGCCTACGAGGAGAGGTTTTATTTTTGTGTAAATGCCGACGAGGACGAGAATGAGTTTGAAACCGGAGCAATGACAAACGAAAATCTCCTTAATGCCAGAAATGCATACCGGGTAAAGATGGGGCTTCTTACGTCGGACGAAATTGTGGCAATTCGGGAAAGTTACGCTCTGTCTCAGGTTGATCTTGCGAAACTCCTTGGATGGGGCGAAGCAACCATTTCGCGATATGAGAGCAAAGCAATCCAGGACGAAGCATACGATACGATGCTTCGCCTAATTAAAGATAATCCTTTACAGGCCCTGGAGTTCTTAAAGAAAAATGCCGATAAATTTTCGGATGTGAAACGTTTTGAGATTAGAGAAAAGATGGTTGAGAAATTAGATTCCTATGGCAAGGAGTTCCTTACAAGGCAGGCTTTTGAAAGTGAGTATGCAAACTTTGAAGAACCATCGGATTCGAGCGGATTTTCGACACTTGATATAGATAAAATCGAAGCGATGATTTCGTATATGGCGGAGCGGGTTACTAATTTGTTTAAGGTAAAACTGATGAAAATGCTTTGGTACTCTGATGTATTAGCATTTATTGAAACCGGATGTTCCATGACCGGCATGGTATATCGACATGAATCTTTAGGGGCTCTTCCAATCGGATATAATAGCCTGATGAATTTAGAAAATGTAAATGTTCGCGAAGAAATGAGCATTAACTACGACATCATGATTCATATCTATCCAACTGCCAATGTGGATTATTCTATATTGGCGGATAGAGAAATAACAATATTGGATAAAGTGATTACAAAGTTTAAAGACTTCAAGGCCAAAGATATTGTGGAGTACATGCATGAGGAAAGTGCATATAAGGAAACAAAAACCGGAGAAATTATTCCATTTAGCTTGGCAAAAGAAATTAGAGCATTTTAATTACCTTCTGCATGCAGGCGAACATTTTTTGTTGTTTTTGAGGAGCGTTTATGAAAAATATTACGATAGATTATTACAATCAACATGCTGCTGCTTTTGTCTCTGGTACTGGTGATATAGTGTTTTCTGATATTCAAGAACGCTTTCTGGCTTATCTTCCATACAAGGCAAAAATTTTGGATTTTGGTTGTGGTTCAGGTCGTGATACACAGTATTTTTTGAGTAAGGGATATAGCGTGGATGCAACTGATGGTTCTGAGGAATTATGCAGATTCGCTAGTGAAGTAACTGGTACTAAAGTGAAGCAAATGCTGTTCTCCGAACTGGATTCGAAGGAATGTTACGATGGAATTTGGGCATGCTCGTCTATTTTACATTTACCTAAAAGCGAACTGACGGAAGTGTTGCATAAGATGATTCGAGCAACGAAAATGCAGGGATATATTTACACTTCATTTAAGTACAGCGAGTTTGAAGGATATCGGGGAGAACGCTACTTTACTGATTTTACAGAGATTACATTTCAAGAGTATTTGAGGAATTTTCCGAATTTGCAACTCATCGAATATTGGATTTCCGGTGATGTACGACCGGGTAGGAGTAATGAAAAATGGCTGAATTTGATACTACGAAAAATGAATATCAATTAATCATTGATGGCAAATACTATAATTCTTTGGATATTGATGGATTTTCACATATGATGAAGGATCCATCGTATTGCTATAAGTTTTACTGGTTGGAAGCTGTTGTGCAATTGATTTCCGAAGGTGTAACGGAAACAACATTTAATGCAATTATTGATGAAATGATTTGTAACGCGTGGTATTCGGTGAGGGAGTTTCATATTCACCTAAGTGGTATTCAATTGGATGGGCAGGTGAGAGATGGTTTGGAAAGAGCAATCCTTACTTTGTCTGAGCTGAGCGAACTACCGGCCAATGCTTCAAAAGTTGAAATCAGAAATGCTATTCGAAAACATGAGATGGAGTTGAAGAGTGCAAAAGAGCAACTTACCAACATGGTTCCGTATCGTGCGTTAGCAGGCTTCTTCCCGGATAAACTTACTGATGCAGATTGGTCTATCAAGCGTATTACTGCGTACATTAATCGCATAAATAGTGAGTCGGTCGTGTTACCGTATGTGCTGGGTGAAGAAAGCAAACTGAACAAGAAGGTTTATTTTCAACCGGCATGGACGGCGATGATTCAGGATAACACGGTGTCAATTCTCGGGTGGATTCAATATGAGAAGGTAAAATGGTTGCAGAATAATAATCCGGAAGTGCCGGGGCTTGTTTATAAACTGTTGCCGATGGACGAAAAAATGCGAAAACTCAGCAATGTTCGCAAACTTTGGGATGGTGTATTACAATACATAGACGTTAGGGATGTCTTTACCGAGGAATCTGTAAACCCTCAAAAATATGACGTGGATCATTTTATACCATGGTCATTTGTTATGAACGATGAACTGTGGAATTTGATGCCGATGGATTCCTCATTGAACTCTTCTAAAAGCAATCGATTACCCAAATGGGATCCGTTCTTTAGTCGCTTTGCAAGAAACCAGTATCTGCTTTACAACTTGATTCATGAGGAAGAAAGCATCTACAAATTGTATGAAGCATGTTATCGGGATAACCTGCATTCCATTTGGGCAGGACATGAATTGTATCGTAAAGGCAATTCAGAAACGGAGTTTTACAACATACTTCAAAAAAATATGCAACCGGTTTACGATTCGGCGAGAAGACAGGGGTATGAAGTGTGGAAAGAAATATAAGAATGATTCTACTATAGCAGGGAGTACCAACCATGAACATCCAGATTTTCGGCACAAAAAAGTGCTTTGATACAAAGAAGGCTGAGCGTTATTTCAAGGAGCGCGGAATTAAGGCGCAGTTCATTGACCTGAAAGAAAAAGGCATGAGCAAGGGAGAGCTGACGGCGGTGATTCAGGCCGTGAAGGGCATGGAAAACCGGTTATTTACATCGTAACAATCGTCTTCCATGTCCAATAATTTGCCTCATCGGTTGGATATTTCACATCTTACATGTCATAAAAATTGCATTATTTACGAACAAAACTGCAAAGCAGAAAGTCATTTTCAAACTTTTTTACTTGACACAAATCGGGCAGACCCGTATACTTGAAGGAGTTGAGGTGCCGCATTTGCCTTGTTACGGAGAGGCAATTTGTTGATGATTTCCCTCGGCACGAATGAATTTGGAAAGAGAGACTGTTTTATGAAGAGGAAAATTACGAAAATGATCCTGCTTGCCGTGCTCAGCGCATTTGTATGGTTCTTCGCGGCAGGAAGCGATGCCATGACGGCGCAGGCTGCCTGCAGCCATGAATACGAGTGGCAGACGACCCAGGAACCGACCTGCACTACGGGCGGGTATGAGAAACTCATTTGCATTCATTGCGGAAATGTCAAAGACGGACATTCGATTCCGTTTTTAAGACATAACTATAAGGACACTGTGACCAAACAGCCTACCTGCTGTGAAGAGGGCGTCAGAACCTACACCTGCACCCGTTGCAAGGACCACTACACCGAGCCGATTGCGAAGACGGCGCACGATTATGAATGGAAGGTGACGGTTTCGTCCACCTGCTGCAGCGGCGGCCGGGAAGAGTATATTTGCAAGAATTGCGGCAAGAAAAATGGCGGACACGACACTCCGTTTGATGAAAGCAAGCACAACTGGGTGCTGAAGAAGACTACGAAAGCAACCTGCACCAAAGCGGGTTCCAAATATTATGAATGCTCGAATGCCGGATGCAGCCGTACCAAGACCGAAAAGAACGGCGACAAGCTCGGACATCATATGGTTTCCGTAACCGTCACCGAGCCGACCTGTTGTACCGGCGGTCTTTCCCTGTACAAATGCGACCGGAAAGGCTGTTCCTGCGTTGAGCAGGAGACCAAGATTCCCGCGACCGGAAAGCACCACTGGGAGGAAACGTCCCGGAAGAATCCCACCTGCGGTAAGGACGGTTATATCAAGTACACCTGCTCCACGGGCGGCGGAACCAAGAAGAAGGTTCTCGAAAAGACCGGCAAGCACAAGCCTGCCGCGGATCCTGTCATCACGGAACCTACCTGCGTTTCCGAGGGAAAGAAGGAGTGGTTCTGTACCGTTTGCGGCATTGCCTGCCAGGGTGAATCCATCGCTCCGACCGGCAAGCACAAATACGAAAAAGTTGACAACTTAAGCAAGGCATCGACCTGTCAGACGCACGGTTACGATTACATGAAATGCGTGAACGAAGGCTGCACGAAGCACAAGAAAGTTGAACTTCCGCTCGCCGACCATGTCTACAAGGGCAAGCATTATTTGATGAAAGAAGCGACCTGCACGGAAGAGGGATACTCCTATCAGTACTGCAACACTTCCGGCTGCTCCGCCTGCAGAAAGGTGGATATCGTAAAGCCGCTTGGGCATGATTTGTCCGAAAGTACACCGCAGGCTTTGGCGAACGGGACTTCCTATGATGCGAAGTACCATACGCTCTACTGCACACGTTGTAAGAAAAACGTAAAGAAGAAGCATAATTTCCAACTCGTCCATATCACCGACGACAAGACGTTCTACGACAAGGACGTTTACGTATGCATGGATGAGAACGGACATACCTGCGGCTGCTGCAAAACGGCAGTGGATTGCGTCTTTGACGAGTCGAAGACGGAATATTATGACATTTATCGGAATCTAAATGACGGCACCGTCGACTATCTCGTTCGAATCGAAAAAGAGTGCACCGTATGTCACACCCGTCATTCGATTACCTACCGCCCGAGCGGAGGCAAAGCCAACCTGACGCTGGCCGCCGAGATTGCCGGCATTTGGAAGCACTGGATTGATACCGGCCTGAAGAAAACCATTATCAATCTGACCGGAACGGAGCTTCTGACGAACGGCTCGCTCATGATTAAGGATGCCCACAAGCTGTATCAGGTCATCGTCCAGTATATGGAGAAGCATCCGGAGGCGGGAACGTCCATCATCCGGAACGGTGACACCGGTGCTATCGGCCAGATTGAGAAGGAACTCGGGAACATCCGCCATCAGAAGGATTTCCGCGACTTTGTCGAGTACAATTATGACAATGCGCCCACAACCGTCAACCGGTGTACCGTCACCAAGGTGAACTACGATTCCTGGCATGTTGTGGAATAAAATAGAACAGCAATAACAATGATTAAGGCGGCTCCGTATCAGCGGAACCGCCTTTTTGGATTCCTACGGCCGCTGCGACGCGCCGGACGCACGATCGGAGCATGCTGCCCGTTTTCGAAAAGGAAATCATTTGGATAAACAGTGCACATAGCCGGAATGATTACCGGATTCCGAAAATTCTCAAAAAATGGCCTTGACGAAGGCCGTTTTTTTATTGTAAGCGGATATTTAAGAAAGCAAAAAGTCTAATATAATCCACTATATAATAAATCGAAAAACTCTTCAAATTCTATTTTTTTACACATCGCAGAACCGAGCCTTCATACTCCACAAAGTATCTATAATTATTCAATGTTTCCAAAATCCTTTACAAGATGACATATCACGTTCTGGTAGACCACAGACAAGCAAAACATAGGAAACAAGGGACTTTCAGCGACATTTCAAGGCGTTTTACGTTGACACAGGAAAAGCGGTATTATGCATTCTACCATCGATTAAGCATAAAAACAAAATAAACGTGCACACGAAAAAATTTTGCAATTTTATGAAAAAAAGTGTTGATTGTTTGAATATAACGTGTTATTATCTGAATCACGTGCGC
The DNA here is from genome assembly GCA_045641285.1 of Lachnospiraceae bacterium. Classification (GTDB taxonomy): domain Bacteria; phylum Bacillota; class Clostridia; order Lachnospirales; family Lachnospiraceae; genus ISDg. Next base: position 7,017 of record JAZUGQ010000037.1, read on the forward strand.
CCAAAATCCGGAATCGTACGCGTTAAAAATTGAGAGAAGTCAGAGCGTAGGTGACGGTTCGCGACTGCTGTTGCCTATGATGGTATTTGGTAATAGGGATGGGAAAATGAATGCAAGCTTTGGTATGTAGAACGGAAGGGAATAAAAGTACCTTTTTCGTATTCGTAAAGAATCTTTTTGTCCTTTTCTGCTTTCGCGGAATCGGTATTCTTTCTAATGTCCTGGCATCGGTTTTTTCGGGAAGAGAGTTGAGTGTTGCCGACAACGGACAATTGGGACTTGTAATCAGCATCGGAAATGTTTTGGTCATTCCGCTTGTTATGGGAGTCAATACCTGGCTCTTAAAGGTGTTGCCGGAACAGAACGAAGCGGAGAGACAGGAAACAAGGGAAACGGTGTGGACGGTCAATGTCCTGTTGTGCCTCGTGATTTCGATTCTCTGCTGGATTTCGACCCCGATTGTATGTCGTGCAATTCATATTTCCGCCAAGTCCTGGTTCCTCGGAATCGGCCTGTCTGTCGCGATGAATGCATGCATCATTTCAGAGACATTTCTCAAATCGGAAGAAAAATTTTTCCATATCGGTATTGCAAAAACAATCGGTGGAATTGTTCTTTTGGGTGCTACCGTTGTGAGCATTTTCCTGTTTCATTACGCGGGTTTGTATTTATTTATCGGATTCAATATCCTCAGCCAAATCATGGTTTTCCTGTGCATGCTGTCACCCGGAAAACCGTGCCGGATCCGGATCAGCCGGAGGGTACTCCGCTCCGTCTATCCACCGAGCATTCTGTATATGTTCAGTTGGTTTTTATCAACCAGTCTGTATTACCTGGATTTCTACGTTCTGTCGGGCATGTGCTCCGGAGATGTCGTAGGAATTTACAACGTATATCAGGTCAATGTCAGAAATTATTTCTCAATTTTTTACAATGATATCTTTGCGGCGGTTCTTCTTCCCACAATTTTAAACCGTGGAATCAGGAGAGAGGAACTTCAGAAACAGATCAAGCGTTTTTTGCTTCCCGCGTGGGGTGCGCTGGTTGCGGGAACCGCATGCGTTGTCATCATTCTTGTCAAAGCGTACGGCCAAAATTATTCGCTGGATTTCCGATATGTGTTGCTGGTTTCGCTCGGAATTGCATTTCAGGGAATTTATTTCTTCCTGAACTCGCTGTTGGTTACCGACGGGGTAAGCGGAGCGAAACTGTCGCTGAAAATACTGTCGGTTCCGTATGTGTTTCTGTTCGGAATCATTTGGATTCTGACGAAATATTTCGGACTCATGGGAACGTTTGTGTCATTTGTCGTGAATCAGGGAATATTGATGATTATCATTTGGATTCGGTATTGCAGTACGAATCGAAAAAACAGCATGAAAGGAGAGGGTGATTGGGATGAGAGCAATTGTGTGTGATTTAAGCTCGACCGTTCGGGAAGAACCTCGGATCGAACAACCGATGGAACCGCGGATCGAACATCCGATGGAACCGCGGATCGAACATCCGATGGAACTGTCAATGGAACAATCGGCTGCACAAGCGTCAGAACAACGAGGTACGCTTTCGGACTATCTCAGTCTGCTGCGTATAAAGCAATGGATTAAAAACGGCTTTGTACTGTGCCCGCTGATTCTGCTGTTTCGGTTGCCGAGTATGGCACAGTTCGGGAAGGCTTTTCTGGCGATGATACTGTTCTGCCTGATCAGCTCTTCCGTGTATATTGTGAACGACATTATTGATTTGAAGAGCGACCGCCTTCATCCCACCAAACGCTTTCGGCCGATTGCGTCCAACCGTGTTTCCAAGTGGGTGGCGCTGTTGGTATGCGGAATTTTGGCGGCGATTTCCATAACCGGTGCATTTCTTATGCAGGAGGAAATGGGGCGCATCATTTTGTCGTATTTTCTCATCAATCTTGCTTACTCGTTGAAGTTAAAGCAGTATGCGTTCATCGACGTTTTTGTAATCGCGTTCGGCTTCGTCCTTCGAACCGTTTCGGGAATGATTGTGTTGAACCTGTCCATCGATGAGGGGCAAAACGTGTGGTTCCTGCTTTTCGTCGCATTTGCCATGCTGTTCATCGGTATGGGCAAGAGGCGAAATGAGCTGTGCGTGATGAACGAGAAATCCGGTGAATTCCGGAAGTCGCTCGAGAATCTTTCGGTTGGCCTGCTTGACCAAATCACGATGATTCTGATGACCTGTACCATTATGGCGTACGTGATGTTTGTGTCCAACATCAAGGTGACGATAGCGTATGTCACCATAGCGCTTGTGCTGTATGCGATTTTCCGTTATCAGATTATCCAGAGAAATGATGGAAAAGAGGAACTGTCGGGAAAACCGGATGCCATTCTGTATGCGGACCGCTCGATTCGGGTGTGTGTGGTATTGTGGGCGCTGGCGTTTCTGGGCATCGGAATTTTGAAATAAGGGCATTACACCACACTGAGAAATCGCTGACGGGCAGCACGGAGTGTCACCCGGAGGTTGACGATAGAAGGAGAGATAAATTCATGGCAAAAAAATGCAGCATTATTATACCGACGAAAGACAAATTCACCAGACTGAATTTGACGTTGCGTTGCCTGGAGTGCCAGGTCGATGAGAATGTCGAGGTCATTGTCGTATTTGACGGGTGCAACGAACAGACACTGAAGGATTTTGAAAATGCGTCCTGGAGCTTTCAGCCGATTCCGGTAATCGCCAAGGAAAATGTCGGACGGGCGGCGGCGAGAAACCTCGGGCTCGAAATCGCAACGGGAGATGTCGTCATTTTCCTGGATGATGACCGCCTGGTTGAGCCGAACTTCATAAAGCGGCATATGGCGCATCACACCGGAGACAAGCCGGTGGTTGTTCTCGGGGAACGTATGGACTCCAAGAATACGGAACAGGAACTTACCGAAATGATGGTACGCGGAAGTGCAAAGGATGCGCTGAAGCAGGTTCGGCGCACAAGCAAAAAGGAATTCTACTACAATATCAAAAAGTGGTTTGTGAAGAATCCCATGAATTCCTTGCGGTTCATCGCATTTATCACCGGAAATGTGTCGATTGAGCGAAGTGCCGTAGAGAAAATCAAAGGATTTGACAATAATTTTAAGGGCTGGGGATATGAAGACACGGATCTCGGGTACCGGCTGGAAAAACTCGGAATCGAGTATGTTCAGGACAATAAAATCATTTGCTATCACCTGTTGCACGCACATAACAAGGCGTCAAAGAGCAAAGAAGAACTGCAGAATCTGACCTATCTCAAGAGCAAGTTCCCAAAGGACAAAATCCTGCAGCGCACGCTTGTGTTCTATACGGTGAAAGCAAAACTTCACTTATAAAATCAGGTTATGAAGGAGCAGAAAAATGAGAGCAAGTATTGTTATTCCCACCATGAATAAGCCGTTGCGGCTGAAGCTTGTGCTGAAATCCCTGGAGGGGCAGATTACGGATGATGTTGAAGTTATCGTGGTTATGGACGGCTGCGACAAAGAGGTTGTGGAAGAGTGCCTGAATTTTCAAATGTCCTATCAGTGGATTCCGGTGGTCAGCGAGAAAAATGTCGGTCGTGCGGTTGCAAGAAACCTTGGAATCAAGCGATCCACGGGAGATGTCGTATTTTTCCTGGATGATGACCGGATTGTGTCACCGACGTATGTTGAGGCACATTTGAAGAAACATGAGGAAGGGTTCCCCGTTGTTCTCGGAAAACGCTGTCAGTTTTATCTTTCCGATGATGAAATCAGACAGTATTGCGATGATTACAGAGGACTTGCGGAGTACTGCATACAGACCGGTGATGAGGATACGTATTTGGCAACCCAGTCTCCGACAACCACGATGCGCTGGATGAATTTCTTCACCGGAAATGTGTCCGTTGACCGGGATATATTGCTGGAGGCCGGTTGCTTCGATGAAAATATGAAGTACTGGGGACACGAGGATTTGGATCTTGGAATTCGTCTGTACCTGAAACGCGCAAGATTCGGCTACAGCGATGAAGCGGCCAATTACCATATGATGCATGACAGTAATTTTGATGTCATGAAGAAGCAAAGCAAGGGCAACATTCCGTATCTGATGAAGAAGTATAAGACCCACATAACGGTTATGCCCTGGCTGATGGCGTTGTTCACCAAACAGCGTCTTTTCGGGTTCCATGTTTCCAAGTCACAGAAAGAGCGCTATGAAAAGATTAACGCTCAGAAACAGCAGGCCTGACCACGTTTTGTATCGCAGGAAACTGCGTTATAAATATATTACTGAAAAGGAGATTTAGTATTATGAACGAAACAAAAAGTACATTTTGGCAGAAATATCTTTGGCTGGTTGCTATGGCAGTCGGAGTCATCGGTGTTGGATGCATTTGGTTCCTGTTGCCGCACCAGTCTCAGATTGACAGCATTTGGTGGCTTGTCGTTAAGTTTTTGGTTTACTTTGTTGTTGTAATCGGAATCAGTTTCTTCCCGAACAACCTGAAGGGCGGATATCTTCTTGCCTGCCTTCCGTTCTTCCCGATGCTTTGCTACATCATTCCCAGAGCAAGTTATTACGGAATTTTCGGAACGCTGAATACTCCCGCACAGGGCGAGATGTATACGAATCTGTATTTCCTTCTGTATCCGTTGTGTATTCTTTCCGTAGCATTTGCCCATCGTATGGGTGGCGGAAAGCCCGGTCAGTCCATTAAGATTTGTATCGCGGGAATTCTTCTTATTTTCTCCGGTTTGCTTGACCTGAGTTTCAACCTGGCACACGGTGAGCCGATCCCGAAGTCTCTGGATTACGCATATCACATTATCATTCTTGTAGGTCGTCCGTTAACCTATAAGGAAGGTGTCATTTTCTGTCTGTGCCACGTTCCGGTGATTATTTTGGTATTGTTGCTTCCTTTTGATAAATGGTTCGTTAAGATGGGCCTTGTGAAAAAATCCGAAGCAGTCGAAGCAAAATAAAGCATGAGTCGGATACTGCAATAAAGCAAGAGCCGGATACTGCAAAATAAGCAAGTATAGCAGGAACGGTCCGGACAAATCCTGATAAATCAAATCAGCCACAGGGTGCCAAACGGTCGCTCTGTGGCTGTTCTACTAATGTAGAACGAAGGCCCTGACAAGAAATTTCAGAAGTTTATTGGTATGAGCGTGATGGCGACGGTGTCATCACGCTTTTTTTGCTCTTTTACCTTATCTATATACTATCATTTATATATGGTCCGTGATACAATAGAAGCAAATGAGACAACAGGATATTTCGGGAATTATGTCAGTTTCATTTACGCAATGGGAGGGACAGAATACAATGGTAATAACAGAGACGGAGCACTGTATGAAAAAATGGGCTTTCGGATTGTCGGTGTCAGACCGAACGGAATTCGGCTGAAAGACGGAACTCTGCTCAACGAGTATTGCATGATCCGAGAAATCAAGCGGTAGAGGGGCATTTTCGGGGAGAATGCGGATGGCTGTTGAAGCGAGATTGAATCGGAATCATAACAAGAAGTCTATACCGCTCGGACAACCGGGCGGTATTTTTGATGATTCGGATAAAATGATGAATTCCCGGATGTATGGTGTGAGGTAACGACAGATTACCTTGTTAAAGGGGTATTTGTTATGCTATCATCAGATTCGAAAGGAGGAAGCGAATAGATTATTTGCTTATTTATGCTATGAGTGGACGAAAACGATATAAGGATGAGTTCGGTGGGTATCAGGAGTTTATGAACGAAGTATTTAAACAAAAATTTGATGAAAAATGGAAATCAAGCGGAAAAACACTGAATGAGTTTTGTTCGGAATTTGCAGTAACAATAAATCTGTCAAAAAACAGTATTGAAAGAATTAAGTCATGGAGAAAAGGACATGCTGCTCCGGAGGATTTGGATTTGGTAAAGGATGTTGCAAGGGCATTAGGTTGCTCTCCTGAAGATTTATTGAACACTACATTTATTGATGCTAAGAGATATCAAAATGAAATAGAAGAAAACCGTGTGACGATAGAAGAACTTAAAAAAATGAGCAATCAGCCGAAGGGAACGTGGAATGGAAATAGTTATTTTCATTGTATAGGACAGGATTACTATTCATTTAAAATGGATGGAGTTTCAAATTTATATGACATAATAATCGGGGAAGGGTATGACAGAAAAAGCAGGCAGTCCATACAAGGAAACTATGCGGAGAGAATTGGAAATATTGCTTATAAGCATGAATATCCAAGGTTATGTGAGTTGCTGGGATATCATTGTAAATATTCTACCGAGGAGTTGCAAAAAATAATTGATAGCAAACCTTCGGATGCTGATGATGCATATTATATGACTCTTTTTTGTGAAAACTGGGTCGATTCCGAAGGAAAAAGTATGTATAATGCGGATGGAAAATATGCATTTACGTTTGAGGAATTTTGCGAAAAACTGATTCATACACCGGTTGATATAGATGAAGAGGATCGGGCTGAACTGGTTGAAATTGTGAAGGAATTACAAGCGAATTTTGATAAGTGTGAATGCATATGGTATTTCTTGGAAATTGAGATTGCGCTTGAGGATAAAGTGATAAAAACGTTTACTTACGGACCGGAATGGGCTAATCCGACACATCCTGACAGATGGGAACTGATAAAGGAACTCATGGGATTTTTCGACAGTAATATTGATCGATTATGCTTGTGCAATGCAACCGAAATAATAACAAATCAATTTGATTGTAAAGCTCATTTTAAATTTGATTTAGCAAAATTTTAAGGACATTAGGCATCGTAAGAAAATAGTTGATGCCAAAACAACAAGAAGAATATATAATACATACGCGTCATTTTGCCTTTTTTTGGTACTGATTGTTATGCTTTCCGTGTGCTCCTATTGTGACGGAACAGGGAAGATTGTTGTAACGAACGGTCATGACGGAAGCATTAAATATAATGAGGACGGTACGCCGGAAACAAGTCCTTGCGTTTCCTGCAAAGGAAACGGTGTATTCGTGATACCATATTTCTCTGCAAGATAAGTATAGCCACCTTCTCCACGAAGATATGCTTCAACAACTTGTTTCTTAACTTCGTAGCCATATTTTGCCATAAAAATACCGACCTCCAATCGTTAGATTTATTTTGGTCTAACTTTTGGGGGTCGGTACAATTTTGTTGGTGCCTTTTATTTTGTATGGGACGGGGAAAAAGGCACTAAAAAATTGATACAATTACTGTTGAAAGCTAAGGCAGAGGACAAGTTTGTGATTCACTTCGGAATTTGATTGTAACCTGCTTTGACAAATTCTTTTGCAAACCCCCAAAATATTTCTTATTTTTGTACATTTTGGCAGAGTCACGCCGTTCGGGGTATTGGATTCCACGTTGTTGTTTGTATTGTAAAATGGTATAATTATTTTTACAGAATCCAAGGCTCCGGCGAACCGTTGAGTTGTCGGAGGTGTGTGTAATCCGGCGAACCGTTGAGTTGTCGGAGGTGTGTTCCGGTGAACTGCTGAGTTGCCGGAGGTGTGTTTCGGCGAACCGCTGAGTTGCCGGAGGTGTAAGAAATGGGGGCATTCATATGATTTTCTATTTTGTCTGTTTCGTAATATCATGGCTTTTAACCGCGATTTATTTCTATAAGTGGAAAAGCACGTACAGTGTTTTTATCACGCTTTCTTTTATTGCTGTCGATGTGATGAATTTCGGAGCATGGCAGCTGTCTATGTCGCAGGACATTCGCGAGGCAATTATGGCACAGTGTACCATGTATTCCGCCGGAGCGTTTGCTGCGATGCTTGTCATGTTCAGTATTTTCGATATCTGTAAATTGCAGCTTAAGAAAATATTCCGCTTCTCGATTTTCATGTTCGGCGTTCTGATTTATGCAAGCAGCCTGACAATCGGTCATTCGCAGATTTTCTACAAATCGGTTTCCCTGTCCAAACATGCCGGGGCCACGGTCATGATCAAAGAATACGGCCCGATGCATACGGTGTATTACATTTCCCTGGGATTGGATTTTCTGATAGCAATCATTGGGCTGTTGTATTCTCTCAAGAAGAAAAAAGAAGTTTCGAAGAAGAACGCGTTTCTGCTGTTATTTTGCTTCTTCATCTGCATCGTCGCGTTCGCGGGAGGACGAATGTTCGGCACGGTGGACATCATTTGCGCGGCATATAATCTGGTCCTGTTAACGTACATTTTCATTTCGGACCGGTTCGTTCTGTATGACGTGGACGCCACGGCGATTCAAACCCTGAAGAAGAGCAATTATGTGGGAATCGTATCTTTTGATTTGCATCGCTGCTTCCTTGGATGCAACAGCGCGGCAAAGGAGTATTTTCCGGAAATTCTTCAACTGGAAGTCGACCGGGTAACGACGGAACCGGAATTTCTTGAGTGGATTCGGGAAATGGAGAACACCGGGGAACTGAAAAAGACGATTTCCCGCGGAGAACGGTTCTACTCGCTGGAAGGACAGTTCCTGATGGACGGCCGGAAAACACGTGGAATTCAGTTTATCCTGTTGGATTGCACGGATGAGAAGGAGTACCAGAAGTACCTGAAAAATGTTGCCATCACCGACGACATGACACGTCTCTTAAACAGACGTGCGTTTGAAGATGACGTGAAGAAATACCGGGAGCAGGAGATTCCGGACGATATCGTTATCATTTCGTTCGACTTAAACGGCCTGAAGAAGGTAAATGATACAATCGGACATTTTGCGGGTGATGAGCTGATCTGTGCGGCCGCCGAGAAAATTTCGGATATGTTTTCTTCTGTCGGACCGGTGTACCGAATCGGCGGTGATGAGTTTGAAGTCGTTGCCCGCTGCAACCGGGAGGAGATTGACGAACGAATAACGAAATTTCAACAAAAATGTGCGGAATGGAAGGGGCAGTATTCCAACGAACTGTCCGTTTCCAAAGGGGTTGCGTTCCGAAATGAGAATCCGTCCATGGACATTTACGGATTGATTCGCGAGGCTGACAGGCAGATGTATGCGAACAAATCGGCATACTATACGCAGAGCGGAAATGACCGCCGAAGACGGTCGGACAGGCGGGCTCCGGAGGGTGATGCGGCCGGGAATACGACGAAGTGATAAGGGCAAAGCGAATAGCGAAATTCACTTGGATTTCGTTCCTCTTCTGTTGCCAATTTATTTGACTTGATGTATAATAAGGCCCGGAGAGGGGAAATACCACGACAGCCCCCCTCTGTAGTTCAAAAACGGAAGAAAATATGTTCGTTATATTTGTAAGGAATGAATGGAGGAAGAGATAATGAAAAAGCTCTTTGTTGCATTACTTGTGCTTACGATGGTTCTTTCCTGCACAGCATGCGGAAAGAAGAAACCGAAGGAGAACAATACGAACAAGCCGACGGAAACCGCGGCAGAACCGACGGCAGAACCGACCGAGCCTGTGGCAAAGCCGACCGAACCTGCGACCGATCCGGAAAATAATCCGGTTCCGGAGGGAGCCGTTACGGACCCCACGAAACTCGGCGAGTCCATTACATACTGGGTTGATGGAGATTATTTATATTTTAAGATTAAAACCTCAGCTAAGATTGATGCAAAACTTTATGATATTGACATTGTGAATCCCGGTTTCTATCTGACAAGAGAGTCCGAACGGATTACTCAGGAGATATTGGACGAGGTTCATTGTCTGGATGATAAGTTCGATAAGGAATGGTTTGACGGATACTACGTATTCGCACTTGATAACACCAGAATTATAGACCTTGCTTCGGGCGAATGGGCTCCGGGAACCTGGTCCATGCTGTTGTATAACGGGGATACCGGTATTGTTCTCGGTCAATGGTTCATTGTTCTTGAGGGCGGCGGCAAGTATCACTTTGAATTCAAGGATTCCTGGCTTGTAGGTGCAGGCGAAGACAGAAAGGTCAAGGAATTCGACAGCTTACAGGATGAAGTTGCTTCCTGGTTCACTTTTAACAAGCAGAACGAGGAATGGGCTGACTTCTTCTTTGACGGATACTATCTTGAGACAATCGATCCTTCCGGATATGACGGCTATTTTCTGATGGTTTGTCCGGAAGGCGATTACGCAACATACCAAGAAGCAATGGAGGCACACGTCGGTGATTATGGCACCGTCGGTTCAAGATGTCCTTATAAGTTTAGCATTTACCATGAAAGTATTAAACCCGGCAAATACACGATGGTGCTTGCAAGAGGCAGAAGCGATGAATTGGGCGTCGGCGGAAATGTTGAGATTCAGTTCGGCATTGAGAAGATTGATGATGAGAACTGGAAATTTGATTTCTCCAACGCGAAATGTTCTGCTCTTAACAGCAAATACGGAGTTGCAGAAGATCCGGTGGCTCCGGGCGGAGACCCTGAAAACAGCAACCAGGGCAGCGAAAGTGTCAGCGCTCTTTTGGCATCTGTCGGTTTATCGGAAGCGGATATTCAGACTTCGCTTGGATTTGCTCTCGGAACACCGACCGAGTCTGACGCACAGTACCTTGTTTCGGTTTCCTACGATTCACAGGATTCGTTCGCAAAGTGGGTAGAGGCGATTGCGGAAAGCTGCAGAAAAGCTGCGAAGGACGGAAACATTTATGAATCCGAATTTTCCACAGAGCCGCTGACTTCTTTCGATATCGATGAGTCTGCTGTCATCAATATGGTTCAGTTCATTTACAAAACAACAGGTAAGGTAGTCTATGTAACCTTGAGTTCCGCAGGTTCGGAAGAGAATACCTTCAGCTGCAATATTCAGATTTATTAATTGTGACGCACTTTTAGCTGAAAACAGAAAATAATCAGGAACGTGAACAGGCATTTGTCGAAAGACGAATGCCTGTTTTTTGCTGAGATTTCTTGACAGAAAACCTAATTTTTGGTAGTTTATTGTTGCCTGGAGTGTTGCCGAAAACAGACGAAACATAGGGGCAGTGGATGATTTTGGAATCGTATTTCAACATCCTATGGGAAGTACAAATTTATGAAAAGGAGAAAGTGTTTCAAATTCAGAAACACAAAAAGCAATGAACAGAAAAAAAAGAACGGCCGTGAGCCGGGTGAAAATTGTTCTTGTGCTCAGTTGTCTCATGATTGCATGCCTGATGAATGTGATGACAGCATTCGCAGAGGATGAGACGTTGAACGCAAATGCAGAAGAAACCAAAGAAACCAAGCAGGTTACTGTAATTGCAAGCGGAACCGGTTGGAATCTGGATGCTGACGGTGGTCTGCACATTTTGGGAGCGGTAAGAAATCCGTCCACCGATTCCTCGGATAACAGTCCCTGGAGAAATTATAAGTTGGATATTAAGTCAGTCGATACAAGAAAGGGTTCGTCGATTGATAACGGTATCAAGCTGTTTGAAGAATGCACAAACCTGGAGACCGCGGATTTGAGTAATCTGAACGTTTCCGATGTGACAAGCATGTATCATATGTTCAGTGGCTGCAGTAAACTGAAGTCTGTGAATTGCAGTAACTGGAATACGGCAAATGTGATCTCTGTGTATGATATGTTTTGTGGGTGTGAAGTATTGCAGTCCATGGATTTCAGCAAATGGGATATGAGCAGGGTAACCAATATGCGGGGAATGTTCTATCACTGTTATGCCTTGACAAGTGTGAACGCAAGTAATTCCACTACCGGCAATGTCACCAATATGGATTATTTGTTTGATGGTTGCCGTTCTTTGAAGACGGTTATAATCAGTGAACTGTCAACAAAAAGCGTAAAGGATATGACCCGTATGTTCTTCTGCTGCGAATCTCTTGTGTCAATTGATGTCAGCAAGTTCAATACGGCGAATGTCGAAACCATGTCGCAGATGTTTTATAATTGCAAGTCTCTGAAGTCGATTAACCTTAGTAACTTCAGTTGTCAGAAATTGATAAATTTGGTTGAGATGTTCTACAATTGCGAATCCCTTCAGAAACTGGATCTCAGCAATATGAAATTTGCAGACGTTTCGTCCCCCAAAGGAAACAGAATGGTACACGGAACATATGGCTTGGAGCAGATTACTGTCAACGAAGTTATTATTGACCATATATTTTCCGATTTGACTGCGTCATGTCCTCAATGGGCAAATGCGAACAACAATAAGGTTTATATCACTGCCGACGATTACCAGTCGATTAGCGGAACCGTTACATTACGTCCCAATTCATTTCCGATTGATAAAGTCACCAATGCATGGTACGGAACGACATTAAAATGGACACCGGCGTCCAAAAGTTCGGTGACGGTATACCGTCGGAGTGTTGAAAGTTATTATAACCAATGGGAAGAATTGGCGACCGTAACGACCGGCGGCTACTATGACAAGACAGCGACAAACCATACCCGTTATAAATATGCTTTAATTGTAAACAGCGGGATCAAGGGCCCGAAGCTGGCACTGCCGAGCATGAATTACTATATGGAAAGCCCGGAGATTGACACGGTGACCAACGGAACCGGTATGGTTATCGTAAGATGGTATCCTGTAAATGATGCGGATGGATATTATGTATATCGGAAGGAAACGAATTCCGGTACCTGGCATATGATTGGTTCTACCCAGAAGAACAATTATTTTGTCGATAAGAATGTTGCAAACGGCGGTATTTATTACTATGCGATCAAGAGTTTCTCCAAGTTCGGTACTGCGGAAGTGAAGGGAATCAGTGCTTCCAGCTCTGCAAGAAATACGGTTTATGTGAAGAATAACTACATTTCGAAGCTGAGCAACCCGAGTGCCGGTGCCATGAAGGTGGAATTCAGTACCACGACGAACTGCACCGGATACGAATTGTATTACGGAATATACAGTTATGATGTAGAGAATAATTACGGTGGTACAACGGTTGATGTTGCCAAGGGAACGGCAACCGGTGAGACAATCAAGAACCTGCAAAAAGGACGTACTTATTATGTTAAGGTTCGTCCGTACAAGGTTGTAGCGGGGTATGTATTCTACGGAAACTGGAGTGCTGTCAAGAGTGTAAAGATTGATAAATAATTTCTGAGGAACCAAACGGTATGACCGTTGGTGATATCGGAAAGGCAATAAGACTTCCGAGAATACCGTTGACTACCGGACGGACGAATACAGAGGTGATGCAGGGTGTTGTGGCTTGTAATGGCAATACTGTCAGCACTGTTTGCAGGGCTGACATCCATATTGGCAAAGTGTGGAATTCGAAAAACCGACTCAGATGTGGCAACGGCGGTGAGAACCGCCGTTGTTTTGCTGTTCTCGTGGATTATGGTATTCATTGTCGGGTCAGCACCTGAAATTGCAGCGATTGAAACGAAATCGCTCGTATTTTGTATTTCGGGAAAAACTCAGTAAAAAGCATTTATCGGGTTGCTTTTGATGATATGCGGGACGCTTGCGATGGCAATTTGATTGTGAAGAAAATGAGAACATTGTGAGTAGATTCGGTTACCTATGTTGAAAAATAAAATAATGTAAAATATAATGCCAATGGTGCTTGGGAAAACGCGCATTGGAATCCGGAAGTCCCATAACACCGAGAAAAGTGAAGGGGACCGAAAATGAGAAAAAAAGTATTTACATGGTTGCTGCTGGCAGTTATGTGCATTTCGCTGTTTGCGGGATGCGGTAGCAAAAACAAAGAAGATGACAAAGAAAAAGAAGACAACGGTGTGATTACGGTTACACCGACCGCAGAACCGACTGCAGAGCCGACCGCAGAGCCGATCGCAGAGCCGACCGCAGAGCCGACTGCACAGCCGACATCGGAACCGACAGAGAAACCGGACTTTACGCAGGCAAACTGCGAAATTGCGTTGCCGGACCGAGAACTGTATCATTATGATATGAACCTGACAGTGGATACGGAAGCTCATACCGTAAGCGGTCATGTGAAGTTTGATTTTTACAATGATTCCGAAGATGCCTGGGACAAACTGTGTTTCCGGGATTATCCGAGCATGTTCACGATGCCGGAAAAGGTAGGACAGGAGAAAGACGCGCAGCTTGAGGGGGCATTAACGGAAATCACCAACATTATTGACAGACGTGACAATAAGGAGCTTACCTATGAACGGGACGGGGATGTATCCGTCATTTGGATTACGCCCGAAACGCCTTTGCAACCGAATGAGAAAATGACGCTGGAATATGATTTTACCGCAAAGATTCCGAGTGTGGCCGATCGTTTCGGATGCGCAGCAGGCCTGTACAATGTGGCAAATTTCTATCCGATTCTGGCGGAATATGTTGACGGTGAATGGTCGCACGGTGCATTTATCAGCGTGGGAGAATGCTTTTATTCCGAAGTATCAAACTATGACGTTGCGATAACGGTTCCGAAGGATTATAAGGTGGTATCGACCGGTACGGAAAGCGAAAAGAAGGAAAACGGCGATACGGTGACATTTGTAATCGATGCGCCGTGTGTCCGTGATTTTGTATTCGCTGCGTCATCGCAATATACGTTGGAAACGAGAAATATCGGGGATGTTACGGTAAATGTTCTGTACCGGATGATTGCAGGATCGGAAACGGATGCGGAACAGAAGGATTCGCAGGAAGCGATAGAGATGGCTTCGTGGGTTCAGGCTGCGTTTGAAGCGGCAGAGGATTCGCTGGATGCCTTTGGCTACGCATTTGGCAAATATCCGTATGATGAACTGGATATCGTAATTTGTCCGCTTGAGGCAGGCGGCATGGAATATCCGAATCTGATTCAGATTTCAGACGACTACTGTAGAATGAGAGTGTTCCTCGGAAGTAATGAAAAACCGCAGGTTATTTACGATGAGTTCAAAAATTGTGTCGCACATGAAATCGGCCATCAGTGGTTTATGGGAATCGTCGGAAGCAATTCCGGTATGCAGCCGTGGCTGGATGAATCCTTTGCTTCGTATACGGAACTTGTGTTCTCGGATTATATGAAGGAGAAGAAGCACGATGAGGCCTATCGTCCGTTGTCTTTTTTGACGAAACCGTCCGGTGATCTCACCGATGCCGCGGTTGTTGAGACACTTTTGGAAGAGGGAACGCTTCCCATCAATCGGTCGTATTATGATTACGGCGATGACAATCGTTATGTAATGGCTGTATATGGCTACGGACAGTGCGTCCTGAGACAGATGGAAGAGATTCTCGGACGGGAGGAATTCTATTCCGTGATTCGGGAATATGTCGGAACGCATGCATTTACCAATGCGAAGCCGGAGGATTTCTTCGAAGTTCTTTACAAGTATGCCGGAACAGACAACGAGAAACTGAATGCCCTGATTGCAAACTGTTTTGAAAAATAAAGCAAAAGGGCTGTAAAACGACACGAAGTCGATACAGAAAAGAAGGACCGATGGCTTGGAAAATGAGCCAAAGGTCCTTCTCTTTTGCATCACACGACCATATTGGGAAAATATCGGATATAGAAGTCATTTTGTTGCATTTTTGTATATAATCGTTTATAATGTTGTTGTATTTTTGCAGAAAAGGAAGTTTTTTTTGTTGCAAGAATGCAGGATTTTTGATATTCTTAAGAAGTTAAAAAATTACTTTTGGAGGATGTTGTATGAAAAAGACAATTGCGATTATTGTTGCGGCACTGGTGCTGGCGGGAGTTGTGATATTCATCCTTGTTAAGCCCAAGGATTCGAAGAAGGATGAGAAAAAGAAAGAAACCCCGACCATCGATGAAACGCTGTTGGTCGGATCGTGGGAGAGCGTTGACGGCTTTGATTATGATAGACTTACCATTCAGGATAACGGAAGGTATCGTAAGTCTGTCAGTGTCGGCGGGACGAACCTCAATATTTCGGACAGATACGAGATTTCGGATGGCTGCCTGATTCTTTATTACAACGAGATGGGAATCGTTTACAGGTATACTGTCACCTTTGAGGACGAGAATACGATGAAATTCTATAACGCCGGAAACGGTGAATTGGTCATCACATATACCAGAAAGGCAGATTAATCATGGAAATGGATATCCTGTATGGAATTCAGAAGATTCACAGTGAATTTCTGGACTCGGCGATGGTGAAGATTTTCAATAATCTGGTTGGCGAAAAAGGGGAAATCTGGGTGATCCTGGGAATTCTGCTTCTCATGATTCCGAAGACCCAAAAGACGGGTCTGTGTGTGCTGTCGGCATATATCATCGCATACTTTGTAGGAGACGGACTTTTGAAGGATTGGATCGCAAGGCCGCGCCCGTGCATGGTGGATGAAACGGTAGCACTGCTGGTGAAGAGGCCGACCTCATTTTCCTGTCCCTCCGTACACAGCATGCTGGCATTTGCCTCGGCATCCGTGATTTTCTGGAATCACAGGAAAATCGGAATTGTTGCGCTTGTGTTTGCGGCACTGGTAGGGTTCAGCCGGATGTATTTCTTCGTACATTATCCGAGTGACGTTCTGTTCGGAGCGGCTCTCGGTTTCGTAATCGGAATGCTGGTTTATTTCCTGTCCAAGACCGGAAAGAAAGCAAAAGTGGGAGAAAAATAAGTTAAATGAAGAAGTGTTTATTGTTGCTGCTTGTGCCGGGGCTGATGTTTTTTCTGACCGGCTGCGGGAAGGGAGTTTCGCAGTCCGATGTCAAAAAATACGTTAAGAAAACGTATGGATTTCAGGACTTTGAAGTCGCATCCGAGCCTACTGTGGTGGATGGAAATGACGGTTTCAAGAATGAAATTTGGACGGTCACAGCCAAGGATCGGTGGAATACCGAGTTTGAAGTTTGGGTTCACCGGTCAGAATCTTCCTCGCTTGGGGGAAATGCCTTTACAGATAACTATTACGGCAAAGTCCTAAAGCAGGTGACAGAGAATTACAATCCGAGTTATCTGGACGTGACCGAAACCAACCAGAACGGATTTTGTAAGTATGAACTGGTCGGACATTTTACCGATAAGGACGGGCTGCAGGCTCTTCCTGTTCGGAATTCCGGAAGAGCAACTGTCGGAAATCTACGAAACATCCTGTAAGAAAATCGGCATTGTCAGAGACGGGCAGACGGAGTACTATGACGGCATGTGTGCCAATCGGTTGAGTTACGGAATCAGCTTCGGAAATCTGTATCAGGTTCTGGTCAATGAGGGCATTTTTGTCGAAGGGGATGAGGAACATTATTCCTTCTATGGAGCTGACGGCAATTTCTATGATATTTCGTATGATTTTATTAATGAGCTGCAATATCGGGATAAAACTCAAATCGGATACTATTATATGAAAAACGGAGAAATCGTTCCGATGAAGAGTTATTTCTATAATCATTTTAATCAAAGAGAAGTCGAAACCATGACCGGCCTGAAGCTTGTCTGGTAACGATACAGGATATTAACTACAGAGCACTTGCCTCTGGTAGTACGGAGATTTTGAACTCCGGCTGTTTGGTACATTGAAAACGGCAGATTCCTATGGCTGGATCGGGTACGCAATATCGCAGGTAAATAAAAATCCCGGGATTCTGATTTGGGGCAGAATCCCGGGACATTTTTTTCTCAGATTAGTGATACTTCCAAAACCGTCAAAATGCAGAGTTATTCTTCATCTGTATCATTGATTGTCTGTTGGAAGGATATGTATTCCAGATAAATCGTGGTCGTTGTAGTTTCGTCAGGAACCCATTCATTCAGAGAAGGATCGAAGGTATAATACGTGGTTGCGTACTGATAAGGCTTTCCGGCAAATGAACCAAAGCTGTTACCTTCGGCACCATAGTATTCCGTCTCGCGGCTCAGGTAGGAATCGATGTCCTGATCGATATATGAGGAATGCGTCAGCAGTCCGTTGTCATCATAAGTGAAGGTCTCGAAAAACTGTTCCGAGGACACGGTGCCTTTGTGACTGATGAGACGGTTGTTGTCATAGGTCCAGGATTCGCTCTTGAAAGACGAACCGAAACCGGTCAGTGCAACCAGATTTCCGTCTTTATCATATGCCCGGTCTTCCTTATGATATACGCTGATATTGTCATACGGGTCAATTGCTGAAATATACAGCAGGTTGCCGTTCGGTGCAAAAGCGAATGTCTGAGAATCATTGGAAAGATCGATAAACTCCAAATCGTGATTGAATCCGACTCTGTATTCACAGGAGCCGGCAGCATCGGTACGAAGGGTATTGCCCTGCTCATCCGTTGCATAGGTGTAAACAAAATGATACATGATTTCGGTCAGCTCATTTAATTCCGAAATCGGCTTTACCTGAAAACCGTTATTGACATCGTAGTTCAGAAAATAACGATAGATGGTTTCTTCGGTGATATTTCCCTTGTTATCATATGTGCAATCCGTATAATAAATATAATTATCGGATTTATTGTCGGCATGTCCGACTGCCATATATTCGTTGCGGATGTCAGAAGCATCATTCTCATTCAGCCATTGGGAACCGCGATGATCGGACGGTTTGTCGTAGACTACGGTATAGGAAGAACCATCGTCATAATAGAATTCGGATTTGATGCAAATGTCCTCGGCATTATAAAAATCGGTTTTGTACATTCCGACATTATCCGGGCCGGTGTAATACGATACCCGATATGCGTAGGAGGAGGAAAGACGTCCGAGGAAATAGTTGATGGCTTTTTCGGCATTGTCGTTGTAAGCAGTTTGAGCTGCCTCAATCAGTTGCTCCGGAGAAACCGGTGTAGGAACGTCGGTAGGTGCAGCGGTCGGTGTTGTCGGAACTTCCGTCGGAGCAGCCGGGGTATCGGTCGGAGCAGCCGGAGTATCGGTCGGAGCAGCCGGAGTATCCGTCGGAGCGGCCGGGGTATCGGTCGGAGCGGCCGGGGTATCCGTCGAAGTAGTCGGTGCGGCTGCCGTAGGCGTTGAGGTTGCCTCTGCGGGCTTTTTGGAATCGTCATTTCCGCACGCCGTAGCAACAAACAGCACAACGGTCAGAACGGAAATCAGTAAAATAATCTTTTTCATGGAAATAATGCCTCCCTGTTTTGGCGGATTCTGCTTCGTGAGAGTCCGCATCATTTTTCAAAATACAGGGTACATTATATAACGAGTAAGCTTCATTTGTAAATCAATATCACAAAAAATTGACATTATATTATTGGGAAGCCGGTATGGTTTCTTTGAGAGGGGGAGGAGGGGACAGAATCGGTGATAGTAATTTTTGGTAAAATGAACCTGATGCTTAGTGACCGGTAAGGGCCGGGACATAAATAAGAGGCATAAGCGTTAGCTTGATGCCTCTTTTTATAATGAAATGTAAAATGAGATTTAAATAGTCCTTAAATAATTTAGAAACGATCGTACGGCCACATATTCATCCTTCCCTTCTTTATAAGCAATGCTTATTTTGTTTTCTTTGATGGTTTCATCATATACCCGGGAAGCGGCAGAGTCAAGCCAATGCAAACCCTAAATTCTGGCCAAAAACGGCAAAATGCGAATAATTGTACAGAAAATGACAAAATTGAAGTCATTTTAACAAATACACAAACAACACCGCAATGACGGTGTCATGCAATCACTATCCAATCGGCACATTTGACTTTGTTTCTGTTGTTGCCTGTTGTGATTTGTGATAGAATAGAACATGTTTCCGGAAAATGATGTCGAAAACCGGAAATTTACATAAGACATTTCGTGTCCGGTGGTGAAAAATCGGCATTTACTCACTTTGTGTCGTTTCAGAAAATCGCCGGATGTAATAGTCTGTCGTTGAAAGGAGGAACCCCAATGGACCAGAAAAAAATTGGATCATTTCTGAAAGAGTTGAGAAACGAAAAAGGCATAACACAGGAGCAGGCCGCGGAACATTTCGGCGTAGCTCAGAGAACGGTGTCCCGATGGGAAACCGGAAGCAACATGCCGGATATCAGCATGTTGGTATATTTGGCAGAATTTTACGATGTCGATGTACGGGAAATTATTGAAGGCGAAAGGAAAAGTGAGAAAATGGACGTAGAAGTTAAAGAAACATTGGAAAAAGTTGCAACATATAATGATGTAAAGAATTCAAAGACGGTTAAAAGAGGAGTCATTACCATGTGCGTGGTATTTGCCATTCTGGTACTGGTTTCGGAGTTTAAAGGTGTTTCACCGGCGCCCCTTGTCAGCATGATTTGTGCATTCAACGGTGCGGTATGCATCGGACAGGCAAAGGATATGAAAGATAAAGGTTACTGGATAAGCGGCCTCGTGTTTTTTGCCGCGATGATCATCAATATAATTGCATTTATCATAAAATAAGCACGTATATTCATGGAAAACGGACTCATTTTCCAGACGACGTTTACGAAACAATGCAGATAAAATAAGGATTCTACCATAGTAGAACAACTAAAATAACGGGAAAAGCATTTGCTCTTTGTTACCGGCTCCAAAATGGTTGATCAAGAATCGAACGATTGGAGGACGGGACGGTGGGCAGATGCTTTTTTTATGTGTGGAACATTTTAATGTGTGCAGGACAATTATAAAATAACAAGCTTGGGGCACTGTTGCGGGGGTGCTTCAGCGGAAACGGAGCAACGAAGCAGGTGGAAGAACAGGAGGAGAATTTCTCGGTATTGCTGGAGTCGCTTCAGAAAAATCAGTAATAATCGGGAAAATGAATCGGTATCGTCACGATATTTTTCTCTTTACTATACAGCATCGGAAAGACAGTTCTTATTGGACTGTCTTTCCGAATTTTTATTCATGGTTTAGAAATGAAATACGCAAAAGAAATATGAAGTGATATTTGTCGCAAAATAAATAAAAATTAATTGCACAGATACTTAATACGTATCCGGTAGTTGACTTATGTTGATAGACATTTAAAAATATGATACTCTATGAATATCAGTGGATGCTTTCCGATAGGGAACATGCGTTGAAATATACTATCTGTGGAGGAAGAAATTATGTTTTATGATATCGGGCGGAAATTGCAGAAGTTGGCACTGGTTATTTTTTGGGTTATTGTTGCAATGAGCGTTATTTATCCGGTGGTTATTGTAATACTTGCCGGCGGAGGCGGCGGTCTTATTTTTCTGACAATTATTGTTTGTGGAGCAATAGGAGTTCCGTTGGCGTGGGGAATCGCATCTCTTCTGTATGCATTTGGCGAATTGGTGACAGATTGTGCAATAACCAAAAGACAAGTTGGTGACATTATTGATCGACTTGATAAAATGCAGGCGGATAACCTTAATAAAACCTATTCCTACACAAATCACAATGCGGCAGCAAGACCACAGGAATCTTCGGATTCGGAGAACAAAGTCTTGAGCGAATCCGATAATTTATCACAAAGCACAATTGTGAATGTTGCACATCAAACGGTAAAAAGAGATGAACCCCTTAATCCGATAACAAATGTATATGATATCTGGTATTGCAAGAATTGCGGACAAAAAAACAAGAAAAGCATAAGAATCTGCATTGGATGCGGAATGGATAAATAAGTGTGTGAAAGGGAAAAGGCACAAGTTTTTTGATTTTGAAAAAGGCCGGGAAATATCATTAAAGGGAATGGAGGCAATAACAAATGCAATGGGTAATTCTTATTATTGCGACTATAGCGATCTTTATTGGTGGATTTTTATTTGCCAGGAAGAGAAATAATACGGCATTTGATAATGGGGAGATTGTTAATCGGGACAAGGGATTCATGAGACAGGTGCATAAGTATGAAACGAATGTAGACTCCATTGATCAAATCTACGACAAAATGGACAAGGATGTATTGAAAACTCGTCATATCAAGTATTCGTTGATTCCGATGGAACGTGTTGAATTCAGTATAACGCAGGTTACAATGACCACGTATTTTTGCCTGAATTATGACGGATATTCGGAAGGAACATATCATTATTCCTTTTTTTCCACCAAAATAGCAAATTACCGGGGGTCAGCAGTTGGCAAATTAGAAGAAAATGTGGCATTGACGGCTGTGGAAAGGGCCATCTTGGCATTGGATGAAACGGCGTTAGTTCAGCGTGTGCGAGGGAATTTTAAATAGTCCGGGATATTTCCTATGCAAATATGAATCTGTGAATACAGATTAACAGAAACGAGACAACTTAAGGAGGTGTAGGAATATGGCAAATAGGAAATGCCGGTATTCTAAATCCCTTGTATGGATTTTTTGCTGTTTGATGATGTTGTGGCTGACTGCTTGTTCCGATGATGATTCCGGCGGAACGAAGAAGATTTTCGATACTTCCGAATATGCAAAATATATCGGAACATGGGAAGAGAAATCCGTAGAAATCGAAGGAAATGAGATGTCGGGTGAAGAACTTCCGAGTAGAGTTTATATTATGTTTTTTGAGAATAAAACAGCGTCGATTTATTCGTATTTGAAAAATAGCAACAAGCTTATACAACAGGCAAATCAAGTCGAGGTCGAATGTGATGAGAATGAAAGACCTCAAACAATTGTTTATTATGAGCAGGATGGTTTCTCTCATACATATTACATAGGAGAAATCGGATATAACGGCACGATGTCGGTAAGTACTCATTTTACAAATGATGATTACAGCGAGATGGTGACGGAAGAAACGTATGTCAAGATAGCCAATGAAACTGATACATCTGTAATAACATCAAAAAAGGAAACGACAGAGAGAGCACAAAAGAAGGTTTGTACGGAATCCGAACTGAAGGATATTGTAAGAAAGGATTTCGGTTCAGGATGGGCGTACTGGTATTACGATGATTTCAATTATGATGGAGAAGGCGAAGCATTTGTGATATACGGTGATTTGCTGGAAGAGAATTATTACCAAGATGTCGTAATCCTGCTTTTGACTTCTTCGGGTGAATGTCAAACGGTAGCAAAGCACTATTTTATGAATTTATTTACTATAGAAAATTTGGAAAATGAAAGAAAATTTCTGACATGCGAACTAATCGGCGGATCGGGTTCTGTATCATATATTTATTCTGTTACAGATGAAGGAAATGCATATGAACCGGAAATATCGGGAAAGGTTCAGGAGTTCCGAATTTGGAATATGGAACCGTATTGTACCGATGATGATTATAGCGCCGGATATCATGAATATGTTGATATGCCATTATATTACGATAAGAAAACGGGAGAGTTCCGGAAATGAGTGTTGATGGAATTCAACATTTGGGAAGCAATATGACAGGCAGTGTTGTTTCCTTGAATATGGGGTCATGGAGTTCTAGAGTTAATTTATGGAAAATGGAGGTATGAAAGGGATGGATTGGTTTATTCGAATTGGTTCTTTTGTGATTGCATTTGCAGCGATATATGGAGGAAGCGCTTTGTTGAACAAGGTGTACAGAGGAATTGACAATATTTCGGATAAACGGAGTGATAATAAGGCAAATAAGGCAGCAGGCTCCCAGTCCGGAAGTCTCGTCGATGCATATCGTTCCGAGGATAATAAATAGAGAAACAAGTTATCCGTCGATATCGTTTTGAAAAAGAAGAAATAACGGTGGTAGATGTGAAGGGAAGCACTTGCGAATTCCGGTGCAGCAGAATGATAACTGTTTGACCGGG
Organism: Lachnospiraceae bacterium; assembly: GCA_045641285.1. Taxonomy (GTDB): domain Bacteria; phylum Bacillota; class Clostridia; order Lachnospirales; family Lachnospiraceae; genus ISDg. Next base: position 30,456 of record JAZUGQ010000037.1, read on the forward strand.
ACAGACAAAAAAGGAGGAGTTATGGATAAGGTAATTGTTATTGTTGTTGCGATTGGAGTTCTTATTTTAGGAGTGGTTATTGCAAAGAAAAAACAGGATAATGCAATTGCAAGCGGTGAAATCATCCAGAGAGAAAAAAGTTTTTTTCGGCAAAGTCATATTTTTACAACGAATGTTGCCTCTGTAAATGATCTTTATTCGGCAATGGATTTGGGAGTTTTTAGCCGTCGAGGCATAGAATGCACTGTTGTGTCAGAGAATAAGCTTCGGTTTCAGAAAAAAGCGTTTGGTATCGGTATGACTGCAGAATTGAATTATTGTGGAAATGATAACGGACGAAACATTTTTCGATATGTCGTGGTTTCATATAAAGAACGGGACGGAATGGATGCCAGCCTGTATGATAATATTGCTTTGACGGCAGTCGAAAAGGCATTTCTTAAACTGGATAACACGACATCTGTGGAAAGGCTGAATACGACGTATACAAGTAGTTTTTTCTAAAGGTTTTTGGGGAAATCGCGGAGTTCTTAATCAGATATTTGCCTGTGAAAGAGCAATGCATTTCAGACTTCGAAGAGTAATAATTTAGAAATGTGAGGGAATTATGGTATGAAAAAAATACTTATTTTCGTTGGAATTGGAATTCTGCTACTTTGTACGGCGTGCTCAAAAGGACAAAATGCTGCAACACAGGAGCAGGAGAAAAAGCAGGAAAACGAACAGGAAGTAAAACAAAACACAGAACAATTGGATAAATATCGGGATGTCTGTAAGAGTTTGGCATCTTACGAAGATCAATTTTCAAAGTTGATTTCAACAGCGGAAGAAATAATGAGTGATAGTCAGTACAATAATCGTATTGAGCCTACGCTCCTTGAAAAGTTATCCGAGTCCATTTCGAAGGCAAAGGAATATAAGAAATATGAGGTCAAAACGTTTGATGCAGAGGATGAAAAATTGGCCTCGGAAATCACTGCTGTAGAAGAAATCCGTGATTCTCTGAAGCAGTCCGAAAGTTTTTTGAAAGATGACATTCAGGCAGTTAATGCGAATATTGAGGAACTGAAGAAACAGGATGAAGCACAACTGGGAGAATATAAGCAGGCATGTGCGAATCTTGCAACGGAGGAAAAACATTTACAACAATGGACTGCCCAAGCGGAAAGTTGTTTACGAAGGACTCACGAAAATGATGTTACGGATGTGTCATTACTTACTAATTTGTCCGATTTATTGACAGAGGCTAAGACATATACGAAGTATACAGTAATTTCGTTTGAGGCGGGAGATGATAAAATTGCTTCGGAAATAGCAAGCGTAGAAGAACTGCAGAAGTATCTTTTGGAATTTAATCAGTCTTTTGAAAAGGCCAATAATGCAGTGGATTCCGATGTTAATGAGAAAAAGGCAGCAGAAGCCGAAAAACGAAGAGAAGCAGCATGGCCGGGAACAACATATACCGTTGAGTGGAAAGATTCTAACGGTTATGTGATAGAAACAAAAGTCAAATTCGGAAGTTGGATTAAGGCTTCTGACAAAAACAACCTAAACTTAGCATGGGAAAGGGCCGGAGGAAAAGGAAATGCCCCGGATGTTTCCTCGATTTCTGCGGGAGGATATACATTCCGAGATGATAATGCGGTTATGACATTTGTATCATTTGAGTTTACAAATAAAACAGAAGGGTATGATTTTTCTGAACAGTATCCTTATCCGCTTTTTGCAAAACCGGTAGGACTTTACAGACCGTCGGACAGTAAACTGAATACGATTTCCGGAGAAATTTATTTTTCGAACGGTCCTTATAATTTTTACAACGGTCTTCCTCAGACTGAAATGAAATCAAATCATTGGGGACCGGTAGTTATGTCCTTTGTTATAGCAAACGTTTTCAATCCGAATTTTGATGAAAACGGAGATCCGGATCTGGATAGGATAAGGTTTTATATTGCAGACGACAATACGTATATTAAGATTCCATCATTATGGAAAATGCCGGAACCGGTATCAATAGAGGAAACGGATTACTATACACCTATGTCATTGCTTGATAAAGTATCATGGAGTTTAGAAAATGGAAAGCCTACTGATACAGGATGGATTGAGGATGAGGATTCTCCAAAATCGTTAGTACTTTGGATGGACCGTTACGAGTACATTATTTTTCCACATGAAAAAGAGGATGAAATACATTATGATAGGGGTGGTAATTCGTATGTCAATATAAATCTCAGTAAACAGTATGTGAGTTTTCAGGGGGATATCACGATTCCACGGGAAAGTCGGGAAAATACAGGAAATCTGAAAGTCAAAGTGTACGGCGATGGAAAACTGCTTTGGGATAGCGGAGATATAAGCGGTCAATCAAAGGATATACATTTTAATATTGATGTTTCGGATGTGTGGCAATTGAAGATAGAATCGATTACCGATGAAAAAAAACCGGGACCAAGTGTAGCGATTGTAAATAGTAAATTTATCAATAAATAGCAAAGGCAGATACAGAAGTTGCCAACTGAATGTATATTATAACAAGAGTGACTTGTCGGGTGACATGAGAAAAGAATTGGTAGTTTCAGCCCTTGTATAAGTAAATGATTATTCGACTGAGACGGAAGAAAGTGAGGTAAGGAATGAAAAGAAAAAATACTATTGGATGTATTTTAGGGTGGATGTTTGTAATCAGCATTTTTTTCTTTGTTGAGAATATTTCCTCAATGTTTAATTACGTTATCAGGTTCAGGTTAAACGGAATTGGTAATATGGCGGGCGTTGTACTTTATTATTATGGATTTGAAGTACGATCTATGTTCGGTGAGATGATTGTCTCTATAGCGATACTTATGACGGAAGTGATATTGTTTGCTCTTTACGGAATCGGAATATCCGGAATTATTCAAGGAAATAAACGGAAAGTGAAGATTTCAGCAGGACTGATTTTGGCTTATGTTGTAATGGAGTATATAGTTGAATTAGTTCTACACGGTATTGCTATGCAAATTTCATCTGCATTGGAAGTTGTTTTGATGTTATTGATTATTGTGTTCTCGCGACATATCGAAAACGAGGCAACCGATGTCATAATTCAAGGAATATCGTCCAACGGAACGGCTGTGGAGGAAGTTCAGAATCCGGCAGAAAACGGTGAAACAGATGCGATGAACAGATATGAAAGACTCCTTGCAATGGGTGCCATTACACATGATGAGTATGAACTGAAAAAAACTGAAATTATGAAGCAAAGTAAATGAGTGACATTAATATTTTTGTATGGATGATGAAGATGCAATCAAAATCAGTGCTTCGAGTTCGGCAATGAACACGGTTTATGTGAAGAATGCGTTTATTTCCTCCATGGTCAATTCGCGCCCCGGCGAGTTTACGGTGGTTCATTCCGTCAACGACAAGGCGACCGGATATCAGATTGTATACAGCACCAATTCCAATATGAGCGGTTCCAAGTATGTTACGCAGGCGGGTGGAAACTATACGAACATTAAAGCCAAAGGTCTGACAAAGGGAAAGACATATTATGTAATGGTGCGTCCTTATAAGGTTGTTGCAGGATATACGTTCTATGGCGCCTGGAGTGCCAAAAAGACAATTACCATAACGAAATAGAACGGCACAAAAGGAAACATAAATATAAACAGAAACGTGTTCTATAAACGAATCAAGAAAAGGGCGTGTGAAAAAATGAGATATCATTTTTTTATGCGCCCTTGTTTGTGTGTAGAACGCTTGTTTTTGCACATTAATTGTGGATAAGGGTATAGTTCCCCTTACCCCATATCTTCATGCTTCCTATATTTTATGCGGCTCTTTCAACTCTATTCTTTTTATT
>JAZUGQ010000038.1:0-2308 GCA_045641285.1 Lachnospiraceae bacterium
TCCGAAGAATTTTACGACAAGTATTAAGTATATGTATGTATTTTCGGACCACAGATACGATGTATATCTCGGGGACAAGGCATTTACCTCACTGGAACTGACAAGACAGTGCGGAAACGGAACGGCGACGTTTGATCCGGATACCAACACGTTAACGCTCGAAAATGCAACGATCACCGAGGGAGATCACTATGATTCGAACACGGTGTACAGTGCCATTTTTGCGAGAATACCGCTGACCATCGTATTAAAGGGAACGAACCGGATTCAGCACTCGGTGAATACGACCTATACCATCGAGGGAATCGAGGCGCAGGAAGGTCTGACGATTAAGGGACCCGGAAGTCTGGAAGTGGATATCCCCGCGTCGATGTTTGACGGACACGGCGGTCAGACCATGGGCATTGCGGCAAGCGGCAATCTGCGCATTGAAAATGCCGATATTATGGTTACGGTGTCGGGTACGAGCAGCCGCGGCATTTATGCAAGCGACAATATGACGATTGTCAATTCGACCATATACAGTAAGGGAACCAAAGCGATTTATTATCGCGAGGGGAACACTTCGGCCGGAGAAAAGACGAACGCGCATCTGACGCTCTCCCTCAGCTCGGACTATAAGGTGTACGTCAACGAAAAGACCGATGATGTTTGGGACGGCAAGACTCATTTTTCCAAATACGGATTCCTGCTGATTGCCAAGCCGTGCACGGAAACGACGGCGGTTACCGGTCTGACCAATTCCTGGTACGGGGTTACGGTGAAATGGAAACAGGTTCCCCGCTATGAATACAAGCTCTACCGCAAGGCGCAGGGAGATTCCTCCTGGACGTTCATCGCGCAGACTACGGGAACCGGATATTATGACAAGACCGCGAAAAACAACACGAGCTATACCTACGCGGTGAAGCTGTGCCGCTACAACAAGCTGATCGGTCCGATGGGAACGTCGATGAGCGGCATTTATATGGCGCCGCCGGTGATTCAGTCGGTTACGAACATCAGCGGCGGAGCAAAGGTGACCTGGTCCGCGGTAACCGGTGCAAACGGATATTTCGTGTATCGCAAGGATACGCAGGCCGGTACCTGGCATATGATCGGGTCGACTCAGAAAAATCTGTATTTCAACGATACGACGGTGGAAAACGGTGTTGTTTATTATTACGCGATCAAGAGCTTCCGGAAGGACGGAACCGCGACCGTGACCAGCGCGTCAAGCTCGGCAAAGAACACGATTTACGTGAAAAACAATTTCGTTTCCAAATTGTCCAATCCGAGTGCCGGAGTGCTGAATGTGGAATTCAGCAAGACACCGAACTGCACCGGTTATGAAATCATGTACGGAACCGGTTCGTCTCTGACCAATGCGGCAACCGTTCGAATCGCAAGTTCGACGGCCGTGAACAAGACCGTTACGGGACTGACAAAGGGCAAAACCTATTATGTGAAGGTACGGGCATACAAAACCGTGGCCGGCTATACCTTCTACGGGAACTGGAGCGCCGTAAAGAGTCTGACGCTGACGAAATAAGCGGTAACGCCGGCGCATAAGCAGTGACACCGGTGAAATAAGCGGTAACGCCGGCGCTTCGGAAATGATTTTTTCGAATGGTTTTCGGCATAAAAACATAGTGCAATGAGAAGGAACGGAAGCCCTTGACGGGTGTTTCGAAATCTTCTATACTGCGGTATATAACGATGTTTCGGAACAGCGGCCGGAGAGAACGCGGCGGAAGTCCGAAAACGAGAGATGAAAGGGGCAAAAGGGATGAAAAAACGTATGTTTTGGGTTCTTCTGATTCTGGCGACGATGTTCTGCATGCTCGGAAGTGCGTCGGCAGAAGAGGGAGGCGGGTCGTATGATTTCGGTGACCCGTATGATGTTTGGGTAAACGGCGAACAGTTTTACACAAACAAGACACGAATCGAGTGCGGAAACGGAAAAGCGGTGTATGATGCACTCAACAATATAATTTATCTGTACGGTGCGGAGATTACGGAAACGTATACGGCACCGGACGGAAACCGGTACGCGATTTACGGAGGAGAGGGCGACGAGTACTCTTGTCTGAAGGTTAATTTTACCGAAACGTCGATGAGTACGATTTCGGTGTCCGGTACGGACGGCAAAGGCGTCGGCATTTATTCCGTCGGGGATTTGCAGTTCACCGGCAACCCGGCAAGCGGACTAAGAATCCTGGGCAACGGCCAGCTGAGCGGAATCAAAATCGTCGGAACGGTAATGTTTGAAAGTACCCATGTGGAAATCCAGGGGTTTCAGTATGGTATTATGGCATACGCGGTATCG
>JAZUGQ010000039.1:0-3339 GCA_045641285.1 Lachnospiraceae bacterium
AAAAGAATCGTCCGAAGAGGAATAGATTCCGTGAGATTAGAGGTTTTTCTGGTTTCTATAGGTCAGAATCTTTATAAATATCACAATAAAAAGAATAGAGTTGAAAGAGCCGCATAAAATATAGGAAGCATGAAGATATGGGGTAAGGGGAACTATACCCTTACCCACAATTAATGTGCAAAAACAAGCGTTCTATACACAAACCAAGGGCGCATAAAAAAATGATTTCTCATTTTTTCACACGCCCTTTCTTATCGTTACAGGGACAAATTTCCCTCAATACCTTCAAAATCAATTGTCCGAACCGTCCCGTCCCGGAATTTCATTTCCACCGGCCCGTACGCACCGCTGTTCCAGGGGTCGGTATAGGTCATTGACGACAGCGGAAATAATTCCTCATCCGGAAACTCTTCCAAACTGTCCGCGGTGATTGTCTGCGAAACCAGCAGATACGGCTTGGATGCATCATACAGCTGCTCTCCGGTCCGCATCACGGCATATATCAGGAGCGAATTGTCCGAATCCGGATTGGTTCCACGGTTGCTCCGAACCTCCAGTTCCTGCCATCCGCCAAAGACCGTCATCGCCATTTGCCGAGGCCTGCCCATATGATCGTGCCCCTTTACAATAATCGCTTTTGCGCCGTTCTTTTCCTTTCGGATAATTTCCGTTCCGTTATCCGGAAATCCGAATGACCCCAGCGTTACGGTGACAGGGCGCCGATAAAAGCAAATTTTATCAACCCGGAAAATTCCTTTCGGCACAGGGAAATCCGCCAGCGACATGTACAGCGTCCGAAAAGGTCCTTTGGAATTTGTAAAATCAAAATATTCCCTTCGGTACAGAACCCGATCCCTCAATCCGTTCCAGAAAACCGCATTGGGGTAAAGCCACCCGTCCGCGCTCTCATCCCGAAGAAGATACATCATGGACTCCACTGCCGGCTCTGCGTTCCCGTCCGACGGCGTCGCCTCCCACGGGTATTTCGTATTGAAGCACAGTCTTGAATAGTTCTGTATATCGGAACGGTGTCCGGATGCCAGCAGCACTTTGGCCGTTCGGAATATCGTTTCTCCGTTGTCTTTATGGTTGGTAAAGCACAGTCCGGGTGCCGGCAATACCGTTTCCCGAACGCCGTGTTCGGGCAGCCGGTCAAACGCATTTTCCGCTTCCCTCGCCGTCCAAAACGGATGGCTGTCAGGAAAATGAAGGCACAAAAAGGCTTTTCCGAGCCAAAGCGGAGACGCCGCACAGGAATACGACTGCACCACCGGCGAAAACGGTCCGTAGAACCCGATCGACGGCACGCCGTTTATCAGAAAATCATCCCGGGTCAGGAACTGAAGCAGCGAACCGGAGCAGATTCTGCGCGCCAGTCCCGGATTGATTCCGCTGTTTTTCAGAAACAGATTTCCGCAAAATGCGCTCGCGGAAGCATTTCGATAAATACAGCTTCTGCCCCACAGATTGGTATATCCGTCCCGGTCAAACATGTCCGGATACGTTTCCATCAGACGATTGGAATACTGTTCCACCTTCGCCGCCACCCAGGGCATATTTTCATAACCGTACCACCGGCACCAGATCGGTCCGTACAGACTGAATGTCCAGCAGGAATAAAAATCAAATTTCAGCCCGTCGCGATACCAGCCGTCACCGGCATAATAATCGAGAACTGCCTGCGCATGATCGCCCATTATGCGCTCGTCAATGTCATACCCTTCCTTTGCCAGAAACGCAAAATCCAGCATGTTAAATAACCGCCAGTTCTTCGGAGCGGTGGGATTTTCGGCATAATCCTTCAAAAATGCAGCCAGTTCATCCCGTTCCTCCTGCGTGTAGGTTTCCCAAATTTCCTTTCGGCAGCATTCCAGCCCGATTACCAGCGCACAGGTTTCCACCGTCTGCTGCAGATACACCGGATTATTTCCCGCATCGTTCGATTCCGTCAATTCGGTGTAGGTTCCGACGTAGGCCGGATCGTCCTTGTGACAGCAGCATTTGAGAATCTGATTTTTATAGTATTCCCGCAGCACAATCCCGTTTACGGAAACATCCGGCTGTTCGTGAATTATCACGGAAGCAATCAGAAACGAGCGGGCAAGTCCTTCGAAAATTTCCGCTTTCCGCTCCTTTTTCTGCCGTCCTGCACCGGCTTTCAAATGAGGATACGTAATCTCGGTTTCCGAGCGCTGCACAACCATCGTCTGATTGATATCCTCAATGTTTGCGAACAGTCCTTTCAGAATATAAATTCCCGCTGCAATCCAGCTTTTCCGGGTCAATCCCGTATACGGACTGATTGTAAAATCAGTCTCTTCCGGCACCCATACCGTCGTTTCTCCCATACTTCACACACATGTTCCGGGCATTCCTGTCAAATCCCCGTACAATCCTTTCTGCCTATTTTCGTCGGTCTCCTTACAATCAGTCAAAAAACAAAATCGGCAATGCGATTATCACTTTTTCCTCATAACCCAGATAAGATTACAAGGACTCTTCTCGTCCGCTTTCGTCCACTTGTAATCTTTGTAGACATCAACAAGTTCAAAACCGCACAATTCCATAAGCCACTTCATTTCCTGACGGTATGTCTGGCGCATCGTAATCGGGCGCACACGTTCCGAAATCACATTGCCTTCATCATCAAGAGTTTCGAATTTCCAGTTTCCGCTCATTATCTGCGTTACGGCATTGTATCCTATGGCATTGTAGATACGTTCTTTTTTCCCTTCACTGTTCACATATTCAAGTCTGAAGGAATAATCGTTCGGTCCCGTTGAAAGCTGAGCCGCCTGTACCGGAGGAAACGGATCGAATGTATTCAGTGTCAGGATTCCGCCTTCCGTAAGCTGCTCTCTGATATTAAGAAGTGCGCTCTTTTGCAGTTCCGGCGTAGGAAGGTGCATAAACCCGCTTCGTGCGATAATGGCAAGAGAGTATTTCCTGCCGGAATCGAATTTCGTCATATCAGCCGGGAAAATATTCAGTTTCAATCCCATATCTTCGGCCTTGGAAGCCGCTACTTTGCACATTTCCTCGGATAAATCCGTCCCGTCCGCATCAATTCCGCGTTCTGCCAGATACAAAAGCACCGCACCGGTTCCGCAGGCAATGTCCACTACTCCGTTCTGACCGTATTTTCGGGCCAGCTCGAGGTAGAATTCCTGAAAGCCTTCGTACGCATCCTTGTTCGCGAACATTACCTCCAGATATCTGTCATAATTTTCCGCAACGTCCTTATAATCATGCAAATCCATATCTATGTCCTCCTTGCCGCTTTGGGCTTTTCTTTCCTGTCACTTTTTGTTTTCTCTACTGTTTTTCTGCCACAATAAA
>JAZUGQ010000040.1:0-140723 GCA_045641285.1 Lachnospiraceae bacterium
GGCGGAACCGTAAAAGACAACAAAGGACACATTTCCTCTTCACGCGGAACCGTCAATGAGAATCATGGGTCCATTGAGGAACTGACGGCAGGACATGTGGGAACCAATTACGGAACAATAAATTCCATCAATAATACCGGCGCATTGGGTGTAAATGATAAGGCCGGAACGATTGATTCCGTTGGCATGGGAAATGTTGTCGCCAGAAATGACGGTGCGATTCTGGTGAATGCCGGAAACGTATCTGACAATTACGGAACCATCAGCGATAACTGTGGTACCGTTGTCATGCGTGACGGGCGGATCGGGAACAATTATCAAAACGGAACCGTTACATTTGAAGCGAAGGTTTCCGACGGGGTAACGATTCCCGCGAAAGGTACAATCGATACGAACAGGAATCGCGTCATAATTCACAGCGGAACGGTCACGATAAGTGAGAACACGGGAAATATTGAAATCGATAACGCGACGGTTACCGTTGAGAACAATTCGGGCAATATTTCGGTCGGCAATAACGGCAAGCTTATCTGCAACGAGAACCGGAGCAGCGGAGTGATTACCAAATCATCGGAGAGTGCTGTGATTACCTGCAGCTCCGACAACGGACTCATTTACGATGCGACCGCTGTCTGGTATAAGATTGTCTTTGCCGGAGACGACGGAAATGCCGTGATTGAAGCATGCGATCTTGAGAAAGATGGGGCATATTATACGCAGGCCGGAAGCAATGTGATTTTTACGCTTCCTCCGGAATACAAATGCGACGCCGCATCGCGAGTGACATCGGTAGAGAACGCCTGGGTATTGCAGGCTGACCCTGCGGCGGGAGATACGGAATTTACAATCACCTGTCAGAAGTATTCGACATGTGATTTGCACGGTCACAAATTCAGTGATTATATATCGAACAATGACGCAACCTGTACGGAAGACGGAACGAAGACCGCAATCTGTGAAAACGGCTGCGGTGCAACCGATACCGTTGCGGATACAGGCAGCGCGAAGGGGCATACCTACGGTGAATGGGTTACCACAAAACCGGCTACGGAAACCGAGACCGGTACCAGAGAGCGCATCTGTTCTGTCTGCAAGGGTAAGGATACGGACGTCATTCCTGTTCTTCCGCATACCCATAAGGGAATCCTTCAGAGCGGTACGAAAACAACCTGCACGATTGCAGGCGTGAAAGATTGGTATGCATGTTCCTGCGGAAAGGCATTTGCCGATGAGGCCTGCAGTACCGAAATTGCGGACTTGGTTGCATGGAAGGCAATGGGCGGGGACGGCTATGTCGCTCCGGTCGGACATCATTTTGACAAATATTCCTCGAACAATGATGCGACCTGTACGGAAGACGGAACGAAGACCGCTGTCTGTGAAAACGGCTGCGGTGCAACCGATACCGTTGCGGATACAGGCAGCGCGAAGGGACACAACTACGGGGATTGGATAATCACAAAGCCGGCTACGGAAACCGAAACCGGTACCAGAGAGCGCATCTGTTCTGTCTGCAAGGGTAAGGATACGGACGTCATTCCTGTTCTCACTCCGCCTGCATACAACTTTATTTTCGGTGCAAACAGCAAATGGGCGAGGGGCGACACGGACGGCCTTGTCTTTATTTCCGATGCACCATTTGAGAAATTTGACAGTGTTGCGATTGATGGCAACACTCTGAAAAAAGTGCATTATACTGCCAAGCCCGGGTCCACAAGGATTACGGTTCTTCCCGGCTGTCTGGAGACTTTGGACATCGGTGAACACGTAATTGAAATCATTTCCACAGATGGAAGAGTTTCTGCAAGGTTTGAAATAACAGATCCTTCGTCGACGGACCCGACGGACCCGACCGATCCAACGAATCCGACCAATCCAATCGACCCGGCCGACCCGACGGACCCGACGAATCCGACCGATCCAAGCGATCCGGCCGACCCGACGGACCCGGCAGATCCGACGAATCCGACCGATCCAATCGATCCGGCCGACCCGACGGACCCGGCTGACCCGACCAATCCAAGCGACCCGACGGACCCGACCGATCCGACGGACCCGACAAATCCAATCAATCCGACCAATCCGACGGACCCGACGGATCCGACCGATCCAATCGATCCGACGGACCCGACGAATCCGACCGATCCAAGCGATCCGGCCGACCCGACGGACCCGGCAGATCCGACCGATCCGACGAATCCGACCGATCCAAGCGATCCGGCCGACCCGACGGACCCGGCAGATCCAATCGATCCGATTGATCCGTCCACTCCGTCGACCGGTGATAACAGCCTGATGTTCCTGTGGATTGCTTTGCTGATTCTCAGCAGCGGAGTGTTTGCCGGAACCTACGGTGTCGGTAAAAAAAGAACGAATGAGTAGTCTACAGAAGTTGTCCGGGATTTGTTTAATAAGTAGGAGGCTTAGCGATGTGTACAGCAATTGCATACAAAGGAAATGACCTGATTTACGGTTTTAATCTGGATGTCGACCCGAACGTCTGGAAGTATGACGTATACAAGACGAAAAATTACTTTTCGGTCGGGATTACGGTCGGAAGCACAACGTATCTTACCCACGGCGTTACTTCGGACGGCGTATTTGCGAATATTCCGTATATGAACGGACCGCAGGAATCCTATCCGGTCGGTACGAAGAAACACCGAATCGATTTGGTTGTCAACAAAATTCTCAGAGGGAAAATGCCGCTTTCCGCAGTGAAGGAAATTCTTTCCGCGGACGGGCAAAGCATTGCAAGCCCGAAGAATCTGAGTCTTCATACGCTTTTCGGCGATTCGAACGGTGATTGTTTCATCGTGGAACCGGGAATCGGATACCGGGATATCCGGGAAAACTACTGCACGATAACCAATTTTCCGGTATTGCGGGAGGGTGATTACGCAAATGAATACTACGGGCTTGACCGATATGTGAAGGCCAAGGCCGGGCTGGAAAATGCGTCCGATCGGTTTACTCCCGAAAATGCTCTCGACTTGCTGTACAGTGTCCGGCAGGAAGGACAATGGGCTACGAGAGTGACATTTGCATATTCTCAAAATGAAAACGCAGTGTACTATTATCGGAATAATGACCGTAATCATGTTCGGATTCACAGATTCACAAAAGAAGAGAAATGACTGTGTTACGGTATGGTCGGAAGTTTTTTCGGGAGGAAGCGAATGGGCAAGAAACTGTCGGAAATGAGTTTGGAAGAATTGTGGCAATTATTTCCCATAATTCTGACAGAGCATAAAGAGGAATGGGCTGCCTGGTATGAGGAGGAGAAAGAAATATTAGCGGCATTGTTGCCCGGGGATGTTGTCATACACCATATCGGAAGCACTGCGATAAAAGGAATCTGGGCGAAACCGATTGTGGATATTCTGATTGAAGTGCCTGACGCAGAGCGCTTGGTGGTTGCGAAGGATACCCTTACGGCGAATGGGTATATTTGTATGCATCAGGAGGGTAAACGAATCTCCCTGAATAAAGGATATACGGAGAACGGGTTTGCCGAAAAGGTATTTCATATTCATTTGCGAATAACCGGTGATAATGCGGAAATCGCATTTCGCGATTTGCTGAATTCGGACGAGAAGCTGGCCAGACAGTATGAAGAACTGAAACTGAGCCTTTGGAAGAAATACGAGCATGACAGAGACGGTTATACCGATGCAAAGACGGAATTTGTAGAAAACTGCAATAAGATGCGGTAAGTTTGGCGGAAAGAATTCATTTCGGTTATCGATAAGGAGAGTGCTATGACAGTATCTGAAAAAGCGGAATTCATTATACGGGATATAAAATCAGAAGAAGGTGTGAATTCGGTTCGCATTTTCAGGAAAATTGCTCAAAAAGAGTATATCAATATTCATGGGCCCGAGCATCACATATTGGATGGAGCAAGTATTCTGGTGGCGTATAAAAATGCCGGCGGAAATATCGATATTGATAAAGCACTGGAAAAACTGATGGCGGAGGGTCTCAGAATGCCCGGAGCAATGTGCGGGTTATGGGGAATATGCGGCGCGGTTACGTCTGTCGGCGCAGCCTTGTCCATCATTGACGGAACAGGACCTTTGTCAAATGACGGAACATGGGGAAATCATATGCAGTTCACCTCCGATGCGATTGGTGAATTAGGACGGATCAACGGACCGAGATGCTGCAAACGGGATGCCATGATTGCATTTAAGAACGGGATTGAATATATCAATCGTCATTATGATGTGAAGCTGGAATATGAGCATATGAAGTGTGAATATTCGAACTTCAATGAACAATGTATTCATGAGAGGTGCCCGTATTTCAGGTAAAAGGAAGGTTGTCCGGTTGCGGACGGGTTGAACCCGGAAGGCGGAAAAGAGAGAATTTCAGAGGAATTCACTGTGGTGGGTTCCTCTTTTTTTCGGGAAAAAAGTTCGACATGCTATTGACAAACTCATTTTCAAGGATATATAATGTATATATAGAACATATACAATATACACCATGTGCGCCATATACACCATGTGCGCCATACACCATATACATTATTGAAAAATCAGTCAGAAAGAAACGGAGGAATAAAAATGGAATTCGAGAATGCAATCGAAGTAGAAGGATTAGTCAAGAAATATGATGGATTTGCACTGGGACCGGTGTCCTTTCAACTCCCCAAAGGAAGCATCATGGGATTTATTGGGCAGAACGGTGCGGGAAAGTCGACGACGATACGTTCTCTTCTCGGGATTATTCAGCCGGACGAAGGAACCATCCGCATGCTGGGAACGGATGTAAACGAGAAAAATTCCGCGTTACGGGAGGACATTGCCGCGGTATTTGATGAACTGCCGTTTCATGAGGGACTGACTCCGATGGAGCTGTGCAGCATTTTTAAGGGGATTTACAGGAACTGGAACAGCGAGAAATTTCTGGAGTATCTGACCCGTTTCGAACTTCCCAAAAAGAAGAAATGCGGGAAATTTTCAAAGGGTATGAAAATGAAGCTTCAGATTGCGGTGGCCCTGTCCCACAGTGCAAAGCTGCTGATTATGGACGAGGCGACCAGCGGACTCGATCCGGTTGTGCGAAATGAGATTCTGGACATTTTCTATGAATATATGAAAGACGGAGAGGCCAGCATTCTGATGTCATCCCACATCACTTCGGATTTGGATAAAATTGCGGATCAGGTAATGTTTATCGATCACGGAAAAGTCTTTCTGAACGGAGAAAAGGATGTCATCATTGATGAACATGCAATGATAAAGTGCAGCAAAAAGGATTATGAAGCCATTGCCCCTGAGGATTTTGTCAGTGCGAGAGTGACGGACTTCGGCGTTGACGTGCTGGTTCCCAAGCGGGAAGAAGCGGAACGCAAATATCCGAATTTGCTGATTGAGAAGGTGACACTGGAGGATATCATGTTGTTTTATGTCAATCGTCAGAAAAAGGAGTGGTCATAGTGAAAGGATTATTCAAAAGAGAGTTGCGGCTTGCCGGAAAAAAACAGCTGTTACTGTTTATTGTGTTTGTGATATTTGTAATCGTTCATGTGATGTTTTTGCTGAGTTTTCGGTTCGGAAATCTGTCTCACGATGACTTTATCAGTGAATATGCGGTTCTGAAAAGCATAATCGAAAAAATCTTTTTTGCGGAACTGGCCATTTTGATGCTGGGTGCGGGTGCGTTTCAGGTGTCCGTGTATGAGGATGCCAAAAACGGGTGGATGCAGTATTCGTATACGCTTCCGGGTGACATCGAACGAAGCATTCGGGCAAAATTCACAGGGATTGTGACGTATGATCTTTGTGCACTGGCAATCGGAAGTCTTTGGGCAATCGGAGCATCCGGGCTGGCCGGGAAGAGCATGACCGCATCGGACTGGAAAGGAATGATTTGCATTTGGTTTGTGCTGGTTGCGCTGATCTGTATGACAACGGCGGTGTGTTATCTGACAAAGGATATCAACAAAACCATTTTGCTGATCGGTATAGCGCTGGTGCCGTTCTTCGCTCTGTTTGCAATCCGGATGAGCGGATTGGACAATGAGGCGGAAGTAATGCAGCAGATGATTGAGTGGAAAAATACCGTAGGACGTATAATCCGTGACCGTTGGTATCTTGTGGTAGCAGTATCGGCGTGTTTGGGAATCGGAAGTTATTTTGCCTCCGTGAAAATCATGAAGAGAAGAAAGAGGTGACGTGATGATTGGCCTGATTAAGCGGGAAATACTGGAGAAAAAGTCCGTTTTGATGATATTGCTCGGAGTCTTGTTTTTTGCTTCGGCTCCGATTCTGACGAGTTTTGCGGACGCAGGGGCGTCCTCCGTTATGTCCGTTCTGTTCCTGCCTTTTGGGTACCTGCTGCTTGGTTATATGCAGAGCGCCATGTTGGAGGATGAACGGCAAATCAGTGCGTATTTTTGGAGCACAACACCGAAAGGGAAAAACGGAGTCATTGCCGCAAAGTATCTGATGATTGTTATGACCAGTCTTCTTATCACCGTATATGTCATTGCAACCGGAGCACTGCTGGACAAACGAAATGAGGGCGGTTCCCTGATTATTGTTCTGGCAATGTCGTTAATGTCTTTGCAGATTCTGTTCCGGAGCATTGAAATGCCCTTTATATTTACATTTGGGTCCAAGAACGGAAATTATGTGAAAATGTGTCTAATCGGGATTGTGATGCTGCTGATACTGGGATATCTTTTGTTTGGCAAATTACCGGACAGCCTTTCGTTGGAAAAAATGATTGACTGGCTGAAAAAACTTGTGGAAAATGAGTTTTTCCGCTCGAAAATTCGACTCGGAGCCATTCTTGCGGCCGGTATGGCGGTGGTTCTGACGGTGTCCTATCTCATTTCCAAACGTGGTTACTGGAAGGGCGTTGAGGAATACGGATGCTGAACGGGTTGTCATTTGACCGGCGTTGTGTTACTCTGTTAGGGAACTGCTGTGGATTTCAATGGTAAGAGAAGGAACTGCAATGGATATAATTATTAGTAATTCTTCGAAAGATCCGATTTATCTTCAGATTGTGAATCAAATCAAAGGAATGATTCTGAACGGGACCCTTGCGGAAGGGGACCCGCTTCCTTCCATGCGAATTTTGGCACAGCAAATGCGCATCAGCGTGATTACCACCAAACGGGCCTATGAGGAACTGGAGCGGGAAGGGTACATTGAGAGCTATACCGGAAAGGGCAGCTTTGTGAAGGCTCAGAATTCGGAACTGCTGCGGGAAATGCATCTGCGTCAAATTGAGGAATTGTTTCAAAAGGCCGTTGAGGTCGCGAGGTTCGGCGATGTTTCCAATGAGGAATTGGAAGAAATATTGCGGGACATGCTGTCATAATTGACGAGGCCTGAATAAACAAAAGGATTGATTTTTTGACGACAATCGATTACAATCACTTACTGATGAACAAAAAACAGTAAGGGAGTGAGAAGAATGACAAAGAACAATCGATTCATTGCTTCAGTGTTGGCACTGACGATTATTTTGCTTATGCTTCTCTCGGCTTCCTTTATTGTTGCGGAATCACATCATGACTGTACCGGAGAAGAGTGTCCGATTTGTAGTCAGATAGCTGTTTGTGAGACGGTTCTGAAAACTATTGGGACGGCGTTTACAGCTGTCGTAATCGTTTCTGTAATGACGGAGCGGATTGCTGTACGGCTCGGGTCCGTCAGAAATGATTTTGAAAAAAAGACATTGGTCACGTTAAAGGTGAAACTGACAAATTGAATACATAAGGACAAGGGGAGAGCCTGCCCGAACGGTACTTCGGAACAGCGGACAGAGGGAACCTTGTCCTTTTTTGTCATTTATATTTGATTTTTGCAATCCAGAGACGGGTTTGAGGATAGAAACCGGGTCTTGATTGTTATTTCTTGACAGGTAGGAGGCTTTTCTTATGAAAAAAAGAATTTTATTTACTATCATCATGATATTGTTGATGGGAATCGTGTCGGGGTGCGGAAACCGTCAGGACAAAAATGACGGAAAACTTCATATTGTTGCCACGATTTTCCCTGAATATGACTGGGTTATGAACGTTCTCGGAGACAAGGCGGCCGATGCGGATGTAACGATGCTGTTGAGCAGCGGAGTGGATTTGCACAGCTTTCAGCCGACTGCGGACGATATTATTAA
Organism: Lachnospiraceae bacterium; assembly: GCA_045641285.1. Taxonomy (GTDB): domain Bacteria; phylum Bacillota; class Clostridia; order Lachnospirales; family Lachnospiraceae; genus ISDg. The sequence goes on from JAZUGQ010000040.1 coordinate 8,143, forward strand.
GATTTCCAAGTGTGATATTTTCCTGTATGTCGGAGGAGAATCCGATGAATGGGTGAAAGCGACTCTTCAGAAGGCACAAAACAAGGATATGATTGTAATCAATCTGATGGATGTGCTGGGAGATGCGGCGAAGGAAGAAGAAATTAAAGAAGGAATGGAAGCGGAAGAAGAGGAAGAAGGAGAAGAAACGGAATACGATGAGCATGTCTGGTTATCACTGAACAATGCCAAACTGTTTGTCAACGAAATCCGGGATGCTCTGAGCAAGGCGGATGCGGCCAATTCCGAGACCTATTCGGCCAATGCGGCTTCGTATATTGAAAAACTGAATGAACTGGACGGAAAATACCGCGATGCTGTTGCAAATGCGGGAGTTAAGACGGTTCTGTTCGGCGACCGTTTTCCGTTCCGGTATTTGACAGATGACTACGGATTGGATTATTATGCGGCATTTATGGGATGCTCGGCAGAAAGCGAAGCCAGCTTTCAGACCATCATTTTCCTGGCGGAACAAGTGGATAAACTGGGGCTTTCCTATGTGCTGACGTTGGAAAACAGCAATACCAAAATTGCGGAAACCGTGATTTCGAGTACGGAAGGAAAATCCGCACAGATTTTGTCCATGGATTCCATGCAGTCCATCACTTCGGCTGACGTGAAGAACGGAGTGACGTATCTGTCTGTGATGGAGAAAAATCTGGGCGTTCTGACAAAGGCTTTGCAGAAATAGGAGAATATGAAATGGCATTGCTGAAATGTGAGAATTTGTGTCTGGGATATGACGGAAGGGAAATTCTTCACAATCTGAATTTTGAAATTGCGGAAGGGGAATACCTGTGTATTCTCGGAGAGAACGGCTCCGGTAAGTCGACACTGATGCGGACGATACTCGGTTTGCAGCAGCCGCTTTCCGGACAGGTTCTGACCGGTGACGGGTTTCGGCAAAATGAAATCGGATATTTGCCGCAACAAACGCCGGTACAGAGAGATTTTCCGGCATCGGTATGGGAAATTGTACTTTCCGGATGCCAGGGACAGTGCGGACTTCGTCCCTTTTATACAAAGCAGGAAAAGCAGACGGCAGTGGACAACATGAAACGAATGGGCATTTGGGAATTTGCAAAATGCTGTTATCGGGAATTGTCCGGCGGACAGCAACAGCGGGTTTTGCTGGCAAGAGCTTTATGTGCCACGAAGAAAATGCTGTTGCTGGATGAGCCGGTGACCGGGCTGGATCCGAAAGCAACGATTGAAATGTATCGGTTGATTGAACAGTTGAATAAAGAGGGTATTACCGTTATTATGATTTCCCATGATTTGACTGCGGCACGGATGTATGCCAAAACCATTCTTCATATCGGTTCGAATATTTTCTTCGGAACCAAAGACGAATATTTTGAGAGTCATGCATTTTGGGGAATGGATACGGAAGGCGGTGATGGGATATGATTTTGGATAAACTGGAGTTGTATCTTCAATATTCCTTTGTTCGTTATGCGTTAATCGTCGGCGTACTGATTTCGCTCTGCTCCTCGCTGTTCGGTGTCACGCTGGTACTGAAACGGTATTCCTTTATCGGCGACGGCTTGTCGCATGTGGCATTTGGCGCGATGGCGGTTGCGGCAATTGTCGGTTTGACCAATGATATGCTTCTGGTGATGCCGGTTACCGTGTTCAGTGCGGTTCTGCTGTTATGCTCCGGGCAAAATGCCAAAATCAAAGGGGATGCGGCAGTTGCCATGATATCGGTCGGTGCACTTGCGGTCGGATATCTGCTGATGAATATTTTTTCCAATTCAGCCAATCTGTCGGGCGATGTCTGTTCCACACTGTTCGGTTCACTTTCCATTCTGACACTGACGGAAAATGAAGTAATTTTAAGCATTGTGCTGTCCGCAGTGGTTATCATTTTGTTTCTGTTCTTTTATAATAAAATATTCTGTATTACGTTTGATGAGACATTCGCCAAAGCAACGGGAACGGGAGTGCCGTTTTACAGTCTGCTGATTGCAATCGTGATTGCGGTCATTATTGTGTTGGCAATGAAACTGGTCGGCTCGCTGCTGATTTCCGCGCTGGTGATTTTCCCGGCATTGTCCGCGATGCGTCTGTTTAAGAGCTTTCGTTCGGTGACCTGCTGCTCGGCGATTGTGTCGGTAACCTGTACCGCCTGCGGCATTTTGATTTCAGTGCTGTACGGGACGCCCGCCGGATCGACCATTGTTGCGGTGGATATTGTTGTGTTCTTCTTATTTTCCGTAATCGGAAAAGTATTGGGAGGTATTCGAAAATGAAAAAGATAAGCGCATTTTTGCTTGTACTTGTTTTGACAGCAACACTGATTGGTTGCGAAAAGAAGAATGATGGAAAAACCAAAAAAACAAACGGACAATCTGTTTCAGATATTATTCAGCAACAAATGGATAAGGAGGACGGAGTCACCGCTGCGATTACACAGAATCCCGAACCGCCGGAGAAAACACCGTCTTCCGGGAATACGGTGCAGGGCGATGTGGATGTCGATTTGACAACGCTCAGCAGTACGTTGGTGTATTCCGAAGTCTATAATATGCTGACTTCGCCGGACGATTATATCGGAAAAACCGTGAAAATGAAAGGTCTGTTTTCGTTGTATTATGCGTATGATGAAAATGATGAAATCATCCCGAACCAGATCTATTACGCCTGCGTTATTGCGGATGCCACGGCATGCTGCCAGCAGGGAATGGAGTTTATTTTGGGAAATGATGCAAAATACCCCGACGATTATCCCGCGGAAGATACCGAGATAACCGTTGTCGGGGAATTCCGGACCTACATGGAAGGTCCGAATATGTACTGTCATTTGGTTAATGCACAGTGGATTGAATAGAATCCGGGAAATTACGAATTTAAAATTTGTTCCGCACGGGCCAGCGCGGCATCGATATGAGCACAGACGTTATCTGCTCCGATGCTTGCGATGAGCCCGTCTTTTTCTAATACTTTCATGGGCTGCTCGTTGACATGGGAGAGAACCAGAGAGACACCGTTCGCCTTGCATTTGGTAACCAGAGTTTCCAGTGCGTTCACCGCAGAGGCGTCAACGGCGGGAACGCCACGCATACGGAGAATGAGTACCCGGGTATATTCCTTGACCGTGATATCGGGAATCCGGCTTGCCATTCCGAAGAACAGAGGACCGGAAATTTCATATACGCGAACCGCCTGAGGAACCTTGCGAAGCGAAATGCTGTCGGGGTCGTCCTCATCATCCACATAGGTCCAGCTTTTCAGGCTTGTTTCATCACTCATGCGCTTCATGAACAGAAGGCAGGCGAGAACCATTCCGACACCGATGGCTACGACGAGGTCAAATACGACGGTCAGCACAAAGGTGACAACCAATACGAGAATGTCGCTCTTCGGAGCGGTTTTTACCAGTCGGACAAACGGTCTCCACTGGCACATATTGTACGCTACCATAAAGAGAATTGCGGCAATGGTGGGCATGGGAATATAAGCGGCATAAGGCATCAGAACCACGAGAATCAGAAGCAGGACAACCGAGTGTACCATGCCGGCAATCGGGGTACGACCGCCGTTTTTGACATTGGCGGCAGTTCTTGCAATCGCACCGGTAGCGGGAATACCGCCGAACAATGCGGAACCGATGTTGCCGACACCCTGTGCCACAAGTTCCATGTTGGAACGATGGCGGGAATTGATCATGCTGTCTGCCACAACGCAGGACAACAGGGATTCGATGGCCGCCAGAATGGCAATGGTAAACGCATCGGGAAGAACGTCCTTGACCGTTGCAAAGGATACCTTCGGAAAATGAAACGACGGAAGCGCATTGCTGACCTGATACAAATCCCCGATGGTGTTGACCTTGAGATCGCAAAGCTGTACCATCGCGATTCCGACAAATACCGCAATCAGCGAAGCGGGGATTTTCTCCAATTTCTTCGGCCAGAAAATGAGAACGGCAAGGCAGACAACGCCGACAAGAATGGCCCATCCGTTGACGGTTCCGAAATTGGCAAACAGAGCCTTCAGCTTCTCTACGGTTTCAATCGGCTTTTCACCGTTTTGATACGTAACACCGAAGAAATCCTTCAGCTGTCCGATCAGAATCGTAACGGCGATTCCGGCGGTGAATCCGGTTGTGATGGTGTAAGGAATAAATTTAATCAGACTTCCCAAACGGAACAGTCCCATAAGCACCAGAATAATACCGGCCAGTATGGTCGCCAGGGCAAGTCCTTCCATGCCTTTCGCGGCAACGATGCCTGCAACAATCGTGGCAAATGCCGCAGTCGGACCGGCAATCTGAACGCGGCTTCCGCCCAAAAAGGAAATCAGAAATCCGGCGACAATGGCCGTGTACAATCCTTCTTCGGGACCGACACCGGATGCCAGCGCCAACGCAATGGAAAGCGGAAGTGCGATAATCGCAACGATAATTCCGGAGATGACATCCTTCACAAATTGGGATGCCGAGTAGGTTTTCATAACGGAAAAAAGCTTCGGTTTTAATTTGTCCATAATTGCCTCCTAAAGCGTTTGTAAAAGGACAGACACGAGGGCTAATATACAACTGTGGAAATGAGTTTGTCAAGACTCAAATATGGACATCGAAAGGCTTTTTTGCACGACTCAATAAAGAACATCGGAAAGACTTTTGCCAAGACTCAAATGTTGCCGTTGATGATTTGAGAAAAAGCATATATAATGGAACCTGCGGGATTTTCGGACGATTCCGCAGATAAATACCGGCTACGAATGGATGGCACTATCATGAGAGACAGTTTTGCGGACTATCATCCGCTTTTTAATTTTCTTTATTTTATCATGGTAATCGGGTTTTCCCTTGCATTGCAGCACCCGCTGGCACAGGGGATTTCCCTTTTTTGTGCTGCTCTGTATACGGCAACGACGGAAGGGAGAAAGGGGCTTCGGTTCCTGATTGGGTACGGGTTGCCGATTGTTCTTCTGACAACCCTTTTGAATCCGCTGTTCAACCACGAAGGAACGACGGTACTGATGTATTTTCGAAGCGGAAATCCGCTGACTCTCGAGAGTGTGTTATATGGAATTTCGTCCGGAATTATGCTGTTGACGCTGCTTCTCTGGTTTCGTTCCGTAAACCGGGTTATGACAACGGACAAGTTCCTGTATCTGTTCGGAAAACGAATTCCGGCCTTGTCGCTGGTGCTCTGCATGACGTTTCGAATGATTCCGAGATTCAAAGTGCAAATGACCGAGGTTGCCGATGCGCAGCGAAGCATCGGACGGGATGTGTCGTCCGGCACGCTGTGGCAGCGCACGGGGACGGCCGTCCGGATTATTTCAATATTGATTACATGGGCGTTGGAAAATGCCATTGAAACCGCTGACAGTATGAAAAGCCGCGGATACGGTCTGCCGGGACGGACAACATTTTCGGTGTATCGCATGGAAAAGCGTGACAAATGCCTGTTCGTCTGGCTGATATTCTGCGGAGTGACACTGGTGACCGGAGCGGTTCTGAAGATGTTTGACGTCCGGTATTTTCCGACGATCCGATATATGACGCCGGGCGGAGCCGCAATACCGTTTTATGTGATTTATGCGGCACTGTGTCTGACCCCGATACTGATGAATGCAAAGGAGGAGAGAAAATGGAACTCGTTACGTTCGGAAATGTAAGTTTTTCCTATCCGAATCAGGACCGGGAAGCGTTACGGAATCTCTCTCTTTCGATTGCTGAGGGAGACTTTGTGATTGTTTGCGGCCCTTCGGGCTGCGGCAAATCCACACTGCTCCGACATATGAAAACCTGTTTGACTCCGCACGGCAGACGGAGCGGGGAAATTCGGTTCTCCGGCAGGCCGCTGTCGGATGTGGATGAGAGAACGCAGGCCAAGGAAATCGGATTTGTCCTGCAGTCCCCCGACAACCAGGTGGTAACCGATAAAGTGTGGCATGAGCTGGCATTTGGACCGGAAAGCCTCGGATACGACTCCGACGCGATTCGAAGACGGGTGGCGGAGGTAGCCTCCTTTTTCGGCATTGAAACTTGGTTTTATAAGCCGGTTTGTGAATTGTCCGGCGGACAGAAGCAGATTTTGAGTCTGGCATCGGTTTTGACAATGAGCCCGAAAATGCTCGTTTTGGATGAACCGACCGCACAGCTCGATCCGGTTGCGGCATCGGATTTTCTGGCGTTGCTCGGAAAGATTAATCGGGAACTCGGAATTACCGTTGTTATTACCGAGCATCGTCTTGAGGAGGCATTTCCCTATGCCACACGGGTTGTTGTGATGGAAGAGGGAACGGTTTTGTGCGACGGAACGCCGAAACAGGTCGGTCTGACGCTTCGCGAGAGCAACCACACCATGTTCCCCGCCATGCCGACGGCCATGCGGGTATGGGCATCGGTGAAGACGGAATCGGAATGCCCGATTACCGTTCGGGAAGGCAGCGATTTTCTGGAGAACGAGCGTCGGAAACACGGTTTGCTTCCGCTTGCCGACGAGCCGAATCGGGTGTATGAGGACGAACCGGCATTTTGTTGTAACGACGTATGGTTTCGATATGAAAAGTCCTCTCCCGACGTTTTGAAGGGAATGTCCCTGACGGTACGGAAAGGGGAATTCTATGCCCTGTTGGGAGGAAACGGAACCGGAAAAACGACGTCCCTGAAAGTTTTGGCCGGACTGCGAACCGCCTATCGCGGAACCGTACGGACCAACGGAAGAATCGGACTGCTGCCACAGAATCCGCAAACCCTGTTCCTTCGAAAAACGGTGAGGGATGATTTGGGCGAAGCGTTGACCGACCGGAAACTGTCCAAGGAGGAACTTCGTTCGAAAGTGGATGAGGTTTTGGCACTGTGCCGGATTACGGACATTCAGGACCGGCATCCGTACGATATTTCCGGCGGAGAACAGCAGAGGGCGGCATTGGCCAAGGTGCTTTTGACGGATCCCGACTGCCTGCTTCTGGATGAACCGACAAAGGGGTTTGATGCCGAATTTAAAATGATTTTCGCAGACATTATCGAAACGCTGACGTCCCGCGGAATTGCAATTCTGATGGTGAGTCATGACGTATCGTTCTGTGCGGATTACGCGCACCGCTGCGGGATGTTTTTTGACGGCAGAATTATTGCGGAAGGAACTCCGAGAGAATTTTTCTCCGGAAATGATTTTTATACGACGCCGGCCAACCGGATGGCCCGCAAGGAGATTCCGCAGGCAGTGACGGTTCGGGATATTGTGTCATGCCTTGGCGGACAGGATGGAACGGAGAGACGCCCGAAGAGTCCGGATTCGACCGGTCGGAAGAACCCGGGTGAAGAGCCGGAACACCAAGACGAATGCAAAACCGAAGTCATAACCGGGCACCGAACCGAGAGTCGACGCTCTTTCCTGCTGACGGTCGGCAGTTTGCTGCTGATTCCGATAACGGTATTGGCGGGCATTTTTCTGCTTGATAACAGGCATTACAATCTGATGGCCGTTTTGGTTCTGTTCGAGTGCATGGTGCCGTTTTTCTGCTCCTTTGAAGGCCGCAAACCGCAGGCGAGAGAACTGGTGACGATTGCCGTTTTATGCGCAATCGGTGTTGCGGGACGCTGCGTCTTTTTCATGATACCGCAGGTGAAACCGGTATTGGCACTGACCGTCATTGCCGGGATTGCATACGGCGGAGAAGTCGGATTTCTGGTGGGTGCGATGACGATGCTTGCGTCCAATATGATATTTTCGCAGGGCCCATGGACACCGTGGCAAATGGTTGCAATGGGACTTTGCGGATGCCTGGCCGGTTTGTTGGCCAAAATAGGTCTGCTTCGGAAAAAACGGATTCCGATTGCGATATTCGGCGCGTTTGCGGCACTGGTCATTTACGGTGGAATCATGAACCCGGCATCGGCACTGATGGCATCGCCCGAGAGCCTGAACCGGACCATGCTGATGGCATATTACGCGGCGGGGCTGCCGATGGATTTGATTCATGCATTCGGAACGGTCGTGTTCCTGCTGCTGGCAGCAGAACCGATGCTGAAAAAAACGGACCGTATCAAATGCAAATACGGCATTTTACAGAAAGTGAGGAAGGGATAATGTATCGGTATTATTTTTTTGATTTGGACGGGACGCTGACCGACCCGGGAATCGGAATCACCAATTCGGTCATGTATTCCCTGAAAAAATATAATATTGAAGTGGCCGAACGCTCGGAACTGTTTCGGTTTATCGGACCGCCGCTTCGGGATTCGTATATGAATTTTTACGGATTTTCCGAGGAACGGGCGGAAGAAGCGGTTGCGTTTTACAGGGAATATTTCCGGGACAAGGGCATTTTCGAAAATGAGGTTTATGCCGGAATTCCGGAACTGCTGTCGGAACTGAAAAAATGCGGAGCGACCATTGTCCTGGCGACATCGAAGCCGCAGGAATTTGCCGTCCGCATTTTGGATCATTTTCATCTGTCCGAATATTTTGATTATGTGTCCGGCGCTTCGATGGACAATTCCCGAAACAATAAGCGGGATATTATCGAAGCGGCGATTGAGGCTCTGCAAATCAGCGACCGTTCGGAAATTCTGATGGTCGGAGACCGGGAGCATGACGTGCTCGGCGCAAAGGCCTGCGGGATTGATGCGGCCGGCGTGCTGTACGGTTACGGCAGCCGGGAGGAACTGGTGGCCGCGGGGGCGCGTTATCTTGCGGAATCACCGCGGGATTTGCCGGTCCCGGACCGGAGTTTGCGATAAGCAAGAAACGAGAACAGCGCACCGAGCAGAATAACGGCCGCAATCACGATTCCGCATACCATAAAGAACGATTCGGGAAGTATGGTAATGACGGGGTCGGTGTCCGGGTCGAACAGCCAGTCGTCGTTATTGAATGCCAGTTTATGAAACAGAAGAAACAGCCGGTCGAAGTCAATCAGGCAGAAAATCAGGAAAATGACCGGAATAATGACGGACGTGACGGAGCACGTGCGCAGAATTCGGGCATTTCCGGAACGAATCCGATGAATGAGAACCGGAATGACAATCAGCGCGGATACGAATCCGGCGATATAGATCACGTTGAAAATGACCTTCACCTCGGCAAAATGAGACAGACCGGATTCCGATGCGGCGAGGGAAGGAAATTTCAGGGCACCGGTAAAAAACGGACTGCAGTAATCGATCAGAGCGTTGTAGTTCTCTTTGATGACGGATTTGCTGAAGCCGCTTTGCGCTTCGATGTCGAACCATCGGATGCACAGATAATATAACGGTCGGAAATTCAATGCGATGCCGAGTCCGATTGCGACAAGGCAGAGGAAGAACAGAATGCCGATAAAGGGATCCGCCCATTTGCGGCCGGATTCGGTGTTCGGCACGGAAGACTGTTTGGCCATGAAAATGCCCCCTGTTCAATAGGAATGTTTTGCAATTTCAGTGAATTTGCCTGTTCCCTGTGTAAAGGAATGTTATGCGATTTCGGTGAATTTGCAACTTATTTATATCATAAAAAAACGGGCTTGTCCAGTTGGGAAAGATACTGTATAATAGGGCACATGTGCCGGAACACAGGGAGTATCCGAGAATGCTGAAACAGTCGGTGCCGCGGAACCGAAGAACCGGAACCGCAGAGCCGAAAAAGAAAAGCAGGAACCGCAGAACAGGTGCCGGACGGAACAGCAGGAAAAAAGCAGTAGGTGTTGTATGAGTATAGTAAGAAAATATATCGGTGATAAGAAATTCTACAAAATGGTACTCGCAATCGGAGTGCCGATTATGATTCAGAACGGAATTACCAATTTCGTCAATTTGCTGGACAATCTTATGGTGGGACGACTCGGAACGGAGCAAATGACCGGTGTCGCCATTGCCAACCAGCTGATGTTCATTTTCAATCTGAGTGTGTTCGGAGGAGTGTCCGGACCGGGCATATTCAGCTCCCAGTTTTACGGAAAAAAAAATCATGACGGAATTCGGTACTGTTTCCGTTTCAAAATGATTCTTGTGTTCGCACTGACGGCAATTTCCGTGATGATTTTCGGCAATTATTCCGACAGTCTGGTGCAGTTGTATCTGAAGGGACAGTCGGAAGTCGGAGACCCTGAGCTGGTGCTGAAATGCGGCGTGGATTATTTGAAAGTGATGCTGATCGGTCTGCTGCCGTTTGCCGTTACGCAGGCATACTCGGGAACCTTGAGGGAACAGAAGGAAACGATGGTGCCGATGGTTGCGGGAATTGTGGCCGTCGTTGTCAATCTCGGATTTAACTGGCTTCTGATTTTCGGCCACTGCGGCTGCCCGGAACTCGGTGTCCGCGGTGCTGCCATTGCAACGGTTCTGTCTCGTTTTGTGGAACTGGCCATTGTGGTTGTGTATACGCACATACATAAGCGTCGGTTTCCGTTTATTGTCGGTGCTTACCGCAAAATCGGAATTCCGCGTCCGCTTCTTCGAAGTATTACCATAAAAGGCGCACCGCTTTTGATTAACGAAGGAATGTGGTCGGCCGGAATGGCAATCCTGAATCAGTGTTATTCGCTGCGTGGACTGGAAGTCGTCGCGGCACAGAATATCAGCAGTACCGTATTTAACCTGTTTAACATCATTTTCATGTCTTTCGGAACGGCTATTTCGATCGTTGTCGGACCTCAGCTCGGAAAGGGAGAATCCGAAAAGGCAGTGGACACGGCACGGAAAATGATTACGTTTTCCGTTATGGTATCCATTGTGGTCGGCGGTGTGATGGCTGCACTGGCGCCGCTGTTTCCGGAGCTGTACAATGTGGATCCGTCGGTACGGGAACTGGCAGCACGACTCCTGGTGGTAACCGGTTTCTGCTGTCCGATAAACGGATTTGTTCATGCGTCGTATTTTACCATCCGGTCCGGCGGAAAAACGCTGATTACGTTCCTGTTTGACAGTGTATTCACGTGGGTTGTCGTAATTCCGCTTGCATTTGTGCTGTCACGCTATACGAGCATGCCGATTATTCCGCTGTATCTCTGCTGTCAGCTGGTGGAGATTATCAAATGCGTGGTTGCCTTCTGCCTGATTCGGAAACGTGTCTGGATCCGCAATATTGTTGCCTGAGGACCGGCCGGTGTACCCGCTGCCCTCCGGAATGGTCTAACAAAATGCGGAATTCGTGATTTTGCTATTTACATTTCGAATAAAATTTTATATAACTTAAGTAATGCAAAAATTTTTCTGGTAAAGGAGAGTTATTATGAATCTTTCACCGCTTCAAAAAGCAAGATATGAGTATGTTCCGAAGCTTCCCGGAATGCTTAGAAACGGCATTTCCGAGATTTGCGTTAAGGAAGGCGAGGAGACACGGAGTGTTGCCGATCAGGATAAGATCAAGGCTCTGTTCCCCAATACATACGGCAAGAAGGAAATCACCTTTGAGAAGGGCAAGAATACGGCAGCTGTGAAAAAGCAGGTTGTCGGTGTTATTGTTTCCGGCGGACAGGCTCCCGGCGGACACAACGTTGTCTGCGGTCTGTACGATGCTCTGAAGGCAACCGATAAGAACAACGTTCTTCTTGGTTTCAAGGGCGGCCCGAGCGGACTTCTCGAGGATAATTATGTAGAATTTGATGACGAGTTTATTAATCGTTACAGAAATACCGGTGGTTTTGATATCATCGGTTCCGGAAGAACCAAACTGGAGACGGAAGAGCAGTTTGAGGTTGTAACGGAAGTTGCCAAGAAGCACGGCCTTACCGCAGTTGTTATTATCGGTGGCGATGATTCCAACACTAACGCAGCTGTTTTGGCTGAGTACATGGCTGCACACAAGAGCGGTGTCCAGGTTATCGGATGCCCGAAGACCATTGACGGCGAGCTGAAGAATGAGGATATTGAAGCATCCTTGGGTTTCGATACCGGTACCAAGACTTACAGCGAGCTGATCGGTAACATCGAAAGAGATGCCAACTCCGCAAAGAAGTACTGGCATTTCGTAAAGGTTATGGGTCGTTCCGCATCTCACGTTGCATTGGAATGTGCTCTTGAGACACAGCCGAACATTTGCCTGATCGGTGAAGAGGTTGCTGCAAAGAAGATGTCTCTTGCACAGATTACCAATTACATTGCGGATTCCGTAGAAAAGAGAGGCAATGCCGGCAATAACTTCGGTGTTGCAATTATTCCGGAAGGAATTGTTGAATTCGTTCCCGAGTTCTCCGCTCTGATTGCGGAAATCAACGAGCTTCTTGCAGGCAAGAAGACCGAAGAGTTCAATGCTCTTCCGGACTGGGCTGCAAAGTATGATTTCATTAAGAAGGGCCTGTCCGCATCCGCTATGGCAGTATTCGATGTACTTCCTCAGTTTGTACAGCAGCAGCTCTTCCTGGAGAGAGATCCTCACGGTAATGTACAGGTATCCCTGATTGAATCCGAGAAGCTGTTCTCCGAGATGGTTAAGAATGAACTGGCAAAGAGAAAGGCTGCAGGTACATACAAGGGTAAGTTCGGTACCCAGCATCATTTCTTCGGTTACGAAGGACGCTGCGCATTCCCGAGTAACTTCGATGCAGACTACTGCTATTCCCTCGGATACAACGCATTTATGCTGATTCAGTACGGTTACACCGGATATCTGTCCAAGGTTTCCAATATCAGCAAGCCGGCTGAAGAGTGGATTGCAGGCGGTATGCCGATTACCAAGATGATGAATATGGAGAGACGAAACGGTGCCGATAAGCCGGTTATCAAGAAGGCTTTGGTTGAACTTGACGGAAAGCCGTTCAAGTACTTCGAAGCACACAGAGAAGAGTGGGCAACGGATACCTGCTTCACATATCCGGGTGCGATTCAGTACTATGGTCCGGCTGAGGTTTGCGATCTCACCACCAGAACACTGGCTCTTGAGAAGGGCTGATGAATCGGTTTTGAACATCTGCATTTAAGAACCGTTACGGGCTGTGATTATTCACAGCCCGTTTTTTTTCCGTGTTTTTGGGCAAGAAGGAAACGAGCGTGGTAGAGGCTAAAGGCAGGCGAATTATCGGACAGGTGATAAGCATATCCGAAATACTTGAATTTGTGGCAGGAGAACGGGCACGGATCCGAAATCCGTTACGATGACGGAGTTGACGCTCGACATTATTTGTCCGTATTCTTGCAAAAGAATTGAAAAAATGATATAATTTTTCTGTTTATGAAAAATTACGGAGGTGGCTATGGATTCTTTATATATTGTTATGCCGGCCTATAACGAGGAGGCAAATATTGAAGGTGTTGTACGTCAGTGGTATCCGGTGCTGGAAGGCAAAGCGGAGAATTCGCGACTGGTGATTGCCGACAGCGGAAGCAGTGACAAGACCCATGAAGTTCTGACCCGGTTACAGACGGAATTTCCGAAATTGGAGATTTTGCCCGACACCAATCGGTATCATGGACCGAAGGTCATTGCATTGTACGATTTGGCGATTCAGAGAGGAATCGATTATGTATTTCAGACGGATTCCGACGGCCAGACCAATCCGGATGAGTTCGATAATTTCTGGCAGAAACGGGAGCAGTTTGACGGTGTGTTCGGAAACCGTACCGCTCGCGGTGACGGAAAGAGCAGAGCATTTGTCGAGAAGGTCGTATGCTTCCTTCTCCGGCTGTATTTCGGCGTGAAAGTTCCGGATGCAAATGCCCCGTTCCGTTTGATGAAGTGCGATGTGGTTAAGAAATATCTGTATCGGATGCAGGAGGATTATAATCTTCCCAATATCATGATGACAACCTTCTATACCTACTATGGGGAAACAAGAGAATTCATTCCGATTTCCTTTAAGCCCCGTACCGCGGGAACCAACTCCATTAATCTGAAGAAGATTTTCAAAATCGGATGGAAGGCACTCGGCGATTTCCGTCGTTTTAAGAAGGAAATGAAAAAGGACAAAAAAGCCGCCAAGAAGGCTCAAAAGCAGTAATCGCACCGGACAGATAAATCCGGCGGAAACCGGTGCTTTGTCGGAGTAGCAAAATGACTGCGGCGCGGCAGGACAGAAAATATTAACGGAGATACGGAGAAGGGTTCAGAACGCTGGACCCTTTTCGGTCATTTTCATTCCGCGGCAAAGTCAGACAGGAAAAGGAACATTTCACGGCAATACGAAAATTTCGGAAAGGAAAAGTCAATCCGGTGCCGCAGAGGGACAGCCGGATGATACGAAAAGGGTATGATCGAGACAGCAGAATTTTTTCGGGAAAACATTTGGAAAGACGGAGAGTATTCGTATGAAGCAGCATACGGATTTGTGCCGAATATTCATGCGTATCTGCACCGGGATGACCGGAAGCGTCCCTGCATGATTGTCGTTCCGGGCGGCGGATACTGTATGGTTGTCGGATGTGAGGGCGAAATCGTCGCACGCGATTTCTTTGACATGGATATGAATGTATTTGTGCTGACATACACGACGGATATTACGATGTCGGTACCGTTGAAAGCACAGCCGATGAGCGATCTGTCCCGGGCAATCCGGTATATCCGAAGCAACGGGGAACGTTTCCGGATTGACGGGAACAAGCTCGGTATTTGCGGATTTTCGGCAGGCGGTCATGTGTGCGCCAGTGAGGCAACCCACTATCGGGACATCGAAGACCCGGATGCAGCGCTTGCGGCAGTCAGCAACCGTCCCGATACCGTTTTGGTCGGTTATCCGGTGATTACGGCAGGAGAATTTACACACAAATATTCGATTCAGGCACTGCTCGGATATGAGCCGACCGAGGAGGAACTCCGGTATTATTCCTGCGAAAAGCAGGTGAGCTCCGATACCCCGCCGTGCTTTATTTGGCAGACGGTGGAGGACAATCTTGTGCCGGTGGAAAACAGTATGATGTTTGCGGAAAGCTGCCGAAAAGCCGGCATACCTTATGCGTATTATGCGTTCCCGCGCGGACCTCACGGACTGTCGGCTCCGTTTCGGAAAATGGCCGAAATCGGAACCGGAGAGCCGTACACAATGGAGCAGGTGCAAAATGCCGTGCAGGCGGTGAAGGAACATCGCGGAATTCGGGTTTCGGAGAAACGCCGGACCGAACTGATGATTCAGTTCTTCGGCAATCCGGAAGGAGAGAAGAAGGAACCGGAAGAAAAGCCGCATATGGCTCCGGAGACCTTCCCGTCGTTTGATGATGTTGCAATGTGGCCCGTTTTGGCAAAGGAATGGCTGAAGGGACTTTCGATTTTATAAATGGTTTCGGTGCAAAAACGGAAAGGAACGAAACATGGCAAAGTATGTAAGTTCGGTGGAAGAGTTAATCGGTAATACGCCGATTTTGGAACTGGTGAATACGGAACGGCAAAATGAATGCGCGGCACGGTTATTTGCCAAACTGGAATGTTTTAATCCGGCGGGCTCCGCAAAGGACAGAATTGCCGTCAGCATGATTCACGAAGCGGAGCAGAGCGGTCGGCTGCTGCCGGGAGGAACGATTATCGAGCCGACATCCGGGAATACCGGAATCGGGTTGGCATCGGTTGCAGCGGCACGGGGATATCATGCCGTAATCGTCATGCCGGACTCCATGTCAATCGAACGAATTCAACTGATGAAAGCTTATGGTGCGGAGGTTGTGCTGACGCCCGGACGGGACGGAATGTCCGGTGCGATTGCGAAGGCGGAGGAGCTGGCGTCGCAGATTGAGAACAGCTTCATTCCCGGACAGTTTGTCAATCCCGCAAATCCCAAGGCACATTACGAAACGACCGGACCGGAAATCTGGGACGCTATGGATGGGAATGTTGATATCTTTGTGGCAGGCGTCGGTACGGGCGGTACCATTACGGGAACGGGACGATATCTGAAGGAACGGAATCCGAAGCTGACGGTGGTTGCCGTGGAACCGGCATCGTCACCGCTGTTATCCGGCGGAACGGCAGGGCCTCACGGACTGCAGGGAATCGGAGCGAATTTTATTCCGGAGATTCTGGACCGGAGTATTTTGGATGACATTATTACGGTAACGGACGAAGACGCATTTGATGCGGGACGAAAAATGGCAAGAACCGAAGGAATTCTGGTCGGCATTTCCTCCGGAGCGGCTTTGTGGGCAGCAACGGAACTGGCGAAGCGTCCGGAAAATGAAGGCAAACGGATTGTGGTGCTGTTGACCGATACGGGAGAACGGTATTTGTCTTCGGACATGTTTTCGGAAAGGATGTAACCATGAGAAGCAGTTATAACGGCCTGGAGGCAGTTACGGACGAACTGGTCCGGCATTACTGGGCGGCGATGTTTCCGGCATTTTACGGAGACGAGGCAGAGAAGGAAGAAGAGAAAATACAATGTGAAACGCAGCTGCTGCGGGACGGCATGGTGCAGGCATTTTCCTATGTACTGCAGGAGGACGGCAGAGCGGAAGAGGAAGCGGACCGGATTATCGGACGGCTTTCGTATGTCCGCGAACTGACGGAAACCGATGTGGAGGCGGCGTATGAGGGCGACCCGGCCGCAACGGGAACGGATGAAGTCATTTTGGCCTATCCGGCATGCAAGGCAATCGCGACATTCCGGCTGGCGCACGAAATGTACCTTCGGAAGATTCCGATTGTGCCGCGCATGCTGACGGAATATGTGCACAGTCTGACCGGAATCGATATTCATCCGGGAGCGACAATCGGGTCTCATTTTTTCATAGACCACGGAACCGGAGTTGTCATCGGAGAAACGACGACCATCGGAAATCATGTGAAGCTGTATCAGCATGTGACGCTCGGCGCGAAAAGCTTTGATGTCAACGAGGACGGTTCGCTGGTCAAGGGAATCAAGCGGCATCCGGATATCGGAAATTACGTTGTAATCTATGCCGGAGCGACGATTCTGGGCGGTCGGACGAAAATCGGCGATCATGCGGTGATCGGCGGCGGTGTCTGGCTGACACATTCGGTGGAGCCCGGGGAAACGGTTACGCTTCGCAACTCGCTGCAGGAAAACCTGATTTAAAAAGATATGTCACAGGAAAATCGGATATCGTAATAAATGAATGCGGAGGCTTCGGTCGCCGCATTTTTTGTGCGAAAATTTCTTACCGGGCAGGAAATAACAGGCCGATTGCGGGCTTCGGATTCATTTTCGAAAAGAGAGTGGGATAACGAAGACTTTTTGTGCGAAAATACGACATGATATGACAACAAAAAGACGCCCCAAAATAAAACATATGACATCTGATTTAGAGAAATCCGGTTGTAAAAATTGTTGAAAATCGGTATAATAGATAGAACGAAATCCGGAAACATCCGGTATAAGGAGGAATTTATGTTAAAGGTAGTAAAGACTGAAAACGGTATGGTACGCGGTCTTGCGGGAAACAATACACGCGTATCCGTATTCAAGGGAATTCCGTTTGCGGCAGCACCGGTCGGAAAGAATCGTTGGCGTGCACCGCAGCCGGCAGAAAATTGGGAGGGAATTCGGGACGCGTATACGTTCGGACCGATTTCCATGCAGGATACTCCGGGACTCGGAACCGATGTGTATTGTCGTGAGTGGCATGTCGATCCGGAGATTGACATGAACGAGGACTGTTTGTATTTGAACGTATGGACCAACGCAAAGAGCGATACGGATAATCTTCCGGTTTACGTTTGGTTCTTCGGTGGCGGCTTTCAGTGGGGTTATCCGCCGGAAATGGAATTTAACGGAGAAAATATTGCCAAAAGAGGTGTTGTCGTTGTAAGCGTCAACTATCGTCTCGGGGCATTTGGCTTCATGACACATCCGGAGATTACAAAAGAAGCTCCGGAGGCTCCCTGTAACTTCGGTAATCTCGACCAGCAGGCCGGATTGAAGTGGGTTGTCAGAAATATTAAGGCATTTGGTGGTAATCCGAAGAATATTACAATCGGCGGTCAGTCTGCGGGCGGCGGAAGCGTTATGTCCCATTTGACCAGCAAGCAGAGCATCGGATTATACCAGAAAGCAATCGTTCACAGCGGAATGATTCGCAGCCCGTACGATGTAGATCGTTTTATTACACCCCGTACTCTTGCGGAAAATGAGCCGAACGGTGTTGCATTCTTTGATTTCCTTGGTGTTAAGACGCTTGAGGAAGCAAGAGCATTGGATGCAACGTTTATCCGTGACAAATACGGTGAATTTGCTCAGAATCATCCGAGATTCTGCCCGACGATTGACGGACAGTTTATGGAGGACGACCCGTATGTATTGTTCCTGAAAGGCGAACATGCAAATGTTCCGATGATTTCCGGTAATACGGGAGATGAGTTTAAGGCTGCCATTTTCGCAGACAGCGAGGAGCAGTTCAGAGAGAAGGCACAGAGCGTGTTCGGTGACCGCCTGGAGGAATTCCTGTCCTTTGAGGAAGCCCATCAGAGAGACGGCAAACGGTTTGCCGTTGCAGACAGTCTGGAATGTGCAATTAAGGCGGCATTTGCACATAATGAAGCAGACAGCTATTATTATAATTTCAATCCGGATATTCCCGGCTGGGACAATCCCGGAACGTTCCATTCCGTCGATTTGTGGTTCTTCTTTGAAACCCTCGGCGCATGTTGGAGACCGTTTACGGGACATCATTTCGATCTTGCCCGTAAGATGTGTAATTATATGACAAACTTTATCAAATGCGGCAATCCGAACGGAAAGGATGCCGACGGCACCGAAATGCCGATTTGGAAACCGTATCGTACCGGTTCCAAGTACGGCATGAACTTCCTTGCGGACGGTCCGGTACCGAGTTATACCAATACTCCGTTCAATGATTTCCTGATTGATATCATTACCAATCAGACCATTCCGCAGAAGAAGCAGGCATTTAACCCGTATCTGCCGTCCTGGGAATATGTTCCGGACGGAGAACCGTATGTATTCGGAGACCGGGTTTATGTATACGGATCCCATGATTCCTTTAACGGGTATGTTTTCTGCCAGAACGATTATGTTTGCTGGTCCGCGCCGATTAACAATCTCGGCGACTGGAGATATGAAGGCGTCATTTACAAAAAGACTGCCGATCCGCTGAATTCCACAAACAGAATGTGCCTGTACGCGCCCGATGTGACCGTCGGACCGGACGGCAGATATTATCTGTACTATGTGCTGGATAAGGTTGGCGTTGTCAGTGTTGCGGTTTGCGATACACCGGCCGGTCAGTATGAATTTTACGGATATGTACATTACGAAGACGGAACCCGCCTGGGTGATCGGGAAGGCGATGAGCCGCAGTTCGATCCCGGCGTTCTGACGGAAGGGGATGTCACCTATCTCTTTACCGGTTTCTGCGGACGCGGTGACAAGTCCCGTCACGGTTCGATGCTGACGGTTCTGGCGGCGGATATGCTGACGATTGTCAAGGAACCGAAGATTGTGGTTCCCGGCTCCTGCTACAGCGAAGGAACAAGCTTCGAAAAGCATGCGTTCTTTGAAGCATCCTCGATTCGCAAATTTGACGGCAGATACTATTTCATTTATTCCTCCGAAGTGATGCATGAACTGTGCTATGCGACTTCGGACAGTCCGGAAGGACCGTACACCTACGGCGGCGTTATTGTCAGCAACGGCGATATCGGAATCGGAACCTACAAGGATCCCGCAATGCCGGTTGCAAGCATTGCCAACAATCACGGCAGCCTGATTCAGATCGGCGACAAACGCTACATTTTCTATCACAGACATACAAACGGAACCTGGTATTCCAGACAGGGCTGCGTGGAGCCGGTAACGTTCCGCGAGGACGGAAGCATTATCCAGAGCGAAATTACTTCCTGCGGCCTGAACGGCGGACCGCTTCGTGATACCGAGACCTATCCGGCATACATTGCATGCCACATTTTCAAGAAGGGTGAAAATCCGTTCTTCGGCGGCCGTGCGATGGTAACTCAGGAAGGTCGCGACGGAGATCGCAATCCGGGATATATTACCGGTATTTCCACCGATACGACCATCGGCTTCAAGTATTTTGACTGCAAGGGCGTGAAGGAACTGGAAATCATGGCACGGGGATATTTCGGCGGACCGTTTGAAATTCGTACCGAGCTGGACGGACCGGTACTCGGAACCGTCAATGTGGAATATTCCGATATTTGGGAAGCATACCGCACGGTATGTCCGATTCCGGACGGAGTCCATGCGTTGTATCTGACCTTCAAGGGAAATGGCAACGGACATTTGCAGTCAATCCGTTTCCTGCATTGAGAAGCGCCGGAGCGGCGGTTTCATTTTTGAAAATACAATAAAAAGTTAAGAATATGCGGCATTTTGACCACGAAAAGGCGGAATGCCGCGTTTTCTTTTGGCATTTCTACGAAAAACGGCCGGAATGGTTGCGTGCAACGTCGGATATGGTATAATACATACGAAGTAAGAGATGCAATAGGGTATTGTCAAAGCGCGCATCCCGTTCGAACAGTGCGGGCGAGGCGGCAGAGCATCCCACACGAAACAGTGCGGGCGAGGCGGCAGAACGGAAACACAGAAGACCGGACGGTTTTTCCGACGGAAACAGGAGAACAGATGATATGGATCGAATAGTAAACAGTTTGCTGGAAACGGATGCATACAAATTTTCGATGGGACAGGGCATTTATCATCAGTTTAGCGATTATAAGACAACATGGTCGTTCAAATGCAGAAATGAGGATGTTGTTTTTACCGCTGAAATGGTGGACGAGATTAAGCGGCAGATACGTTTGTATTGCGATCTCCGATTTACGGAGGAGGAACTGGCATATCTGGAAAATATCCGTTGGATTAAGGGATCGTATGTGGATTTCCTGAGATTGTGGAAGCCGCGGTACGAGGATTTTGAATTCGGAACCGATGCTCCGTGCGGATTGACCATCGAGACCCGTGGAACCTGGCTGAATACATCCATGTATGAGATTCCGACGCTGGCCATTGTCAATGAAGTTTATTTCCAGATGCGGTACGATCATCAGGATCTGATGGAGAGCTATACGGAACGTCTGGAAGAGAAAATCGCCAAACTGAAAACGGATGAGTATGAAATCGGACCGTTCTCCGAATTCGGCCTGAGACGGCGTCTGTGTGCGGAAGCGGAGGATTTGGCAATCCGAAGATTGTCGGAGGAAACCTTCCCGCATTCGAAATTTGTCGGAACGTCCAATGTGTATCTTGCAAAGAAATACGGAGTTACACCGGTCGGAACGATGGCCCACGAGTGGATTATGTGCGTCGGACAGGGCAATCACAAACACAATCCGGCATATTCCAACTGGTACGCACTCGATGCGTGGATTAAGGAGTACGGCGTTCTGAACGGAACGGCATTGACGGATACCATTACCACGGACTGCTTTTTGCAGGATTTCCAGCTGACGTATTCCACGCTGTTCAGCGGGGTTCGTCACGACAGCGGATCTCCGTTTGTCTGGGGTGACAAGATTCTGGAGCATTACAAGGAACTCGGAATCGATGCGACCCAGAAGACGCTTTTGTTCAGCGACAGTCTGAATTTTGAAAAAGCAACCGAAATTTTGAGATATTATAAAGGCAAATGTAAAGTTGCCTTCGGTATCGGAACCTACATTTCCAACGATACCTTTGCCACCCCGTTGAATATTGTCATGAAGACAACGATGTGCAACGGAATGGACGTGGCAAAGCTGTCCGATGTGAAGGGCAAGGGAATGTGCAAAAATCCGGAGTATGTAAAATATCTGGAACGGTGTATTGAGTGGCGGATGAACCACTAAACCACGGACAAACCACTAAACTACAGCTGTAGAAAGGGAGAACTATGGAAAAAAGACCTGGAAGAGAACAAAGTCATGTAACGGGTTCGACAAACGGACCTCATCGTGTCGGCAACGGGCTCGGAACCGGCCCGGTTGGATCCAAGGATGGGTATTCTTCGAAGAAAACCGGAGGCATGAGACCGAACGACGGAAACGGCGGATCGGGACGGAAGACGATTACGAGAGCCAGCGGTGGTATCGGTTCGCTTGCAATTATCGGTATCATCATTTATTTCCTCTTTGGAAATAAGCTGGGACTGAACACAACAACGACGAACGATGACGGCGGCGATCCGAGCGGTTACGAGTCCTCGGGCGAATCGCAGGTAGATCATAATGTGGCAAGCGGATCCCGGGCTAAATATACGACCATAAAGGGAAACGGTAAAGACACCGTGACCATTATGGTATATATGTGCGGAACCGATTTGGAGTCCAAGAGCGGTATGGCATCCAACGACCTTCAGGAAATGGCAGATGCGTCATACGGCAGCAACGTTAACGTAATCGTATATACCGGCGGCTGCAAACGTTGGAAGACATCGGGAATCAGCAACACGACCAATCAGATATACAAGGTTGAAAAAGGGAATATCCGCTGTCTGGAAAAAGACATGGGAAACAAGTCCATGGTAAAGCCGGATACGTTAACCGAGTTTATCAAGTATTGCACCAAAAACTTCAGTGCAAACCGTTATGAATTGATTCTGTGGGATCACGGCGGCGGATCGGTCAGCGGTTACGGATATGACGAAAAGAATTCTTCCGGTTCCATGACACTCGGCGGAATCAATACCGCATTGAAAAATGCGGGAGTAAAGTTCGATTTCATTGGCTTTGATGCATGTCTGATGGCAACGGCGGAAAATGCACTGATGCTGAATGAGTATGCGGATTATCTGATTGCATCGGAAGAAACCGAGCCCGGAATCGGCTGGTATTATACCAACTGGCTCAATAAGCTCAACAAGAATACGTCCATCGATACCATTGAACTCGGTAAAGTGATTATCGATGATTTTGTTTCCACCTGCAACAAGAAGTGCAAGGGACAGAAGACGACGTTGTCCATCGTGGACCTGGCGGAATTTGCCAATACGGTACCGGACGATTTGACGGCATTTGCAAAATCCGTCGGAACCAAATTGGATAACGACGAATACCAGGCGGTTTCCACCGCACGGTCCGGTGCCAGAGAATTTGCGACAAGCAGCAGAATCGATCAGGTCGATTTGGTTGATTTGGCACAGCGTATGGGCACCAAGGAAGGTAAGGAACTGTCCGAGTCGATTAAGAATGCCGTAAAATATAACAGAACGTCATCGAATATGAGCAACTGCTACGGAGTTTCCATTTTCTTCCCGTATCAGAGAACCAATACCGTTGACAGCGCTTGCAATACCTATAATCAGATCGGAATGGACGATGAGTATTCCAGCCTGATTCGTCAGTTTGCAAGTATGGAAACCGGTGGTCAGGTAGCAGCAGGCGGTTCCGAAAACTCGGTTGTCGGTTCCCTGCTCGGCGGATTGATTTCCGGCGGTTCGTCCGGAAGTTCGGATCTGATCAGCGGTCTGTTGTCAAGCTTCCTCGGAGGCGGTCGTTCCATTAACGGTCTGGACAAGAGCAATACCGATTTCATGAAGGATTTGGATGTCGAGAAGGCGACCGAATATTACGCCAAGAATTATCTGGATACGTCCAAACTGGTTATCAGGAATGTTGACGGCAAGAATGTCATCAGCCTGGAAGACAGCCAGTGGGACATTGTTGCGGATGTTCATAAGAATATGTTCTTTGATGACGGTGAAGGCTATATCGATTTGGGTCTGGACAATCTGTATACGTTCGCAGACAACGGAGATATGATTGTGGATTTGGACAAAACATGGCTTGCCATCAACGGTCAGCCGGTTGCGTACTATCATACCGGAACCGAGGAAATCGAAGGCGAAACCGTGATTCACGGATATGTTCCCGCATTTTTGAACGGTGACCGTGTGGAACTTCAGATTGAGTTCAACAAGGAAAATCCGGACGGATGTGTTACCGGTGCGGCATTTGTATACAAGAATCAGGAAACCGATACGGTAGCGAAGAATATGACGGAACTGAACGACAATGATGTCATCGAGCTGATTGCCGATTATTATGATTATGACGGCAATTATCAGGACAGCTACAAAATCGGCACACCGATTACGGTTCAGGGAACACTTCAGGTCAGCGCCGTTGCGATTACCGGTCCGGTTCGCATGATGTATCGCTTTACCGATATGTACAACCAGGAATACTGGACGGCACCGGTTGAAAAATAAACGTTCGGCAGCGAAGCCACGATAACTAACATTTTGATTTAATTGAATACACAAAAACAACCGGCCCCCCGGATACCGTAAGGTACCCGGGGGGTCGGTGTTTGCGTCATGATACTTGTTTGAGTGTATCTGATTTATCAAATGATAAATACTTGCGATAGCGGGTTTTCCGTCAACAGGATGCAGCCTTATGAAAATGAGGCAATCGTATCTGCCGACCGCGGCCGGATGAAAATACGGCTGCAGCATCGGTCTACTGTCGGTGAAGGAAAATCAGATGTTTCCGTGAATTGCTTTAACCAGAGAAGCAGGATCCGGAGAAACCTTCTTCGCTTCCTGAATGCTGACCAAATCACGGCGAACCAAATCAGCCAAAGCTTCGTTCATGGTGCTCATACCCTGAGAACGACCTGCCTGCAGCTGGCTCGGAATCTGAATGGATTTGCTTTCGCGAATCAGGTTTGCAATAGCCGGTGTGGCAATCATAACCTCGGAAGCAAGAACACGGCCGCTGCCATCCTTCAAAGGAAGGAGCTGCTGAGTGAAGACACCGCGGATGACATTCGCAAACTGAGCACGAATCTGTTCCTGAGCCTCCAACGGGCTGGCATCGATGATTCGCTCAACGGTCTGTGCTGCGGATGTGGTATGCAGTGTGGACAATACGAGGTGACCGGTTTCTGCCGCGGTGATGGCAGCGGAAATGGTTTCGAAGTCACGCATTTCACCAACGAGAATAATATCCGGATCTTCACGAAGAGCGGAACGGAGAGCAAGGGAGAAGGAATCCACATCCTTGCCGACCTCACGCTGATGAATCATGGCTTTGTTATGAGGATATACATACTCAATCGGGTCCTCAATCGTCATAATGTGACGTGCGGAACTCATATTGATATAGTTAACCATGGAAGCAAGTGTGGTGGATTTACCGCTGCCGGTAGGACCCGTTACAAGAACGAGACCGCGGGGTGTTTCCGCCATGCTACGAATTGCAGCGGGAAGTCCCAACTCTTCAAAGGAAGGGATGGAGGACTGAAGAAGACGGATACTTGCAGCGAGGTTGTTACGCTGATGATATACGTTGGCACGGATACGAAGTCCGTCGGGAAGCATAACACCGACATCCAGGTCATGACCGGAGTTTACATAATTCTGCTGGTCCGGATTCAGGAAGGAGTAAATCATTTGTCTGGATTCTTCTGCGGTGGGAACCGGATCCAGAATTGTCAGAACGCCGAAACGTCTTGTTGCCAATGCGGTTCCGACCGTAATATGGATATCGGAACATTGATTCTTTCTGGCATAGTTCATTATCTCTTCAAAAGTCATAATGGTATCCCCTTTGCTATTAATCTGTGTTGCTCAAGAACTACCGAAGACAGCTTTTTGCGGGTCCCGAAGAAACTGCAAAGAAAGGCGCTGCGGTCCGGTTATGACAATCTCTCTCTCAAGTGCATGAGAACACGAAATAAGTATAACACATTCACCTGCAAAAATGAAAATGTTTATCCAAATAAAATTATAATAATTACTAATATGTATTATAAGTAAAACTTAACATAATAATTACTTTTGACATTGACAAAACTTTTGATTTGACTACAATTAACATGTTAAATGTTAACGCATTAATTTATTTTGCAACGGAGGTGTCGTTTTGGACAATCAGGAATTATTTGAGCTTTCAAAATCGTTCATGAGAACGGACCGGTTTCACAGAACGGCCGTAGAATCCGCAGTCAAAACACTGGGCATACACCGCAGTCAGCATATGATGCTGATGCATTTGGCTCACTGCACGGAACCGCAGACGCAGGTGGAACTGGCAAAGGCATTTGAAATCAGTGCCGCCGCAGTGACGGTGACCCTGCAAAAGCTGGAAAAAGCGGGGCTTGTATCCCGCAGTTCGTCGGGCGGCGACGAGCGGTTGAAGGTCATTTCCCTGACGGAGGATGGGAAAGCCATGATGGAGAAAACGCAGGAACTGTTCCGCACCATTGACGAAGCCATGTTTGCCGATATCACGGAAGAGGAACTGACCATATTTGCATCCTGCATGATGCGGATGCAGGACAATCTTCGGAAATACAGCCCGGAGGTTGCAACGCTGGATTCGTAACGGAGCGGGGAAACCCGAAACCCGTTTAAATAAAGAAAGGAATTGACATTATGAAATGGTCTAAGTACATCAAACCTTATCTGCCTTATTTCATACTGGGCCCGCTCTGTATGATTGTCGAGGTCATCGGTGAGGTTATCATGCCGAAACTGCTGGCGGTTATTATCAACGGCGCCAACGACGGCACACTGACAACCGGAAGCAGTCTTCTGACAATGCTTGCAATGATACTGGTTGCACTCGTTATGATGGCAGGCGGTGTCGGAGGAGCGTATTTTGCATCCAAGGCGTCGGTCAATTTTGCGGCCGATCTCCGTTCGGACTGCTACCGGAAAATACAGAAATATTCCTTTGCGAATATTGACAAGTTTTCAACCGGTTCTCTGGTAACCCGTCTGACAAATGACGTCACACAGGTTCAGAACCTGATCAACATGGGACTTCGAATGGCACTCCGGGCACCCGGAATGATGATTTCCGCATTGATTATGGCAATCATTCTGAATCCTCCGTTGTCGGTTGTATTCGCGGTTTCCGTTCCCTGCATGCTGCTTGTGGTCGGAGGCATCATCATGGCCGGCTTCCCGAGATTCGGACGCGTGCAGACCAAGGTGGATAATCTGAACTCGACGGTTCAGGAAAATGTCACCAACGTCCGCGTGGTAAAGAGCTTTGTTCGGGAAGATTTTGAAATCCGGAAATTCCGCAAGGCCAATCGCGAACTGAAAAATGCGGGCATTTCCGCATCCAAAATTATGATTTTCATGTCGCCGGTGATGACCATTTTCATGAACGGAACCATTATCGCCGTAATTCTGATCGGCGGACCGATGGTTTTGGATAACGGTATGAAAATCGGTGATCTGTCCCAGTTCCTGAGCTATGTTACACAGATTTTGTCCTCGCTTGTTATGGTTACGTTCATGCTGATGTTCTCCTCGCGAGCACTGGCTTCGGCAAGACGTATCCGCGAAGTTATGGAGGAACCGCTGGATTTGACGGATGACAATGCAGAGCGGAAAGAGCTGCAGGTCGCAAAGGGAGCGGTTTCCTTCCGGAATGTTTCGTTCCGTTATTACAAGAACAGCGAAGAGTCCGTACTGAACAATATCAATCTGGATATTGCACCCGGCTCGACGGTCGGAATTATCGGTTCCACCGGCTGCGGAAAGACAACGCTGGTGTCCATGATCCCGAGACTGTATGACTGTGATGAGGGAGAAATTCTGGTTGACGGCGTCAACGTAAAAGACTACTCCCTGTACAATCTCCGTGAGGGTGTTGCGATGGTACTTCAGAAGAATACCCTGTTTTCGGGTACGATTGCGGAGAACCTTGCATGGGGAAATGAGAACGCATCGCCGGAAGAAATGCGTGCGATGGCGGAATATGCACAGGCTGATAAATTCGTCTCGTCCTTTAACGACGGATACAATACCATGCTGGATCAGGGCGGTACCAATGTGTCCGGCGGTCAGAAACAGAGACTCTGTATTGCCAGAGCCCTGCTGAAGAAACCGAAGATTCTGATTCTGGACGATTCCACCAGTGCGGTCGATACCGCAACCGAAGCTCAGATACGGGCGGCGTTCAGTTCCAAGGTCGATGAAACGATACTGCCGAATCCGGAGTACGCCGGAGATTTGAAGAAGGCAACCAAGATTATCATTGCACAGCGTATCAGTTCCGTAATGGAAGCCGATCAGATTGTCGTTATGGATGACGGAAAGATTACCGGTATCGGAACTCATGACGAGCTTCTGAAGAGCAATGAGGAATATCGTGAGATTTATGAATCTCAAACCGGAAAGGAGGCGTAACCATGGCAAGAAGTTTGGAACAATTACAGACACAGTATAACAGTATTGCCAAGGCAAATGCCTTCAAAGGCGGCGGACATCGTCCCGGTGGCGGCGGTGGCCCGAGAGGACGGGGAATGGCAACCGGAAAACCGAAGAGTACCAAGAAGACAATCGGACGTCTCCTCGGATATATGAAAGGATTTTACGGACGATTTGTTCTGGTTCTTGTGTGCATGCTGGTCAGTACCGTTACTTCGCTGGTCGGCGGATATCTGATGGCACCGATTCTGGACCGGCTGACCCGGGAAGTGAATCCGTCATTTTCGATGGAGGACATGACCGCTATCGAGAGAAAAGCGGATTCCGTAATCCGGTCCGTGCTGTCCTCGTTCGGACGTGATTCGGAAGTTATGACATACGTTATGTTCGCATTGATTATCCTTGCGTGCATTTATCTGATCGGAGTCGTTACGACATATGTTCAGGCCCGTTTGATGCTGTCCGTATCGCAGGGCATGATTGAACGAATCAGAAATGATTTGTTTGAAAAATTGCAGAGATTGCCGGTACGGTATTTTGACTCGCATCAGACCGGTGAAATCATGTCCCGATTTACAAATGATATTGATAACATCGACGTGTTGTTCAATAACTCGCTGACCTCGATTGTGTCCGGTCTGGTTACACTGGTCGGAACATTCGTGTTCATGATATCGACAAGCTGGATTCTGACACTGATTACGGTTGTCTTCATTCCGCTCTTTACGTTTGGCGGACTGGCAATCGGAAAGATTTCCAGAAAGTATTATTCGGCACAACAGAGCGCGCTGGGTGCGGTAAACGGTTACATCGAGGAAACCGTTTCCGGCCAGAAGGTTATCAAAGTATTCAACCACGAGGAATGCTGCGTGGAAGAATTTGATTTGCTGAACGGCGATATGCGCGAGAAGCAGTTTAAGGCGCAGTTCTGGGGCGGTGTCATGGGCCCGATTATGGGAAATACATCGCAGGTTTCCTATGCGGTTACCGTCGGTGTCGGTGGTGTGCTGATGATCAATAACATGATGACGGTCGGTGGTCTGACCGTATTTGCAGGATATTCCCGTCAGTTTGCAATGCCGATCAATATGCTGTCGCAGCAGATGGCAACCTTCTTCTCCGCACTGGCCGGAGCAGAGCGTGTTTTCGAGGTTATGGATTCCGTTCCCGAAGCACCGGATAAGGAAAATGCAGACAATATGGAAATGATGAAGGGCGACGTGGTAGTATCCGACGTAACCTTCGGCTATGTTCCCGAAAAGACGGTTCTTAAGAATATCAGCCTGTACGCAAAGCCCGGACAGAAAATCGCATTCGTCGGTTCCACGGGTGCCGGCAAGACAACGATAACGAACCTCTTGAACCGGTTCTATGACGTGGAAGAAGGAACGATTACAATCGACGGTGTGAACATTAAGGATATCAAGCGCGATGTTTTGCGTAAGAATATCGCAATGGTACTTCAGGATACTCATTTGTTCACCGGAACCGTAATGGAAAATATCCGCTACGGACGTCTGGATGCAACCGATGAAGAAGTAATTGCGGCAGCCAAAACCGCATCCGCGCACAGCTTTATCATGAGATTGTCGGACGGCTACAATACGATGCTGGACGGTGACGGTTCCAATTTGTCGCAGGGCCAGAGACAGCTTCTCAATATTGCGCGTGCGGCATTGAGCAAGGCACCGATTCTTGTTTTGGATGAGGCGACCAGTTCGGTCGATACGAGAACCGAGCGTCATATCGAACACGGTATGGATCGGCTGATGAAGAACCGTACCACATTTGTCATTGCACACCGGTTGTCCACCGTTCGGAATTCCAATGCAATCATGGTATTGGAACACGGCGAGATTATCGAGCGTGGTGACCACGATGATTTGCTTGCTCAGAAGGGCCGTTATTACGAGCTCTATACCGGCAAGACCGAGCTTGACTGATCGGACCGATAAAAGGCCGGACACAAAGAAGTAAACGGAATAATGATGCAGGGGTCCGAAAGAGTATTTCAGGCCCCTGTTTGATTTTTATGCAGCTGTCGAAGGAGGCTTGTGCGGTTGTCAAAGGAGGCTGGTGCGTGCTCGGAAAACCCGGATCGGAAATGTGATAAATGTGTCAACAAGTTGACTTTGAAATACCGATATGGTATAATTCTGTGAAAAATAAATTTTACATTTACGAGGGGAATTTGGAGCAGTAAGGAGCAATTTTCATGAAGACTTTGAAACGTAGCAGGACGAATGCAATCCTTGGCGGAGTCTGCGGAGGACTCCAAAAAGCAGCCGGATTTCCGGCCTGGTTGTCTCGACTGATTTTCTTAGCAAGTGTATTTGCAGGCTTTTTGGTATCGGCAGCATGGATATTGATTCCGTTGTATCTTCTGATGTGCCTGGCTCTTCCGCGGGAAACCGTGGAGGAAGTAAAGCAGGAGCGCTTTGAACAGGAATTCGGAAACGGGATGAATCCGATGGATATGCGCTCGATGCCATTCGGGAATCAGCCGAATGAGTTTCAACCGAATGGGTTTCAGCCAAATGGGTTCCAGCCGAACGGGTATCAACCGAATGGATTTCAACCGAACGGGTATCAACCGAATGGCTTCCAGCCGAACGGGTTCCAACCGAATGGGTTCCAGCCGAATGAATTCCAACAAAATGGATTCCAGCAAAATGGCTTCCAGCAAAATGGCTTCCAGCAAAATGGCTTCCAACCGAATGGGTTCCAGCCGAATGAATTCCAGCCAAATGGCTTCCAGCCGAATGGCTTCCAGCCGAATGGCTATCAACCGAATGGGTTCCAACCGAACGGATTTCAGCAGAATGGATTCCAACCGAACGGATATCAGCAAAATGGTTTCCAGCCGAATGGGTTCCAGCCGAATGAATTCCAACAAAATGGCTTCCAGCCGAACGGCTACCAACCGAATGGCTACCAGTCAAATGGCTTCCAGCCGAACGGATTCCAGCCGAATGAATTCCAACAAAATGGCTTCCAACCGAATGGATTTCAACCGAATGGATTTCAGCCGAACGGCTACCAGCCGAACGGCTATCAACCGAATGGATACCAGCCGAACGGCTACCAACCGAACGGATATCAGCCGAACGGTTACCGGATGACGGAAGATCAGGAGGATGATTTTCAATCGGCAGGAGATCCGCTGAGTGAATTGCAGCAGACCGCGGTTGCATCGATGGCCGGATACGGCATGCCGATGACAGGCACGGGTCAACAGATGACAGGCACGGGACAGACCGTACCGGAAACGGATATGTCGGGCGAGGAAGCGGACCAGCTGATGTCCCCGGAAGAAATGGCCGAATCCGAATATAGCAGTGAAGTATAGGACATGGATAGCCGAACCGAGATTGTCGGAAACCGGTAACGCAGAAACGTGGAAATCCATCCGGAAGGGGGAAAAAGAATGGCAAATTTCACGAAGAAAGCAATCAAAGAAACCTTTATTGCCATGCTTGAAGAGCATCCGCTTTCCGAGATTACGGTAAAGGATATTGTAGAAAAATGCGGAATCAACCGAAATTCCTTTTATTATCATTATCAGGATATTCCGGCGCTGATTGAGGAAATTGTCAAGGAAGAAGCCGAACAGATTCTGGAGAAATATCCGTCGGTTTCGACAATTGTGGAGTGTTTTGATGCATTGACGGAATTTGCCACGCACCGAAAACGAGCGATAATGCATATTTACCGTTCGGTTAACCGGGAAGTGTTCGAACGTCATTTAATGACGGTTGCCGAATATTTCGTGAGCAATTATGTCAGTATCGTCATTACCGATGACAACATTGGGGACGCAGATAAACAGACGGTTATTGACTATTATAAGTGTGTTTGTTTCGGCTTGGTGCTGAATTGGCTCAACACCGGAATGACAGATGAGTATGCACGTCAGATTCGCCGGATTTTCCTCTTAAAGAAGGACTGGGCGAAAGAATTTGCAGCCCTGTTGCAGGGACAGGTATAAATGTAATATGGTTTTTTGGGCACGGAGCAATCCGTGCCTGTTTTTTGGCTATTTTTGGTTTCGTGCCTAAATTTTGGGCATATGTATGTTTTCGTCCGTGTTCAGGAAAGTGTCGTTTCGATATAAATGGTAAGGTACTATCATTTTATCGGAGGTAAATCAATATGCGTTTTGCAAAAGCAGTAGTGAAGTATCGTATTCCGATACTGATATTGACGCTTGTGTTATTGATTCCGGCGGTTATCGGCATTATCAAAACGCGGGTCAATTACGATATGCTGACCTATCTTCCGTCGGATATGGAAACGGTTATCGGTCAAAAGGAACTGCTTCGGGATTTTGACAAGGGGGCTTTTACGTTTTTGATTTTTGAAGATATGCCAAACAAAGACGTAGCGAAAATGAAAGAAAAGGTGGAACAGGTAGACCACGTAGCGACGGTCCTCTGGTACGATTCGCTGGCGGATCTGTCCATCCCGATGGAGCTGCTTCCCGATTCGTTTTATCGGGAGTTTAATACCGATCATTCGACGATGATGGCGGTCTTTTTCGACAGCGGAACGTCGGATAATGTAACGATTGAAGCGGTCAAAGAGATTCGAGGCATTTGCGGGAAACAGTGTTTCGTTTCCGGTATGACGGCGTTGGTTGTCGATTTGAAAAATCTGTGTGAACAGGAAGAACCGGTATATGTTGCATTGGCGGTACTGCTGGCATCCGTTGTCATGGTGGCATTGTTGGATGGCTGGCTGGTTCCGTTTGTGTTCCTGGCAACCATCGGTGCCATGATTCTTCTGAATCTCGGGACCAATGTTCTGTTCGGCGAAATATCTTACATAACGAAAGCACTTTCCGCCGTTTTGCAGCTTGCCGTAACGATGGATTATTCCATTTTCCTGTGGCACAGTTACAATGAACAGCGGGACAAATACACCGACCGCTGTGAAGCCATGGCGTATGCCGTCAAAGAAACGCTGACCAGTGTAATCGGAAGTTCCGTGACGACGATTGCCGGATTTATTGCGTTGTGCTTTATGAGCTTTACGCTCGGACGAGACCTCGGAATTGTCATGGCAAAAGGTGTCCTGCTGGGTGTTCTCGGCTGTGTGACCGTGTTGCCCGCACTGATTCTTGTTCTGGATAAGCCGCTTCAGAAAACCAAACACCGTTCGATTATCCCGAATATGGGAACTGTTGCGAAAGGAATCGTGAAAATGTTCCCGGTGTTTCTGATTCTCTTTGCGTTATTGGCTGTACCGGCTTATTACGGGTATGATAAGGCAAATGATGAAGTATATTATGATATCGGACTGTGCCTGCCGGAAGATATGAATTATGTGATTTCCAATACGAAACTTCAGGAGGATTTCAATATCGGGGCGACGCATATGATTCTGATTGACAGCAAACTTCCCTCAAAATCCGTGAAGAGCATGATTTCGGAAATGGAAGCGGTTGACGGTATAAAGTATGTTCTGAGCCTTGAGTCGCTGCTCGGTTCCCGCATACCGGAGGAAATGCTTCCCGACAGCATTCGTTCGATTGCAAAGAGTGACCGCTGGGAGCTGATTCTCATTAATTCCGAATACCGGGCGGCGAGTGATGATGTGAATCAACAGATTGTGACGCTCAATGCGATTTTGAAACGGTATGATGAAGCCGGAATGGTGATTGGGGAAGCACCATGTATGAAGGACATGATTGAAACCACCGATCATGATTTTACAATCGTAACAGCCGTATCGGTTCTTGCGATTTTTCTCATCATTTTGATTGTGGAGAAAAGTATTTCCCTTCCGCTGATTCTGATTGCCGTAATCGAAGTCGGTATTTTCATCAATCTTGGTCTGCCGCATTATTTCGGGCAAAGTATGGCGTTTATTACGCCGATTTGCATCAGTACAATCCAGCTCGGTGCGACGGTGGATTACGCAATTCTGATGACAACCCGGTACAAATCCGAACGAATCGGAGGGCAAACCAAGAAAAATGCCATATGGACGGCTCTGTATACGTCGATTCCGTCCATCCTCGTTTCCGGTATGGGCCTGTTTGCCGCAACATTCGGTGTGGCGCTGTACTCGGATATTGAAATCATCAGCTCGATGTGTATGCTGATGGCGCGTGGGGCCATTATCAGTATGCTCCTTGTTATCGTTGTGCTGCCGGCAATGTTTATGCTGCTTGATACCATCATTTGCAAAACAACGCTTGGCATGACCGGAATCGATACCGCAAAGAAATCGGAGGAAATCGTAAATGAATAAATTATCAAAAAAAATAACTGCATTGGTCTTGGGTGGTATGGTGTGCCTGAGCGGAGTGGCGATGGCATTTGCCTTGTCGGAGGACCGCACCGAAGAACCGAAAACGAGTGTCGCAGCGGCGCCGGCAGAGTCCGAGCCGGCGGAAATCGCCAAGGATGAAAGTGTGTATGTTCTTGCGGGTGCGGACGGCAGCGTAAAGAAAATTATAGTCAGCGACTGGATTCAAAACAGACTTGGAGCAGCGTCCGTTTCGGATGCCAGCGGGCTTTCCGGGATTGACAACGTGAAGGGAGACGAATCCTATACGCAAAACGGAAATGCCATGATTTGGGACGCACAGGGAAATGATATCTATTATCAGGGAAATATTGACAAAGAACTTCCCGTCAAACTGACCGTCACGTATACGCTGGACGGAAAAACGGTATCTGCGGAGGAAATCGCGGGCAAGAGCGGTAAGGTTTGTATTCGGTTTGATTATGAAAACCGACAGACGGAAACGGTCCTGATTGACGAAAAAGAGGAAACCGTTTATGTCCCGTTTGTAATGTTGACCGGAATGCTTTTGGACAACACACGGTTCCGAAATGTGGAGGTTTCTAACGGAAAGCTTCTGAATGACGGAGACCGCACGGCGGTTATCGGAATTGCGTTGCCCGGTATGCAGAGCAATATCGGAATCGGAAAAGAAATCATCGAGATTCCCGATTATGTGGAAATCAATGCGGATGTTACGGATTTTCAATTCGGAATGACGGTGACCATCGCGACCAATGAACTGTTCCGTCAGTTCGATACGTCCAAATTGAATTCCGTGGAAGGACTGACGGATTCGCTCGGCGAGCTGACGGACGGAATGCAGCAGCTGATCGACGGGTCCTCGGCATTGTACGACGGACTTTGTACTTTGCTCGATAAATCGGGAGAGCTTGTTGCGGGAATTTCCGAACTTGCCAACGGTGCGAAGCAATTGAAGGACGGAACCGATTCCCTGTATACGGGAGCCGGAAAACTGTCCGGCGGCGCAACCGAATTGTCTGACGGGCTCAATGAGTTGAAGGATAATAACGCGGCGCTGAACGGCGGAGCAAAACAGGTCTTTGAAACGTTGCTGTCAACGGCGGAAAATCAGATTCGGGCGGCGGGCATTTCCGTTCCGACACTTACCGTTGAAAATTATGCGGACGTACTGAACGGGGTTGTCGCATCACTTGATGAAACATCGGTGTATAATCAGGCATTGTCTCAGGTTACCGCAGCAGTCGAAGCAAACCGACCCGTAATTGTCGAAAAGGTAACAGAAGCAGTACGGGAGCAGGTGGAAACGCAGGTCACGGCAGCGGTTCGCGAACAGGTTATGACAGCGGTAACGGCAGCTGTAAAGGAACAGATTACCGTACAGGTCATTTTCCGGGCAACCGGAATGAGTCGGGAAGAATATGACGCAGCGCTTGCCGCAGAAATGATTTCAAAGGAAGTGCAGGATGCGGTGGCAGCAGCCGTCGAAGCGCAAATGCAGACCGACGATGTCAAGGCTTTGACGGAGGCTAATACCGACGCTAAGATGGAAAGTGAGGAAATCAAAGCGACCATAACGGCCAATACGGATGCTCAGATGCAGACCGAAGGGGTACAGAAGACGATTGCGGACAATGTGGAAATCCAGATTCAAAAAGCAATTTCCGAAACCATGGCATCCGATGAAGTACAGGCGAAACTTGCGGCGGCATCGGAAGGGGCAAAATCCATCATTTCCCTGAAAACGTCGCTGGACAGCTACAACACATTCTATCTCGGATTGCTCACCTATACCGACGGCGTTGCAGCTGCGGCAAACGGAGCATCCGCTCTTGCGGCCGGCGCATCGGATTTGAAAAACGGCGCATCCCGGCTGAAGACCGGTGCATCGGCACTGTATGACGGAATTTTGCAGCTGAAGAACGGTGCTCCCGCACTGGTGGACGGAGTCACTCAGTTGAAGGACGGCGCAATGCAGTTGCAGGAAGGTCTGAAACAGTTCAACCGGGACGGCATTCAGAAGATTGTCACGTTGCTTGACGACGGATTGGATATGGTTCTTACACGCTTGAAGGCGATGATTGACGTGTCTCGGAATTATCGGAATTTTTCCGGAATCGGAGAGAGTATC
Organism: Lachnospiraceae bacterium; assembly: GCA_045641285.1. Taxonomy (GTDB): domain Bacteria; phylum Bacillota; class Clostridia; order Lachnospirales; family Lachnospiraceae; genus ISDg. Next base: position 44,538 of record JAZUGQ010000040.1, read on the forward strand.
GACGGCCGCGTGAAATTCATTTATCGGACGGATGAGATTACGGCAAAATAAATCGGCTGGCATCAGATAACATAAGTGAATATCAGATAAGTATTACCATGACATACCGAACTTACAAAAGCACGATAAGAATTAATGACGAACAGAAAAACAGACACCGGGAAAAGCATTTTTGTATTTCCCGATGTCTGTTTTCGTTTACCACTCAATATGGTTGGTTTTCGGTTTGGAAAAAAATTTTTAAAATTTATTAGCACTCACTCTTGACGAGTGCTAATAAATGTGTTATAACAAGTATAGAACAAATCAAACAGATTGTTCGGAACCGCGAAACAGGAAGCGGGGAAATAAGTTGTTTATGGCAAAGGAGGAATGTATTATGATGCCGAGACATTTTAGAGATACTTTATTGGACAATTTTTTCTGCGACGGATGGATGAATCCGCACAGACCCGGATTTGAAGGAGCTGATTGGATGACCGGTATGATGAAAACGGATATTAAGAAGACCGAGGAAGGCCTGGAGATGTACATTGATCTTCCCGGCTATACGAAGGAAAATGTAACCGCCGAACTGAAGCACGGCTGGCTGAAGATTACCGTGACAACGGAAGAAGAGGCCGAGGATACGGACTATGTATGCAGAGAACGGTTTGCCGGAACCTGCAGCAGACGCTACTTCGTCGGAAAGCAGATGACGGAAGAGGACATCAAAGCACGATTCGAAAACGGCGTATTGATTGTCACGGTTCCGAAGAAGGATGCGGAACCGATCGAAGAGAAGAAGTACATTACCATTGAAGGATAGTGTAAGTCCGGGCGGCTGCGGCCGTCCGGCAAAATAACAGGGGTGGCAGCAGAGAATGTTGCCGCGGACACCGGAGGCGGGGCAAACGGATTTTGCCGGACCTTCGTTCACATAGCCGTGCAGTCGCTTGGACTGCACGGTTTTTTGTTATGGGAAAATGAACCGACTGCATTTTTTGAGAATTTTCGTTTTTTTCGGTATATTGCTTTGATATAAATGATGCCTCATTTGATATACCGGAAAACCATCTTTTTTCTTGTAAAACGGGGCAAAAAGAAGTATAATATAAAAGTTGTGGAGGAAATCAAATCAATATTTCAGGAGGGTTACGATGGCAAGTTTCAGCGGAACGTTTTTTTCACGGACATTGAGCCGGCCGGTTCATTTTTCGGCGGTACTTTGCAATGATAATGCTTACGGAACGGAGGGCAATCCTCACTATCGGCGGGGCACGAAGACGGTATACCTGCTGCACGGATTCAGCGGATGCGATACCGATTGGCCGACCAATGCGCCGTTGCAGGATTTGTCCAACCGGTTTAATGTGAATTTCTTTATGCCGAACGGAGACAATAATTTCTATTTGGATCAGCCGCAGACCGGCTGCAAATACGCGTCCTACGTGGGACAGGAATTTGTCGAATATACGAGAAAAACATTTGGCCTGTCCGACAAGCGCGAAGATACGCTGATCGGCGGTCTGTCGATGGGTGGCTTCGGTGCGCTTCACACCGGCCTGCTGTTCCCGGAAACATTCGGCAAGGTGATTGCTCTGTCTTCGGCATTGATTGTGAATTCGCTGAAGTATATGTCACCCGAGGATAACAATCCGATGGCAAATTACGAGTATTATCGCTGGGTGTTCGGTGATTTGAAGACGGCGGCCGAGACGGACGCCAATCCGGAGGTTCTCGTTCGGAAAAGACTGGCGGAAGGAATTGCGCTTCCGGACATTTTTATGGCGTGCGGTACCGAGGATTTCCTGTATAAGCCGAACTGCGAAATGGCGGAATTCCTGAAGAAGGAGCAGGTTCCTTTTACCTATGTAACGGCTCCCGGAGTGCATGATTTTGTATTCTGGCGCACCCATTTGGAAAAGGGTCTTGTTTGGGCTTTGGAACAGGATAACGCATAAGTCCGGCGGGTATGCAGTGACCGGACAATGTGTGGTGGCCGGCGAATGTGCCGCGACGGCGGGGATGCTGCGGCAGCAAGCGTGCGCCGACGTGCGAATGGGCGGCGACCGGTGAGTATAAAAGAAAGATCAGAAAAGATAACCGAAAGGGAATCGGAAGAGGTGGATTATGCCTGTATTTTCAATTGACGAAAAGATATTAATGTACATTCAGGACCATATGCGTTGCGGCATTCTGGATAAGGTTTTTCCCGCATTTACGCATTTGGGAGATGCCGGGATTTTTTGGATTGTGCTGACGCTGATTTTGCTGTGTTTTAAGAAGACACGTCGTGCCGGCGTTTGTTCGATGCTTGCGTTGATCGGCTCGGTATTGCTGAACAACGTGATTCTGAAACCGCTGGTTAACCGGACCCGGCCGTACGAACTGATTGACGGGCTGATCCTGATCGGCAAGAAAGCGGACGACGGCTCGTTCCCGTCCGGACATGCGGCAGCCAGTATTGCGTCCGCGGTAGCGCTGATGGGCTATTTGAAAAAGCGGTATTCGTTTCCGTTGCTTGGCGTCGCATTGCTGATTTCATTTTCACGGCTGTATATCGGAATTCACTATCCGACCGACGTGCTCGCGGGAATTGTTGACGGTATTCTGCTGGCTCTCCTGGCAATGGTCATCGAGCGGCTTCTGTTCCGCAAATGGACTTGGTACAAAGCTCACAGCAGCGTGGATTCTACTGTAGTAGAACAGGATAAGGCAGGCGCACGGCAATGAATGTAACGATTATGATTCCATCGCTGAATCCGGATGAGAAAATGATCCGGACCGTGCAGGGACTGGTGGAAGAAGGCTTTACGGATATCATCGTTGTCAATGACGGCAGCGGGGAGGAATTCCTGAAACCGTTCGAAACCGTAGCGGCGCTTCCCGGTGTGACGGTACTGACTCATGAAGTCAACAAAGGCAAGGGCCGGGCAATGAAGACGGCATTTGCATATATTATCGAAAATCGTCCCGAGACGGCCGGTGTCGTGACGGTCGATGCGGACGGACAGCATTTGCCGAAGGATATCAAGGCGTGTGCGGAAGCAATGCTTGCGCAGAAGAATAAGGTCGTCCTCGGTGTGCGTGATTTCAGCAAGCCGGAGGTACCCTTTAAGAGCCGTAACGGAAATAACATCACCAAGGCGGTATTCCGGCTTTTGTGCGGAATCCGGTGCAGTGATACCCAGACCGGACTTCGAGCGATTCCGGTTGCGTATTTGCCGCTCATGTGCGAAATTCAGGGGGAGCGCTACGAATACGAAACCAATCAGCTTCTGGAACTGCACGATCATCGGATTGACATGCATGAGGTGGTCATCGAAACGGTTTATATCGATGACAATGCGTCGTCTCATTTTCATCCGGTTCGGGATTCGTTTAAGATTTACAAGGTCATTTTCAAGCATGTTGCAACCGGCCTGGCAGGACGCTTCATAGGAAGTTCGGGACTTTGCTTTTTGGTGGATACGCTGCTGTTTTACCTGATCAATGTCATTGTGGGCAAAACGACGTCCGTATCCGGCGGAGTACGAATCGGAATTGCCACCGTGGGGTCGCGGGCGGTCAGCACGGTGCTGAACTACTGCCTGAACCGCAAGCTTGTGTTCCGTTCGGAGGCAAGCGGGAAGAAGACGCTGCTTCGGTATTATCTGCTGGCGATTTGCCAGATGACGGTATCCATGCTGCTGGTCGATGTCGTGGCGGAAAAACTGCTTGGACTGAAGGCGGGGCTGTTGGAATCGATTATCAAGTTCTGTGTAGATGTTGTTTTGTTCTTTTTCAGCTACCGGATTCAGAAATATTGGGTGTTTGCACCTGACAAAAAGAAAGAACGGCAAAATGATTAAACAGGTGAGGGAAAAAAAGTGCGTGTTCTGAAAAAAATCGGAAAATATTTCGGGCGGTTTCTGCTGGTAGTACTGGCTACGGTACTGGTTGCGGCAGGAACGCTGTATTTGGTTTTGTATAAGATTTGCAACGGTCCGTCGGAGTCGGCAAAGGCAACCTTTGTAACCACGATTCTGGAAACCGGACAGTTGAAATTTCTGGCCAACTGGGTTTGCAGCAAAGAGGAAATCAATGCGATTGTCGATCAAAATAAGCTGAAACCGGTTGAAGTGGATATCAACGAAAATCTGATTCATATCAATAAAGGGGACGATCCCGGATGGAGCGGTGAGGAAGAACAGCAGTACGGGGATCATTTTGATGAAAACGGAATCGAACTGATTGAAATCCCCGGGCGGACGTATCTCGCAAAACTGCTGATTATCAAAGACCCGTCGCAGGTGATGGTCGGAACGACATATCCCTGGAGCGAATACGGCAAGAAACTGGATGTGGTCGTTTCGCAGTTCGGGGGCGTGGCCGGAGTAAACGGCGGTCTGTATCAGTCGACGGGCAACAAGGGCGGATATCCGCTCGGTGTGGTTGTCAGCAAAGGTCAGATTCAGTACAACAGTCCGAATATGAGAGGTCTGTACCTGATTGGATTTAACGAAGACAATCTGCTGGTGATTCACGATATGGCCGGCATGAGCAAGAAGGATGTGGAAAATTTCGTTCGGGACGAGAAAATCCGCGATGCGGTTTCGTTCCAGGAAGAAGCGTCCGATGCAAATAATCATTTTGTCCCGCTCGTCATTAACGGAGAGGGACGGGAACTGAACGGACAGGGAAGCGGAAGCAACCCCAGAACGGCCATCGGACAGCGTGCCGACGGTGCGATTCTGCTGCTTGTAACCGACGGGCGCGGTGCCAATGCGCATCTTGGCGCATCCGCGGCCGATCTGATCGGAATTATGCTGGATTACGGTGCTGTCAATGCGGCCAATATCGACGGCGGCAGCTCGTCCTCCATGGTGTATAACGGCGAGTATGAAATGAACAGCGTAACGTTTTATTATCAGAACTCCTCATGGCGTCTCCCGACGGCATTGGTTGTGCTGCCCAAGAGCGGAAAGGAGAACTGATTATGACAGACGACAAGACGAAGAAGACCGCTCCCAAAACAACGGGCGGGAAAAGCAGCATCACGAAGGCGTCCGGTACGGGTAAGAACGCAACGCCGGACAAAGAGCATTATCGTGCGATGTACCGGGCATTTTGCCAGGGCGATGACGATGACGAATTCTGGAATGAAATAGAGAAAAAGGCAAACGGGGAAAGCGTGTCGCAGACGGACATGACGGAACGAAGCGCAGCCGGTGCTCCGACACGGGGGGAAACCCCTGCGGAGGCGAAACAACCGGTTCGCAGAACGGAGGGAACGAAGCCGGCGGGCACGGAAACCGAAAAGCCGGTAACGCGCACGGGAACGAAGCCGGCGGGCACGAAAACCGAAAAGCCGGTAACCCGCACGGGAACGAAGCCGGCAGATTCGGAAACCGGAAAGCCGGTGAAATCCTCATCGAAGAAAAAAACAGGAAAAACGCCGGACGAACCTTCCGATACCGTGAAAAAGAAAAACCGGAAAGGCCGGCGGATTTTCATCATTTGTCTGTTGATTTGGATGATTTTGCTCGGAATCGGCGGTTATTTTGTGTTGAAGGAAGTGGACCGCGAACTGAAGGAATACGAGGAGGCGCAGATCGAAAATCATTATGACGATTTGTTGAAGGAATTTTCCGCATCGGTTCGAAACGGGGTGTTTGACAATATTGTAAAGCTGCCGGAGCTCGACAACGGATTTGAAGACACCGATCTTCTGAACGGAAAATATCTGTCAATGCTGAAGGGTGTTTCCGTGTTCCGTTTGGAAAAGAGCGAGAAAAGCTACAGCACGACGTCACCGCTGTTTGATGTGTACGGGGATGACAAACTTGTGGCAACCGTCAAAGCGGAAGCCGTCAATCCGAGAAAGAAACTGCTGATTCTGGAAATCTGCGACTGGAAAATCGACGCAAAGACGTTGTCACCGAAGTTCGATGTGACCACTACGGGATATTCCTGTCAGGTGCCGGAAAACTACACGGTTACCGTAAACGGAAAGCAGCTGGGCAAGGACTATGAGGTATCCAGAACCAAAATCCCGTCGGATTTGAAATATGTCAGCGAATATGTTCCGATTCCGGTGAATGTCACCTATGTCATTAAGGATTTGGTGGATGAACCGGAAATCGTGATTACCGATCAGAACGGTAATCCGGTGGAAATCGAGGAATCACAAAAAGATGAGAAGGGCAATATTTCCATTCCGTATCGACCGGTCAGCTACGAGGACATCCCTCAGGAACGGGCGGATTTGGTGTATGAGGTTGCCAAGAAGGATATGGATTTCCTGACGAAGGATCTGCCCGGAAAGAATTACGGGCTGGAAACGATTCGCAGTTATTTTGTGAAGGATTCCATTTACTATAACAAACTGTACGAATATGCACACAGTGTGGATATCACATTTATTAGCGACCACTCGGTCAGCAATCCGGCAATTTCGGATCTGAAGCTGTCCAATTATACCGAGTATAACGACAGGGCATTTTCCTGCAGCATCTATTTCGTGAAGAATATGAGACTGACAAAGACGGGAGCCAAGGCAACCAGTGTTATGGACTCCACATTCTACTTCGTATATTATGATGATACGGATGACGGAGTGGACAACCCGCGTTGGGCGGCGGTCGATAAGCTGGCCAACACGGTCGGAACGGAAGGAACGGAAGGAACGGAAGGAACGGAAGGAACACAGGAATGATTTACGACGAACAGGTTCTGAAACGGAAGGACGGCGTCTCGTTTACGGTGCGCAATGCGGAACCGGACGATGCGGACGAACTGCGCCTGTTCCTGAAGGAAACGGCGGAGGAAACCCCGTTTTTGAGCAATGAGCCGGAGGAGGCAACGCTCTCGGAAAATGATGCACAGCGGCTGAGTGTGGTATTTGCCGAAGCCGACGACAAGCTCATGCTGACGGCCGAAACGGAAGGACGGCTGGCGGCAATCGGAACGCTGATTCCCGTCCGGATGAAAATGAGAACGAAGCATCGCGCCACCGTGTCACTGATCGTAAGGCGGGAATTCTGGGACCTCGGAATCGGTTCCGGGCTGCTGACGATTTTGACGGGGGTTGCTGCTGCGGAAGGATTCACCCAGGTGGAGCTGGAGGTCTGTTCCGCCAATGAGCGGGCCCGCGCCCTCTATGAAAAGAACGGGTTTCAAATCTACGGAACGCTGGACGACGCGTACCGCTATCGAAACGGCGACAGTGCATCCTGCTGCCTGATGGTGAAATATTTGCATTCGTAATAATTGCAAAAGAATATCGAAGAGGTTGTGAAAACAGTGTTTTTCACAACTTCTTTTTATATTATGGGAAAATGCATCCCGTATCGTCAAAACGCTCCGCGGACGCATACGATTTTGCAGAGAAATTTGTCACCGGAGCGGCAAAGCATGCCGTAAACGCCGTGCTTTATTGCAGATAAATGTCGTATTTTAAGCAGTTTTTGCAGTTCGTCGCAAATGGAACAGAAGAATACATTGTTCCGTTTTTTCGGATGTGGTATAATCGAATGAGAATTTTGAATCATGATTCGCCGCATGACAGGCGAACGAAAGGGGATTTTTATGAACAGAGAAAATAAAAAACGCACATATGAAAAAGGGTATTACAAGACCCATCCCTGCGATGAAACATTTACCTGTAAGGAGTGCGGCAGACTGGTTGTTCCGGAAGGCGCCGGAAGCGATCACCGGAATCATTGTCCGAACTGTCTTGTCAGCCTTCATGTGGATATTGAACCGGGAGACCGTGAGAGCGATTGCGGCGGCCACATGGATGCCATTGCAGTCTGGGTTCGCAAGAACGGGGAGTGGGCGATTATTCACCGCTGCCGTGTTTGCGGAGCCATGAGTTCCAACCGGGTTGCGGCAGATGACAATCCGATGAAGCTGATGTCGATTGCGCTTCGTCCTCTGACCAACCCTCCGTTCCCGATTGAGCGAATCGAGGAAATGACACGCCTGATGGGCGGAGACGGCCGCATTCAGTAAGCGGACCGCACAAATGGGCGGAGACGGCCGAAACGAGAATATATTACCAATCAAATGGGTGAAAAAGGCCAAAGTTGCGAGTAAATGACCGTACAAATGGGCAGAGAAGGCCGAAACGAGAACGGAAAACAAAGGAACGGGGTGCGAAATTCCGTTTGGATATCGGAAAGGATTTTGGTATGTTACATAGTGTGAAAAATGGGTCAGTGCAGCTTGGGGGCGGCATTTTCAACGATCGAAGAAGGCTGAACCGGGCGTATCTGATGGAACTGGACAGCAATTGTCTGCTGCAGAATTTTTATTTGGAAGCGGGAATCATTCTTCCCGCAGGACAGGTAATCAACGATCCGGAAAAGGCCAACATGCACTGGGGCTGGGAAGCACCGAGCTGCCAGCTGCGGGGTCATTTTCTCGGACACTGGATGTCGGCTGCGGCACGGCTGACGGCGGAAACCGGAGACCGCGAACTGGAAGCCAAATTATTTCACATCGTTGATGAACTGGAACGGTGCCAGAAGCTGAACGGCGGCAAATGGGTCGGCTCGATTCCGGAAAAATATTTTGATATTCTGTGCACGGACCGGTATATCTGGTCGCCGCAGTATACGCTGCACAAAACCATTATGGGACTGACCGATACCTATCGTCTGACCGGATATGAGCCGGCGGCGCGCATTTTGCGAAATCTGGCGGATTGGTATGATTCCTGGACAACGCGGATGGTGTCGGAAGGTCATGCGGAGGCAATTCTGGCAGGAGAAGCGGGCGGCATGCTCGAGGCGTGGGCCGAGGCGTTTGATGCGACGCGCGATCCGATTTATCGGGAACTGGCGGAACGGTACAGCGGGTACAGCATTTTGAAGGACCTTGCGGATGGCCGGGACCCGCTCAGCAACGTTCATGCCAATGCCAGCATTCCGCAGGCACAGGGAGCCGCAAAAATGTACGAAATCACCGGTGAGGCAAAATGGCTTGCTCTCGCCGAGAAATTTTTCAAAAACTGCGTCGACGACCGCGGTATGTATTGTACCGGCGGGCAAAATGCCGGCGAATACTGGATCCCGCCGAAAATGCTGGGAACCTTTGCGGGAGACCGAAACCAGGAATTCTGTACCGTGTATAACATGGTTCGCCTGGCGGATTATCTGTATCGTGCGAGCGGAAAGAGCAGCTATGCCGATTATATCGAACGCAATCTGTACAACGGATTTTTGGCGCAGCAGAACAAACATACCGGAATGCCGACGTATTTCCTTCCGATGAAAGCGGGCGGAAAGAAACTCTGGGGCTCCCGGACGCATGATTTCTGGTGCTGTACCGGAACGATGGTGCAGGCGCAGAATCTGTATCCGTCCCTTTGCTATTACGAGGACGGGGACGGCGCGGTGACAATCGCGCAGTATATTCCGTCCGATTACCGGGGAGACGGCATTTGCATTCATCAGCAGTGCGCCATGAAGTACAACTACGATTTCGCTTTGTTTGATGAAAATGATGACAGCGCGAGGTCTCGCTGGTTTTTGGAATTCGACATCCGCTCCGAGGAGGTGCGGACCGTTCGGTTCCGGATCCCGTCCTGGGTGATCGGAACGCCGGTTGTGACGAAGAACGGAACGCCGGTGGACCCGGTTTTGAAAGACGGATATATGATTTTGACGGAACAGTTTACCGGAGACCGGATTACGATGTATCTGCCGTGCGGACTGTACACGGAACCGCTGCCGGATTGTCCGGACCGGTTCGCCGTACTGGAAGGCCCGATTGTGCTTGCGGCGGTTGTCGGGGACGACGGCTGCGTCAGACTTCCGAAAGACAATCCGCTTGCGGCGCTGGAACCGCATTGGGAACATTCCTATGAAGCATTTCCGTGGTTGCAGACCAATTATCGGATTCGGGGAACCGCGGTGGAGTGCAAGCCGTTATATGATATCGTCGATGAGCGATATACGATTTATTTTACCGAAGAACAGGCCTGACCGGTGAGACGGACAGGCATCGGAGCCACCGGCGGAAACAGGTCTGACGAATGTTGAGCCACCGGCAGAAACAGACCGGACGATTGCTGAATCGCCGGCGGAAACAGGCCTGACGAATGCCATGTGCGGCGGAAGCAAAGGAGACGATATGAACGAAATGATAAATCCGATAACCCGAACCGACTATCCGGATCCGGATGTGATTCGGGTCGGAGATACGTATTATATGATCAGCACGACGATGTATTTTATGCCGGGTGGCGTAATTCTCAAGTCGTACGATCTGGTTCACTGGGAAATCGAAACGTATGTATTTGACCGGCTGGACGGAACTCCGGCAGAGTGTCTGGAGGGCGATGCCAATGAGTACGGCAAAGGTATGTGGGCGGCCTCGCTTCGGTATCACAACGGACGGTTCTTCGTCGCGTTTGTCAGCCACGGTCAGGAAAATACGCATTTGTTTATCGCCGATGAGATTCACGGACCGTGGGAACATCGAATGATTCGCGGGTATTACCACGACTGTTCGCTGTTGTTTGACGATGACGGAAAGGTGTATATCGTATACGGAAACACGGACATTCATTTGACGGAACTGGATGCGGAGCTGAACGGACCGAAACCGGGCGGAATCGATACCGTCATTCTTCGGGATAACCGTGAGGACGTCATCCTGGGCTATGAGGGATCTCATTTTTATAAAATCAACGGCCGGTATGTTCTGACACTTATTCACTGGCCGAAATACAATATGCGTCGGACCGAAGCGGTATTCTGCTCCGATGCACCGGACGGACCGTATGAGGGACGGGACGTCTGTTGGGACGATATGGGATACCACAACGCCGGCGTGGCGCAAGGCGGTATCGTGGATACGCCGGACGGAGCATGGTATTCCGTGATGTTTCGGGATTCCGGCGCGGTCGGACGAATTCCCGTGCTTGTTCCGGTTACGTGGAAGGACGGCTGCCCGGTTTTCGGTGAGAACGGGCGGATTCCGGAGACCTTCGCACTTCCCGGAGACGACAGACGGGATTATCCGTATCGGTCGCTTTGGTGTTCCGATGAATTTACGGACAAGCCCGGACTGCAGTGGCAGTGGAACCATGTCCCGGATAACCGTTTGTGGACAATCCTGCCGGAGGGCGGACTGGCCGTGACAACCGGAAAACTGTGTCGGAATCCGGTTCAGGCACGCAATACGCTGACGCAAAGGATGCGGTATCCGAATTGCGCGGCTTCGGTGGAAATCGATGCGAGCGGGCTGAAAAACGGGGATTTTGCGGGCCTCATGGCATTGCAGGGACGTTATGTCATGATCGGAATCCAAAAGGAAAATGACCGGTATTTTCTTGTGAAGCTTGCGAAACACACGGTTCCGAAAGGGTACGGAATCGGTTCGGACGATCGGGAACCGGGAGAGATTCCCGTTCGGTATCTGCTGGACCGGCCGGTTGTGACCGTGCGGATTGCGGCGGACTTTGAGGACATGAAAGATACCGCGGAATGCTTTGCGGCAATGCCGGAAAGCGGATTTTCATCGACAGAGGCAGAGCGTCCGGATAGCGGAGCATCGGCGGCAGAAACGGTGTGCCCGGAAGCGAATCCGGACCGGGCGGAATTCCGACCGGTCGGCGGAGCGCATAAGCTTTGCTTCCGGCTCGATCATTTTACGGGAGCACGGTTCGGACTGTGTGTATTTGCCACAAAGGAAACCGGCGGAACGGCGGTCTTCCGGCATTTTCGATATGAGCCGTAAGAAACCGCAGGAAGAAGACATAGCACATTGTAAGCAGGATAATCCATAGTATAATTGGTTTTAGGATGCCGGTCCGATTGACGGGAACCGGCGGAAAGGCGGTAAAATATGAGTTACGAACATCGAAAAGCAAAAGCAACATTGAGAATTACGGATGCGGCGGGAAATCCGATTGCCGGAAAGGCATTGCGATTGAAGCAGACACGACATGAATTTTTGTTCGGATGCGGAGCTTTTGATTTTTTGGCATATACGAATCATTTCGTTCCGAAGCTCGAGGATATGTTTGAAAAGCGGATTCAGACATGGATGCAGGTTTACAACTACGGAACGATACCGTTCTATTGGGGACAGTTCGAACCGAAGGAGGGCGAGCCTCAGACCGAAAGCCGGATGAAGGCGGCTTCCTTTATGAAGGAGCACGGAATCGAAGTCAAAGGACATCCGCTTTGCTGGCATACCGTTTGCGCGGACTGGCTGATGCAGTATGACAATGAAACCATTTTGAAAAAGCAGCTTGCGCGAATCAACCGCGAAGTCTCCGGATTCCGGGGAACGGTGGACATCTGGGATGCCATCAACGAAGTTGTCATTATGCCGATTTTCGACAAATATGATAATGCGGTAACGCGAATCTGCAAGGACAAGGGGCGAATCGGTCTGGTTCGCGAAGTGTTTGCGGCAGCGAAGGAGGCCAATCCGAATGCGACATTTTTGATCAATGATTTCAATACGTCGATTTCGTATGAGATTTTGATTGACGGCTGTCTGAATGCGGGAATCCCGATCGATGCAATCGGAATTCAGTCCCATCAGCATCAGGGATACTGGGGAGCCGAGAAGGTTCATCAGGTACTGGAACGCTTCGAGCATTTCGGACTTCCGATTCATTTTACGGAGAATACACTGATTTCCGGAGATTTGATGCCGGCATACATCGAGGACCTGAACGACTGGAAGGTGGAGTCCTGGCCGACGACACCGGAAGGCGAGGAACGTCAGAAAAATGAAATTGAGGAAATGTACCGGATTCTGTTCGAACATCCGCAGGTGAAGGCGATTACCGGATGGGATTTTGCCGACGGCGCATGGCTCGGAGCACCGAGCGGAGTGGTTCGTAAGGACGGTTCCGAAAAGCCGGCATTCAAGCGGCTGAAGGAACTGATTAAGGGGGAATGGTGGACCGACTGTGAAGTGGTTACCGATGAGAACGGATTTGTCACGGTAGAAGGCTTCAAGGGAGATTACGTATTGTGCAGCGATTCAGGCGAAACGGCAATGACGCTGAAAGACGGTATGGACGGCGTAACCAATATTTGCATCGGATAACAGTAAGCGGGTGTAGGGCGAAAGCCTTGCACCCGATAACTATGTGATGAGAGAAACGGGAATGAACAGAGCATTTGGAAACAAAGAACTGAGAAAACTGATTGTGCCGCTGATTTTGGAACAGGCACTGGCGATGGCGGTCGGAATGGCGGATACCATGATGATTTCGTCAGCCGGAGAAGCGGCGATTTCCGGAGTGTCTCTGGTGGATATGGTAAATGCCCTCATTTTTGGGGTGTTTTCCGCCCTGGCCACGGGAGGTGCGGTCATTACGTCCCAGTTTCTCGGCGCGGGAAAGCGGGACAAGGCCTGCGAGACGACAAACCAGCTTCTGTACACGGTAACGATACTCGGCATGGCAACGATGGTTCTGACCATTTTGCTTCGGGTCTGCCTGATTCGTCTCTTCTTCGGAGAACTTGAAAGCGAGGTCATGAACAATGCCATGATTTATCTGATTATCACGGCATTTTCCTTCCCGTTTATGGCAATTTACAACGCCTGCGCGGCGATTTTCCGGGCGATGGGAAATGCGGCGATGACACTTTGGGTTTCGTTCCTCATGAACCTCATTAACATTATCGGAAATGCGATTTGCATATACGGATTTCACATGGGCGCGGAAGGTGTGGCAATCCCTTCGGTGGTATCCCGGGTTGTTGCGGCGGCCGTTTTGTATGTGCTCCTGAAAAATCAGAACCGTACCCTTCATTTTGTGAAGGAACGGATGCGATTGCGGCTGGACTGCATTCGGCGGATTTTGTATATAGGGGTTCCGAGCGGTATCGAAAACGGAATTTTTCAGTTGGGCCGGATTGTTGTGGTTCGCATTATCGCCGGATTCGGAACGGCGGAAATTGCAGCGAACAGCGTGGCCAACAGCCTGGACTATGTCGGCTGTATTATCGGGCAGGCGACCGGCCTGGCAATGATTACCGTAATCGGGCACTGCGTCGGTGCAAAAGACGAAGAACAGGTGCGATACTACACTGGTAGAATCATGAAAATAACGTACTTGTTCACGGCAATTTGGAATCTGTCATTATTATTTTTGCTGCCGCAGATTTTGTCATTATATAAGCTGTCTGCGGAAACCGGGGATTTGGCATACCGATTGGTTCTGATTCACAACGGTCTGGCCATTTTCCTGTGGCCGGCGGCATTTGTCCTGCCCAACACGCTTCGGGCGTGCAACGACGTGCGGTTTACCATGGTTGTTGCGGTGGCGTCGATGCTGGTGCTGCGAATCGGCTTCAGTTATTTGCTGGGAGTCCGGTACGGAATGGGAGCCATCGGAGTCTGGTATGCGATGGTTGCGGACTGGATTGTCCGTGCGGGGATATTTATCGGAAGGTATGCGACGGGTGGCTGGAAACATACAATGTATGCGAAAACATTGAAAGAAGGCGAATTGTAAATGAGTGAGCCCAAACGGGTGATTAACGAAAAAACCGGTCTGATGGTGCTGGCCGGGCCGATGTTTATTGAAATGTTACTCAACATCTGCGTGAATAACATCGATACTCTGATGCTGTCCCATTATGCGGAAAATGCAGTCGGCGCAATCGGAAATGCCAATCAGATCATGAACCTGGTCATCATCATGTTCAATATCATTGCGACGGCGACATCCATCGTCGTGGCGCAGTATCTCGGTGCCCGTGCACTGGACAAGATGAACATGATTTATTCGCTGGCATTTATCATGAATTTTATAATCGGCATAGCGATGAGCGCCGTATTGGTGCTGTTCAATATGCCGATTCTGGAGCTGATGAAGGTTCAGTCGGAAATGCAGGGCTATGCCTCGACGTATCTGACCATTGTCGGCGGCGGAATCTTTTTGCAGGCGGCCTATAATGTCATGATTCAGATTCTTCGCTGCAACGGTGATTCGAAAATCGGCATGTATGTGGCAATCGTGATGAATGTCATCAATATCATCGGAAACTGGGTTTTCCTGTACGGACCGCTGCGCGGACTGAATCTGGGTGTGGCCGGCGTTGCGATTGCAACCGACATTTCGCGTCTGGCGGCGGTTATCATTTCCATTGCCGTATTTTACAAACGGAAAATCGGCAGACTGTCGCTTCGGTATCTGCATCCGTTTCCGGCACGAATGCTTTGTAAAATGATCCGCATCGGGCTTCCGTCCGCCGGCGAAACATTTTCCTACAGTATGTATCAGCTGGTCCTGTTGTCTTTCGTAAACCGGCTGAGTGTCGACGCGGTCAATGCGAGAGGGTATTGCAACGCCGTTATTGCGTTTGACATGGTATTTTCCAATTCGGCGGCAATGGCGACGCAGATTATTGTCGGACATCTGGTCGGCGCGGGGAAGCGTGACGAGGCGTATCACCGCGTCTTTCAAACATTGCGGCTGACGCTGCCGGTCACAATCGGGCTGTCGACCGCAAACTGGCTGATGAGCCCGCTGGTGCTTCGGCTGTTCACCGACAATCAGGAGGTTATTCGAATCGGCTGGTACGTAATGCTTGCCGACATTTTCGTGGAAATCGGGCGGTGTCTTAATATGACATTTGTCGGGAGTCTGAAGGCGGCCGGGGACTATGTCTTTCCGTTGCTGGTCGGGCTGGTTGTCATGTGGGGCTTCGGCGCAACGGTCGGCTACGGAATGGGAATCGCGTACGGACTCGGACTGGTCGGCATTTACATCGGTACGGCAACGGATGAGTGCATTCGCGGTTTGATTACGATGTACCGTTTCCGGAAGAAAAAATGGTATCGGAAAACCGTGGTGGACAGTCAGGACGCGGCGTGAGAACGGCGTGACCGGAGAGGCACGGTCGCTCGTGGCGCGAATGAGCTTAGCCGGCGCCAAAACCGCGTGACCGGAGAGGCGTTTCGGAAAAAATTCGGAAAACAGCGGCGATGGTCGGAAAAGCCACGCGAAAACGCAAAATTTGGATACATATTTTGAGAAAAATGAGGCGGTTTCAAAAGCAGAAAGCGAAACCGGCTCATTTTCTGTTTTGTGAAATATAACGAATATGGTAGAATACAAAATAGAAAAGTGTTTTCGGCAGCCGGAAACGCGTCTGTTTTCCGGTTTGCCGGACGACCGACAGCGGCATGCGGCGATTACGCCGGGTGTGACGATTCCGGACAGTATCATCGGAGAAAGGAAGGCAGGCAGATGAAATTATCCATTCGTAAAATCAAAATTGTCATGTGCATTTTGTTCGGAATATTTACAACCGCACTGATTATCGGTATGTCTTCCTATCTCAAAAACACGACCTATGTGCCGCCCAAAATGGAGCATTATCCGAAACCGCTGCCCGGCGGAGAGTCGGTGCGCGTGGCAATTCCCGCCGACTGTTACCCGTTTGTATATTTGGAAAATGACGACACGCCGGCAGGGTTCGGAATCGAACAGCTGGTAATCGTGTCCGAACAGACCGGAATTTCGCTTGATTTTACGGTCATGGAGCGGAATGAACTGGTGCCTTCCCTGCAAAGCAACAGTGTTGACGTCATAATGATGTTTGATAAAAACGTCGGTTTGACGGAGGAAGAAAACATCCGCATATATGTGGCCGGTTTCAACGAAATTGTTGCGTTCGGAAAGGAACAGGCGGACAGTGTCAACGGAATTCAGAATAAGCGAATTGCGCACCGAACCGACGGCTCGGTCCGTCCGTATCTGCAAAAACTCGGAATGACGGATTTGAAAACCTACGGATTCTTCTCCGAACAGGCAGCGCTTCAGGCCGTGGAAAACGGAGAATGCGATTATGCCGTCATGAATTATGTGACGGGTCTGAAACTGATTCAGGATAATTTCCGGCAGCTGAAGCTGGACGTACAGCTGTTTGTCGGTTTGAGCGAAAGCGCAATCGGAATCAATACCACAGGCGAAACGTCCGCCCGGTTTGCCAAAGGCTGGGAAGAAATGATGAAGACAACGACGTATACCGATATCAGCGGCAAATGGTGTACGTTGTACCGGAATCGGAAAATCCTCCCGGATATTGCGGAAAATCACGTCTGGCTGCTGGTTCTGTCAGGCCTTGTCGTGATGTCTTTATTTGGCTGGATATTTGCGATTGTTCGTGAAAAGCGGGATACCTTAATGATGAAGGAAGCATTTTCCCAGACCAATATGAAGGAAAATGAATACACATTTGCCGAAACCTTCAGCGTCATGGCGGCGTTGTCCAAGGATTACGTCAACGTTGATTATGTGCGGCTGAAAGGGAAAAAGGCCGGAGAATCGATTGTCAATTTCCGGTCGGCGGGAATCCTGGACGGAGCGCCGGAAGAGTTTGAATTTGAATACAACCTCGGGAGCCGGATTGCGAGCATAGCGAACCATCTGGTTGTTCAGGAAGATCGGGAACGGTTTATTC
The DNA here is from genome assembly GCA_045641285.1 of Lachnospiraceae bacterium. GTDB lineage: Bacteria > Bacillota > Clostridia > Lachnospirales > Lachnospiraceae > ISDg. The sequence goes on from JAZUGQ010000040.1 coordinate 61,952, forward strand.
AGAACGTATCGATGGAGCAGGTTACGTCGCATGTCAGGAAAGGGGAAACCTATGATGTGACCGTGCGGATTACGCACCGAGGGGAACTCCATCATATGCAGCTGAAATTCATTCCGATTACGAATACGGAAAATCATCGGCCGGAAGGTATTGTTGTCGGTGCCCGTATTATCGATGCGGAGATTGCGGCGGAGTCGGAGAGACAGCAGCTGCAGAGCGTCATAGAAACCCTGTCCGATAACTACGAGTGTCTGATCAGTGTCGATTACGAAGGAAACGATATCAAGGAATATCGGGCCAGCGTTTTATATGCGCAAATGAGTGAGTATGTTAAAGCCGGTATGAACAATGCGGAACTTGTGCAGGAATTTGCGAAGCTGTATGTGGTTCCGGAAGACCGGGAAATCTTTTTGAAAGGCGTGGCCGAACAGTTTGTATGGGAGAATGTTCAGGAAGGACAGGTGTATTCTTTGAATTTCCGTCTGAAAACAACGGACGGAGATCAGTGGTACCAGAGCAAGTTTGTTCACAGTAATCCCCAAAACGATTTTCGCCGTGTACTGGTGGCGCTGGTGAATATCAATGAGCAGGTCAGTGCGGTTCAGAAACAGAAGCAGGAACTGGAAAAAGCAATGAACGCGGAGAAGGAAGCCAATGCCGCAAAGAGCCGTTTCCTGTTCAACATGAGTCATGATATCCGGACTCCGATGAACGCAATTCTGGGATTTGCCGATATTGCGGAACACAACATCAGCAATCCGGATGTTCTCAAAGATGCATTGCATAAAATCGAAGTATCCGGAAATGACTTGCTCCAGCTGATTAACGAAGTTCTGGATATGGCACGAATCGAATCCGGAAAACTTGAACTGGAATATTCGATTCATAACGTCGTGAAACGAAGTCAGGAACTGGCGGACATTTTCGCGGTTCTGATGAAAGACCGAAAGCAGGTGTTCCTGACCGATTTTGAAAATATCCGCAATCCGTATGTCTGGTTTGATACGATTCATGTGCGCCAAATCATGACGAATCTGCTGTCCAATGCAATTAAGTATACGCCGGTCGGCGGAACAATCCGATACGTCGTGCAGCAGCTTCCGGAGGAAACGGAAGGAATGGGAAAATTCCGGTTTACGGTAGAGGATACCGGTGTCGGTATGAGCGAAGAGTATCTGGCGCACATTTTCGATATGTTTTCCCGTGAAAATACATCCACCATCAGCCGTCGCGAAGGCAGCGGACTGGGTATGTCCATCGTGAAAAATCTTGTGGATTTGATGAACGGAACGATTGAAATCAAGAGTAAACCGAATGTCGGAACCCGCGTCGATGTGACACTGGAACTGAAGCTGGCGAGCGAACAGGACAAAGTGAATCCGAGCGAAAAAACGGAACAGGCCGATTATCATTTGGAAGGAATCCATGTTTTGATGGTTGAGGATATCGAACTGAACCGGGAAATCGCAAGAGACATGCTGGAGCGGGAAGGTGTTATTGTGACGGAGGCGGAGAACGGCCAGGAAGCCTTTGAGATTATTAACGGCTCCGCACCGGGCGAATATGATTTGATTCTGATGGATATTCAGATGCCGGTTATGGACGGATATGAAGCAACACGGCGAATTCGTACCCTGCCGAATCCGGACATTTCCCGAATTCCGATTATTGCGATGACGGCAAATGCATTTGCGGAAGATCGCAAGGCATCGTTTGATGCCGGAATGAACGATCACATTTCCAAACCGCTTCGGAAGGATACCCTGAATGCGGTTTTGGCAAAATACAGCGGCAATTCTGCTGCGGAGACGAAGGAAGAGACGGTATGACGGATCGGGAACTGATATGGAACATACAAAAGGAAACCACGCTGTTGTCCACACCGATACTGGACGTCCGTTCCAGAACGGAGAAAACGGAAACGGGAATCTGCGGGGATTATGTGGTGCTGCATGCCCCTTCCTGGGTGACCGTAATTCCGGTTCACGGGGACCGCTTTGTGATGGTACGGCAGTGGAGACACGGCGCGGGATACATCACAACGGAATTTCCGGGCGGGCTGGCGGAACCCGGTGAAGCACCGGACATCGGAGCCGCAAGGGAACTTCTGGAAGAAACCGGATTTCGTGCCGGGAAAATGACGGTCCTCGGCAGTTGTAATCCGAATCCGGCCTTATTTGACAATACGCTGACCGTATGCCTGGCGGAAGAGCTGGAACAGACGGGAGAATTGCATCCGGATGACGATGAGGTTCTGACATATACGGAAATACCGATTGCGGACGTGATTGACGGGTTTTGCAGCGGTGAATACAGCAATGCGTTTCTCGGGACGGCACTGCTTCTGTATTTGCGCCATAAGAAGGAAGCTTCCGGGGAATAAGAATGCGGGCAATGCATCGGAAAAAACGACCCGGCGGGAATTTCCGATGGTGACCGGTGGGAATTTCCGTTGGAAAAGCAAGACATCGTGAAGGTCGGTGAAATAATATCGTAAGACGGAGACAAATATGAAGAAATTAACAATACAAAAGGAAATGGTAAAAACTCTGTATGATGCGAAATTCGTAAAATTGTACGATTTGCAGTACGGGGAAGGAAAGCATTATTTTGATGCAACCAGACGGAATGCAGAGGATTTGGTGGCAATCAAAGGAGACGAGGAATTTCAATCCATGCTGCCCGATGCGGTAACGATTGCCGTTGTCGTACATTTGCCGGGAGAGGAACCGAAGCTTCTGCTGTCATATGAGTATCGATATCCGGTCGGACAGTTTCTGCTCAGTCCCGTGGCGGGATTATTGGACCCGGAGGACCGCGATACGGAACAGCCGTTGAGAACGGCAGCGGTCCGGGAAATTTTTGAGGAAACCGGCCTGACGGTAAAGGACACGGATTCGATTACGGTACTGAATCCGTGCGCACTGTCGACGCCCGGAATGACCGACGAAAGCAATGCGTTTCTGAGGGCGGATATTTACACGGATACGCTGGATGCGTTGAATCAGAACGGGGCGGTCGGAAGTGAATTGTTCAATGGATTTGAACTTGCGGACCGCGAAACGGCAGCAAAATGGTTCCGTACCGGACGCGACCGAAACGGAAATTTCTTCTCGCTGGCGACCTGGGCAATTTTGTCGTATTTTATCTCGCAGGACAATGAGAGCATTTGAATGACGAAACACGGATTGAAACAACACAAAAATTCTACAGCGGTAGAACTAAGCGAAACAATAAAATCTTCATTTTTATAAAAAATACATATTGATTATTCTACAAAAGTATGATATTTTGAAAATGTCTTATTTTATAAGGCTGTATTTGGGAAAAAAGGGTCCGGATTTGACGGGCCGGGACAATCGGTTTTACGGAAAACACAAAAAGTAAAAAATATTTACGAAAGGTATTGACAAATCTTTTTTCGGATGATATTTTACGGATGTAAAACTGATTTACGTAATGGGTTGCCGAAAATCGGCGGATACCTATGGAGGAGTAAAATATGTATATTGAAGAACCTATTATTATTAAGGAGGTCAATGTTCCAAGACAGTCACTTGCAATTGATATCGGATTGCCGATGATTTTGACTGCTTGGGCAGGAACGGTTGCGTCCGCATTTTTGCCGTTTTCAAAAGTGGCAATTAAGGGCGACGGAGTTTCTTGTTTGGAAAGCTTGTCCGCATGGGATTTGTGTGAAGCTTCCATGATGGGATTTCTTTTCAAATATCTGTTTCTTGTATTTGCCCTGATCGTTTTGGGTGCTCTCTGGAAGAAAAACAGCAATGTAATGCTTGTTTGCGCCGGTTATTGGGTTGTCAATTTCCTGATTGCCGTGTCCAATTCACAGCAGGCTTCCAAAATCGCCCTGGAGATTGCCAAGGTGAACACCTACATCGGGGATGCCAATGTCGTATGCACGAAGAGCCTGAGCGTCGGCTTTTACACGCTTCTCATCAGTACGATTTTGTTTGTGGTCGGAAGTATCTTCTATAAGAAAGAGCATATCGATGATTGACAGAAAATGATTGCAGGAAAGTGATTGCAGGAAAATGATTCCCGGACCGTCTGGTCCGGGTTTTTCATTAAAGACCGGTTTTTCGGCAAATGAGCCGTGACGCGGTCAGCGAACAAAATTTGCGAAATAGTACTGACAGTATCGCGAAACCAAAAACACACAGCCGTTGACCGGGCATCTTTCGGGGTAAGGTCATTTGGCTGAAAAAAACAAGAAAATGGGGGTACAGAATGATTAATTCCAAGTATTACATGCATGATTCCGACAAGGCGGCACTTCAGGCGTTAAAGGCGATTCCCGGATTTGAGGCGTTGGCAAAAGCGTATATGAAAGCATGGAACGAGCGCCAGTTCCGGATTCTCAATATGTCCGGAAAGATTCGTCTGGGGGAGAACCAGATGCCGGAGTATTATTCCATGCTTCAGCCGATTTGCGACAAATTGGGGATTGATGTGCCGGAACTGTATTTGGAAATGAATGTGACTCCGAACGCGTATACGTACGGCGATACCAAGCCGTTTATCGTTATCACGTCAGGGCTTTTGGAAACTCTGCCGGATTCTCTGATTCCGACCGTGCTGGCTCATGAGTGCGGGCATATCGCCTGCCACCATACGCTGTTTACAACGATGGGAACGCTGCTCTTGAACGGGATGATTCTCGGCGGGGGAATTGCGGGCGCATTGCTGACGTCACCGCTGAAAATGGGATTTGCGTACTGGATGCGCTGCAGTGAATTCAGTGCCGACCGTGCGGCGGTCATTTGCGACGGGACTTCGGATCGGATGGTGGAAGTCTGCCTGAGACTGGCGGGATATACGAAGAATAACAAAGCAACGACGAATATGGATGCCTTCATGGCACAGGCAGAAGAATACCGCAAAATGGTCAAAGATTCCGCATGGGATAAAACGATGGAATTTTTGATGTTTAACCAAATGAGCCATCCGCTGACGGCCGTGCGTGCTGCCGAGTGTGCGGAATGGGACAAGTCGGAGCAGTACAGACAAATCGTCGAGCTGGCAGGAAATGCGGATGAAGATGAGAAGATGCACCGGAACGATGCACGGACGCCGGATTCCTCCAGAAAACTGTACGGAAGAGATTACCGCGAAGTTGTACGGGAACTGACCGCGGCCGGATTTACGAATTTTTCAACGGAGGGTCGGGAGGTCCTGAAAGGCTGGATGACCATCAATGACAGCATAACCCGAATCACGATTGACGGACACAGCAAATTCGAAAAGGGTGACTGGTTCCCGAAGGATGCACCGATCGTCATTACTTATCAGATAGTAATTGAGACCCGGTAGTACGGAAAACAAGAAGGGGATGACGAGCCGGAACTGTCACGGATGTACATCCACAGATAAGGCGGACATTGGCACCGGAACTTGGTATTTAAGTTTATAATATATATTTTTTCAATTTATTGTTAAGGTCTCGATTAAAAAAACATGAGACTGAAGCAAATGGAAATGCCTTATCAGGACAATCTCCTAAGCCTTATGAATGCGGAAGATTATAGACAGATAGCAAGAGTATAGTTAAAAAATGGGATAAATAAGTGCACGGGAGTTCCGTGCACTTATCTTGAAACAGATAGATGGTGTTAATTATTGTTCATCGTCTTCAGCATCAATTTCATCAGAGATTTCCTGATATGTGTTGCTGAGATTTTTGAAAAATTGTAATTCACATGGCCTGTCATGCTCGAAAAGTTGTGTAGAAATACCTACTGCGGAAAGCTCATTGTGACATTTAAGTAAAATGTTCAAGCCTTTGTCGTCTGTATAACTGTATGTGAGAATATAAGCATTGCTATCAACGCGTTTCTTTATTTCTGATATAGATAATGGCTCATATTTTCTGACTATACTTACAACTTTTGCAAGTGATTCGGTTGATGATATTTTTATTCCAATTGTTGAACTCATTTTGTACCTCCATTAGAAATCTCTGATATCTTTAATTGGTCGTCCGGGTTTACTGTTTTTGAAATTGCCACCGTGCCAACCATTAAGGTGTTCGTTAAATGTTGCTGGGTATATTATAGCACTTTTTCCTGCAAGGTGGGGATATTTTGAAACGCTATAGCTATGATGACCTTGAATGGTACGACCATCATGTTTTGGACGTTGACCAGAAATAATAGCATTACGTTGTTTTTCGGTCCATTTTCTGGTGCCGGGTTGATGATGTATTAGGCGTTCACGCTCATCATCCCAAAAATCTTTTACAGCTTTTTTTCGTCTATCTTTCAGACGACTAGCCTGATAATGCTTTTTGTACTCGGCTTTTGTTGCTGTCCTATCGTGTATTTTTCTGTTAATTGCTTTTAACGGAGTCGTACTTCTGCTCTTGATAGGATGTTCTTTTAAATCTAAACCGGATGCTCTTTCTGCTATTATATCGGATGCAGATCGATTTGTCATGATATTATTATAAGCATTTTTGGCTCCAGTTGTGCCTGAAAAATGGCCACTGCAAGGTTTACTCATGGTGCACCTCTTTTCTCTTGCTGAATGCAAGACTAGTTTTGCTGGGAAAAGAGATGATATTTATTCCACTCTGTTTTAGTTCATCAAAGAAAGAATATTTAGATGAACCATATACAACGATAGCAGAGGGCTTTATTTTTTCGATAAGTAGATTCAGACCTTCCTCGAACAAAGGGCGATTTTCTAATTTGTGTAAACCACTTGCAACAGTTCCGATGGAAATAATACTGTTTAATGGAATGCCATCAAAACAATAATTCCATGTTTCAACAGTACCCCAGCGAACATTATTAATAACAGTAATGTTGTTGGAAATAAGCCAGTGACCGAAAGCTCTCATACGAAATGTGTTGTATCGCTTGATTGCATCTGGGAAATCAGCATTTGTTGAAAAATCAGGAGTTATTGCTCCGGCAAAATGACGAATAATATCTAGAGCCTTGTATGGATTATTCCATATTCCATCACGTGAACCATCGAATTTCTGATCATCGATGTAAAAATGAACAAATGCATCTACAAAGAAATCAGGTTCCGTATTAAATTTTGTTTTGTATATGTGTTTTGCATCTTCGTAAGATATCAGTTCGTGTGGGATGACGTCCTTAGTGGAGTTACATATAGGGATATCACTACCAAGAACGAACTCAGCATCTTTGAACATAAATGCATTCCACATATCGTGACATCCACTTCTTGGTGGATTAGTAATAAGGTTTGTATTCATGAAAACCTCCTTCATTTGTAAGATGAATTACTTTCCGGCAGTAAATCATGTGGTATTGGTTTCAATGAATGATTCCGGACGCTGCTCGTCAGCAGTGCATCATTCTAAAAATGTGTTGCAGCAAAGCATATGCTTTTTACATTTCTGCAATTCACTATGATGTAGATAGGGTTACCGTCAAGGGCATAATATGTAGATAAGGTGGAATAGAGTTACTATTTAAGAAAGAAGGTTAAATATGGCAGAGTATAATTGCCCACATTTATGTGGTGGTATTTTATTTGATTTATTTCTTGAAACAAGGAAGCCTAGAAAAAGGGTAAGAGACCGGCAATTGTCCGGAACGGACAACTTATCGGATGTTGATGTTTATAAGGGTTTTGCTTATGTCATTACCGGTGAGAATATGCAGGATTATATCGGAGGGGCAATTAGTAAATGTGTTTCACAGTATAAGTGCTGTGAAAGTAGTAAAGGTTCGTATGTCCCTTTTACAGACCATGCGGTTAGATCTGCATTTGTATCGGCTACGGTGACTGACAAGATATCAGTATATCGCAGATTAGTTGAGTTTAAGGATAAATACTTAAGCGATAGTAAGTGTGAATGGTTGATTAGGGCGATTGTTGATATAATTCAAAATGATTGCTGTATAGATGCTGAACAAGCATTTGAGGTGAAAGCGGACTGCTTTATATCTAAGGAAAAACTTAATGAAACACAGGAAGTTAACTTTGCGGTGTTCATAGGAAGTGTATTGAGTTATGTTATTGAGAATTGCCCAGATTGCGAATCTGGAAAAGAGACATTTGAAGAATGGTATACAAGAAAAAACACGCGTGCTGAATGGAAATTTTGCAGTGATATCGGCAAAACACTGAAACCAATAAGTGTTGATTTTGAAATTCGAACGAAGAAAAAAGAACACAGTGCTACTGTTAAGAGCGATACTTCCTGTGAACATATTGTTGAAATGCCGATAGAAGATGAATCTGACGAGGAAACCACAATGGAGGCACAGCGATTTTGCCTCAAATATGAAGAAGAGATGTCATTACTGCCGCTTTGCCAAATAGCATACGATGTTAATCCTTTACATCGAGATGTGCGTCCTATGTACACAGATTATAAACTTTGTAGTTCGAAAGTAAAAAGAAAAATAATGGAATTAAAGGAAATTCCAATTTTAGATTTTAGCGATAAGGGCTGGCAAAGAAAATGCATTGACAAATATAATAAGCAAATACATGCGGACGGACTTACAACAAGAGAGTTTTTATACGAAGGAGCTAAATATTTTCATAGAGCATTTGACCGGTATTCGAATTATGAAATTGAAGAGTTTGATCCGTTAATATTTGAACGTCCTTTTAAGGACGGAAAATTTGCTGGGTTATTATCAAAAAGCAAACTTACTTTTTTAGCATATTATATTATTGATTTTTACTGGTACAAAGATGAAGATCCTGATCACTATGTGGAGCCGCCTATGGACTATCTTTGGAAGTTATGCGATTTAGGGAGTTGTCCGGAATATGAAATGACTTTTTGGGTTTGCAAATTTATTATTACAAGTAGTTTTCAGATGGTTGAAGATGGATTCCCTATCGACGAAAAATGGCAAAATGTTTTTATTAAAGACGAATTGATTCGAACCCAAGAGGATATGTATTATTATGCGCTGTTACAATTATATTGGTTATATATGATAGAAAGAACAACAGAAGAAACAGTTTAGAAAAGTTAAGAAAAGGACATATTTATTTTTACAAATCGTGGTGTCCATTCATTTGTACAAGATTAGAAATCGGAGGTTCATATGATATTTTACTTCACGGGAACCGGCAATTCATTGGCTGCCGCAAAAAAACTGCGTGGACCGGAGGAAGAGCTGATCGGCATGGCCGATGCCAATCGGGAGAATCGGCATGACTATCGTGTAAAACCGGGCGAACCGGTAGGATTTGTGTTTCCGGTTTATTTTTATTCGCTGCCGACGGTGGTGACGGAATTTATTGATACACTGAATTTGGAAGGTGCCGAATATATTTATTCGGTGATAACCTGCGGTGGAGGCATTTCACAAGCCGGTGCGGTATTGAAGAAAAGACTGCTTAAGAGAAATCTGCCGCTGAATTACGTGACGGAACTGTTAATGCCGGATAATTACATTTTGCTGTATTCCAATAAGGCGGAAGGATGGGCGCAGCTGCTGAAACAGGCGGATGACAGGCTTCGGACTATCGCCGGTGATATTGCGAAGAAACAGTGCAGCAAAATCAAGAACCATACTTTGATTTCCGATGTGATGGCGAAAATGTACAAACGGGCGCGGAAAACCGCAAAATTTTACGCGGACGATGTCTGCACCGGCTGCGGTATGTGTGCGAAAAACTGTCCGGAGAGAGCCATTGAAATTGTTGACGGGAAACCGGTTTGGACCAAGGAATCATGCGTACAATGTCTTGCGTGTATCAATCGCTGCCCGGTCCGTGCGATTCAGTACGGCAAAAGAACACGGAAGCAGGGACGGTACGTGCATCCCGACCTGTAATTCCGAACGGGGCATAACACCGGTTTTGACGATATATTAGCTGAATTGTTTGAAATTAGCGGATTGGGAGAGATAAATCAGCCAATAATATCGGTTTCAGGTGGGGTTATGCATAGAATGTATGAAGTGCATGCCGGGCAAGAGTATTATGCGGTGAAACACCTTGATTCAGGGAGAAAAAGTTATGAATGAATATGTAAAAAATTTAAATCGAATTGAAATTGTTGTTACAATGGCTTGCACCGGAAAATGCAAACATTGTTCCGAGGGCAGTCATGAGTCCTGTAAAGATCATTTGGACGGAGATATTTCAAGTCAGGCAGTCTTACGGCTTTGCAGGCATCAAAAAATAGATTCTCTTATGGTATTTGGCGGAGAACCATTGTTGTATCCTGAGGATGTATGCAAGATATTCAAGGCCGGAACGGAAGCTGATATACCACAGAGAGAACTGATTACCAATGGTTATTTTTCGAAAGATAACGAGCGCATTGACGAAGTCGCAGCTATGCTTGCCGATAGCGGGGTAAAGTATGTTTTGCTGTCCGTTGATGCGTTTCATCAGGAAAACATACCGATTGAACCTGTTTTTTATTTTGCAAAATGTATTCGCGACAGAGGAATTAAAACAGAGGTCAATCCAGCTTGGCTCGTAAGTGAAACAGATGATAATCCTTACAATGTAAAAACCAGAGAGATCATGAAACCGTTTTTCGATGCGGGATTTGGACTTGCAAACGGCAATGTAATTTGGCCGGAAGGAAATGCCAGGGTTTATCTGAGCGAGTATTTTGATTTATCGGTTCCTTTTGTGAATCCTTATGAGGATGATCCAAAGGATATCAGGGCGCTGTCATTGGAACCTGACGGCAGGGTATTGAACGGTAATATTTACGATCAGGATATCCTTGATATTATAGAGGCATATCGACCGTAAAACGAAAATCAAACAGGAGATCCAGACAGGCATTTGTCCGTTGTGATGAATGCCTGTTTTTTACATTATAGGAAATTGCGTCCTATAATGTAAAAAATGCTCCGCGAGGATGCGCACGCTTTTGCAGCGGTATTTTGTCGCTAACGCGACGCAAAAGCGGCGCAGCATGTCGCAAGCGACATGCTTTCTTATGCCCGTTCCTGTTTCATTCCGGCATTACAGCCGGCAGAAAGCGGAAATAAAAAACAAAAAAAGATAAATTAGCACTTGAAAAATCGAACATATGTTCGTATAATATAAGAAAGAATAAGAAAAAGGAATGGCGATACCATGAGCGGAATTCAATCACAATTGACAACGGAAGAAAAACTGGTAATCCTGTCGGATGCGGCCAAGTACGATGTCGCCTGCACATCGAGCGGTGTGGATCGGAACGGGAAGACGGGATATTTGGGCAATTCCCGGGCGGCGGGAGTCTGTCATGCGTTCGCAGCGGACGGGCGATGCGTTTCTCTGCTGAAGATTCTGATGACGAATCATTGTGCATTTGACTGCAAATACTGTAAAAACCGCCGTTCCAACGATATTCCGAGGGCAACATTTACGCCGGAGGAAATCTGTAAACTGACCATAGAATTTTACAAACGGAATTATATTGAGGGACTGTTTTTGAGCTCCGGAGTGCTGGGGACGCCGGATTATACAATGGAGAAAATCTGCGAAACACTGCGGATGCTGCGAACGGAATACCGGTTTAACGGATATATTCATGTGAAGGCAATACCGGGAGCGTCATCGGAGCTGCTGTATTCTGCCGGGCTGCTGGCGGACAGAATCAGCATTAACATGGAACTTCCGACACAGAAGAGCCTGACGACACTGGCACCGAACAAATCCATGGAAACAATCCTGCGGCCGATGAACCGGATTACGGAGACAATCGCCGCACATCGGATTGCCATCGGGAAGAATCCGGAGATGGAACGGGCCGGAATCAACCGTCATCTGATCGGAAGCATTTTCGGAACCGAAACGGGACAGTCGAGATTGGAGACAGGGCAGTCGGCGGAGCAGCTTATGGCGAGGATTCGCGAGGACAGCGGAAGTCTGCTGCTTCCGGCAGAACGCTCCGATACCCGATTGATGCGCCCGTTTGCACCGGCGGGACAAAGTACCCAGATGATTATCGGGGCATCGGGAGAAACGGATTTGGAACTGATTCGGACGACTCAGAATTTATATAAGAGCTTTGATCTGAAACGTGTCTTTTTCTCCGGATATATTCCGCTGAATGAGGACAGTGCACTTCCGGCAAAAGATACGCCGGTCCCGTTGTTGCGGGAGCATCGGCTGTATCAGGCGGATTGGCTGCTGCGGTATTATGGATTTCAGGCGGATGAACTGCTGTCGGAGGAACAGCCGAATTTTGACAATCGAATCGATCCGAAATGCGATTGGGCGCTGCGTCATTTGGACCGTTATCCGGTCGAGGTGAACACGGCGGGGTACGATGATTTGATACGTGTGCCGGGAATCGGGCCGACCGGCGTGAAGAAGATAATGAGCGCCAGACGATACGGAAAAGTAACTTTTGAGATGCTTCGAAAAATGCATGTGACGTTGAAGCGGGCACAGTATTTTATTACCTGCAACGGTCGCATGCTGTACCGGACACCGATAGAGCGGCGGTTCATTACGGCTCAGCTGGTGGAACTGGACCGGCCGGAACGCGCGGCTCTGCTGGGAGACGGAACAGGGTGCCGCCAGATGGATTTGTTTACGGATTTTCAATTGGGAGGATGACGATGACGGTGTATTCCTGTGCTCCCACGTGGGATGCGTTGTTGACTTGTATATATACTGTACTGTCGGAGAAAAAAGGACATCGAAACGTTCGGATTGTCTATGAACCGATTGGTCAGTATTCGATGTTTGACGAATATATTCATGTGGAATCCGAGAATACGAAAGCGGAACATATGACGGACGCCGTGTGCCGCCGAGTATCACCGCATTTTTTGGAAGAATTGGCATATGTTTCCATGGCATACGAAGAGGATACTCCGGATGTTATTTACCATGTCCTTTTACTGGGATTCGCATACGGTCCGAATGCGTTGGAAATGGTACGGTTTCGGGATGTCATGAGGTTCTGTGAAATTCGGAAACGGGTAGGATGGGAAACCTGTCATTTTCGGGAGTTTGCCCGTTTTCATGAGGTAGATCATCTCTTTTATGTGGCACATATCGAACCCAAAAGCAGAATCTTGCCGGTGCTGGCAGGTGATTTTACGGACCGGATGCCGTCCGAATATTGGATTTTGGTGGATGATACCCATCGGGAAGCGGTAATCCACCCGAAAGACGAGCCGTTTTTCTTCCGACAGCTCACGGAGGAAGAAACCGCGCGATTGCTGCAGACCGAACAGGAAAATGATGAATATACCGAGATGTGGAAAGCGTTTTTTCGAACCATTGCCATTGAACAGCGGAAAAATGAACGGTGTCAGACGAATCATTTTCCGAAATGGACGCGAAAACATGCCGTGGAATTCTTTTGACGGATTTTGTAAAAAGAAAAGGCCCCGGCGGACAGGCAGCTATTTGAATTTGCGGGGATAGGGCTCCGTTTTGTCCGATATCTCTCAAAAGAAAAGACACGATGCGTTGGAGGAAAATCCTCATCGTCATCGTGTCTTGTAATCTCTTTGCCAAAATGAAAAACTCTTGACCGGGAAACGGACTTCCATTGGGAAAATCGTTCTGCACCGGAATTATTATTTCTCAAAATCGTAAGGCTTAATGGTCTCGATGGTACCGTCTTCGCTGATATTGAGCTTCGTGTACTTGACGCAGCGCTCATGGGTGATACCGCCGGACAGTTCGCAGTCATGGTAGAAGAGGAACCAGTCATCACCGATCTTTACGATGGAATGATGGGTTGTCCAACCGAGAACCGGCTCCATGATACGTCCCTTGTAAGTGAACGGTCCGTCCGGACGCTCACCTTCTGCATAGCAGAGATAGTGGGTTGTACCGGTGGAGTAGGAAAGGTAGTACTTGCCGTTGAATTTATGCATCCAGGGACCTTCAAAGTACCGTCTGTCTTCGTCGGAAGCCTTCAGAGGTTCTCCGTTTTCGTCCAAAATCTGCAGATGCTTCGGTGTGGTGATGAATGCCGTCAAATCATCGTTGAATTCGGCAAACATCGGTCCGAGAGCAGGCTCGTCACCTTCCGGACGATGTGCGTTCGGATCAAAACTTCCGGACTGCCACATTTCCAACTGACCGCCCCAAAGACCGCCGTAATAGCAATAGGTTCTGTCGTCATCATCAATGAGAACAGCGGGGTCAATACTGTAGCTTCCCTCAATGCAATGCTCCTGAGGTGTAAACGGACCTACGGGAGAATCGGAAACAGCGACACCGATGTGGAACTGTCCTTCATAATCCTTTGCAGGGAATACCAGATAATACTTACCGTTTTTGCAGACACAATCGGGTGCCCACATCTGATTCTTTACCCAAGGAACATCATCCTGTGACAAAGCAAGACCGTTATCAACACATTCGGAATCAAGGCTGTCCATAGACAGAACATGATAATCCTCCATGATGTACTGGTCGCCGTTGTCGTCATCCGGACAATCATGTTCTACGTCATGGGAAGGATAAATGTAAATCTTTCCATTGAAAACATGAGCGGACGGATCGGCAGTGAAGATGTTTTTTACCAAGGGCGTTCTTTCGTTTGCTCTTTTCAATTTCATAATCGTCTCTCACTCTTGCATATTATAGTAGGTCATCCTGATGTTTGGATAAATCTCCGACCTTACTTTCATTATAAAGAACTTTTGGGCAGATACTATGAAAATCTTGCTAAAATGAGTGCAAATATTGCTAATATTGCAATATTTTGAGGAAAATGAAGGACTTTTCGGGAACGAGACGTTTTCGGGAATTCGGTTTTGCGGCATAGGGGCTTTCACGCGGGAAAAAGACTTCATTTTTTATGGGAAATGTGTTATACTGAACAAGTATGTAAAATGTCCGGAAGAATCCGGAAAACGGAGGAAAATACAAATGAATAATGATGAAATTTACAGCAGCAATCCGATTATCAAATCGATTTACACAGCAGATCCGGCACCGATGGTTTACGGAGATACGCTGTATTTGTATACGACGCATGACGAAGATACGTTGATCAACGATTTCTATACCATGGTGGACTGGAGATGTTTTTCGACCAAGGACATGGTGAACTGGACTGACCACGGAAAGATTTTCTCGCTGAACGATATCAGTTGGGCGGACGACCGTGCCTGGGCTCCGCAGGCAGTGGAGAGAAACGGAAAATTTTATCTGTACTGCCCGGTTCACAAGACAAACGGCGGAATGGCAATTGCCGTCGGTGTTTCCGACAGCCCGACGGGACCGTTTACCGATCTCGGATACCCGCTGGTGGATGAGGGCGACTGGAATGACATTGACCCGACCGTGTTTATTGATGATGACGGTCAGGCATACCTGTATTTCGGCAATCCCGAACTGCGGTATGTGCTGTTAAATGAGGATATGATTTCCTATAACAAGGAAGTCGGTGTTGTGAAAATTCCGATGACGGTGGAATCCTTTGGAAAAGGAAGCCATATGACCGGAACCACATATGGCGAGGGACCGTGGTTCTATAAGAGAAACGGCCTGTATTATATGGTATTTGCCGGCTTTGCCGAAGGCGAGAGAAGAAATGAGCATTTTGCCTATGCAACGTCCGAATCGGCTACCGGCCCCTGGGTGTACGGCGGTGTTTTGATGGAGGAAGGAACGTGCTTTACCAATCATCCGGGAATTACGGATTTCAAGGGACATTCGTATTTGTTCTATCATACGGACGAACTTCCGGGAGGAAGTCTGTTCCATCGTTCGGTTTGTGTTGCGGAATTTACGTATAACGAGGACGGTACGATTGATACGGTGGCAAAATGCAGCGGTGTGAAAAAAATCTGACCGGTTCCTATCGGAGCGTAGACGGATCGGTTTATTTTCTGATTGCGGACGGGGACGGAACGGAACTGTCCGAGAAGCCGTCGGACGGGTTTACGGCGGTTCGGGAACTGGTCGTTTCGGACACGGTACGACGGATTCGGAAGGGAACACTGACCGAATGCAGACAACTGAAACGGGTATCGTTCGCGGGAACGGATACGGTTCCGGAAGAGGGATGTCTTCCGGAAAACGAGAGTATTGTGATTGCGGCACCGGCGGGAAGCAGAGCAGAGGATTTCGCAAGGGAACACGGGTATCCGTTTCTTGCAAGGACAATGGCTCCCTGGATATCGGCGGAGGAAACTCCGGAGAAGCGCTTTGAACGGCTGCTTACGGCATGCAAAAAGGATGCCATGAAAACCGTTGCGGCGGGCTTATGGAGAACGGAGGAAACAGCAAATCCATCGACCGCACGATTCCTGGCAAGATACAAGAAAGATAGCGGCAATGCGGTTCTACTCTTGTCGAATACGGAAACCGGGATACGATTTCTGGTATTGTCCGCAGAGGAGGAACCGGGAAATCGGGTGATGCCGGACGGACGATTGCTGGCGGATGTGTATTCGGAAGCGGACTGCCCGGAAGCATCGGTCCTGTTGAATTTTGCATACACCGAGGAAGGCCGATGGAAGGAACTTCAAAGAGAAGAAGCTGTTGCGGAGGCAATGTGCCGGCTGGCATGGGAAGATATTCGCAAACAGCAAAATGATGAACGGAACGAGCGGCAGGAAGCGAAGCGGCGGCTGGAACGGGAGCGGATTTTGCGATTGACGGACTACGATGAAACCGTTATCGATCCGGAACGCCTGAAACGGTCGGCGGAACTTCGGGTAACACAGCAGGGTGAAACCCGTTTTCTGGTGACGGGACAGAACCGTTCCCACATCGTTACCGGGGAAGGAAAACGGTATATTTGTGATTGTACGGATTTTCTGAAAAGCCCCAAAAACTGCAAACATATTTTACGGGTGAGAGTATGGCTCGGTGAATTGCCGGAGCAATCCTGACGAACCCGCCCGAAAAGGAACGGCAGGAACAGCAGAAACAACAGGAACGGCGGGAACGGCAGGAACAGCAGGAACGGCGGGAACAACAGAAACGGCGGGAACGGCAGGAACAGCGGGAACGGCAGGAACAGCCTGAGACGAAGCCTGGATTATCGGATGCGGAGGAAACAGCGTGAGAGACGAATATTGTGTATTAAAAACGGAACGATGGCTGACAAAGGTATTTGAAGAAAGTGCCTATTTCAAAACAAGGGGCGACATGAGATACCGTTTGGCCCATTCCATTCGTGTGGCCAATATCGGAAAACAGATTGCAGAGGAGGAACGGCTGGATGTCGAGATGACGACGATTGCCTGTCTTTTGCATGATATTTCCTATTGCGGTCCGTTTACCAACCGTGACTATCGAAATCATGGTCGGGATTCCGCAAGAATGTCCCGCCCGTTTTTGAACGAGCTCGGGTTTGAAGAAGCGGAAGTCAATGAAATGTGCTTCGGAATTGCGATTCATGTGGACGGCCGATCGGATTTTGACTGGGATATGACGCCGCTTGCCAAAACGGTCGGCGATGCAGACGGAATTGACCGGTATGATGTATATCGCCTGAGCGAAACGCTGATGGCATCCTCATTTTACGATAAGTCGTATCAGGAACAGAGAACATATGTTGATGACAAGATGAGAAATTTGGATTATCTGGTTGAATGTGCCGGGAAAATCGGAACCGTGGAAGGTGTCGGAACCGTTACGGCACAGCGGATGCTTTTGGAAAAAGCGGACTATCAGAGATTCTTTTACGAAAGTCTGAAAAAACAGGTGGAAAACGGGTATCATGTACTGCGGTGACCGACGGAGAAGATATGAAAACGAGAACAAAGATATTGATTTGGGTTGCGATTGCATTGGTCGTATTCGGTGCATTTGCATGGATGCTGTATATGGAAAAGAAGACGGAGAAGAAGCTTTTGGAGCAGGCCGGAATCACTGACGAATCCCGGTTCTATTTGCGGGTCTCTACAAATTTGGGACATGAAATCGGAACGATTCTGGTTACGTCGGACAGCATCGAGGCAGTGGTTCAGCATGGAGATATGGAACCGAAAACCGAGTATGTATTGCCGGACAAAGTGACCGAAAAGGAATTGTTTCAATGGCTTCAAAAAGAATATGCAGAGAGATATAACGAGGAACTGAAACAAAGTCAAAACAGCGGTTCCGGGAAGTCCAAGGACGGAGAAATAACCGTGATTCCCGGAACGGCGATGTTTTATTTTGATTATGATTCCAAGGAGGAATACCACGTGATTTGCGTGGAATCCAAACTGGATTTGAAGGATTTTCAGACGAACGAGTGACGGAACGGGGTGCAGACCCGAAATCGGAAATGCCTGAAAGCAAATCCGGAAATGTGTGAAAACAAATCCGCTGCATCATGAGGCGGAATTGTTCGGGAAACCGTTGTATTTGAAATCAAATGTGCGAAATCGGCGATGGTTGGAGAAGATGTTATGGAATCCGCTACAATGAAATGTCCGGGCTGTGGAGCAGGACTGGAATTTGATCCGAAACAGAAAAAAATGATTTGCAGCTTCTGTAAGACCGGATACGGAATTATGGAGCTGAGACGATTGCGAAACGGAACCGCAGCCGTGCCCGGAAACGGGGAAAACGGAAGCACGGCAGTGCCCGGAAACGGAACGAACGGAACCGCAAATCAGGGAAATCCCGGGACGGAAAACCGTTTGCCGGCGTGGGATGACGAAGAATATCTGAATCTGAATGTGTACCGTTGCAGTTCCTGCGGTGCGGAGATGATGACAACCGATACGGAGGTGTCGGGATTCTGCTCATACTGCGGTCAGTCGACGGTATTGTTTGACCGGATTTCCAGGGAATACAAGCCGGATTACATCCTTCCGTTTTCCATCACGAAGGAAGAGGCTCTGGACTGTGCTGTGAAGCGTCTTGAAGAGGCAATCTGTATGCCGGATGAAGTACGAAATATCAAGACGGAATCGGTATGCGGCATTTATATGCCGTATTGGATTTATAACGGAACACTGAAAATGAAGGCCCGCTGCGAAGTGCGCACGGGTGCCGGAAACGGCATGAATAAGGCGTATGAAAAGGTGTTGTCGGAGACTGCGGAGATTCCGATGGATGCGTCCGAACGGTACAGTGATTACACATCGGCACATTTGAATCCGTATCCTTTGGCGGAAAAGAAACCGTTTCTGCCGGAATATCTGGCCGGATTCTATGCGGACCGGCGAGACGTCAGTCAGGATGTTCGGGAGAACGAAGCCCGGGAAATAATGAAAGAGGATATGCTGAGGCGATGGATGGCAACACTGAGCGATTTGCCGTCTCGGGAAATGACGGAAATGTACGCCGAATTGTACAAGGCTACGAAGACGATAAAAACCTCGGCGTCGGAGGAACGGTATGAACTCCATTCCGTTCGATATGTGCTGCTGCCGGTTTATTTCATTACGTTTCGACTGAAGGACGAGCCGGTTATTTTGCTGGTTAACGGTTGTACGGGACGTCTGGTTGGCGGGGTTCCCGCAGATGAACGAAAGCTGAAACGGAAGCAGCGGCGGACCATGCTTGCGTTTGCCGGCGGCATGGGACTGATCGGAGCCGCTTTGATCGAATACACGCCGATTGTATGGGGCGGACTGCTGATGGCAATTTTGGGAGGAAGCACTGTTTTTGTCGGAATCAAAGCGAAGAAACGCTATGAGGAAATGATGAAGCATACCAATTCGAAGGAGATGTTTGCCATTTCCAAAAACAGGCAATAGTACCTGCCGGAAGTATGGGAGAACAGCGCCTGCCGTAGGCGCGGAGAAAACAGCACCTGCCGGAAGTATGGGAGAACAGCATGATTTTAAGTATTGTGACAATAAAGGTCGGAATCGGTGCCCTAATCGGAATTATTTTGGGCCTGGTGTCCGGATATTATTATATTTATTTCAGACTGGCGAAGAAAAACCTGTTGGGTGACGGTCTGACGGATCCGGGGAAAAAGGCTCCGGTCAGCATCGGCAATCGGATTGCTTTCATTTTCTCGGGGCTGGTGATGCTGGGAATCGGAATTCTTTTGGTGGTTGTGACCATAAAAAATCCGTCCGCGTTTGCACAGAAAAAGGGGCTGATGTATGTGGTGGGAGCATTTTGCGCTGTCATGTCGGCAGTGCTCCTGTATTCCGGAGTTTTCGGCGGGCGTGATAATACACAGTGATTGGAAGGATGAGATATGAACGAATTGGAACAGGCGAGAGCCGACATCGAAGCAATCGATGAGAAAATGGCAGCTCTTTTTCGGGAGAGAATGCGGTGTGCCTCATCGGTGGCTGCGTATAAAAAAGAAAACGGGATGCCCGTACTGTGTCCGGAACGGGAACGCCTGCTGATTGAGAAAAATGTCGGAAAACTGGATTCTCCGGAACTGGAGCCGTTTTACCGGACCTTTTTTCAAGGAGTTTTGGAGGCGTCCAGAGAGTATCAGAAACAGCTGATCGGAGAACAGCGGATTGTCATTCGGAAAGGATGTCTGTCGGATGCCGGACGGGAACTGAACCTCAACCGGAGAGTGCTGATTGTAACGGATCGGGGAGTTCCGAAGGACTATGCGGAAACGGTGGCATCAATGTGCGCGGAACCGGTGACGGTTATCCTGGACGGCGGAGAGGAAGGCAAATCGCTGGCTTCCTATGAGCAGTTACAGCGCACGATGATCCGCAATCATTTTTCCAGAGGAGATTGCGTCGTTGCGGTCGGCGGCGGAGTTGTCGGAGATTTGTCCGGATTTGCCGCATCGACATATATGAGAGGAATTGATTTTTATAACATTCCGACCACCGTACTGTCCCAGGTGGATTCTTCGGTGGGCGGAAAAACGGCGGTCAATCTGGACGGTGTCAAGAATCCCGTCGGTGCCTTTTATCAGCCGAAAAAGGTGCTGATTGATGTGGATCTTCTGCGGACGCTGTCGAAGCGACAGATTGCGAACGGACTGGCGGAGGCCGTGAAAATGGCCGTCACGTTAGACCGTACTGTATTTGACTTGTTCGAACGGGGGTTCCGACCGGACGATATGGAAACGGTTGTGGCGGAATCGGTACGGCTGAAGCGGGAAATCGTGGATGCGGACGAAAAAGAAGCGGGACTGCGTAAGGTGCTGAATTTCGGGCACACGCTCGGACACGGAATCGAGATTACGTCCGACGGGGAACTGCTTCACGGCGAATGCGTCGGTCTCGGAATGCTTGCCATGTGCAGTGATGACGTGGCAAAGCGGCTTCGAAAGATTTTGACGGGACTGGGGCTTCCGGTGACATGCAAAATCCGTCGCGATGCCGTGATGGATGCGGTCGCACATGACAAGAAATCGCACGGGACGGTCATTTCCACGGTGTATGTGGAAACTCCGGGACAGTTTGAATTTCGGGATATGACGATAGAGGAACTGGCATTGCGATTGGACAAAATAAGTGAGGAAAAATGATGAAGAATACGTTTGGAAACAGTCTGACAATGACGATTTTCGGTGAAAGTCACGGGGACGAAATCGGAGTGGTACTGGACGGACTGGCACCGGGAATCCCGGTATCGGAAGAACAGATATCCCAAATGCTGACACGCAGACGTCCGGCCGGGGCCATTTCCACGAAGCGTGTGGAAGAGGATGCGTTTCGGATTGTCAGCGGCGTGTATCACGGAACCACAACCGGAACACCGTTGACGATTTTGATTCCAAACACGTCCCAGCACAGTGATGATTATGAGAAAGCGGAACGGATTGCCAGACCGGGACATGCGGATTATACGGCATTTTGCAAATATCACGGATACGAGGATTATCGCGGGGGCGGTCATTTCAGCGGTCGGATAACGGCAGCGGTTGTGGCGGCAGGTGCGGTAGTGATGGCGGCACTGCGGGAGAAGAAGATCCTGATCGGGACGCATATCGCCAAACTGGGAACGGTATCGGATGCCTCATTTGGTGACTGGAAAACGGATGTCGAGACGCTTCGGCAGATGTCGTTTCCGGTATTGAGTGAAACGGCGGGAGCCGAAATGAAGGCGCAGATCGAACGTGCGGCGGCCGACGGAGACAGTGTCGGAGGGATTTTGGAAACCGTAATCGCGGGACTTCCGGCGGGAGTCGGGGAACCGTTTTTTGACAGTGTGGAAGGGGTGCTTGCCCACGCATTATTTGCCATTCCGGGAATCAAAGGGGTTCAGTTCGGAGATGGGTTTGACGGGGTGTGCAGCCACGGAAGCGAATTTAACGATGCGTTCCGAATGGAGAACGGCGAGGTGATCACGAGGACCAATCATAACGGCGGAATCAACGGTGGAATTACCAACGGGATGCCGGTTCTGTTCCGATGCGCCGTGAAGCCGACGCCTTCGATTTACCGGGAGCAGGACAGCATCGACCTGAAGCGGAAGGAAAATGCAAAACTGATACAAAACGGCCGTCACGATCCGGCCATTGTTCACCGGGCGGCGGTAGTTGTGGACTGCATGACGGCGGTGACGGTTTATGATATGCTGAGTTCCCGATTTGGAACCGATTATTTTGCCGGAGGAACGAACGGATGCAATACGGACTGATTGGAGAAAAACTGGGACACAGTTATTCCAAGGATATACACGAAATGCTTGGGCGGTATTCCTATGAACTGAAGGAATTGGCCCGGGAAGACCTGCCGGCGTTTCTGGAAGGTCGGGATTTCTGCGGGCTGAATGTGACGATTCCGTATAAGGAAACGGTCATGCCGTTTCTGGACGAAATCGATGACAGGGCAAAGCGAATCGGCTGCGTCAATACGATTGTCAATCGGAACGGTCGGCTGATCGGGTACAATACCGATTTTGACGGAATGCTGGCGGCTCTGAGGAAAACCGGAGCGGATTTTGAAGGAATGCGGGTTCTGATTCTCGGAACCGGCGGAACGGCAAAAACCGCGTATGCGGTATTGAAGGAACTGAAGGCGGGAGAGATTCATTTTGCTTCGAGACGGAAGGAACAGGCATTTTGCCCCGACCTGACGGTGACCTACGACGAGGCGGTAACGGAACTGACGGAAACGGAATTTATCGTCAACACGACTCCGTGCGGAATGTATCCGAAGACGGACGGAATGGCTATCGATCCGGCACGGTTTCCGAAACTGTACGGGACGTTTGATGTGGTCTATAATCCGACCGGTACGAGATTTGTGCAGCGGACAAAGGAACTGGGAAAACAGAGTGTCGGCGGACTGACCATGCTGGTCGGACAGGCGGTTTCCGCAGCCGAAAAATTTCTGAACGAACCGATTCCGGCGGATGCGGCAAAGACCGTTGAGGCGGCAATTCGAATGCGGAATACCAATCTGGTGCTGACCGGAATGCCCGGAGTCGGAAAAAGTACCGTCGGAAAGCTTCTGGCAGAACGGTTGAAAATGGATTTTGTCGATACCGATGAGCTGATTGTCGAGCGGGAAAACCGGGAGATTACGGACATTTTCCGCGATGACGGAGAAGGGTATTTCCGGGACGTCGAGCAGGCGGTGATCCGTGACGTGTCGCTGCGCCGGCATACCGTGATTGCGACAGGGGGTGGCGCGGTGCTTCGCAGGGAAAACGTGCTGGCTTTGAAAGAATACGGAACGGTAGTGTTCCTGAACCGGGCACCGGAAACGCTGGTGCCGACGGAAGACCGGCCGTTGGCGGATAATGAGGAAAAAATGGCCCGGCTGTATCGGGAACGGCTGCCGATTTACCGTGCAACCGCCGATCTGGAGATGGATGGCAGTATCGGAACGGAAGCCGAGGTCAGACGTATTGCGGAGTATTTTGAAGCGGGCTGCGAAGGCCTGACAAAATAACAACAGACGAAAATAACAGACGGAAATAACAGACAGAAACAATAACTGACGAAAATAACAACAGACGGGCGGAGGAACTATGAAAATCAAAGTTATAAACGGACCGAACCTGAATATGCTGGGAATTCGGGAACCGGGAATTTACGGAACCACCGGGTACGAGGAACTTTGCCGCAGTATTGAAGATTACGCGAAGAAGCTCGGTATCGAGGTGGAATTGCTGCAGAGCAATCACGAGGGAGACCTTGTGGACTTTATACAGGGATGTTATAAGACGGCAGACGGAATTGTAATCAATCCGGGTGCCTACACACACACCAGCATTGCGATTCTGGATGCGGCAAAAGCAGTGGGACTTCCCATGGTGGAGGTTCACATTTCCGATGTGAGTCGGAGGGAGGAATTCCGCCAAATCAGCTACATTCGGCAGGCGTGCCGGAAGACGATTTCGGGACACGGTACGGCGGGATATCTTGAGGCAATTGAGTATTTGGTAAATGAGGCAGGAACATGCAGGTAACCATACGGAAATCAACAGCGGTCGGAACGGTTACGGTTCCGCCGTCGAAAAGTCTGGCCCATCGGTATCTGATTTGCGCTGCGTTGGCAAACGGAACCAGCGTCATTTCCGGAGTGGATTATTCGGAAGACATACTGGCAACGCTGGATTGTATCCGGGCACTTCGCGCAACCGTGAAAACGGAGGGAGACCGGGTGACGGTAACCGGAACGGAGAGCATGCCGGCACACGCGGAGTTTCCGTGCAGAGAAAGCGGAAGCACGATGCGGTTCTTTATGGGAATCGCAATTGTATTCGGACTGGATGCGGATTTCTTCGGCAGTGAGACGCTGCGAAATCGGCCGTTCGGAGTTTATGAGGATGTCTGTCGGGAGTACGGAATCGGATTTGAACGATTGCCGGACCGAATTCATATTGCGGGACCGGCCGGGGCAGACGGTCGGAAAGACCGGATTTCGACATCGGGGAAACGGATTGCAGACGGCTCGGAGGAGCGGAGGTCCGCTTCGGAAATGCGGATTGATGACGGCTCGGAGGAAACGCTTCGGTTCCGAATTCCCGGAAATGTCAGCAGTCAGTTTATAACCGGACTTCTGTTCGGATTGCCCTGTCTTTCAAGGGACAGTATCATAGAACTGCTGCCGCCGGTGGAGAGCAGATCATATCTGAAACTGACGGAATCGGCGTTGGCGGATTTCGGGGTAACGGTGGATTTTTCGGAAGAAACGCAAATCCGGATTCCCGGAAATCAGAGTTATTGTCCGGCGCAGAGAACGGTTGAAGGGGACTACTCCAATGCGGCATTTCCGGAGGCACTGAACCTGTTCGGAGGCAACGTGAAACTGTGCGGACTGCGGGATGACAGCCTGCAGGGAGACCGGGTGTATCGGGAGTGTTTTCGGCAGCTGCAGAACGGAAAACCGGAGATCGACATCACGGATTGTCCGGACCTCGGACCGGTTTTGATGGCGGTTGCGGCAGCAAAACACGGAGCGGTTCTGACCGGGACAAAACGGCTGAAGATGAAAGAAAGCGATCGCGGGACCGTAATGTGTCGGGAACTGTCCGCGTTTGGAATTCGGACCGTGGCGGAAGAAAACCGGATTGAGGTTTTCGGCGGTGGGCTGAAACGGCCGGAAGCACCGGTATTTGGCCATAATGATCATCGGATTGTGATGGCACTCAGCATTTTGCTGACGCTTGTCGGCGGAACGATAGACGGAGCAGAGGCGGTGGCGAAAAGCTATCCGCACTTCTTTGACGATTTACAAAGACTTGGAATAGAGGTCATTAGACATGGAATGGATTAGCAAAAGCAATATTCTGATAGTCGGACTCGGATTGATGGGCGGAAGCTATGCGAAGGCGTTTAAACGGTTCGGTTATCATGTGATGGCAATCGACAAACGGGAAGAAGGCATTCGGTACGCACTGGAACACGGAATCATCGACGAGGGCAGTACCGAGGTGACGCAGGATATGGTCGGACGTGCGGATACGGTCATTTTTGCTCTGTATCCCGGCGTATTTCGGAATTGGATTGAAACGTATCAGAGTTACCTAAAGCCGGGCATTTTCATAACGGATGTTACCGGTGTGAAGGAGTGCATTGTGTATGATATTCAGCGGATGCTTCGGCCCGATGTGGAATTTATCGCGGCACATCCGATGGCGGGACGGGAAGTGTACGGAGTGGAAAATGCGGATGACCGGATTTTTGTTCAGGCCAACTTCATTGTGACTCCGACCGAACAGAATACACCGGAGGCCATCGACTGGTGCAGCAGCCTCGGACGGGTGCTCGGATGCCGTAAGATTTCCATCCTGTCTCCGAAGGAACACGACGAAATGATTGGCTACGTATCTCAGCTGACACATGTGATTGCCGTGTCGCTGATGACTTGCAAGGACAATCGGAATCTTGTGGATTACACGGGCGATTCGTTCCGGGATCTGACGCGTATCGCCAGAATCAACGAAACCATGTGGAGCGAGCTGTTTGAAATGAACAAGGACGTGCTGCTTCAGGAAATGGATGATTTTATTGACGAGGTGCGTTCGGTTCGGAATCTGCTGGCAGCAGACGATACGGAAGGTTTGAAAGAAAAAATGAGACTCTCAACGGAACGGCGGAAATGGTTTGACCGGTAAGCCGCCGGAAAAATAACGGGAGTCAAAGGAGATAACAAATGAACATGGATTTTGAGCGGAAACTTGCAATTCCGATGGAAATCAAGGAACTGTATCCGATTACAAAACAAGTCAGTGATTTGGTGGAAAAACGGAGAGCGGAAATCGTTTCGGTATTTGAGGGCCGGGATCAACGGCTGCTTCTGATTATCGGACCGTGCTCTGCGGATAACGAGGACAGTGTGCTGGATTACGTGTGCCGGTTAAAGAGAGTATCCGAAAAAGTGCAGGACAAGATTCTCATTATTCCGAGAATTTACACAAATAAACCGAGAACGACCGGAGCCGGTTACAAGGGTCTTCTTCATCAGCCGAACCCGAACGAAAAGCCGGATATGCTGAAGGGACTGGTTGCAACAAGACGGCTTCATATGAGAGCGGTGGAAGAATCCGGGTTTGCCTGTGCGGATGAGATGCTGTATCCGGAAAATCATAAATATCTGGATGATTTGCTCGGCTATGTGGCGGTCGGAGCACGAAGTGTCGAAGACCAGCAGCATCGTCTGACGGCGAGCGGAATCGAGGTGCCGGTCGGAATGAAGAATCCGACGTCCGGTGTATACAGTGTCATGATGAATGCCATTCGGGCTGCGCAGAGTCCGCATACGTTCATTTATCGCGGATGGGAAGTCCATTCTCTCGGAAATCCGCATGCGCATGCCATTTTACGCGGATACAACGACAATCAGGGCAATTCCCGCGTGAACTATCATTATGAGGATTTGGAACAGCTGTGCGATTTGTACTATGCCGATAATTATCTGAATCCGGCGGTGGTTGTGGATACCAACCATGCCAATTCCAATAAAAATCCGTTCGAACAGCCGAGAATTATCAAAGAGGTGCTTCATTCCACCAGACACAATAACGAAATCAAAAAACTTGTCAAAGGATTCATGGTGGAGAGTTATATCGAGGACGGAGCACAGAAAATCGGCGACGGAATCTATGGAAAATCCATCACTGACCCGTGTCTCGGATGGGAGAAAACGGAACGGCTGATTTACGATATTGCCGATCTGCTGTAACGGGAGAGACAGTCCGTTTCGGATTGCCGATCTGCTGTAACGGAAGACAACGGTCAATGTCGGACCGCTGATTTCCCGTATCGGGAGAGAAACAGCGAAAGTGGGAGAATACGGACATTTGTGTGCGGAAAGGAGCAAAGGGAGAGAATGATTTCATCGGAATTACAGGAGATTGTCAATCGAATTACGATTCCCCATGAGGATGCAATTCGAGGCAATCTGTATTTGCCGGAATCCGTCGATGAAGCGACGGTTGCATGGACGAGCAGCAGGCCGGAGATCATTTCCGATAAGGCGGTCGGGGCATTGGCAGCAGGCGTTGTCAGCCGTACCGGGAAGACGGAAACGGTGGAACTGACGGCCGTCGTAACACTCGGGTCGGAAACGGCGGAAAAGCGGTTTTCGGTAACGGTGCTGCCGGCGCCGGACAGGGACGATGACTATACGGGGTATTTGTTCGGACATTTTATCGGAGAGGAAACCGAAGACGGGGAGCAGATTTATTTTGCCCTGAGTGAGAACGGTCTGCATTTTCATGATTTGAACGGCGGACAGCCGGTGCTTCGAAGCGAAGTCGGAGAATGCGGTGTGCGTGACCCGTACCTGTGCCGTTCGAAGGAGGGAGACCGGTATTTTCTGATTGCGACGGATTTGAGCATTTTCCGGCGCGGAGGCTGGTTTCAGAACGAGCAGGGGTACTATGATGCATCAACGACCGGAAGTCCGTATCTGATATTGTGGGAGTCCACGGATCTGGTTCATTGGAGCGAGCCGAGGAAGATTCCCGCGGCACCGAAAAATGCCGGAATGGCATGGGCACCGGAAATGATTTACTACGAGGAAACCGGGGAATACATCATTTTCTTTGCGTCGAGTATTATGAATCCGGAAACCCGTTACAAGGCAAAGCCGAATGCGATTTATTATGTGACGACGAGAGATTTTGTGCATTTTTCGGAACCGGGATTGTTTATCGACAATCAGACGGACGGAGCGACGGACGGGAAGCCGAGGGAAATCATCGACACGACGGTATTGCGGGTCGGCGATATGTATTACAGCGTTTCCAAAGACGGGGATAATGCGGAGAAGAACGGTGGGATTCGCCTGATGAAGACACGGACACCGCTGATTGCGGAAAGCTGGGAAAAGGTCCTGGATTTGGACGAACTCGGATTGACCGTTCCGGGATACGGAGATACCTTACCGGATAACGGCTTTTTGGAAGGACCGGAGCTGTTTCTGCTGAACCGGAATGACCGGAAACAGAAGGATGTTCCGGAATACGGCTTAATTGCAGACCAATATGCGGTCGGAGCCGGATATTTGCCGATTCTGACCACCGATTTGGAAGATCGGGATAATTCCGGTCGGTCGTGGAGATTTCCGGATGCGTCGGAATTTTCCTTTGACCGGCTGAAGAAACGTCACGGAACGATTCTTCCTGTAACACAAAAAGAAATCGAACGATTACGGAACGCATTCGGCAAAACAACGAGGTGATGCTATGGGACTGATGAAAAAACTGGTAATGAAATTGTCCGGAACCAATGAGGAATTGGAAGCATTGTATCAGGAAAAAGGACTCTGCCGCGAATATGTGGAAGGCAGAGTGGCACTGGTCAAAAGTCCGACCATTGCACAAATCTGTACGTTTGCGGATATGTATACTGCTTTGGATGATTATGACAAGGCAGAGGAACTGATGAATACGGCCAAGGCGAAACTCACGCCGCTCAGTTCCGATGACTCTCACGGACATTACTATACGGTACTGTTAAATCTGTACCTTCAGACGGGACGTCGTACCGAGGCTCTGGAACTGCTGAAAGAACAACAGGAGTGGCTCGGACTGTATTGGGGCGCCAAGTCCCGCGAAATGAACGCAGCCGCATATTACGATACGGCAGCAACGGTTTTGGCAACGCAGGGATACGAGGACGCAGCGTTCCGGTATCTGGAATTTGAAACCAAACTGAATGATAAATATGACCCGTCCGGCATGATGAGCAAGATTTCGAGGCTGAATCTTTTATATGCATTGCACAAGCCGGAAGCGGATACCACATTGCAGTGGATTCTTGAGGAAATCAAGTCAAATGAAGCAATTACAGACTGGAAAGAGGATTATTTCCTGAAAATGACCGAACGAGCGAAAAAATACGCATAAATCCAGAATTCCGAGACTGTGTTACTGTGGCAAAATACGCATAAATCCATAATTCCGAGACTGTGTTACTGCGGCAAAATACGCATAAATCCAGAATCCCGAGACTGCTTTACTGCGGCGGAAGCGATGAATCCGGCTGTGGCTGGGCAGTCTCCTTTTGTAACCAGTGCGGATAGGCGGCGTCCATGGCAAATGCCCCCAACGGTGCCGTGATGATAATGGACAGAACGGCTACGGACAACACAAGATTGCCGCACGGCAGGCCGAGAGAAAGCGGGACGGAGCCGATGGCGGCCTGAACCGTGGCTTTCGGAAGATAGGAAATGACGCAGAACCATTTTTCTTTCCGATTGAGTTCAGTGCCAATCAGACAAAGCCAAACGCCGACGGACCGGAAGAGAAGCGCAATGAAAATGATGGCAACGGCGCCGATGCCGGATTTCAGAGTATATCGGATATCGACGGCGGCACCGACAAGCACAAACAAAATGACTTCGGCGGCAATCCAGAGTTTACCGTATTTTGCGGAAAGACGGTCGGACACGGCCGGAGAACTCTTCATTTTCAAAGCACAGGCCATAGACATGACGGCAAGGAGACCGGATAGCGAGACGATGCCTTCCAGCCAGCCTTCAAGAGCCATCAGAAGAAAGGCCGTACCGAGAACGATGACCACCTTCATGCTGTTGCGGATATGGTGTTTGCGGCGAAACGCAAATTCAAACAGAAATGCCAGAAACAGACCGGCCAGTGCACCGGTTGCTATGCCGAGAAGGACGGAAACCGGGATGTTTACGAAATCCATGATATTAGCGCGGTTGCCCTGAGCCATTTTGATAAATGTGGAGAACAGTACGATGACAAAGACGTCATCCAGTGAGGCACCGGCCATAATCAACTGAGGAATTTTTTTCTCGGTTCCGTAGTGCTTGTCCATCAGCATGACCATGCGCGGAACGACAACCGCAGGGGAAACGGCACCCAAAACGGCGCCAATGATGGCCGCTTCCAGTCGGTTGACGGAGAGAAAATACGGTGCCAGAAGAACGAAACCGGCAATTTCCATCACTGCGGGAAGAAAGGACATGAGCAGTGCGGGACGTCCGATTTTAAGCAAATCGTGAATGTCCAGAGATAATCCGGCGCGAATCAGAATAATTATCAACGCCATCTGACGGAGTTCCGACGAGATGTTCAGAATGGTCGGGTCGAGCACATCCAGAACATACGGCCCGAGCAGAACGCCGGTCAGCAGCATGCCGATGATGCGGGGAATCCGAAGTTTTTGAACAATGCCGGCAAGTGCAAGTCCGACAAGAAAAATAAATGCAAGTGAAGATAACATAAGTGCCTCCGAAAACAGATCGTATGAGTTGAGCGGATGTTCGCCAAAAAATGAAAAAAGCCGACACTTCCGCATTCAAAATGCAGAAGTCATCAGCCGGTTGGGCGGTTTTGAGATTCAAGGGAGACTTCATTCCCGTCGGCTATCGTATCACACAAAACAGGAAAAGTAAAGCCTGAGAGAAAGAAATTCGGGGGCTTTGAAAACAGAATCATGAGGACCGGGAACGGAACAATGTTCCAACCGGGCCGGTAACGAAGAAGCAGGAAAATGTTCCAAACAGGCCGGTAATGAAGAAACAGGAACGTGTTCCCAAACGGCAACATGCTTCGCATAGCAGGGAACGGACATGCACAAAAGAATCACCATTGCTTCGTTACTGTTTGTTGCACTTATTCAATAAGATGGTACCGTAATAATCGGAAAGCGCATCGAACCCCGCGACCGACGCGCTTGTCCGCGACCCGAATCGATACGGGTGTCAGGAAGCCAATCGGATTGTTGAGAAACGGTTTTCGCCGCATCCCAAATCGCTGCGGGCGACATCTTATGAAAAAGGAGGAACGAGCAATGAAATCAAAAACAAGTATCATTTGCATGGCTGCCGGTGCGGCCGGAATCATTTCCCTGGCGCTGGTTGCTATAGCAGTAACGAAAGCACATTGCCATCGGAAAATGAACTGCAGAATCTGCATTTGCGATTCCCGCGACAATGCATGTGAGGAGTCCGGACAAAACTGTTTCGGAGATGACACATGCGACGAATCGGAGCGGAGAAAATCCCAAAATGATGCATGCAAGGATGCGGCGTACGACAATTCCTGTGACGGAGGTGACTGTCTGTGACGGAAATACAGAAACCGAAAATAAGACTGCTTCCCTTATGCATAGCACTTGCAATCCCGTTGCTGGCAGGCGGAATTTCCGCATTTTGGACGGCAGGTGATATGAAAGCGTATGAAACCATGAAACATCCGCCGCTGGCACCGCCCGGCTGGCTGTTCCCGGTTGTCTGGACCATTTTATATATTATGATGGGCGTTGCATCCTATCAGGTCTTTACCGCGGAAATCGAGCCGAAGCAGAAGCGAAAAGCACTGACGGTGTATGCGGTCCAGCTGCTGATGAACATGGTATGGTCCACGCTGTTTTTCACGTATACGCGATATCTGTTGGCGCTGATTTGGCTGCTGATTATGTGGGTAATCATTTTTCTCTGCATAATTCGGTTCTGGAAAATTCGCAAGTCGGCCGCCGTGATGATGTGTGTTCTGTTTGTATGGACGACGTTTGCGGCATATTTGAATTTGGCGACATATGTGATTAGCAGATAAAATGATGCACGGTGAAATTAGGGAAACGAATCGTCCGGGTTGGCGAATGGCACGGCACGAAACGCTTCCCTTTTTTCGCAGAAGGTTCGGCCGCATTCGGACATAATGGCGTTTTGACATTTTCCACGGAACGTGCCGGCTTTTCTACGGAACGTTTCGGCTTTCCCGCGTAGCGTGCCGGCTTCCCACGGAGCACTCCGACATTTTCCGTATAGCGTGCCGGCGGTTCATTTGGCTGATAATATCATTGAATATAACCTCATTTTATGGTATCCTTAAATGGATTTCGGAACGTTGCCGACCATGCCGAAACAGGGCAAATCGGTACCGTTGGAAGTCGAAGAACGAGGAAATTTTCGGGAAACCGGAAATTGAACGGAGGAAATATGACGGTTATTTGCAATAACTGCGGCGCGTCATTCGATGACAAGGAAACCAAATGCCCCTATTGCGGAATGATATATGAAGTGGGCGCCGAAAAGGCGTATCATGAAAAACTGGAAACAATCCGGCAGGAGCTGGATCAGGTGGACGATATTGTCGTGACGGACCTGAAATCGGAGCTGAAGCAGTTCTTTCTGGTGTTTGCCGTTACGATTGTAATCGTGTTCGGTATCGGGCTTCTGATCAATCACAAAAGAGTCGTTTCCAATGAGGAAGAGCAGAAAGAAAAAACGAGCAAAATGATGGACGAACTGGATGAGTTTCTGAAAGGCCGGGAACGGTATTCGGAATGGGAAGCCCTGTACGAAAAAGGCGAGTATGAGGCAATGTATCGTCTTGTATCCAAGGAAACGACGCTGATCAACCCGCCGGTGAACTGGAAATATTATCAGTTTTACAGTACGTACCGGTACGGCGCGGACCTGACCGAGATGTTAACGCAGGCAAAGGAACGGGATACAATCGGATCCTACGAATTATCGCAGTCGCTGTATAACCTGTTCAATATGTACGGGATGGTATATTGCGACGACAGTTACGCCAACCTAAAGCTTTCCCACAAACAGAAAGAGATTCTGGGAGAGATTTATTCCGGGTTGAAGGCCGAGGCTCTGTCGGTATTTCAAATGACCGAAGAGGACTATGAAAAACTCTGTCAGAAAGCTGTCGGAGATCGTTATACCTATGTCAGTCACACGATTTGCGAAAAAATTGCAAAAGAAAGGCTGGGACAATAAATGAAGTGTAAAAAATGCGGTTCTAACCTTGAAATCGATCATGAATTTTGTCCGTATTGCGGAATGCCGAACCCTGTTGCGAGAAAGCATCGGGAGGACATGAAAAAATACGCCGGAGATTACGAAAGAACCAAGGAAACGGTTGTTACCAAATCCCGCAAAACAAACCGTATGTCCATCCGGATTGCGGTTATTTCGCTGACGGTGGCAGCAGTAATCGGTGTTGTGGTGTATTGTGCGATAGCGGATTCGCTGCGGCGGGATCATTTTCGAAACATAGCGGAAAAGGAAGTCGACGAGAATGTGGAAAAGCTGCTTCCGTATATTGAGAACAACGACTATCTGACCGTGAATGAAATGGCGGCAGCGGCCAAGCTTCGTTCCTTGTTGACGTTTGACCACGATTGTTATGATGTTGTGAGAGTATCGGACTCATTTTCGGATCTGTTTATGGAAATCATGGCGTTTGAGGACGACAACGGCGAAATGGCGGAACAGTACGCAAGACAATTCGCGAACTGCATCAATGACATCGGGCGAATCGTGAATGAGAAAAAGGACCGGAAGGAGCCGTACGCTCAATACATGACGAATATTAAGCAGGATACCGTTCTGATGCTGAAAACGTATCTGAATATGTCGGAGGAAGCAGCGCAGGAGCTGTTTGAGATGACGGATGTGAAGCGGGAAAATGCTTTGTGGGAGGTAATTCATGCAATCCAAGAGCAAAAATAAACCAAAAAGAACCTTATTTCCCGTGCTTATGGGAATTATCTGGGGAATCCTCATTGTGGTATTTGTTCTCGTCACCAAATCCATCCGGACAAGGAAGGATTCCTACTGTTATCTGGTTGGGGCGGTCAATCATTTTACAAATGAAGAATACGGGCAGTTTGCGCGTTCGGTGATAATTCAGAAAACGGGCGGCCTGTACGATGAGAAAAAGCCGGAGATGGGGGTCGTTGACCCGCTCTGCCGGTATATGGAAGCGGCCGGAATGTATAAGATATATGTCCAAAGCGGGGATGTCAAAAAGGCGGACTATTATCGGGCGAAAATGAATTCCTGCCGGGAGGAACTGGACCGGTACGAGGAATTTGCCGACTGGATCGACCGGTATCTGGAGCTGGAACAATAACCGTGGTGTGCGGGAACAAGAAATCCCGGACATGAGCTGTTGGTTGTAAGAAGATAACCGTGGCGTGCGGGGGTATGAACCCCCGGGTCGAATTTCGGAGGATGACAATGCAGTATGTACTGACATTTATGGAGGGATTTATCTCTTTTATTTCGCCGTGCATGTTACCGATGCTTCCGATTTATGTGTCGTATTTCGCGGGAGCCGATCATGAAAAGCGGAAAGTGCTGCCAAGGGCAATCAGTTTTGTTCTCGGCTTCTCCGTTGTGTTTTGCATTCTCGGAGTGTTGGCCGGAACGGTCGGAGCATTTTTGCAAGACCACAAAACCGTTGTCAATATCGTGTCCGGCGGCCTGATGATTTTGTTCGGACTGTCCTATCTGGAAATTCTGCCGCTCAACTTCCTGAAAGGAATGAAACGGAAATTCGGTGCAGCGGGAATTGTGTCCGCATTTTTGTTCGGAATGGTGTTTGCGGTCAATCTGACACCGTGTGTCGGAGCGTTTCTCGGGTCGGCACTGATGCTCGCGGCGTCCATCGGAGGTGCCCGAAAGGGACTGCTTTTGCTGGTGGTGTATTCGCTCGGGCTCGGCGTCCCGTTTGTCATTTCGGCAGTTCTGATTGAACGAATGAAAAATGTATTTACATGGATTAAAAAGCATTATAAAATTATAAATACAGTATGCGGTCTGTTTTTGATTGCAATCGGAATCATGACGGCATGCGGTCTGCTCGGAACCGTGCTTGCAATACTGTAGCGAAATGTGCAGAGGAGCGTGCGGCCGATAACCGAAACGCAAAATGCCCGCGGAGACGGGAGAAAGGATAAACCAATCGACGGAACGATTGGAGAGAATGAGGGAAAATGGAGAGAAAAATGACGATTATCGGAACAATCGCGTTTGGGGTACTGATTGTAGTGCTGCTGGTGGTGTTCCCGATACTCAACAAAAAGTATAATACGGATAAATCCCCGGAAAAGAGACTGGAGAGCGGAAGAGACGCGACCGATTTCACGGTTTACGACAAAGACGGAAGTGCGGTGGCCTTGGCTGACATGGAAGGCAAACCGACGATTGTCAACTTCTGGGCAACCTGGTGCGGCTACTGCGTTCAGGAACTGCCGTATTTTAATAAGTATTACAAAGAATACGGAAATAAGATCAATTTCATGATGGTTGATTTGACGGACGGCGGCCGTGAAACGAAGAACTCAGCCCTTCAGTTTGTAAAAAAACAGGGCTACACGTTCCCGGTTTATTTTGATACGCAGTACAGTGCGGCCGAGGCCTATTCCATCAGCAGTATTCCGATGACGCTGATTATCGATAAAAAAGGGAAAATTTGCAAATCGCATATCGG
This sequence comes from Lachnospiraceae bacterium, assembly GCA_045641285.1. Taxonomy (GTDB): domain Bacteria; phylum Bacillota; class Clostridia; order Lachnospirales; family Lachnospiraceae; genus ISDg. Next base: position 97,901 of record JAZUGQ010000040.1, read on the forward strand.
AATGATGAGCGAGTCGGATTTGAAAGATTACATTAATCAGTTAACAAAATAAAGGAAAATACAATGAAAATTCGGTTTAACGACAATGAAGAAATCGTCAAGACCGTTCAGGAAGGATTGCGGCGAACCGGCGGATATTGTCCGTGCCGCTTAGAACGAACGGAAGAAAATAAGTGCATGTGCAAGGAATTCCGGGAGCAGATACAGGATCCGGAATTTGAGGGCTACTGCCACTGCATGCTGTATTACAAAGCATTGGAAGAGTAAGCTTCGCAAAGGACAGACCAAACCGGCGCAGCGAGTTGCGCACGGCTTTCTGCGAAGTGAAACAGAAGGAGAACAGGATGAAAGAATACGTCATTACAAATGATAATTTTGATACGGAAGTCCTTCGGTCCGAACAACCGGTGCTGCTGGATTTTTGGGCAACCTGGTGCGGCCCCTGCAGAATGCTGGCACCGATTATTGAAGAACTGGCAAAGGACTATGACGGCCGGCTGAAGGTCGGAAAGGTCGATGTGGATGAAGAGCCGGAACTGGCGGTTGCGTTTCAGGTGGCAAGCATTCCGACCGTGGTGCTGATGAAAGACGGCAAACCGGTGAAGGAAGCAATCGGATATCACACCAAAGAGGAACTGATTCGGCTGTTAGAGTTATAATTGACAGCAGAACGATACCAAATGAGGCCGAAGCCGAGGAATTCCGGTTTCGGACTTATTTTTACCGTATGGGAAAAACAACATGATATTTACTCAATGGGAAAACGTCATGTTATTTACCGTATGGGAAAAACAACATGATTTTTACTCATTTTATCAAGAATGACTTTTCGAAACCGTTTATACTGTAGTTACGATAAGGAAATCGGAGGACACAAGAGCATGGAGAAAATTCAAATCCTAATGGCTTCAATGGAATATATTGAAGAAAATTTGATGGAATCCATCAAGACAGATGACATCGCGAATCATTTGTATTGCTCCAAGTCCACAATTGAAAAGCTTTTCAAATACGTTAACAATGTGAGCATTCGGGATTACATTATTCGAAGAAGAATGAGCAGAGCGGCCAGAGAACTTGCGCAGAATCCGAAAAAATCCATTCTGGAAATCGGAATTCAGTACGGATACGGAAGCAATGAGGCATTTTCCAGAGCCTTCTTCGGAGTATGGCATATGATGCCCTCGGAATTCCGAAAGAACCCCGTAAACTACGAACTTTTCCCCGGATACCGATTGGACCGGGAACTAATGGAGGAAAACAGCATGAACGATAAGAAGAAAATTGATATCAGTGAGTTGTACGATTGCATTAAGGAAAGAAAGGGCTGCTACCTGATTGTCGGCGATATTCGCAGTCTGACACCGATTAACGATGTGTCGATGGCTGCCGGAGATTTGGCCATCATCACGGCAATGAAGCGGATGGAAGAGGCATCCGGTGCCGAGGATATCGTATTCCGCATCGGCGGTGACGAATTTGTGATTCTGACCGATTCGACCGATGAAGCGTATGCAGCGGATATTTGCAAGAAGATTCTCAGCCGCAACGATGAGACCTTTACCTGGGAAAACCGGGAGTTCCCGTTGTCGATGTATGCGAAGGCCGTATGCTTCGAAGGAAACGGAGCGCTTCGGTATTCGGAGCTTTTTACGATGCTTCAGAATGAACTGAGCGATGAGTATAAGAACAATCAGTAAAGCAGTCGGCAAGACAATCCAACAGTGACAAACAACCCCGGAGGGAAACCGCACGGCCCGAAGACCAGAACGAAAACTGGTGTCAGGAGACCGGCAGACCTCCGGGGGATTTTTCGTCGTAACGGATAACCGGTTTGCCGGATATGACCGGACGGAACAGAGTCGGAAGGCGGGAATTCCCGAAACCGAATGATGACGAAAAAGTGAAAAAAATAATTTTTACCTGCTTTCTTAAAGATTTCTTAATGTTGATTGCGATATTATGCAGATAAAGTGAGCATGCAGTTTGCCGGGAAAGAAAGGAACGAATATGAAACAGACAATTTTATCTGCCAGAAATGTAGCAAAAAGTTTTGCCAATAACGGCAACCAGGTGCACGTACTCAGTAACGTGAATCTGGATATTTACGAGGGTGATTTTACCGTGATTATGGGAGCGTCCGGCTCCGGAAAGTCAACGCTTCTGTACGCCTTGAGCGGCATGGACCGCGCAACGGCCGGGGAGGTTATGTACGGCGGAAAAGACCTGGTCAAACTGAACGAAAAAGCATTGACCGCACTTCGCCACAGAGATTTCGGTTTTGTATTTCAGGCCATTCATCTGGTCAAGAACCTGTCGCTGAAGGAAAATGTGTGCGTGGCGGGATATCTGAACAAAGAAACCAAGGCATCCGAAACCGACAAGCGGGCAGCCGAGCTGCTTGCGAAAATGAATCTCGACAAGGTTAAGGAGAATATGCCCGGGCAGGTTTCCGGCGGAGAAGCACAGCGTTGTGCGATTGCACGGGCTGTTATCAACAAGCCGGCCATTTTGTTCGCCGATGAACCGACGGGTGCTTTGAACCGCAAGAATACGAAAGATGTACTGAATCTGTTCTCGGAGCTGAATGACGAAGGACAGAGCATCCTGATGGTAACGCATGATATTAAGGCGTCGCTTCGCGCGGATCGGATTCTGTACATTTCCGACGGAGAAATCATCAGTGAACTGACACTTCCGAAGTACACACCGGACGAGGAAAAGAATCGGGAAACGCAGGTAAATTCCTGGCTGTCCTCGCTGGAATGGTAAGGGGGAAGCGTCATGGAATTACGGACATTATTTCGCAGGGATTTAAGGAAAATGCGCGGCACCATCATTTGTATGGCGGTTCTGTCCATGCTGATTGTGATGATGTGCAGCGTCACATTTTCCATCCGAGACGGTTATCAATCCGGTATGAAGGAAGCCATTGAGGCTTGTCAGGGTTCCGACGTCATGGCATATGTGTATGCGGACAGAGATATTTCGGAACTGTACCGGAAGCTGGAACAGGACCCGGAAACCGGGCACGTCGTAACCATCGGCGCAATTGACGGCATTTCCACACCAACGGTCGGCGGCAAGTCCTACGGTAACGATACCTGCTGGTGCGGACAAAGCGCAATGGAGGGACAGTACCGGTTGTTTAACAGCGACTGCAACGGATTTGAAGACACGCTTCCGAAGCTTGGGAAAGATGAAGTCTACATTCCGATCGGTTTGAAGTCCTTCTATGGATGCGAGGTAGGAGATACGCTTACGGAATGCTTTGGAGCAATTCCCGATACCGATGAGAACGGGGACCCGTGTGTTTCCAACGATGTGGAAAGAGAATTTCGAATTAAGGGATTTACCCAGATGCCGGAGTGCGGTTCGTCCGTCATCGGTTACAAGCTGTTTGTCATCAGTGATGAAGCGTATGATGAACTGTATGAAATCAGCGAACGCGGAACAAAGGTTGTCCGGGATAATCATGTCTGCAATCCGCCGGATTACAATTTCTGTCAGAACATTCTGATGATTTACCGCGCAGACTCTTCCACCCTGTCGACAAAGGAATACGCTCGCCACCTCAATGAAAAAATAGAACTCAAAAATTATGTGGATTACGGGATCAACCGTAGTGAATACGAGGGTTATTCCGGATTGTATATAAACATTTTCTATAAGATCATCCTCGCATTTTCCGTGATTCTTCTCGTGATTGTTATTATTGTCTTAACCAATAATATTTCATCCGATATTGAAAATGATTATTCCGAACTCGGTGTCATGAAAGCAATCGGGTTCTCCAATGCGAAGCTGCGGCTTCGAACCGGACGGATTTACCTTTTCGCGGAGTTTACGGGGGCGGTTGTCGGGTTTGCCGTGTCCGGTTTCATATCCAAGCTGTTTGCCGTTGCCATGATTTCCAATACGGGTATTCTGGCGTCCGCATATTTCATATGGGGAAAGACACTCCTGCTGATTGCAGGTATCCTTGCAGTGTCGGCACTCGGTATTGTGATCAAGACAATATCGCTTCGCAAGGTGTCGCCTGTGAAGGCCGTAAGCGGACGGAAGAGCGACGTCACCTTTGAGAACCGGGGAACGCTGCCGGTTACCAAGCGGGCGCTTTCTCTCAAGGTTGCGATTCGCGCCATTACCTCTGAACCGTGGCGTTTCATCGGAATCAGCATTATTACCGCCATGCTCTGCTTTGCCATGATGATTGCGGCCGGGACCTTCAATATGCTCAAAGATGATAACGTAATCCTTTCCGCCGGTTTCGAGTATTGTGATTTTTCATTCCGACCGTATTCGGGTGCGGAACTGACCGATGAGGCAACGGAGACCATCTTTGGAATCGTCAACGAATACACGGAGATCGAACATTTTTATGACGATGTTTCCGAATATGTTCTCATTAACGGAGATTCCGTGTTCTGTAACGTATATAAACATCCGGAGGAAATCAACGGTATCCTGAAAGGACGTGCGCCGCGGTATCAAAATGAGTTTATGTGTACGAAGAAGGTGTGCGATGAATACGGACTGTCCATAGGGGATGAGGTAACCATCGGAATGAACGGAAATTGGGAAACCTACGTTCTGTCCGGAACCAACCAGAGCATGAATGACGCCGGATTCTGCCTCAGCATGAGTTTGGAGGGCATGCACCGCATCAACCCGTCCGTAAAGACTCAGAATATCGGCATTGATCTGAAGGATGAAACAAAGACCGAAGAAATCATAGACCGAATCAACGAATTGTACGAGGAGGATTACGGACGGGCCAGACTGTCTTCCGACCGGGAGGAGTTTGAGGATATTTTCTCAACGTCAAACATTATCGCGAGACTTGTAATTTTCTCCTTCTCAATTATCTTCTTTTTTGTTACAATTCATATGATGGTAACGAAGGCATTTAAGAGGGAACGGAAGGACCTTGGAATATACAAGGCAATCGGCTTTACGTCCAACCGGCTGCGACTCATATTCGCGCTTCGGTTCACAACGGTGTCGGGAATCGGAGCCGTTTTGGGAATCGTTCTCGGATTTCTGTTCGCGGGTAAATTACTCGGAGTCGCGTTGTCTATCACGGGCCTTTCCTATCTGCCGCTTGATTTCGGCCTTACGGAGATTCTGATTGTGCTTGCGGTTTGCTTCACAACGGTATTCCTGGCCGGTTACCTGACCTCCGCGAAGATTAAGACGGTGGAAGTAAACGAACTGATTGTGGAATAATTTGTTTAATGTAAATGAGGCCGCACGGCCGGGAGAACGGGACACTGTGGGAGGTCGCACGACAAATGGCCGCACGGCCGGGAGAACGGGACACTGTGGGAGGCCGCACGACAATTGGCCGCACGGCCGGCACGTCATTGGACAAATATCGGAGACTGCGTATGAATCAAAAAACAATACTGATCGTGGATGATGACCGGGACTTGTCGTTCATCATTTCCGAAATGTTGGAACAACATAATTATGATGTGATCACGGCCGAGACCGTGGAAGAAGCGTACGAAAAGCTGACAGCAAATTGCTGCCAGCTTATTCTGCTTGATATCAATTTGCCGGACGGAAACGGCTACGAGGTGTGCCGGGAACTTCGGAAGAACTCGCAGTTGCCCGTCATTTTCGCCAGTGCGAGAGACACGGAAAATGACCGTATTACCGGTTATGAAGCGGGCGGCGACGATTATCTGCCGAAGCCGTATTCGATGAAGGAACTGCTGGCTCATGTGCGGGCGCTGATGCGGCGCTGCTACGGAGCGGAGGACGCGGAGGAAGCGGAAACGTTCGGCGACATCAGCGTGAATTTCGTGCAGCGGACCGTAACGAAGAACGGGGTTGCCGTCAACCTGGCGTTGCGGGAATTTGACCTGCTCGAGTATCTGCTTCGGAATAAAAACCGTGCCGTAACCAAAGAGGAAATTATGGGCAACGTGTGGGGTGCATTTACCGAGGCCGAGCCGTCCACAATTTCCGTGCATATGCGCTGGCTACGCGAAAAGCTGGAGACCAATCCTTCCGAGCCGCGGTATTTTAAGACGGTGCGCGGAGTCGGCTACATGCTGGATACGGGCAAATAACGTGCGACAAGACGAAATATCGGGCACGTGCGGACAAATGGCACAAATGGCATGTGCGACGGATTGCGGGCGACGTGCGGAATGGAATCATTTGAACAATGAAGGGACGGAGGAGAGCAACCATGAAGAAGCTTTTGATAACGGGAATCGTGGTTCTTTTGTTATTATGCGGAATCGGTACGGCAATTACGGTGAACGAGAAAAATGAACGGCAGCGGGCGGCCGAAGAAGAGAAAATTGCGCTCAACGAAATCGTGCAGCTGGCTGTCGGCGGAAACACCCAAACCGCTGAAAATAAGGCCAATCTGCTTCGCAACCGGATCACGGCGGAACAGAATCGGTCGATGAATGTCGTTTGGCTTGTGCTTGGGTTTGCGGGGGCGGTGCTGGTGCTCATTTTTCTGTATGTGTACGTGCAAATGGTGCGGCCGTTCCGGAAACTTCAGGACTTTGCGGCGCAGCTGGCAAGAGGGGACTTTGATACCGGGTTGCCGTATTTCCGGGGCAATTATTTCGGGGATTTTACATGGGCATTTGACAATATGCGTCACGAAATCGTCAAGGCGCGCAAGCAGGAAAAAGAGGCGATTGAGAACAATAAGACCGTGATTGCGTCGCTGTCGCACGATATCAAAACGCCGGTGGCATCGCTGCGGGCGTATACCGAGGGGCTGGCGGCCAACATGGACACCACGCCGGAGAAGCGGCAGAAATATCTGGAGGTCATTATGCGCAAATGCGACGACATCGCGCGGCTGACCAACGATATGACGCTTCATTCGCTGACGGGACTGGATAAGCTGAGGGTGCAGTGCGAGCCGGTGGATTTGAAGGCGATTGTGACCGAAACGGTTGCGGATATCATGCCGGACTCGGACAAAATTCGGGTTCATTTGCCGGACGAACCGCTCAAAATCCGGGCGGATGCGGGCCGGGTTTCGCAGATTATCGAAAATGTGCTCAACAACGCCGACAAGTATGCGGGAACGCAAATCGATCTCAACCTGTACGCGGACAAAGGGCAGGATGCCGTGCTGGAAATCCGGGATTACGGCCCGGGAATTCCGGACGAGGATATGCCGTTCATTTTCGAAAAATTTTACCGCGGGCATAATATCGGGAATCGACCCGGCTCCGGCCTCGGCTTGTACATCGTTCGCTACCTGCTGGAAAAGCAGGAGGCAACCATCGAAGTCCAAAATGCCAATCCCGGCCTGGCGGTGCGGATGCGGTTCGCGGCGGAAGGACAATGATTCTACAATGGTAGAATACAATGAAAAGTAACGGACATTTTTAGCCCGCGAGAAGACCATTTTCGATATTGGATTTTTGTCGACAAATTACATACAAAAGATTGAAAAGAAGCTTTATAATTGATATAATAGTATATTATATCAAAACAAAAAATACCTCTTAATGCGGGCTGTTATTTGATGGTTTGATGCAAAAATATTTTGGTTAATTTGTTGTTTAGTTTTAGGGAAAGAGGTGCATCGCATGTATGTTCTAAAACATTTCGATGATGAACTGCTCCGGTTTGAAGTGATTGAAAACCTGGCTGACCCGGTTGTCTCGATTACCTGGGTAAATGAACAATTGAAATCGATGCTGCCTCTTGGAATGCAGGCATCCGACCGGGATTTGGCAAAATGGTTGAAGCACCGGGCGATTCCGAAAAACCGTGCGTTTGTAAATGCGTTTTTGGCAAAATGCGGGCTCAACGCCAATCGCCCGATGGACGTCATCGCGGTTTGCAAGGGATTGTCGTTAAATGATTCGTATTGGGTTGTGACAGACGACGATAACAGCACATTTGATAAGGCAAATCTGTATGACAATAATTTTAGCAGAGTGTTGTCGCTGATTGCATTTACCGGGTTCGGTTCGTCGATTCGCTCTTCCTTCGCATCATCGCCGGAATTTACGACAAATGGGATGCTGCCGAAATGCTGGCGACGAATTCAGGGAACGGTATATTTGTACAAAGGCGGAACAACCGGGGCTTCGAATACGGGCAATGAACCGTATTCCGAAAAGTACGCGTCGCTGATTGCAAAAAGCATGGGAATTGATGCGGTTCCGTACAAGATTGCCAAATGGAACGGAAATTTATGCTCCGTCTGCGAACTCTTTACAAGCAAGGACATTGCTTATGTACCGATTGGCCGAATTGTTACATCCGGCGGGATGAAAGCGGTTCGTGAGTTTTATAAGGGACTCGGAGAGAAGTTTGTAGATGCGTTAAATGAAATGCTTGCATTTGATGCAATCGTTTGCAACACCGACCGTCATTTTGGAAACTTTGGCGTGTTGGTTGACAGCCGTACCAACCGAATTATTGCACCGGCGCCGTTATTTGATCATGGCAATACGCTGTTCTGCATGGCGGGAGAAGAAAACTGGAGCAATGCCCGGCTTCTTGACGAATACATTTCTACGTTACTTCCCTGTACGTATGAAGACTATTGGGAGGAAATAAAGCCGTACCTGAACGAAACGCTGAAGAAGAAAATTCGGAAATTATTGGAGTTCCGCTTTGAGAATTTGGGCGCATATAATTATTCGCCCAAAAAACTGAAAATGATAGAAGCTGTAGTTCAGAAGAGAGCAAGACGGATGTTGCAGTAAGTAAGAAGATAGGACGAGGAGGAAATGTGAATGTATATTTTATGTATGATTCTTATTGTACTTGGTGTTGGCTTTTTTATCCATTTGATGCGCAAACCTATTGAAATTAAATTCGAATATTCGTGGATGTCTTGGGTTGGACCTATTTTATTAAGTTATGCACTTTTCCTTGCGGCCGTTTTGATTGAATATGTCTTTTCTAAGATGATATGCAACCGGATAAACGCTGAAACCCAGGGTGGTTTTTGGGTAAAAGTAATATTTGAAAACGGAGTTTTGATTCCTGTTTTATGCTTTGGTTTATCTGTTGTATTTGGAATGTTGGTGAAAACGTCCGACTTGGATTATATGGATTTTTATAGTGATATGCTTGTTAAGATTTGCTTTACTGTATTTGGTGTAGTTGGATGTATTATTCTTTTTGTGAAAGCTCATGACGCAGGAATTGAGTATAGTGGTGATACTTTTTTGGCAGGTAGAGTCGTGATGTGGTTGTTGGCAATAGTAAGTATTTGGCTTTATTTTGGACGTGGATGTGAGAGTAGAGCGGTTAGTTTACGAAAAGAGTTAGTGAGCTTAAATGAAATGGACAGTATAAATAGCAAATCAGTTAATAAGTTGGAAAGCGGAACGCTTTCAATAAAAGCTAAAGTGCGGCAGTGGGGTCCATTTGTTTGGCCGATAGCATTTTGTGTAATTATAACTTTACTGACATTATTCGAGGGAAATGGGATAAAGAAACTAGAATTGTTGTTTTGTACAGTAATGCTTGCGGTTTCGATTATAGCAGTGTTTGTAATGCTTATTTTCAAACGGATATTAAATCCATCTGAAAAAAATAGTGAAAAGGATTTTGATAAGGTTGTTGACGTATATAATAAGCATAATAGGTCAATCACGAAAAGATTCGGAATTAACCGGTATCATTTTGAAAATGGTAAATTGATAGTAGAAAAATGTAATGTTAAATATGCAGGACACGAAAATGATAAGGAGTTTATTGAGTTGTTTGTTACCCCCTGCCATGACGTGGAAATAAAGAATCAAGTGAAAGATTATGTGAATGACTTAAAAGCACTTAATAAAAAACAAAAGGCCTATATGCTAGAAATGTATCAGAAATGTATTGAAGAACAGAAAATACGAAAGATGAATATAGAATCAAACTGATGCACAGAGAAAGAAATACGGATTTGTAGGGATGATAGTATGGGTGAATATAAATATGCTCCACTGGGTGAAAATGTTGAAGAAATGATTATCGGTCCATTTGGAAGCAGTTTGAAAAATGAATGTTTTGTTGATGAAGATGAAGCTTATTGTATGGTATATGAACAAAAGCATGCCATACAGAAAACAATGGATGTTGAAACTCGATATGTAAATGAGCAGAAATATAATGAGTTAAAAAGATTTAACATTCATGGTGGGGATATAATTGTTAGCTGTCGAGGTACTATTGGGGAAACGTTTATTGTGCCTGATGATGCTATGCATCCTTCCATTATGAAGATTAGATTGAAAGATGGAGGAGACATATGAATAAAAGAAAGACCCCGAAAGTGAATGCAAAAGGAAAAAGAACAAAAAAGAAATACAGAAAAGAAGCAAAATATGAAAAAAGAAAAGCACGCAATGAAAGAAACACTAATGTTGCATCAGGTTTCGTATGGGGCCTGTTAATTTTTATTATATCAATCTTCGTGTCATTGGTTCTCTTTATTGTCTTTAATGTTAGCGGCATATCGGATGATTATACAGCACTAATCGTAGGAATAGTTGATAGTGCAGCGGGAGCAATTACCGGAGGATTTATTATTCCTCAGTTAAAAAGTTCTCATGAAGTAGAAGTCATTGAATTTTATCACTCTTTCATTACCTATTGGCTTGAGACGGATAAAATGTTTATTGAACATCCGGAATGTCGCAAGTATTTCTACAAAGATATTTCAATTGAAAATATGGACAAAGATTCTGCAGAATACCAGCTGATAATGAGCTTTGCCGAGTATTTTGATGATTTGTTTAGATATTCGCCTGCTGAATTGAAAAAGCAGTTGAAGAGTTTTTCTGTTGTTCCGTATGACCAGATTTTATCCTACATTGACTATATGGAAATGATAAAGAAACGTCCGGCATTTGTTACATACCTAAAAGACAATCATAGTATCGTAAACAACAATAACGAAGGCATTGATATAGAGGAATTAAGGGTAGTACTTGAAGAACGGATGCGAAAGGAAGGATTATTGAATGAACGTAATTGATGCCTCCAAAACGATTACAACGATGACAAAAGACAATCCTCCGATAGCATATATTGATAATGGTGAAACGGTTGTAGTTGATACACTTGATTGCTTCTCAGGAAGAATAAAAAGGAAAAATGATCTGTTGAAGAATCTTCCATGGAGTATTATAAATCCGGCAACCGGGCCGATTTATGTTCGCAATGCAGAACCGGGAGACATCTTGAAGGTATCAATACTGGATATTCGTGTGGGAGAAAGAGCGGTCGTTCTTTGTGAATCAGAAGATACCGAACGTTATCATTTTGATGGAGAGGAGAAATCCTTATTTATTGATATTGTTGATGGGAAAGCAAAAATCTCTGATGAAATCGAAATGGAAATCAATCCAATGATTGGCGTAATAGGTACTGCACCTGAGAGCGGAAGCGTTTTGACAACGTTGCCCGGAGTTCATGGTGGAAATATGGATAATTCCCATATAACTATTGGCAGTGTATTGTATTTGCCGGTATTTCATGAAGGGGCACTGTTATCCATAGGGGATATCCATGCATTAATGGGTGATGGTGAAGGAACCGGATCCGGACTTGAAATAAGCGGACAGGTAACTACCAAAATTGAAGTTTTAAAGAATAAAAGTTTGCCGGTTCCGATGTTAATGAGGACTCATTCTTTTGAGACGATAGCCTCTGCACATTCGCTTGATGAAGCGACCACAGAAGCCATATGTAATATGCTTATTTTCCTAACATCAAATCAGAAAATGGACAGAGAAGACGCATGGAAATTGGTGACAGCTTGTGGAAATGTTGAAATCTGTCAGTTTGCTAATGCACTGAAAACCGTAAGATGTTGTATTGCACGGCCGGCTGTGTGGAATGATGAAAAGGCCGAAGAATAGTTATTCTATAAACGAAGAACAAGACAAGTAAAGGAATGTATGCCACGAGAAAGAAAGGAACATAAAAGGTATCATTTTTAAGGCTTCATGATGTAGTGAGACGATGTTTGATTTTCAGATAAGAGGACCGGATGATATGAGAAAACGGATATATGAAATTATAGAAATTGCTCAAAAAGGCGATATTGCCAGTAGCGTATATGATTTTTTTATGATGGCTTGTATTTTCGCAAGCCTGATTCCGTTATGCACAAAATCCACAGCACAATGGACTGTTATAGTTGACCTCGTTACAGTGATAATTTTTATTGTGGACTATCTCTTAAGGTGGATGACGGCGGACTATAAGTATGCGAAACATAACGGATGGTCATTCCTGCGATATCCTTTTTCATTTATGGCCATAGTTGATTTGTTGTCCATTTTACCATCGTTTGGCTTCTTAGGAAATGGTTTGAAAATCTTTAAGGTATTTCGGTTATTGAAGACTTTTCGTGCTTTACGGGCGTTACGAGCCATGAAAGCGGTAAAGGCAATGAAGTTGGTTCGTTATTCAAAATCTGTTGACGTGATATTACAAGTAATACGGGAACAGAGAGAAGCCCTTATTACAGTCGGAGGATTTGCAGTTGGTTATATTTTGATTGCGGCTTTGATTGTTTTCAATGTAGAACCGGATAGTTTTGAAAATTTTTTTGAGGCAATATATTGGGCCTGCGTTTCCTTAACAACGGTAGGCTATGGAGATATTTATCCTGTCTCTACGGCCGGGCGGATTGTAACGATGATATCATCTATTGTCGGAATAGCAATTGTGGCATTACCGGCCGGCATTATTACTGCAGGATATATGGAAGTACTACAGAAGAATAGTGGCAAAGAAATAGAAAATGCGAGGACAGACGAGACTGCCTCGACTAACCCCGACGATTTATCGGAAGGGGAGAAAAACGGGGCAAATTTATAATTCATTTTATGTGCAGATTAAGTCTGTTTGCATTCAAATATGGAGTCTGTATAGATAGAAGGAGACCAGCTAAAACGTATGAGTGATTCTATAGAGGAACTGAAAAAGAAAATTGTGAATTTCAGAGATGAAAGGAATTGGAAGCAATTTCATAATCCTAAGGATTTGGCGATATCCATTTCACTTGAAGCTGCGGAGTTGCTTGAAGTTTTCCAGTGGTCAGGGGCAGACACTGCAGCCGCAACGGATAAAAAGTTAGCAAAGGTTAAAGAAGAACTGGCAGATGTGCTGATTTACTCATTTCTTATGGCAAATGACCTTGGACTGGATATATCGGAAATCGTGCACACCAAGATTGATGAAAACAACAGAAAGTATCCGACAGAAAAAGCATATGGAAAGGCAGACAAGTACACAGCATATGCATTAGAAGGAGGACAAACTGAATGATAGTTTATGAGGGTTTAAAAAGTGACTTTCTGCATAGTGTTGAGAGTGACACCATTGCATTGGAGATTGAGCAGAGCATACTTACAAAAATGGGAAAGCACACGGTCGAAAATGAATTCCTTTCATGGGATAATTCGATGCAGTATATGTATAAGGTCATGAATGATCCGGAAATTCCGTCAGATGCAGGAGTTGCAATTGAATATAATATCCCTCAGACGGCTAAAAGAGTGGATTTCATGATTTCCGGATATGATGTTTGCGGAAATCCGGGCATGGTGATAGTCGAATTAAAGCAATGGAGCACATTAGAGAAAGTTGTGAATACGGAAGCATTGGTGGAAACCTATACAGGTGGTGCTATGAGAAAAGTGGTGCACCCGTCCTATCAGGCATGGTCTTATGCTCAACTGATTACAGACTACAATGCCGCCGTTCAGGATAAGCATGTAAAGCTTGTTCCATGTGCCTTTCTTCATAACTATATCCGCAAGGATAATGATCCGCTGGATGATGAGCAATATGAAGCGTATATTTCCGAAGCACCGGCCTTTACAAAAGGTCAGGTCAGTGATTTGAGAAATTTCATTAAGAAATGTGTGAAGACCGGAGATAAAAAAGAGATACTTTATATGATTGATCATGGTGCAATCCGTCCATCAAAGAGCCTTCAGAATGCAATTGCGTCAATGATAGAAGGAAATGAAGAATTCATTATGATTGATGAGCAACGTGTTGTTTATGAGGAAATCATAAAGCTTTCAATGCAATGTCAAAAGGATCATAAGAAACGCACTGTTATCTGCAAAGGTGGCCCTGGAACAGGGAAAAGTGTCATAGCCGTAAGGCTTCTTGCAGAACTAACACAACGTGATCAGTTTGTACAGTATGTATCCAAGAACAGTGCCCCGCGACAGGTTTATGCTACAAAGTTGAAGGGAAAGTTTAAGAAGAGCAGCGTTGATAATATGTTTAAAGGCTCCGGTTTGTATACAGAAATCGGAAACAACATGATACACACATTACTGGTAGATGAGGCTCATCGTCTCAATGAAAAGTCGGGCCTGTTTCATAACATGGGGGAGAACCAGATTAAGGAGATTATACATTCAGCTATCTGTTCTGTCTTTTTTATAGATGAAAGTCAGCGCGTTACTATGGATGATATCGGTTCGGTAGATGAGATTTTGAAATGGGCGAAAGAAGAAGGTTCCGAAGTAACGGAAATGGAACTGATTTCGCAATTCAGATGTAATGGATCAAACGGGTATCTTGCATGGTTGGATGATTTACTTGAAATTCGTGAAACAGCGAATTACAACCTTGATGGCCTTGATTATGAGGTGTGCCTCTGTGATAGTCCGGCAGATGTGCAGAAAATTATAATCGAGAAAAATAAGGCCTCAAATCGGGCAAGAATCTTGGCCGGTTACTGTTGGGACTGGCCAAAGGAAAACAGAAAAGACAGTAGTTTTCATGATATTCAGATTGGAGATTTTGGCATAAGTTGGAATCTTGATGACGGACAGGCATTTGCCATAAGTGAGAATTCAGTCAATGAAGCAGGCTGTATCCATACAACGCAAGGTCTGGAGTTTGATTATGTCGGAGTTATTATGGGTGACGATATTCGCTATAAGGACGGACATGTCATTACTGACTTCAATAAAAGAGCATCGACCGATCAGTCTGTTAAGGGCTTGAAAACGATGTTCAAAGAGAATCCTGACAGAGCTCTGGAACGTGCGGATGAAATCATTAAGAACACATATCGGACACTTATGACCAGGGGAATGAAGGGATGCTATATTTATTGTACTGATCCGGGAATGAGGGAATATATCCGGAAGCGTCTTGCTGCGGTGCCGAAGAGCGATACTTTCGTTCATTCAATGTAAACGGGTGCAAGATATCGGTTTCAAAAATTGATTATTGGCTTTGGAGTAAGCGATTGCAGTTTTGTCATGGGTGGAAATAGAATTAGTGTAAAAACGCTTGATTTGAATAAAGAATTCAAGCTGATTGCAGCCCGGTTGGATCAGATTGCGGAAGATCATTTTGGAAAGGCCTAGGTGTCTCCGGTGTTTGGGTATATTAGCGACGCAAAATCAGAGAATGCTTACCGGAGATAAACTCAGAGAATAATTACCGGAGATAAAAATATCGAAAACGTAAGAATAAGGGGGGCCTTTTCGGTTGCCCCCCCTCACCCCCTCATTGGAACAGTCTATGCCACTGTTCCAATTTTTGTTTCCTGCCGACAATGTAACTGTTGATGACCGGGGTCTGGATGTCGATCAGCGGGATTTCGCGCAACTGCTTCCGGCTGATGTACTGCGTCGCCATATCCTTGGGAATGAAGGTGTAGTTGTCCTGCCCGAGAAGGAAGGGGATGATTTTGGAGCAGTCATCGATTTCCAGCGAAAATTCGTGGTACTTCGGGAAAATGTTGCGGATGAACTGGCCGACATCCTGCAGGGCGAAGTTGCACATCAGGTAGTTGACGTCGAGCAGCTCCCGGCGGGTAATGCCCTTGCGGTATTTGAGGTTGTGATAGTCCGTCACCAGAACGAGCGGGTCCTGGCAGAAAATGTCGCATTTGTAATCCGACTTATTGAGCGGGAGATAGGAAAAGCAGACGTCGAGGATGTTGGACTGCAGCTGGTCCAGCAGGTTGTTGGACGTTCCAATGGTGATTTTGACGGAGTCGTTGTCGGTCTGCCGGGTGTGCTCGAGGATCAGCGGAGCCAAATGAGTGGCGTAAATCGAGTCGGCCGCCCCGATTCGAATATGATTGGTGTATTTCTTAATGGAGCAGATTTCGGCCAGCGACGAATTGGTCAGGTTAATGACCTTCTCCGCATACAAAAGGAACTGCTCGCCCTCCAGCGTCAGTTCGACGGACCGGTTATTTCGCGTAAACAGGGAAATGTGCAGCTCTTTTTCGAGCTCCGTAATTCGGTTTGTGACCGTGGACTGCGCCACAAACAGCTGCCCCGCCGCGCGCGTAAAATTCTTGGTATTGGCCAGTACGATAAAGGTTTTCAGCGATTCGATATCCATGCGTTTGCTCCTCCGACGTTCGAATTTTCATCATTTATTCGATATATTGATTATTATAATCAAAATTATCCATTTTGCAAATAAATAAAAAGTGAATATAATGAAACTCGTGTAGAAAATTGTGTTTCTGAATGAGACGCGCCGAAAATGCAAATTGGCAGGAACTTCTTTGTGCCAAACAAAAAAGAAAGCATAGCGAGGAAATGTAACATGAGAGGAATTAATTTAAGTGACAAGACATATAAGCTGGAACAGGATCCCTATATGTACGAAATGCAGGACGTGCAGAAGCCGGAGCTGTTTCGCGAGATGTTTCCCTATACCGAAACGCCCAAAATCGCGTTTAACTACAGACGCGTGCCGGAAAATATGCCCGAGGACATTTTCATAACGGATACGACGTTCCGCGACGGCCAGCAGTCCCGTACGCCCTACACGACGGAGCAGATGGTGCACATTTACAAGCTGTTAAATAAGCTCGGCGGCCCGAACGGTATGATTCGCCAGACTGAGTTTTTCGTCTATTCGGAGAAGGACCGCAAGGCGCTGGAAAAATGCATGGAGCTCGGTTATCAGTTCCCGGAAATCACGACGTGGATCCGCGCGACCAAGAAGGATTTTGATTTGGTCAAATCCATCGGCGTGAAGGAAACGGGTATTCTGGTCAGCTGCTCCGATTACCACATTTTCCATAAGATGGGTCTGACGAGACAGCAGGCTCTCGACAAATACCTCGGCATTGTGTCCGAGTGTATCGAAGCCGGCCTGAAGCCGAGATGTCATTTTGAAGATATTACGAGAGCGGATTTCTACGGATTTGTCGTTCCGTTCGCGCACAGACTGATGGAAATGTCCAACGAGAGCGGTGTGCCGATCAAGATTCGGGCCTGCGATACGATGGGCTACGGTGTGCCGTATCCCGGCGTTACGCTGCCGAGAAGTGTGTCCGGTATCATTTACGGTCTGATGCACTATTCGGAAGTTCCGTCGGAAATGCTCGAATGGCACGGCCACAATGATTTCTACAAGGGCGTTGTCAATGCGACGACGGCATGGATGTACGGTGCGAGCGCGGTCAACTGCTCATTGCTCGGAATCGGGGAGCGGACGGGAAATGTTCCGCTGGAAGCGATGGTATTTGAGTACGCGTCCCTGAGAGGCCACACCAACGGTATGGATACGACGGTGATTACGGAAATCGCGGATTATATTCAAAATGAAACCGGCTACGCCATTCCGCCGATGACTCCGTTTGTCGGGGAAAGCTTCAACCTGACGAGAGCCGGCGTTCACGCTGACGGGATGATGAAGAATCAGGAGATTTACAACATTTTCGATACGGAGAAAATTCTGAACTGTCCGCCGAAGGTGTCGATTACCAATACGTCCGGTCTGGCCGGTGTTGCATACTGGATCAACAGCTACAACGAAAAGCACGGAAAGCCCGCCATTGCGAAGAACGACCCGCTGGCACAGCGCATTTACGAGTGGGTTATGAAGCAGTACGATGAAGGTCGTATTACGTTTATCAGCGACGGCGAAATGGAAGAGCAGCTGCGGCTGAACACGGAAGAGAACAACTGATTGAGAGAATAAACAACAGGCCGTACCGGAATCCCGATACGGCCTGATTCTTTGTTCAATGAACAGGTGATTTGGTTATTGTGTCGCCGAGATGCTGATACCCGGTGAGGGAAGCTTTTTCCCGCTCCCGAATTAATACTCGTGAGCAACATGGAGAGCAGGCTTGCGAACCATCTTGGGCAGCAGTACGACTGCGGTACGGAAACCGGCAAAACCACCGAGGGTATTTAAGAAAAGGTCGTCGACATCAAACAGACGGTAAGAACCGTTGTACAGGAAGAACAGACCGGTGAGCTGCGTGATTTCAATTAGCAGAGAGAGGCAGAAGGTAATCATGACTGCCTTGGAAACGGTCATTTTCTTGTTGAAGCACAGGATAAATCCGAACGGTACGGTCATTGCAACATTGAAAACAACCTGTGCGATGCAGCGGATGCTCTTCTCGCGAAGGATGTCGCTGACGAAACGGAACGGAACCAGCTGTGCTTCGTGTGTCGAAAGGCGAGCGGCCTGTTCTGCGGTGGGCAGCGGGAACAGTGTTACCGAAACCAGGCAAATGATGTACAGGATGGTCAGCTGATTCAGAACGAACCAAACCGGATTGAGTTCCTTGCGACCGCGTCTGTAAACCAGTGCAATAAGAATCAATGCAGGTGCCAGGCAAATGTATAATTGAATTCCGTTTACGATGCTTTCAAACCAAGTGTTCATGTTGTATCTCCTATTGTGTTTGTGCTTCATTTGATGGTTTCAGTATAGTCGGATTGGCATTTTGCCTCCATCGATTCGCCTTACAAATGAGCCTCTACTTCTTACGCTTTTGTAAGAAACGGTGATTTTTTGCATTTTTTCGCCATCCGGGCGCGGGTTTTCACAATTTCTTCACGGCTCTTCCGCGGCTTTCGGCAATTTCTTCATTGTAAGAGAGCGGGAAGTATGGTATAAGTAGGAAGGACCGGAACGCGGCGCCCGGCCGGAGTTGGTGAAACAGAGTCGGGAAGGACCGGAAACGGCGCCCGGCCGGAGTTGGGGAAACAGAGTCGGGAAGGACCGGAAATGGTGCCCGGCCGAAAGGGGACAGGAAAGGAACAGACGGTTATGTATAAGATTTTGATTGTGGAAGACGATAACGGAATTGCGGAGGGTGTTTCCACGCAGCTTCGGACCTGGGGGCATGATACCCGGATCGCCACGGATTTTTCGAATATAATGAAGGAATTTTCCGAGTACGAACCGCATATGGTTTTGCTCGATATCGGTTTGCCGTTCTTTAACGGCTATCACTGGTGCGGGGAAATTCGGAAGGTCTCCAAGGTGCCGATCATTTTCATCTCGTCCACTGCGGAAAATATGAATATTGTAATGGCCGTCAACATGGGCGCCGACGATTTCATCGCCAAGCCGTTTGACGTCAACGTGATGGTTGCGAAGGTCAGCGCGCTGCTTCGCCGCACGTACGATTTCGGGGAGTCGTCCGCCGTCATCGAGTGCAACGGTGCGATGCTCAACACGGGTGACCAGACATTTACCTATAACGGTGAGAACATTTCCCTTACGAAAAATGAGTACCGGATCATTTCGGCGCTGATGCAGAACAAAGGGAAAATCGTCAGCCGTGAGCGGTTGATGGAGCTTCTGTGGGAGTCGGACTGTTTTGTGGATGAAAATACACTGACGGTCAACGTGAACCGTCTGCGCAAGAAGCTGGACGCTGCGGGCCTTAGCGGCTTTATCACCACGAAGTTCGGACAGGGATACATCATTTCCTAATAATATGACGCGGGCGCGCGAAGGGACGGGAATTACCGGCGCGAGGCAACATACCATTTCAATAAGACGCGGGCGCGCGAAGAACAGCCGGCACAGAAAATATCTGCCGGCCGACAGCACATCGCGGGCGCGCGGAAAATGAGAGAACAATATGCTGAAGAGATATATTAGAGAACATAAATTGTATATTATCACCTACTTTGGGTGCGTGATTATCTTCGCTGTGACATTTCTTTTGTACGGGCTTCCGATTGCGGCGGTTTTGTATCCGGCGGTTTTGTGCGGTGTATTTTCGCTGCTGGTCGGGCTGGTTGGGCTCAATGCGGCGAATCGAAAGCACGCGATGCTGACGGATGCCGAAAAACGGGGAATTTACCTGGATTCGGAGTCGCTGCCGGCAGACAAGGTCGTGGAAGAGGACTACAAACGGATTGTGAAGCTTTTGATGAAAGAGCAGGCGGACAACTCCGGGAAAATGATGGCACAATACCAGGAACTGAGCCGGTATTACACGCTTTGGGCGCATCAAATCAAGACGCCGATTGCGTCCATGCGGCTGAAACTGTCCGGGGAGGACAGTTCGCTGTCCCGGGAAATTATGTCGGATCTGGTACGAATCGAGCAGTATGTGGACATGGTTATGACATATGTGCGCCTCGGTTCCGATTCGACGGATTATACGTTCCGGGATTGCAGCCTCGACGCACTTGTTCGAAGCAGTGTGAAGAAATTTTCATCGGATTTCATTCGGAAGAAACTGTCATTTGAGTTTGAGCCGAAGGGCATTTCGGTTCTGACGGATGAAAAATGGATTGGTTTTGTGCTGGAACAGTTGTTGTCCAACGCGCTGAAATACACGCAGAAGGGCAGCATTCGAATGGAAACCGGATATGCTGACAGTTCGGTGATTAACGGTTCGGTGATAAACGGAGCCGAGGCGGCGGGAGCGGCCGGCACCGGGGCGGAATCGGAGTTACAAACGTCCGGTTCGCAGGTTGCCGTGTTGTCGATTTCCGACACCGGTATCGGAATTTCGCCGGAAAATCTGCCGCGAATTTTTGAAATCGGATTCACCGGCCTGAACGGACGTATGGAAAATAACCGGGCCAGCGGAATCGGTTTGTATCTGGTAAAACGAATCTGTGACAATCTGAAAATCGAGATTCGGGTGGAGTCCGTCGTCGGGGAAGGAACGTGCATCAAACTGTTCTTTTCCGACAAAAAGGTGTCGGTTTTACAGGATTGAGAAAATGAATTCAGACAATATGAAATCGCTTCAGAACCGCTATTCTACATTGGTAGAACAGCGGTTTTCCTGTTAGTTCCCGTTATTTTCGAAATCCGTGCAGGGCCCGGCAGGGACAGTGGCGGAGCGCCGGGGTTCCTGTCGGAGCGGCGGGGTTCCTGCCGGAGGACCGAGGTTTCTGCCGGAGCGACTCATTTGGCTAAGGCATATTTCTCAATTCTTACAAAAATGTAAGAAATTTGTAAGGGAATGAAATGGAATTCCCGGTTGGCGCGTGGTATCATAAGCAACGTCGACAACAATGGGGTGCGCGGCAGGGAAGGACGGGAGCCCGAACCTGACCGGGCGGCGCGAAAATGATTTGGCAAGGAGAGTATCGGAATGAAAATTTTGGACGTGAAAGAAGTGAAGAAAACATATACATCACGATTCGGGGGAAATCGGGTCGATGCGCTGAAGGGCGTGACCTTTGACGTGGAACAGGGCGAGTACGTGGCAATCATGGGCGAGTCCGGCTCCGGCAAGACGACGCTTCTGAATATTATCGCGTCGCTGGACAAACCGACCGGCGGCAGAGTTGTGCTGGAGGGGACGGATTTAGGTTCGATTAAGGACAATGACCTGGCTGCCTTCCGTCGCGACAATCTCGGCTTTGTGTTCCAGGAATTCAATCTGTTGGACACATTTACGCTGGAGGACAATATTTACCTGCCGCTTGTGCTGGCGGGATTGGAATATCGGGACATGGAAGCCCGACTTGAGAAACTGGCCAAGCTGCTGGGTATTGAGACCCTTCTGAAGAAATATCCGTATGAGGTTTCGGGCGGCCAGCGTCAGCGTGCGGCGGTTGCCAGAGCGCTGATTACGCAGCCGAAACTGATTTTGGCGGATGAGCCGACGGGTGCGCTCGATTCAAACTCCACCGATGAGCTGCTTCGGTTATTCGGTGAGATTAACAAAACCGGGCAGACCATTTTGATGGTTACGCATTCCGTGAAGGCGGCCAGCTGTGCCAACCGCGTCCTGTTCATTAAGGACGGTATCGTGTTCCATCAGCTGTATCGCGGGGAGCAGACAAATGAGCAGCTGTACCAGAAAATATCGGAAACCCTGACGCTGCTGGCATCGGGCAAAAACGGCGCGCTGTAACCAAAATTTGCGAGGAAAAGGTAAGGACTCTGTCGGATGAATAAGAAAAGAAATATGAAGTGGCGGCTGGCCGTCACCGGAATAAAAAAGAACAGTAAAATTTACCTGCCGTACATTTTGGCGGGAATCGGAATGGTCGCAGTAACGTACATTTTGCTCGACCTCAGCATCAGTGACCTGATGGGGCGGATGAATGCCGGCATGACGCTGAAGGTCATTTTGCTGCTCGGTGTGAACGTCATGGCGATATTTTCGCTGATCATGCTGTTTTACACCAATTCCTTCCTGATTAAGACCAGGACGAAGGAATTCGGATTATATAACATTTTGGGTATGGACAAGAAAACGATTGCCGGCATTCTGGTTGCTGAAACCGTGATTACCGGGGCAATTTCCATCGTTGGCGGACTGGTGCTCGGACTGCTTTTGTCGAAGCTTTCGGAGGCGTGCCTGGCCCGGCTGATCAACCAGAAGATTAAATATGCACTCAATATAAATGTGCTCAGTATTGCACTGACGGTTTTATTTTTTGCACTGTTTTATGTCGCTGTCATGATTAAAAATGTGATTACCATATCACGTCGGAATACGATTGAACTGCTGAAAGAGGACCGGATGGGGGAAAAGCCGCCCAAGGCACGGTATTTTCTTGCTTTGATCGGCCTTGTGATTCTGGCCGCGGCGTATTATATCGCTGTGACGATTAAGAATCCGATCAGCGCCCTGTCGTATTTTTTCATTGCGGTCGTTATGGTTATTGTTGCGACGATGATTCTTTTTATTGTCGGATCGGTGACCTTGTGCAAGCTTCTGCAGAAGAACAAAAGATATTACTATAAGACCCGGAATTTTGTTTCCCTGTCATCCATGTCCTTCCGAATGAAGCGAAACGGAGTCGGACTGGCGGGCATTTGCATTCTGTCGACAATGGTTATGGTAATGATTTCGGCGACCTCCTGTCTGTATTTCGGAAAAGAAGACAATCTGAAGGAAATGTTTCCGAACAACGTTCTGAACGAAGTAGGGTTTGAGCCGAAGTCCACGGCGGAACAGCGAAATGAGATTAAGTCGAACATCATAAGCGCCCTCCGGGATTCGGCGGCGGAACTGGATATGCAAATGGAAAATACGGTGGATATCGAGTATAAGGGCTATACCTGCTGGATTGACAACGGCACGACGCACTTGCTGGATAATCCGGAATCCGATGAGGCAAAAAAGCATAGCGGCTCAAGCTGGGACGTGCTGTTTATTTCGCTGGACGATTACAACCGGTACATGGGCACCAACGAAACGCTGGCGGACAACGAAACCATCTGCTGCGAATTTTCCAAACGGTACCCGTTTGACTCCGTTACCTATTTTGGAAATGAGACATCCTATTCCGTCAAATCGAGAACAAAGGATTTCTACAATCTGGGAAGCTATTCCTACGAAGGTCTTCCGAAGGCAGTGTTTGTCACACGCGAACTTCCGACGGTGAAAGCGTCGGGAACGGCAACCGAAGGTGAGCCGGCTGCGGTGGAGCAAACGGCATTGCAGATGGATCTGAGCATTTCCTGGGAATACGGTTTCGATATTTCGAATCCGGATGATGCCGGCATTATTGCTGACGTACAGGCGTTGTATAAAAACGCGATTGACAAGGCAAGGGATAAGGAAACTTCGAAATACGCGTATTGGCAGGTGCAGGATATCTTCAGCAGCCGGGACGAATTCTTCAGCATGTACGGCGGTCTGTTCTTTATCGGAATCGTGCTGAGTCTGATGTTTATCTGCGCACTCGGCCTGATGATTTACTATAAGCAGATTTCCGAGGGTTACGAAGACCGCTCCCGATTTGAAATCATGCAGAAGGTCGGCATGACGGAAAAGGACATCCGAAGCAGCGTCAATTCGCAAATGAGCAGCGTCTTCTATATTCCGCTTGTCGTTGCAATCGTGCATTTGGCATTTGCATTTCCGATGATTTCCCGTTGCCTGAAACTGTTCGGTGTGATGAATTTCAAGCCACTGTTGATTACGTCGTTAATCAGTGTCGGAATCTTTGCTATCATTTACACGGTGATATATAAAATCACTTCCAACAGCTATTACAAGCTTGTAAAATAAGCCTTGTGGGCCGGTGCGGAAGTGACGGAAAAAAAGAGATGTTCTACGATAGTAGAATAGTGAAAACAACGGGAAAAAAGATAATTCATTTTCCGATAACGCAAGAATGGAAAACAGTCAAAATAACGAATCAATAACAAAGTCCCCGCTGGACCGAACAACCGGTCAGCGGGGATTTTTTTCGTTTCAACGAAAATCGTTCATCTGTTTTTGGGTTTGAATTTTTACTTGTATTTGCTTTCCAAAGCGGGGCATTTGGCATTGGAGAAGTCCAGCTTCCATGCGGTATCGCTTACCTTTTCGGCACCGAACTGAATCTCGACCTTGCCGGCGTCGTTGTCGGAACTTCCGTTTTTCGCGAGAACGATCGTGTATTTGCCGGTTTCAATCTGACTGTGGTCAATCGAGAACAGGTACGGACATTTCTCCCGAATGTCGGAATAGTCACCAACATGGGCATCGAGGGCTTCGTTGCAGGTGGAATAGTCGCCTTCCGGACAAACCATCAGATAGTATTTGTCATAACCGGAAGGGTCAACCTCTTCGAGATAGTAGCCGTCAAAATAGAATTCGGCCCATTCGTCATTATATTCGTGAAAGGTGAACCAGGAGGCAACCTCATCCTCTAAACGGTCGAACTTTTTGGAATGCCTGCTTTCGCCGGCACCCTTCAGCCACGAGTCATCAAAGCCGATTTCGATGATCCCGTTCTTTCGTTTGTCAAAAATCCATTCGCCGATGATATTGCCGTTATCGTCATTATCGCAGAGAACCATGGTATAGGTATCGGGGGAAATGGCATCATTATTCAGGGCGAAGGTATAGATTCCGTCAAACCATTCTTTGTCGTAGGAGGAATCGAAATATTCATAGTAGGAGTCTACGGCATCGGCAGCTTCTTCGGTCAGGTAAATACCCAACGGGCAGATACCGAGCCAGCCGGAACCGGCCTTAATGTCCGCCGATGTTTTGATTGAGACAAAGAGATTTCCTTCAAAATCGACTCGGTACGAGATGGCTTCTCCGAGCTGTGTCTTGTCGGTAACGGAGCCTTCCGGGGCAGGATGGTTGCCCTGCTGACCGGGAGTTGCCGTCGTTTCGGACGGGGTGTTTGTCGGTTTCGACGGGGTTTGCGTAGCGGTATTCGGGTCGCCTGAGGAATTCGAATGTTTTCGACAGGCGGTCGCTGCAAGCAGCATGGTAACTGAAAGTATTACAAATACGATTTTCTTCATTGTTTTTCTCCAACTGTTTATTTTTAGTTTGTTTGATTGTACGAAATCGGCGCCGTACCGGGCCTTTAGATTTCGTCTTCATCAAAATAATTCATAGTCGTCAGGCTCCGGATGACACGTTCCAGATAGTCATCCGAAGGCAGCGGCCAGGAGAACCCGAGCCGATAGAGTACGTTTGCCGTGAACTTGTTGTCGGTTTCCACTCCGTGCAAATCCGGGCGGTCATTGGTCAGAAGACCCTGCAGTTTGGAATTGACACGGGGATCGCCAAGCATGCGGTGGTAGTCGGCATAGTATTCTTCATCGGGAACGGGCCGGATGGTAACACCGCAGCGGTTTGCCGCCGCAATCAGCTGCCATTCATCGATAATAAAGCGGTTGTCCACGTTGAAGGCCGTGAAGATATCATTGGTCCCGGCCAACAGGACAATTGCCTTGGCTGTCATATCAATCGGGGACAGACTGATCGGGTCGGTTGAATGGCTGATCGGGGATTTTCCGATTGCCGCAAAACCGCGCATCGCGTTCAGGAACGCATTGGTGTTGAAATTAATCTGGAACTCGCCGTCACTATGCCGTCCCATCAGGTTGCCGACACGAAGAATCTTGCCGCGCAGACCGTTCTTGACCGCCTCGAGCAGCCGGAGTTCCGCATGATATTTGGAAATACCGTATTTGTTGCCCATGTCGTTGATGACAAAGAGTTTATTTTCATACGCTTTGATGCGGCGCTTCCAGGTCTCGTCCGTGTGAACGCCGGGAATCGAAATTGTGGAAATCTGAATCATTTTCGCATCTTTTTCTTTCGCAACTTCGATCAGGTTTTCTGCGCCGTGTACGTTGATGCGTTCCAAAATGTCATCGGCCGCGTAGTGCTTGACACAGGCCGCGCAGTTGATAATCGTGTCGATGTGGACATCTTTCAGCACGCTTCCGATGTCATCGTCGGTGATGTCCGCTTCGATGACGCGCACACGTTTTTCCAATACGTCTTCCATCAAATCATCGAAATAATAGAAGAGCATGTTCTTCAGTCGCTTTTCGGCCGAAGAGGTGCTGCTACGTCGAATCAGGCAAATGATGTTGCCCTGCTCCTTTTCCATCAGCTCACGAAGCACGTGAATGCCGAGGAAGCCGACGGCACCGGTGAGGAGTACGTCGCCAAGCGGCTCGCGTGTGACCTGATCGGCGTATTCGAGCGTGTTGTACTGAAGCTGTTCGGGATAGTCCGACTTGATTTCGAAGTCGTCTCCCGTGCCGCTTGCGGAGCCCGATTCGGCGGGGCGAACCGCCGTCTGCCCGGAGATATAGTCGGCCAGCAGTTCCGGAGTGGGATTTTCGAAAATGTCCTGATACTCGACTTTCATGCCCCTGGACATGAGCTGCATGGTAATTTTGGAGGCCGAGAGTGAGGTTCCGCCCATTTCGAAGAAGTTGTCATCCGCATAGAATTCGTCCAGCGAAAGAACGTTGGCAAACAGCTCGCAGAGTTCCTGTTCGAGGGACTTGCGGGGAGCTTTTCGCCCGGCCTTCTTCTTTTCCCGCTTGATTTCCGGAAGCGCCTTCTTGTCAATCTTTCCGCTGGGAGTGACCGGCATGGCATCAAGCTGCATCAGAACGTCGGGTACCATGTAATATGTGAGATGTTCCTTCAAATGAGCCGTAAGAGCATCATTTTCAATCGCATGGTCGGCGGTATAGAAGCCTGCGAGATAGTCCTCCGAACCGTTATTGCGGACAATGACTTTGCTCTGTGAAATGCCTTCAAATGAGACGATGCACTTCTCGATTTCATCCAGTTCCACACGGAAGCCGCGCAGCTTGACCTGATTGTCGCAGCGGCCGAAGAATTCCACTTCGCCTTCCGAATTCAGGCGAACCACGTCTCCGGAATGATATGCGGGAAGACCGCGGAGCGTAAAGAAGGAATCCGCAGTTTTCTCGGGAAGATTAATGTAGCCACGGCCGACAGGTTCGCCGGCGATGATCAGCTCGCCGCAGGCGTAAGGCGGAAGTACATTGCCGAACTCATCCAAAACGAATAACTTCGTGTTGTAAATCGGGCCGCCGATGGTGATTCCCTCACCGCTTTCGAGCTTTTTGGCACTGCAGGAAACGGTACATTCGGTAGGACCGTAGCCGTTCAGTATCTGGACATCCGGAGAAAGTTCCTTGAGTGTCGAATACAGGGAAGACGGAAATACCTCGGCACCGACGGTGATGCTTTTCAGTCGGGAAATAATCGGCCGGAACTCGGGAATACTCAGGAGATTCGTGAGCAGCGACGGAGTTGCGGTCAGGATATCGGTGTTGCTGCGGATGATGGCGTCTGCCAGCAGAGCGGGATTATGGATTTCGCGCTCCGTAGCGATGCAGACGGTTTTTCCGTTGGCAAGCATGAGGATATTTTCCAAAATCGACATATCAAAGGACACGGAACTTATGGCAACGGTCGTCTGACCGCTGTCTTTTCCGAAACAGTAACGATATACCGAATCACCGGGTTGGCACAGGTTTGCAAGGTTATGCTGTTCGATCATAACCCCTTTCGGTTTGCCGGTCGAGCCGGAAGTATAAATGCAGTATGCCAGGCTGTCCGGAGAAATCTGCAGTTCCGGATCCGCATCATTGCCGTCCGCGAGCAGTTCGTCCACCGTCACGGCACGGTAAGGCGCATCTTCCGTGAAGAGCGTGTTTCTCGTTGTTTTCAGCGTTTCGTCGGTAATCACAATCGTGCTGCCGGCATCGCGGAGACAGTAGTCCAGCCGGTCATCGGGATATTCGGGCAGCAGACCCAAAAAGGCACCGCCCGCCTTCAGAATGGCAAGTTCCATGACGGAAAGCAGTTCGCTTCGAGGGAGCAAAATGCCGACCACGGAGTCCTTACGGATTCCTGCGGCAATCAGGCGATGTGCCGCACGATTGGCTGCCGCGTTCAGCTCTGCGTAGGTCAGTGTCCGGTCTTCGCAGGTGACTGCCACACGGTCGGGCACCGTGTCCACCCAATGACGGAACAACCGGTCGTAGGAAACGTTCTCAAACGGAGCCTCCGTGTTGTTGAAACCGGCAAGCATGGCCTCGGTTTTCTCGGACAGAAGAGAAATGAAACGGGTCTTTTCCTTCTGTGTAAATGCAGTCAGCACGAGCTCAAAGGCATCCAGGAAAATCTCGATAAATTCCGCACGGAACCGGTCGAGACGGTAATCCAGTACGAACCGATACCGCCCGTCATTCAGATATACGTTCAGTGCAATCGGCGCTTTTGCTTCGGCCTGACCGGTCGAAATCAGCTGCGCGGGTTCGCCGGCAATGGCGTCAAACGTAAATTCATCGCCCTGATAAGCGAAAATGATGTCCGCTTTGACGTCGTAGGCCGCGGAGATTTCGGCAAATGAGAAGATATCATTTGCCATGCTCTGCATGAGCTGATCCTGCGCATCCCGGATCAGGTCGAGGACCAGTCTGTCGCCGGAAGTATGGAGCAGGACGGGGAGCGTCTTGACCAGCATTGCCATGGAGCCGGCCAGTCGGGAATCGCTTCGTCCGTTGTAGATTGTGGTGTAAACCGTGTCTTCGAATTTGCCGAAACGGCTCAGCGTAAATGCGAAAGCCGCGTTGAAGAAAGCGTTCGCAGTAACTTTGTTTTCGGCACAGAAAGCACGGATTGCGTCGGCATTGACGGACGCGAACCGCTCTGATGTGGCCGATCCGGTCGCACCGCTGACGGCGGATTTCATCGGCAGGCAAGCAGCCTCACATCCGCGGAATATGCCGTCATAGTAGGCCTTTGCCTCCGCGTATTTTTCGGTATCGCGCAGCCGCTGTTCATCGAGGGCCGCCTCGTAGCCGCTGTAATTTTCATCTTCAACGTCAAGACCTGCGTAAGCGTTGTTGATATCATGCAGGAGAATGTTCTCCGAAGTACCATCGGAAATGATGTGGTGGAAATCGAGGAAGAGGTATTTGCCGGCACCGGTTTCATAGACCTGTGCCCGGTACAGCGTTCCGCCCAGAAGAGAGAAGGGCTTTACGAGAGTTTCCATCGACGGAAGGGTCTCGCAGCGAACCGGGGAAACCTGCGCCTCCTCATCATTTCGCTTGGCACGGATATTTCCTTCCGCATCGGCGAACAGCGTGGATTTCACGTACGGATGTGCGTTAATCGCCGTCTTTACGGCTTCCGAAAGGCGCAGAACGTCCACACCGTCTCCCAGTTTCAAAAGCAAGGGGATGTTGTAGAGGGTAGAAGCCGGATCCATCATACATTCAATGTAAATACCCATTTGCGTCTGCGTAATGGGATAATCATCGAGCCGACCGTATTTGGCAATCGTTTCGCGGGATTCGATGAAACGGGCAAGTTTCTGCACCGTGCCGTTTGACGTGAGATCCGATACCCGGAAAGGAAGGCTGAACGCATTTTCCAGTTCCACGTTCAGACGAATCATTGCGATGGAAGTCAGGCCGGCATCGAAAAAGTCGGTGTCGGTACTGAGTTTCGATAATCCGAGCACCTTGGCGACGACATCATGCACTTTGCGCTCCGTCGCATTGGCAGGTTCGATGACAACACTTTCCTGTCGCTCCGGCTTCGGGAGAGCACGCTTGTTGACCTTCTGGTTCTGATTCAGCGGGATGGAATCCAGCTGCATCGTGACTGCGGGTACCATGTAGGGCGGCTTTTCGGCGCGGATGAATTCGTTCAGTCGGTCGATATCGACGGTACTGTCGGAAACAACGTAGGCAACGATGAATTTACCGCCTGCGGGATCGTCAAATGCGGCCACGGTAGCGTCTTTGATTCCGTTGAAACGGCGAATGATTTCTTCCACTTCGGTCAGCTCGACACGGAAGCCGCGGACCTTAACCTGCCCGTCGTGGCGACCGATGAAATCAAGCATGCCGTTCGGAAGAAAACGTACGACATCCCCTGTTCGGTAAGTCCGTGCGCAGACGTCTCCCTCGGCGAAGGGGTCCTCAATAAAGCTCTCAGCCGTTCGTTCCGGGAGCCCCAAATACCCCTTTCCAACCTGACATCCGGCAATCAGAAGTTCACCGGGTGCGCCGACAGGAAGGAGGTTTGTATGTTTATCCACAATATACGCCCTGAGATTATCGTTGACGGCACCGATCGGAACGCGAAGGGGTGTTCCGGTAACCTTTGCGGAGGTGACGTATACGGTACACTCGGTCGGACCGTACATATTGATCAGCTCGAAGGAAAAACCGGAGGTATCCAACGGAACGAGCGCTTCGCCGCCGACCGCAAGGTATTTCAGATAGGGCGACTTTGTCACCTGTGCAAACTGACGTCCCACCTGAGTGGTCATTACGGCGTGTGTTACCTGATTGTCAATGAAGTATCGGTCGATGGCTGCAAGGTCAAGGCGAATGTCTTCGGAAATGATGTGAAGCGTTCCGCCGTTGCAGGGGAAGCAGATCAAATCCTGCATGCAGGCATCGAAGCCGTAGGAAGCATAGCAGACACCGATTGCGGCCGGTCCGATGTCGTATCTGACACGGTTCAGTTCGGCCAGCGCCGAAAGATTACCGTGTGTCAGCATAACGCCCTTGGGAGTACCCGTTGTGCCGCTCGTGTACAAAAGCGCCAAAAGGTCGTCCCGGTCATTGTGAACCGGTGCGGGAACTGTCTGAGGCAGTTGTTCCACGTCATCCGTATAGAGAACCGCACCGTCGTAGCCGGTGAGCTTGCTGCGCAGGTTCCGAGTGGTGATGAGGAGTTTTGCACCCGCATTTTTCACCATGAAAATGAGCCGGTCTTCCGGATAGGTGGAATCCAGAGGCTGATACGCACAGCCGGCCTTCAGAACACCGTAGGTCGCAAGCACAAGCCACTCGCTTCTCGGAATCAGAATGGCGACAACGTCGTTTCGGCCGAGTCCGAGGGTCTGGATATATGCCGCAATACGGTCCGTGACGGCACCACCTTCCCGGTACGTGTAATGGCGGTCGTTGTAAACAACAAGATCGAGGTCGGGAGTTTCCGCAACCCGGGCGTCAAAGGATTCGGGAATCGTTCTGTCGCTCAAGGGCAGTTCTTTGCCATTGAACGAATTCAGGAGCTCCTTCTGACGGCTCGAAACCAGTGAGACGTCTTTCAGGTATTCCTCCCGCATAAATCCGGTCACGGCGCATGCGTACGCGTCGGCAAATGCTTCGATGACACCGCGCTGATAGAGGTCACTGCGGTAACGGAAGCTCAGGCGGTATCCGTCCTCTCTGCGGAATGCCATGAGAGTCAGTTTATTCATCGCATGAGGATTTCGGATACCCTGAACGGCAAATGCCTCGCCGTTCAGCGTAAGCGTACTGAACGCATCATTTTGATAAACGAATGAGAAATCGTTCGAAATACCGTATGCTGCGGCGAGCTCGCTGAAGGAATAGGAATCGTGGCGAACACTGTCGCGGAACGCGTTTTGAAGTGATTCGATATAGCGGCAGATATCGCTTTCGCCCGCAAAATCAACCGGCAGCGCGATGGTTTTGACCAGCATGCCTGCCGTGTTGAAGGTCATGGAACTGTGGCGGCCGCTTTCTCCCACGCAGACGACGGAGCGATCCGTTCCGTTGTATTTGGCCAGTACAAAGGCAAATGCAGCGAGAAGAAGCGAGTTTTCGGTAAGATTGTTGCCCTTCAGGAATTTATCGATTTCCGCACGGTCGAGCAGGAGCGGAACATCAACGGAATCCTGTGTGGCAAGTCCCGTGTCCGCGTAATCGGCCGGAAAATCGTTGGAAATATCCAGACCGTCGAAACGATTCCGATAATATGCCTTGGCTTCCGCGTATTTGTCGGAAGCTTTCAGCGCCTCTTCGTAAAGCGAAAGGTCAAATGCCGAAGTCCGTTCTTCGAAAATGCCGCGGCCATCATAGAGTCGGCTGATTTCTTTCAGAAGAACCGAAAGGGAAGTGCCGTCAAATACGATATGATGCGCGTCCATTGCAAGGCAATTTTCCTGATCATGTTCGAAAATGCAGGCACGAATCAGTTCGCCGCCGGAAAGGTCAAACGGCTGAACGAATGCTTCGAGAGCAGCCGGAATGTCGGACACGCTGCAGCGTGAAACCGTAACGACAGAATCGGTGGGAATCATGCAGGGAAGACCGCCGACAACGTCTATTCTACAGCTGTAGGCTCTATGATTTGCAATAGCCTGCTCAACAGCGGAAACAAGCCGGTCCACATCGACATTGTCGCCGAGCCGGATACTGATCGGGTTGTTATACATGAGACTGTCCGGAGCTGCTTCAACGGCAAAGTAAATGCCGAGCTGTGAATCCGTGAGAGGGTAGGCATCCTTTTTGACACGTTCGAAAGGAATTTCCTCCGCACCGCCGTTTTCGATGCGCTTTGCAATTTCGGCCGGTGTCTTTCCCTCGAAGAAGAGTTCCATATCGACCGGCAGATCCTCCAGTTCGTTAATCGTCTCAATCACTTTGATGGAATCCCCGCCCAAAAGGAAGAAATCATCATTTCGACCGACCTTTCCGCATTCCAGAACCTTCTCAATGGCGTCGCAGACAGCAGCTTCGATACTGTTTTCCGGAGCGGCGTATTCCCGTTTGAAAGCAGAAATATCGGGCTCGGGCAGATTTCTTCTGTCCAGCTTGCCGTTAGGGTTCAGAGGCAGCCGGTCCATACGGATATAAAAACTCGGCACCATGTAGGAAGTCAGCTTTGTCTTGCAGTATGCTTTGAGATCGTCTGCGGTGATTGTCTCGTCGCCGGTATAATACACGGCAAGATAGGTAATGCCGTTCTTGGCGGTGAAATCCTTTACGACGGCCTCCCGGATTCCGGGGAAACAGCGCACCGTGCTTTCCACTTCAAGCGGTTCGACACGCTGACCGTTTATCTTAATCATCCAGTCCTTGCGTTCGATAAAGACAAGGTTTCCGTCCGGCAGACGTTGCACGATGTCGCCCGTGCGGAACATGCGTTCAAAACCGTCCCGCTCCGCGAAAGGGTTTCGGATGAAAGCCCGTTTCGTCTCTTCCGGACGGTTCAGATAGCCCTTTGCCACGTAACCGGAAATGCAGAGCTCACCGATTTCCACTTCGTTGTTATTTTCATCCAGTACGTAAGCCTTTTCGATTCCGAACGGCTTTCCGATGGGCGTATTTTCGTAACTCCGGTCAATCTGAAAGGCAAGCGTACCGCCGAACAGCTCCGTGGAACCGTAGCCGTTTATGACAACGGGCCGGTTGTCGTAGAAGAGGTTGGTAATCCGTTCCGAACCGACCGAAATGACCTTCAGCGAATGATTGTGCTTCAGCATGAAATCGACCATTCTCGGAGGTACAAAGGAAGACTCGATATTGTTGTCGTCGTAATATGCGGCAAGCTTGTACGGGTCTTTGCGGATTTCGTCGGGCACAAGGTAAAGGTGCTTGGCGAGGGGAAATGCCGCGAGCGTCAGGCCGGTTCCGACAACGAACGTGAAGGGAGCAACCAGACCGACAACGTTGTTGCGCTCGGTCTTATCCTCCTGGTCGTGGACCGCATTTCTGAAAGCAACGGCGCTCATGGAAGCAAAGTCATGGACAACGCCTTTCGGATTGCCCGTTGAACCGGACGTATAGATGACGACACCTTCGGCATCCGGTTCGGACACGATTGGCTCAACACTGAGAGAAGGATCCAGTGCCTGAAGAAAGGACTCATTTATGCTCAGCTCATAACACGAATCCTGTTTGATGTATTCAAGACGTTCCGGAGGGTAATCGTCGGACAGCGGAATTACCACCGCTCCCATAATCCAGCAGCCGATCATGCATCCCACATACTCTTTGCATCGGGGGATTTCGACAATCACGCGGCTGCCGCGGCGGATGCCGTTCTTCTGAAGATTCGCCGCCACGCATTTTGCAAAATCAAGAAGCTCCCGGTACGTAAATGTGCTGTGTTCGTCCGAGACCGCCGGCTCGTCGCCGTGTTCCCGTACGGATTTCAAAAATGCTTCAATAACGTGTTCCATTATTTCTCCTCCGTAATATCTGTTTTGACCATTTGTCTTTTCTCAAATGAATGCCATGGTACGTGGTTTCAGCAGTGTATGGTACGCAGTTTCGGTAATGTATGGGACTCATTTCAGCAGGGCCATGGGACTCCGCTTCGGCAAATGTATCATAAGGGTTATTATACCATAATTCAGTATTTATTTCCATATAAACACGGAGAAATTTGACAGCGTTCCGATGTGACAAATAAGCTTTCATATGTAGGAAAAATGACCGGAAATCTGTCTTGAAACGGAAGGAAATTTCAGGGTAAAAAAGCGGAATCGGGACAGCCGTTGCGCGGAAATCCGAAATCGGCGGCAGAGTCGTTTTTCTGTTGACTTTTCAGGCGGAAAATTGATATACTGTATATAGTTCGTAAGTCCGTTCGGAAGCGCCGGACAATACAGGGTTCGGAGCCGATTTCCGGACGGAGAGCGCCTATACGGGAGACTGTTTGTATTACGAAATCGCTCTTTTGAAAGGAACAATCCGGAGCTTGTCTCCGGTTATAAAAATGAAAATTGGGGGGAAACGTACGATGAAGAAGTTATGCAGGATGATTTAGGTACTGACCGCTCTGATGTGTATTATTACGGCATGCAAAAAAACTGATGATGCAGAGCCCAAGGACGGTAAGGAAAAGACACAAATCGATGACGGCAAAGGTGTAACACCGTCGGGCGGCGAAAAGACGACCCCGATCGATGACGGCAAAGAAGTAACACCGTCGGGCGGCGAAAAGACGCCCCCGGTTGATGGAAACCGAGGGATTACGACAGAACGCGGCGGAGCAATCACCGATACCCAGGAAGCCAAAAAGCAGTATTTGGACCATGTCGACGAAGCAATCGAGTATCTGACCGGACTTCTTAATGCACCATATGCGTATATAAAGGAGAGTTACAGGAATCCGGACTTTACAGATTGGTACCTCGATGAATATTTTAACGAAGACGGTTTTGTAACCATCGAAAGAAGCATTTTGGAAGACGGTACAAGTCGTATGGTACTCTACGACAAAGGGAGAAGGGCCCACAATGCGGATTGGCTGCGGAATCACTCTTGTAAGGATATTCGTAACGGATATATCAAGGTCGCAACAATCGATAACAAAACAGACTGTAGTGTGGACTATATTGAGTACTACTATGACGATAACGGAAATCTCGGCGAAGAAACAACATACAGTTATTATTTTCAATATGATGCCGACAAAGGATATCAGTTAGATCCGTTATCGGAATATTCGGGAGGCATGACCCGTTATATCTTTGAATACACAATAGGTGAAGATGGCAATACCGTCTGCACCGAGACAGAAGAATCTTTTAAATACGAGTTGTATACACTCTATAGTATTTCGGCAGAAAAACGGATGACATTTGTTTTCGATCGTAACGGGAATATGTTGTACAACATTCCTGTTTCAATGGATCCGGATTCCGCGGAGGGACATTATAATAAGGAAACGTGGTCCTATGATGAAAAGGGAAATCCGATTAGCAGTAGTACGGGTCCTCTCGATTTTGGGTATGTTGAAGGCTGGTCATATGATACGGAAGGCCGTCTTAGAGGGCATTCAAAATCCAAATATTACTCGTTGTTTGAAGAACAGGGAGAGTCCTACGTTTATGATGACAAAGGATTCCTGACCCATTCCCTCTATGAGGAAGAATTCCACGGCTATTCCTATTTGACCAAAGAAACGGACTATTACAAGGAAGGAGATAACTCCTACGGCGAATTTGCGGGCTTGCCTTGCCAATCGTGTGAGACGGAGTTCCAATATGATGACGAGAAGCATGAATATGTACCTATCGGTGAAAAGACTTACACCTATTACAATTATGTAACCTACGAGCAGGCAACCGATAAATGAGGTTCTTGTGATATACGTATTATGGTTTTGGGAAAGGGAAAACAGATATGATAAGCGTAAAGGATTTACCGTTTGTACCGGTTCCCGCGGCGAGAGAAGCGGAACT
Source organism: Lachnospiraceae bacterium (assembly GCA_045641285.1). Taxonomy (GTDB): domain Bacteria; phylum Bacillota; class Clostridia; order Lachnospirales; family Lachnospiraceae; genus ISDg. Next base: position 134,350 of record JAZUGQ010000040.1, read on the forward strand.
GAAGTATCGTAAAGGAATCTTCGGCGGCGCGAAGAAGAAATTCGCACAAAGCCTTTTGGAAGGAAAGGTATGGGTTTGTGAGGTTCGTGTTACCGACTGGAAGAACGAATCATTTCACAGTGAGGGTTCATATTATGAGTATCCGTTCTGCCAAATTGCTTCCCGTGAGGGGGAAATCTGCAAGGAATGGTGCATCGTAGCGTTTGAATCGTATTTCTACGGAGCGGCTGAATGGACGGAGGAAAATGCTTTCGATGAAGCTGAGGTCGAGGCACTGAACAGGAAGAAGCGCATTGGATATATCATGAAATATTATCTTGGCAAAGAGGAACGGTATATTCTTATCGACAAAAAAGGATACAAGGATTTAAATCTCGTAATGGAGAGCATTGAGCCTTATTTCGGCCACTATTATGAATATGACGCATGCCTTCAGGTGTATAAGAACTGATCGGGAAAATGCAGTTCATTTGGCGGATGGAAAATGAGCCCTTGACGGAAGAAAAGGAAGAACAGAGGACGGAAATCCGCTTTCAGTCGGGGAACGAAAATGCCGGTATTTGTGCCGAGGTGACAGGAGGGTACCATGTTAGATGTTCCGGTTCGACGCAGCTTTGACGTGATGTATTATGAAAAAAGGGAGGAGGGTGCATACTTTTACTCCAAAGATTTCATTTTGCGAATAGAGCCGAAGCAGCATACCATTTTCCGAATATCCATGACATCGGAACGTCAGTTCGCGGCGACTCAGGGAGAGCATCTCAAGGATGTTGCGGCGGTGCCGTACACAATCGATGAGGATGACAGGGAATACCGGGTGACGACAGACAAGGCTGCCGTGTGCATCAATAAGGCGACGAATTCGATCAGGGCACTGGATGCAAACGGGACGGTGGTATTTTCCGAAAGCGGGAAGGATTCCAAGGAAACAGAACGTTTCGAAGCTTTTCGAACGAAACCGTCCGGTGCCGTGAAGATAGAGAAAATAAGTACGGCAGACGGCGTCAAGAATAAGGTTCTTGACAGCGAGGTCGTATCGGACGGCTTTCTGTACCGAACAAAGCTGGGCCTGCAGTTCGAAGAGGACGAGGTGCTGGTCGGACTGGGCCAGTTTGAAGAGGGAGTGTGGAATCTTCGCGGTACCACGCAATATCTGCACCAGGCAAACAGAAAAATCGTATCGCCGCTTCTGGTTTCCAGCAGAGGCTACGGATTACTGCTCACAACGCAGAGCGCGGCTGTTTTCAGAGACGATGAATACGGCTCCTTCATTTCCTGTGAAGCGGACGAATATCTGGATTATTATCTGATTCTGCAGAAAAACCCTGCGGATATCATCAAAGGAATGAGAATGCTCAGCGGAAAGGCAAAAATGCTTCCGAAGTGGGCGTACGGGTATCTTCAGTCGAAAGAACGGTATGAAACACAGCAGGAGATTCTCGATGTCGCGGAGACGTTCCGGGAAAAGGGACTTGGCGTTGATGCGCTCATTTTGGACTGGATGAGCTGGGGAAATAACCTGTGGGGGCAGAAAACCTTCGACGAAACCAGATTTCCCAATCCGAAAGAGATGGTCGCGAAGCTTCATGAAAAGGGAATTCATTTCATGATGTCGATATGGCCGAATATGTCGGAAGTGACCGACGATTATAAAGAATTTGAACGGAACGGCCAGCTGCTGCCGGGGACCAATATTTATAATGCATTTTCCGAGGAAGGCAGAGCCATCTACCGGAGGCAGATCAGAGAGCAGCTGCTGGTTCATGACGTGGAATCCTTTTGGTGCGATTCGAGCGAACCGATGACACCCGAATGGAACAGCTGGTTTCGGAAAGATCCGGCTATGATGTATGGCGAATACGTATCGCAGGTTTCAAAATCGATTCCGATGAAGTATCTTAATTCGTATGGACTCTATCATGCGAAAACGATTTATGAGGAAATGAGCAAAATACCCGGAAAGCGCGTGTGCAACCTGACACGAAGCGGCTATCCGGGGTGTCAGGAATACGGTGTCATTCTCTGGTCGGGCGATACGGATGCAAGCTGGGACACCCTTCAAAAGCAGATGGCAGCGGGCATTTCCATGGCGGCCACGGGAATTCCGTATTGGACGTTTGACATAGGGGCATTCTTTGTGAAATACGGCGAGCCGTGGTACTGGAGAGGAGACTATCCGGGCGGATATGACGATGAGGACTACCGTCTCCTGTACACAAGATGGTTTCAACTGGGGGCGCTGCTTCCCATTTTCCGCGCACACGGAACGGAGATTCCGCGGGAACCGTGGCGCATAGGCGATGAGAACAGCATTTATTACCGAGCTCTTAAGAAGGCAATCGAGCTTCGCTACTCTCTGATGCCGTATATTTACACCCTTGCTTACAGAGTATGGGCTTATGATGAGCAAATGATGAGGCCGCTTGCTTTTGCGTATGCTGCCGATCGAAAATGCTGGGAAATCAAGGACCAGTACATGCTGGGTCCTTCCTTAATGGTGTGTCCGATTCTCACAAGGGAGAACCATCGTGAAGTATATTTTCCCGCAGGACAGCGCTGGTATGATTATTTTACAGGAGAAATATACGAGGGCGGTCAGAGTGCGGCAATCACGAAGGCAATTGATGAAATCCCTGTTTATGTCCCTGAAAATTCGCTGATTCCCACCTGTGAGCTGGGACCGAACACGGAAGCCCTGTCGGAGGAAATCACCGTAAAACGGTTCGGTGATGGGGAATGCAGCTTTGACCTCTATCGGGATTCGGGCGATGGTTACGGATATGAGAACGGGGAGTATCGGATTGTGCATTTGAGCTGAGGCCTGTGGGATGACAATAATCCGATGACGGAGTAGATGTGTATGGTACTCCTGATGGAGTGACCAAGGAGGAAAGACGTGAGTAACACCGGTGCTTTTAAAATCTCTTGATTTTTGCCCGATATTATGCTATATAGTAACTGGGTATTAGGGAGTAGCTGGTGCGGATGCACAACATGTTCCGTCAGTACGGGTTTTTATCCCCGGGATTTGTTTGAAACAGCAAGACTTTTATCATAACGAAAGTTGTGGTAAAAGTCTTTTTTTTTACTTTATAGGAGAATGCCTCCTATAAGTAAAAAACGCTCCGCGAGGATACGCTCGCTTTTGGGCAACGGTATTTTGTCGCTGACGCGACGCACAAGCGGCGAAGCAAGTCGCAAGCGACCTGCTTTCTTGATTTATTTGGAGGATTTTTAATGAAGATATTTGCGTTAATTCTGTTTATTCTGATGTATGTTTTTATGATAGCAAAGCCAAAGTTCAGACCGTTATATGCCTTGGGCGTGGCGCTGGTGTTCCTGATTTCGGGTGTGCTGCCGCTTGACAAGGTATTGGCGACAATTAACTGGAACGTTTTGCTGATGATTGCGGGAACAATGATTATCGTTTACTATTTCATTGATTCCCGTATGCCGAACCTTCTTGCGGACACTCTGCTGGGGAAGGCCGGGAGCGTCATGTGGGTTACGATCCTGATGTCGCTCTTCGCCGGATTGATTTCTGCGTTTATTGATAATGTTGCCACGGTATTGATGGTTGCGCCTGTGGGAATGGCGATTTGCAGGAAGCTGAAGAAGAATCCGACAGGGATGATTCTTTCCATTGCGGTAGCTTCCAATCTACAGGGGGCAGCGACACTCGTTGGAGATACCACCTCGATTATGCTGGGCGATTATGCGGGCATGAATTTTGTGAACTTCTTCTGGATGAACGGACGCCCCGGAATCTTTTTTGCGGTGGAACTCGGAGCGCGTGCCACCATTCCGGTTATGATGTTTCTGTTTCGCAAAGACACTGCTACAATAGCATCCACAGAAAGAACCGCTGTCAGAAACTACGTGCCTACCGTAATGCTGGTTCTTATGGTTGCAGCGCTTATAACAGCTTCCTTTATCCCGGATGCTCCGGAAATGATTAACGGAATTATATGTTGCGTATTGGCGTTGATTACCATTTTCATGAATCTCGTTACAGAGAAAAACGGAGCAAAAGCAATCGCTGCGATTCGAAATATCGACTTTGAAACGATTGGCCTTCTGATGGGACTGTTTGTTGTAATCGGCGGGCTGACCAACGTGGGGATTATCGATGATTTTGCTGACCTGATTGTGAAATTCGGGGGAAATAACGTATTTCTGTTATACACCATCGTTGTCTGGGGTTCCGTATTGATTTCCGCCCTGGTTGATAACATCCCGTATGTGGCGACTATGCTACCGGTTATTACAGCCGTAACAGCCGCTTTGGGAATGGAGCCTTATCTTCTATATTTCGGCCTTTTATCCGGTGCAACTCTGGGCGGCAACATTACGCCTATCGGTGCCTCTGCCAATATTACAGCGGTGGGCTTGCTTAGAAAGGAAGGCTTTCAGGTATCGTTTAAAGAATTCATGCGAATCGGAATTCCCTACACCCTGACTGCAGTTATGGCCGGGTATCTTTACTTCTGGTTTGTATGGGGATGAAATAATCAGGCCTGAAGAACTTGAGGCGGCCAAGTAGGAAGTCGGGAAGGTGACAGGGGAAAAGCCGATAAGCCAGAAGATGTTCAAAGCAATTAATGTTGAAGAAATAAGAACGATGACCTCGGTGGCAATGTGCTGCTGGGGTTGTTTTTTATGTAGAAAAAACACGGGTGTTATGCTATGATAAATGATATATCAGGTGGGGTGTTGCTCCGTGCCAAATTCAAATATTTAGTGCGACTTTAAAGGAGAATGATTAAGAATGAAACTTGTTACTCCGCTGGGAGAGATAGATATTTTAATTGATGGCAGAGAAATTGAATACGATTTTCAGATAGTAGATGTGGATTCTTCCTGCAAAGATGTTGAAGGACGCTATGCAATACAGGTTTCGTTCGTTCCGGACGGAAGAGAACATATAATTTCATGTAAAATACGAGATTATAAACCAAGTGAGATGGATGATATAGAATCAGGAGAAAACCTTGAGCTTAAGAGTTTTTATAATGGTGGTGCAAAATTATCTATTGGTATGGAAGGTGATTCCGGATATATAAATGGAGAGAGAATTTCAACTGTATACGATTATGATAATGAATATCAGGATGATGGAGTAGATTACGTTGTTTTAGGTGTTACAAAGACACAAATATTTACATTCGGAGTTGCTTGGATTAATAATTGTACGGGAAATAATGAGGTTCAAACATGGTTTGGTGCAGATCCTACGATTATGAAATTATAAATTCCGATTGAATAAACTAAGGCAGGATAAGTGGTATGATTATAAGAAAATGGGGAAATAATGAAAGAAGAATATAAGGAACAAGATTTATTTAAACCAATCAAGGAATATTTTGAAAGCTACGGATATATTTGTGATGGAGAGGTAGAGGATATCGATCTCTATATGGAAAAAGGAGAGGTATCTGTTGCGGTTGAATTGAAGAAAACTTTGGACTTTAAAGCCCTGCAACAGGCGGCACTTCGTCAAAAAATCACAGATTATGTTTACATAGGAATATTTAAACCGGCAGATCTATATAGGAGTAGTTTTCAGGACAAGCTATATTTATGCAAGCGTCTTGGAATTGGCGTTATTGTAGTCTCGAAGAGAAGTAAAGCGTTAGAAATCGTAGCGGAGCCGGTAGTAACAGAGTTAAGCGTTTTTCAGAAAAGCAATAAGAACAAAAAAACAACACTTCTAAAGGAATTTCAAAAACGAAAAACCAAAAGCAACACCGGTGGTGTTCATGGTACAAAGCTGATTACCAGTTATCGGGAGGAGGCACTATTAGTATTGGATACACTTCTTAGTCTTGGAGGAGAAGCTACTACAAGAGAGGTTAGAAATCTGTGTAAAGTAGAGAAAACCACCAAGATTTTGTACCAGAACTATTACGGTTGGTTTGAAAAGACAGGTACGGGACGATATGAGGTAACAGAATTAGGATTACAGGCTGTAGAGGAATTTGAAGAAACTTTGCGATTATTACATAAAAAGTAGGAGGTTTTTTCAAGGGAGTGTTTACTATGAAAAAGGCAAAAATTATTGTAAATCTTATTTTCTGTTGACTCTACTTTCCGTAGGTACACTTATTCAGCGAGTGATAATAAAATGACTGCATGGAGGTAAAAATATATGAATCAATATGTCACAGGTGCAGTTATTAAGGAACTGCGAGAAAAGCATAATTTAACTCAAAGTGAGTTGGCAACAATATTAAATGTTTCCGATAAGGCAGTTTCAAAGTGGGAGACAGCTAAAGGATATCCAGATATATCTTTACTAGAACCGATTGCAAGTGCATTTAGAATTTCTGTCACAGAACTTTTATCGGGAAATGCAATTACGAATATGAATGTGT
>JAZUGQ010000041.1:0-154802 GCA_045641285.1 Lachnospiraceae bacterium
CCACCAGCGATCGCGCCGCTGAATATGTGCCGATTCGTGTGTAATCACATAGCCCAAAGTCTCGCCCTCCATTGAGGAAGGGACATAGATCAAAGGTTTAATGATGCCGAGAATAAACGGCGACTTCACTTCATCACAAGCAAGAATATTGTCTCTTACCGGGACTGATGCTCCGACACTCTTTTTTAGTCTGATATAGCTGATGAGCGCATATAAAAGCATCGCAGCCATTCCCGCGATCCATACAATAGACAACACGGGTATTACGATCTGCAACGGATTTGCGCTTGTCATAGGATCAGGGGCAAAGCTATGGGAAATTGCCGGATTGACCGCCTCATTGATGGCTGTGATACCGGAATCAATCGCAGGCTTTTGCATCATTTCTATATTGCTCGGAATCGTCTCACTGCTCGGGATCAGGCTCAGCGCACTCTCAAGAGAAAACGGGCAGACCAATCGAACAGCAACCAATGCCCACAGGACACAAGAAATACATTTGGGGGCTTTCTTCAAAAGAAACCGTACAAGAATAACTGCAAGAATCAGCCAGCTTGCCGTAATGCTCAGATTCAGCAGTTTCAGAAAAACAGCACTCATATTCAGCCCTCCTTCTTGAAGGTATCAATCATCTTTTGAATTTCTTCCGCTTCTTTTGCTGTCAGATTCTTGCGAGAGATAAATGATGCAATAAACGACGGAAGTGAACCATCAAAGGATTCCTCAATGATCTGCTCACTTTTGGCAGAATAGAAATCTTCGCGGGATACGATGGAAAACACAGTTCCATTTTCGTTTTTCAGCAGTCCCTTTTCGCATAGCTTACGAAGAACTGTGTATGTTGTGGGCTTCTTCCAATTCAGTTCTTTCTCACAGATCTTTACAAGTTCGCCGGAACCGACCGGCTCATTTGCCCATACTATATCAGCAAACCGCTCCTGCACGGCTCCAAGTTCAAAATCAATCATATATACCGAGTCCTTTCTCAATAGGTTTATTTGGATAAACTTCAATTATAGTTTACTTGGATAAACCACTTTTGTCAAGTGGATTCAAAGAATTGTTACAAAAAAATCGGCGGCAGGGATTGCTCCCGCCGCCGTGCGTTCATTATGCGTAGATCAGATCATTGTTGACAATCTCCGTTGCCCTTGCAGTCGACGATAGAGTTCCTCCGTCATCATCGAAACGCCAATCTCTTTCGCTTTCCGTTCAGCGCTGCCTGACGGTGGGTTTTTAGTGCGCCCATCTCGAAAAATATCTCGTTCAAATTCTCGGAGAATTACAACGGCTCAAAAGCACGACTGCTGATGAGCCGTGCTTACATAAACTGGAGAACTTGATAAAAGTAATCTCCAAGCTATCCTAAGTGAAAGCTCTGTTTTCCTTAGCCCTGGGAACGGGGCCAAATAAAAAAGGATGACCTCCATCGGACATTTTGCGTCCAATGGAGGTCACACCTTCATATTACGGTTGGTATGAAAAGACTTTTCAGATATTTCCTTATTCGTTCAGGAGTTTTGCGACTTCGTCCATCGTGTCCAAAACCTCATTGAATCCGAGCGTGCCGATATATTTATTGTCGGCAACATAATTATTCCAAAGCAGATACAACGCAGGCTCTTCGCGGATGTCCTTAAGGATTTGAACGTAATCCTGCATTTCTTGAAGCGAATCCCTTTTCGTCGCAGTATGTAACACCGCCGCTTTGAAGATTTCGGGACGTACCTCATCTTTTCGACTGCGATATAAGGTATGCAGATCGTAAAAATCTCTGGCTCGGGTAGTTCCGATATTGCGGCGAATAATTGTCTCATATTTTTCCGCAAGAACGGTTTCCAGTGTATATGCCATAACCGGAATTGATTTTTCCTCGAAAAGCATTGGGAAATTGTACTGAACTGCGGCAGGGGTAATGGAGTCTCCGGTAGTGACGTCAATCTTCATCGGACTGTTGATCTTTCCGTATTTCGCTTGCAGATGGACACGGAAATTATTGTAGGCGTCATCATCGCGAATCGGCTCAATGCTGTTGTATTGAAAGAGAATACCGTCCGCAACGTCAATCGCAATAATTTCTTTTACCACGCTGACAATTTCATCCTCTTCCATTTGAATACCGCGAACGGTGGTATCCATATCCATGGTGGTCCTTTCGGTAATACCGATCATTGAGGATATAAGCAGACCGCCTTTAAGAATAAAGTTTTCTTTGAACCGGGAAGCAGCAAGTCTTTCCAAAAAGCGTTCAAACAAATACATCTGCAGAACTTCCTGTGCCCGCAAATTCTGTTTCTCTGCCATACTGCGTATCGTTCCTTTTAATTGCTCCGGTGTTTTCATCACAATACCTCCATATAGGTTCTGATCTTTTCTTCAATTCCAAATAATTTTCCGTATTTCAACAACTTTCGGATATTAGGTTTTGTTTTGAAATAATCCTTGATTGCCTGCGAGTATAGCTGCATATCAATCTGGTTCTTATCCCGAATCAAATCACAAATACAGCGTTCCTTGTCGTATAATCGCACTGTCGCTCCTTGAGGAGAGGCTGTTTCCGAAATTCCGATTTCATAAGTATCCGACTGAACATAGTGACAGCGCAAATTGGGATTATCGCGTTTTAAGAGACTGATATTCGTTCCTCTCGGTACTGTGATATCATAGGTGTGCGGCGTGCGGTCCGAAAGTCCCCATAAAAACAAAGCCGTTCCGTAAGAAAACACGGCGAATTTGCTTCGTGCCTGCAATAGCGCATATTCGTCTGCTATATCACTTGCCAAAATATATAATCCTTTGCACACTTGCTCCAGTTTGCCCGCTTCTGTATATTTTCTCAGCATCGGTCTGCTGATTCCAAGCTGTTCTACCTGAGCCGTTTTGATGAATCCATTGTTTTTTTCGGCAACCGCTTGTATACGTTCCCAAATCTGATCCATTAAGCATACCTCCTTGACGGGTGTTTACATTTACGCTTCATATTATACTGCATTGAAGAGCAAATGTAAATGCCTTTCTTAAAAAGAGTATACCCAAACTCAAAATCTTAATGTGAACAGAAAATCTTTTTGAAAATATATACCTTGATACTGCTCATCATTCCCATTTGACAATCTTCTGAAACCATTACATTGTTAGGATACTTTCACGGCGGTAATCCTAGCCTGTAATCTCCATCCCCAGAAAACTTCACTGTCAACATTATACATGTGTTGGATTCTTTTGAAAAACGTGTAATTGCCGGAGCGCACGAAATGGACGAAAATAATAAGATAAAAAAGATATTTGTTATTCGCGGTCCATGATTGAGATCATAATCTCAGGGCACTTTCTGTGACAGATAACGTAAGAATATAAGCCGTTTTTGCCACAAAAAACATGCTTTTCCTTGACCCCGGTCGTCGGGGTCAGAAAAAGCCCGACTAAACCTTTTTACGGCTCAGTCGGGCAATATCATCATACGATTTGCATTCGGGGGTCATTTGGGGCTCACGAATGAATTTGTATTATTCACTTTTACTCAAAAGTGCTTGAAAACGCCGGTTTTTCGATGGTTTTTGAGCATTGCTTGGGGGTCACTTCAAAAACGAATTATTCCCACTCAATCGTGGCAACCGGCTTCTCACTGATATCCCAAAGGACACGGTTGATGCCCGGGATTGCAACGATTCGGTCTCTCATCTTGCAGAGAACGTCAAACGGAATCTCCGGAACTGTTACCAGCACGGCATCGGTTGTATTTACGGCGCGGATGACACATGCCCATCCCATATATCTCTGTCCGACACCGTCCACATATTTGATTCCGGTGGACTGCATATCCGGAATTACGCAGAAATACTGCCAAGGTGTTTCGGGAAGCTTGCCGATTTCTTCACGAACGATTGCATCCGCCTCGCGAAGTGCAACCAAACGATCACGCGTAATAGCACCGACACAGCGAACTCCGAGTCCGGGGCCCGGGAACGGCTGACGGAATACCATATTGTCAGGAAGTCCCAGCTGTTTGCCAACCATACGAACTTCATCCTTATACAAAAGCTTAATCGGCTCTACAAGCTCAAATCCAAGCTTCTCGGGAAGTCCGCCGACATTGTGATGTGCCTTTACACCGTGAGACTCCAGAATATCGGGATAAATGGTTCCCTGCGCCAGGAATTTGATTCCTTCCTGCTTTCCTGCTTCTTCAGCAAATACCTCGATAAATTCACCGCCGATAATCTTTCTCTTTGTTTCGGGATCGGAAACTCCTGCCAATTTGTCCAGGAACCGATCGGTTGCATCTACATAAACGAGGTTTGCATCCAGTTCCTTCCCGAATACCTCGATAACCTGTTCTGCCTCTCCTTTTCGAAGAAGACCGTGGTTAACGTGAACACATACCAGCTGTTTGCCAATTGCCTTGATCAGCAATGCCGCAACAACAGACGAATCAACTCCGCCGGAAAGAGCCAGCAGCACTTTCTGATTTCCTACCTGCTTCTGAACAGCCTCCACCTGCTCTGCGATAAATGCATCGGCAAGCTCGGGTGTATTGATACGTTTCATAGCGTCGGGACGTTTATTGGGATCCATATAGAAACCTCCGTGTTTGATTTTTTAATATACATAAGAATAAATCGAATGTATTTCCTTGTCAAGAAAAAGTATGCGGAAATGCCCTCCAAAAATACGCGCAAAAGGCACCCTTTCATTATGCACTTTTTAACCTTTGTATCGTGAAAACTCTTCGGCTTACATCCCTTCGGTTCCCGCGGCCCCGGTTCCCATACCCTTCGGTTCCCACGTCCCCCGATTTTCATCCCCTTCGGTTCCCATATTCTTCGGTTCCCGCGCTCCTCATTTCCCATGCCTTCGCTTCATCCGCCCGTACCGTTCGGTCAGCGTCTTCGACCGACAATCCGAACCTGCGCATACAGTCTTCCCTTGCGGCTCTGTCCGGAAATTCCTTCATATGTAAACCGGCCGTATCCACGCACCGTCACGCAATCTCCCTGCTTGACAATTGCGGATGTATTTTCACACAGACGCCCGTTTCGAAAAATGAGTTTCCGACGAAACAATTCCGCCGCCTCATTTCGGGACAGTTTATAAATCGCGGCAATCATTCCGTCAATCCGCTCCGACGCCACTCCGACGGACAGTTCCTCCGGTTCCGGTACCGCAACCTCCGGCAATGCCTCCGCAACCGAGCAGGAAACATTGGTATGCTTTATCGCAACAAGGCTGTCAGCTATGTATTCTACTATTGTAGAATCGCAAAGTACCCACGCATTGTTTCCATCCATTACGATGTCTCCGAGCACACTTCTCTCAATGCCCAAATTCATCATCGCACCGAGTACATCCCGATGCGTCAAATCATCCGAAAACTTCTCGGAAAGCGGCTTGATATGCAGTACGGATATCGGCCAAGGTTCCGTATATCCGAGCATTTCCTCCGAGCCGAACCGAAGCCGTACCCGTTCCGCCCCGTCATACCCTCCGAACAGTTCGTACGGCACATACGCGAGTCCCGTTTCCGCCTCATACCATTCCGACAGTTCCGCCAGGCCGAGGAATCCCGTAACCGTATACTGATTTCGATTCCGGCACCGCTCCGCCAACTCCCGGAACCGCTTTTTCATTTGCTCTGCTTCATCCATATTGACCACCTGTTTCTTCCCGAAAATGAGTCCGCTCACCCATCCGGACGTCTACGCTTTCCTCCCGAAAATGAATCCGCTCCACCATCCGTACCCTTCTATGGTTTCTTCCCGAAGAGTATCATATTCCACTCAAGATATGCAATATGCACAAAAATTTTTTTTCATTTAAATCAACGTTTTATTGTTTTTTTGTATTGTTTATGCTATAATACGTCGTGGTTTTTTTGTGAGATTCATTTCTCCGACAAAACAGCTAATCTTCAAAATATAAAAGGAGTCCACACAATGGAAAGAAGAGTTGGTACCGTTTCCAGAGGTATTCGTTGTCCTATCATTCGTGAAGGCGACAACCTCGTTGATATTACTGTAGACAGTGTTCTCGGTGCTGCCGAGAGCGAAGGCTTTGAACTTCGCAACCGCGATGTTATTGCTTTAACAGAGTCTATTGTCGCACGTGCACAGGGCAACTACGCAAGTGTTGACGACATTGCTGCCGATGTCAAGGCAAAGCTCGGCGGCGGAACCGTTGGTGTTATTTTCCCGATTCTTTCCAGAAACAGATTTGCCATCGTCCTTCGCGGTATTGCCAAGGGTTGCAAGAAGGTTGTTCTGATGCTCAGCTATCCGAGCGATGAAGTCGGCAACGCACTTGTTACTCTCGATCAGATTGACGAAGCAGGCGTAAATCCGTATTCGGATGTGTTGGACCTTGCAAAATACCGTGAATTATTCGGCTATCGTAAGCACGAATTCACCGGCGTTGATTATGTCGAGTACTATTCCAACCTGATTACCGAGTGCGGTGCCGAGGTTGAAGTCGTATTTGCAAATCAGGCCAAGACCATTCTGAACTACACCGACTGCATCATCAACTGTGATATTCACACCCGTATGCGTACCAAGAGAATTCTTCGCGACGCCGGTGCCAAGGTTGTATGCGGTCTCGATGATTTGATGACATCGTCCGTAAACGGAAGCGGCTTCAATGCCAACTACGGTCTTCTCGGTTCCAACAAATCGACCGAAGACAAGGTTAAGCTCTTCCCTCAGACCGAGGGTGCCAAGGAACTGGTTCTTGCAATCCAGTCCGAGATTCTGAAGAGAACCGGCAAACTTGTTGAGGTTATGGTTTACGGTGACGGTGCATTCAAGGATCCTCAGGGTAAGATTTGGGAGCTCGCCGATCCGGTTGTCAGCCCCGCATTTACCGACGGTTTGATCGGTACCCCGAACGAACTGAAACTGAAGTACCTTGCCGATAACGATTACGCAAACCTTTCCGGTGCCGCACTGAAGGAAGCAATTTCCGCAAGCATCAAGGCAAAGGGCGGCAACCTCGTCGGCAACATGGCATCTCAGGGAACCACTCCCCGTCAGTTGACCGACCTGATCGGATCCCTCTGCGACCTTACCTCCGGTTCCGGAGACAAGGGAACACCGGTTATCCTGATTCAGGGTTATTTCGATAACTACACAACCATGTAATTCGGAAAGAAACAGCGAAGCCGGCACCCACTTATCGGATGCCGGCTTTTTTCACTCATTTTGATAATGCAAATTCGAGATTCCGGGAGGCTGTCCGCATCCCCGGAATTTCCCGAAAACGGAGAGTCTCTATATGGCAAAAGAAGAAAAAACAAATGTTGCGCGAATTCTCGAGCGCAACAAAATCAAATACGAATATGTCACCTATGAATGCGATGAATTTATTGACGGTGTTCATTCCGCCGAGCTGGCCGGACGCCCTGCCGAGCTTTCCTACAAGACTCTGGTTCTTGTCGGAAAAACCGGTCATTACTATGTCTGCGTCATTCCCGTCGCGGCCGAAGTCGATATGAAAGCCGCGGCCCGTGCCTGCAATGAGAAATCCGTGGAACTGCTTCCTCTCAAAGATCTGACGGCAATCACCGGATACATTCGCGGCGGCTGCAGCCCGATTGGCATGAAGAAGCAATTTCCGACCGTCATTGACTCGTCTGCTCTTCAGTACCCTGCAATTTACGTCAGCGCAGGCCGCATCGGAGCTTCCGTCTATGTCAATCCGAACGAACTGGCCGGCATCATTCGCGGCAGTTTTGCCGATATTACAGCCAAATAAACTGCCTGAGGCTTACCGTTCCTACAAACTTACTGTCTCCTAACCTTTTCTGTTCCTGAGGCTCATCGGTCCTGCAGGCTTGCTGCTCCTGAGGGGCTTACCAATCCTGCAAGCTTACTGTTGACTTACTGTTCCTTGACCTTTACCGCTCCTTAACCGCCCGCCGATATACAAGCACCTGGTCATCCTTACGAATCACCGTTGAGCCGTTCGGAATGACCAGTTTTCCGTTTCGTTCAATGGAAACGATCAATTCCTGTCTGGAAATGTCCAAATCTTTGATTTTCAGGCCTTCCCAATCATGTTCCCTTCCGATTTTATGCACGGAAAGGTTCAATTCTTCGTGGCCGTCATAATGTTTTCCGGCCAAAATCAGAACATCCCCTGTCTGCAGTACCGTTGTTCCGCTCGGCACGACATTTTCTTCTCCGCGATTCACAACCACCAGAAGAATCTGCGGCGGCAGTACGATGTCGCGAACTTTTTTTCCGTTCCAGACATGATTTTCGTCCAAAACAGATGCTATAAACTGAACATCCTTCTCGGTTCCCTTGGTCATCATGGTTTTGATTTTCGTGTATTGCTCCACAAAACCTGCGGAAATAATACCGGTCGGAACCGCAACCATTCCCACCCCGAGGAACGATATGAAAATGGCCAGCACACGTCCCGCATACGTAACGGGATAAATATCTCCGTACCCTACGGTCAGCAGTGTCGACGTCGCCCACCAGATTCCGGAAAACGCATTTTTAAACGTTTCCGGCTGTGCATTATGTTCCAGCCCGTACATTCCGAGAGACGATGCAATCATCAGCATCAAAATGAGGCACATGGACGAAAACAGCTGGTTTTTCTTCTCATACAAAACATCCGTAATAACATTGAAGGCATCATACTGCGCATTGATTTTGAACAGCCGGAAAATCCGAAAAACACGCAAAATCCGGAATGCCACAATTCCGCTCGGAACCACATACGGCAGAAAATACGGAAAGATGGTAAACAGGTCAATCAATCCGTAAAATGACAACATGTAACAGAGTATGCTTTTGTACTTCTTTTTTCTCGGATACGCATATTCCGCGGTCCAGATTCGGAGCAGATATTCGATTGTAAAGACGATAATCGTAATCAGTTCCACAACATCAAACAAGCCGTATAACGGTTCGCACTCGTCGAAGGTATCGGCAAACGTGACAAACAGATTCAGAAAAATCATCACAACGATAAAGATGTCAAATGCGGTACTCGGAATATCGTTCCGATTTCCGATCTGAATAATATCATAAATCCGCTTCTTGTATTTCTTCATATCTGCCTCCTTTCCGACTCGTCCCTTCGGTTATATGCCCGTGCCCCCGGTTGTATGCCCGTCCCTGTTGTTCCGCCTCAATCAGTTCCCGGACTCTTTGACCTGCTTGCGGTTTTTCTTCATCGCTTCTTTCCAGATACCCGGATGGAACAGCAAAAGCAGCGGGAACAGTTCCAGTCGTCCGGCAATCATATCAAAAATCAGAACACATTTGGAAAATACCGAAAAGTGTCCGTAGTTCTGTGTCGGTCCGACCAGACCAAGTCCGGGACCGACATCATTTATGGTCGCCGCAACGGCCGTAAAATTCGTCGTAAAATCTTTTCCGTCAAAGGAAATCAACAGAACCGACGCCGTAAACAGCAAAACAAACGTAATAAAATATACATTGATGGAGCGAACCACTTCATGCTCGACCGGCTTGTCTTCATACTGAATCTTCTTGATACTCTTCGGGTGCAGATAGGCATTCAGTTCTTTCAGCATCGTCTTAATCGCAATCACGATTCGGGACACCTTCATACCGCCCGCCGTACTGCCCGCACAGCCTCCGATGAAGGTCAGAAGCACCAGCATCGTCTTGGCTGCCTGCGGCCACAAATCGAAGTCCACCGAGGAAAATCCCGTTGTCGACATAATGGATCCAACCTGGAACGCCGCATGACGTAAAGCATCCGAAGCGGAATACAAGGTCCGGATATTCATGAAAATGAATCCTACCGCGACGAGTACAATCAGGAAATAATTGCGTACTTCCTCAATCTTCACCGCTTTCCGGAACTGCCGGAAAATCATGAAATAATACACGTTGAAGTTGGCACCGAACAGCAGCATAAAGACGGTTACAACCCATTGTATATACGGAGAAAAGGACCCCATGCTGTCGTTTCGGAAACCGAAACCGCCGGTTCCCGCCGTGGACAATGCCGTATTGACCGAATCGAACAGTCCCATTCCTCCGAACAGCAGAAACACCAGTTCCAACAGCGTCAGTCCGATATAAATCAGATACAGAATCCGTGCGGTATAACGTGCCTTCGGAACCAGTTTTCCGACAGACGGTCCGGGGCTTTCCGCTCTCATAATATTCATATGGGTTCCGCCGCTCAGCGGAATAATCGCAAGCAGGAAGACCAGAATTCCCATTCCGCCGACCCAGTGTGTCATACTTCTCCAGATCAGCGTTGCATGACTCAGACTTTCCACTTCACTCAAAATCGAAGCACCGGTTGTCGTAAACCCGGAAGCAGCCTCAAACACCGCATCAATCGGGCGTGCAATTTCGCCCGTCAGATACATCGGAAGTCCTCCGAACAAACTCAAAAGCAACCAGCTCAGTGCTGTCGCGACACAGCCTTCCTTCAGATAAAAGACCTGATTTTCCGGTCGTTTATGGGATGCCAGAAAACCGGCCGCCTCACAGATTAATGCCGCAATCAGATACTGCCACCCGTTATCTTCATGAAAATAGAGCGCAATTACACAAGGGCCCATCATCAGTACGCCCTCTATTTTCAGAACCGCTCCCAGGATAAAGCATATCATTGCATTGTTCATGCCAAAAATGTCCTCTCTTACCGTTTATGCCAAAAATGTCCTCTCTTACCGTTTATGCCAAAATTTCCAGAATGCTCTGGAATCCGGAATGCTTTGTGACAATCATCACCGTATCCCCGACTTCGATACTGTCAAGACCGCTGGGGATAATGATTTTACCGTCACGATTGATGAATGCAATCAGAATTTCCTTCTTCAGTTTCAATTCCTTCAGCGGCTTTCCGGTCACCGCCGACTCCTTCTCGACCTCAAATTCGATTGCTTCAACCCGATGGTCAAACAAATGATAGAGGGTTTCGATATTGCTGTTTCGGGATTCGCTCTTCGCACGCACATATGCGATAATCGCTTCCGTTGTTATATATCTCGGATAAATAACGCTGCCGAGTTCCATGCTGTTGACAACGCTTCGGAAATTCATCCGGTTGATTTTCGTAACGATTTTGGCCGCCGATTTCTTCTTGGCATACAGCGTCAAAATGATGTTCACCTCGTCAATTCCGGTCAGCGGGACAAAGGATTCGGCATTTTCGATTCCTTCCTCCTTCAGCAGACTTTCCTCCGTACCGTCCGCATTGATAATCACCGCCTTCGGAAGAAGGACGCTCAACGTTTCGCAGCGCTCGGTATTTTGCTCGATAATCTTGACGCTGACACCTGCGTGGATCAGTTCCTGTGCGAGATAATATGCCGCTTTGCTTCCGCCGACAATCATGGTGTCGTGAACCTTCTTGCTCTTGAAGCCGAAGGTATCCATGAAAACCCGAATGTTTTTCCGGGGTGCAACAAACGACAGGGTATCTCCCGCTTCCAGACGAAAAGCACCGGACGGGATATATACTTCTCCTTTTCGTTCTACCGCGCAGACCAGTGCGCTGACCGTCAGGCTCTTGGAAATCTCCGCCAGGGACATACCGGCAATCCGGTTTCCTTCGGGAATGGAAATCTTGATCATTTCCGCCTGTCCGTGCGCAAAGGAGTTCACCTCCAGTGCGTTCGGCATGGCAAGAATTCGCGCAATCTCCTTTGCGGTTTCCATTTCCGGATTGATAACCATTGCCAGACCCAGCTGTTCCTGCAAATACTGTGTCTCTTTGCTGTAGTCGGGGGTTCGGATTCGTGCTATGGCCGCACAATGTCCGACACGTTTTGCAACGGTACAGCACAGCAGATTCAGCTCGTCGGATTCGGTTACGGCAATCATCAGATCCGCCTTGTCGATTCCCGCCTCTTTCAATACGCTGTAGCTTGCTCCGTTTCCGTTGATTCCCATGACATCATAAGCGTCGGTAATCATTTGAATTTTCTTGGCATTGAGATCGATAATCGTAATATCATGGCCTTCTCCGGAAAGCTGTTCTACAAGAGTAGTGCCTACATTTCCGCAGCCTACGATTATAATGTTCATGCCCTTTCTTGATGTTACTGCATTCATTTTACATCCTCCGTCGAGCTCTCCTGAGTCGACTCTGTATTGTTTTTCTTATCTCTAATCCGCACAATTCCGATCAGGACCAGATAATATGCGATGACCAGTCCAAACGTAATCAATGTCATCTTTGTGGATTTCGGTGCCATCCCGACAAATACCAGCATCAGCGCGCCGAGCAGAATGGCGTAGCTGCTGCCGACAATCAGGTTATTTGCCGCCGGTGTCTTCAGCTTCGGATCAATTTCGCGAAGCAGCAGAACGCCGGAGCTGATGGTTCCCGTCATCATTCCGTACATGGACAAAACGCCTTCGTAATAGTAATCCTTGTACACATGACGGCATACAAACAGCAAATGAATCAGCGTCACGATTGCGCCGGCGACCGCCATCAGAAGGAACGGAATCCAGAGACCGGACAGTTCCTCCACCTCAATCGAGCCGATACCGGCCAGAATCATGATATCAAATGCCATTCCGGAAATCCGGTTCAGCAGATAATTGTCCTGCAGCTGCACATCCATCATTTTGTGATGGTGCTGTACCTGCAAAATGTTTCGTACCGCAATTGCAAGTCCCGAACCGATCATGAAATTAAAGCCCCACAGCAGGCTGTTCAGCGTATTTCCGAGTCCTTCGTTAATGAACGTCAAAAGCCTCGTCGTGCCAAGTGTCAAAACATATGTCAGAAGATAAATTCCGATTACAAGCGCAACCTGAAGCGACAACCGGTCCAGCGACTCCGATACTTCCTCATCCTTCGGCGACGGATCCACCGTTACGGCCGATCCGGACACGGCCACATTTTCGATGCGCTTCACCTTTCCCTTGCGAATCAGATAATTGATAAAAAGGATTCCGACAATGCATGCGGACAAATATCCCGCAGCCGCCAATGCAAGCCCGAACGAATGTCCTCCGACAAAGCCGTACTGATTTTCAAATGTCGTTCCGAAATTGTTTGCCTGACCGGGGCCCTGTCCGTATCCCATCGGAAGCAAAATTCCGGATGCCTTAAACAGCTTCGGCATACAGGTATATGCAAGAAGCAGGGAAATGCCGAGACCGACAATACCCTGAATCATATAGGAGCTGACGATAATGGCTCCGCTCTTCAGTCCGACCAGTTTGGATTCCTTCTTTCCGGTATTTTCCGGAACCCGAAGGGACATTGCGATAAATCCGACCGCAATTCCGTGATAGGTCAGAATCTGAAGAAATTCGTTGAATTTGATGTACGCGATGCTGTCGGTATGGAACAGCCCGATACGAACCCCGAGAAGCTTGATAATCAGTAGCAGAAAACCGCCGATAACCGCCGTCGGCATAAGGGTTTTCCGAATCAACCGTACCCGCTTTCTCATCAGGTTGGCAATCAGAATCATAACTGCAAGGATTCCTAAGATAACGATTGCATTCCATGTTGTCCTGGTCGAATAATCAATCAGTTGCATAACACTTTTTCTCCGTTCTTAATTATTTTTCCTTCATGAACCCAATCTCTGAATTTCCCCGTTATTGCCCGGCCCGTTTGCCGGCCTCTGTTCCTCTGTTTCTTCCTTACTGTCGCTGTCCGGCCTGCTTGCCGATGCCGTTTCGTCTGTTGTCCGGCCCGTTACAAATCACTGCCGGTCGTTTCGGCCGTCTTCCATGTGTCCAGAAGATATCGGTATTTCAGCGCACAGAACCGCTCGTCTCCCCGAACATCATATTGCACCATCGGATTACCGATATGTGCTACGATAAAGTTTCTCGAATAAATGGCCATTCCGTCGATATCCTCATCGGTCAGCGTCCGGTCGCCGATTACAATGCGATTTCGGTACGCCGCACAGCGTTCCGTCCGGCATTCGCCAAAACGATGTTCGGCATCCACTTCCCGAATCTGAACGGAATCCTCAAACAGCACTTCGTCCTCCGATGCCTCGCCCACGCGCGCAATCAAAGCATCCCGCTGCGCCTTATCCCACTCTGTCATGGTCAGCACCGTTCCGTCGGAACGTTCCAATTCTCCGTATTCATTATACACGGACGCGTCTCCGCAGGCATCGCAAATCAGTTCCCGTTTCGTACTGCGGAGAGTCTGAAACCGACCGCAGGCCGGGCACCGGAACAACGTGCTTTCCAGACCGTATGCGAGCTTTTTTCCACGGTAAGCGACCCGTTCCTTCGCCTGTGCTTCGTATGCATCTTCATATAAATCCCGTCGGATTGCTTCGTTGACCTCATCCTCGGTCATCGCCCGAAGCTCGTCCGGCTTATATACATGAACCAAATGACCGACCAGTTTTCCTTTTCGCAGCGTCGTGGAAAATCTCGGCTGCGTCAGAAATCCGCCCGTAAACCGGTAGGTCACCAGTGTCGCTCCGGAGTGCCGTGCCATTTTCCCGGTAGCCGGAGAAATCTCGCCGGTCAAGCCGTTAAAGGAGCGGTTGCCCTCCGCGAACAGACACACGTTATTTCCTTTTTTCAAATGTTTCAAAATGGCCATAACCGATTTCGTACCGGCTTTGCCCTTCTGATGAATAATCGGATTGAAATACCGCATCAGCAGGCGGGTCTTCAGTCCTTTTCTCATGACATGCTCGCTGGCGACGAAAAACAGCTGTCTGCGGGTTGCCAGGCCGACCAGAACCGGATCGAGTTCCATGTTGTGATTGGCCAGCAGAAGATACGGTCCTTCCACGCCGCTGATATCGTCGCAGGAATACTTCACTTTCCACCGCATAAACGGCTTCATGATCAGCCCCATCAGCCGAAATACAAACCGGTATCGCCGCATGGCCCGGCGTTCCTTGCGAAGCTGACGCTTCTTTTCCCGCTCACGGATTCGGGCCTTCTTGTCGGCTTCCGCATCGGCGGCTCCGGTTTCTTTTGTCTGTGTCTCCGTCTTCTCGCTCATAATCTCTCCGCTAAATGATCGGCAACCGCTCTCACCTCGTCGCAATTGCCTCGATGAATACATTATATCATACTTCAAATCACGTCAAAAGTAAAGCATCTGCCCCGTTTCCGTCGTCATGAAACAGGGTTTTTTCGCGTTTTTCCGTGAAATCCGCCCATTCGTCCAGCGTCCACGGAACATAGTTCGAATACATGCAAAAACAATTCAGCATTTGGCACGGAATATGCGATTCCCGGTCCTCCCCGCGGACCGTTCTCGTCGTCTCCCGGGTTTCTCTCACGAACCGCCGAATCAGCGCTTCATCCGGCGTATCATGCACATGCCCGTACAGCATGTACGTCTTCGGCCGGTTGTCTTTGTTCAAATGATACTGATCGTTATAGCAGATCATCGGATAATGGCTGAGAATCACCTTGCGCCCGTCGTCATGCATTTCCTTGTACGTATGAATCCAGCCGAACAGACTCGTGTCGAACCGGGACCGGGCCGCAAACGTGTCGTGGTTGCCGACAATCAGATTTTTCTTCCCGTTCAGGCGACGCAGCAATTCCTCCGTCTGCTCCACCGTTCCGAGCGAAAAGTCGCCCAGAATTTCCACCTCATCCTTTTTGCCGACCCGCGAATTCCACTGCGAAATCATGTGTTCGTTCATTTCCGTTTCGTCGGCAAATCCTCTCATATCCATTTGCGTATTCAGATTCTGATGATAAAAATGCAGATCCGCGATGTAAAATCTCATCCAGTCCTCCCATATCCGGTGCTTTTCTCCCGGCAGCCGCACTTACGGCACTTTCCTCCCGGCACTTCTCTCCCGGCAAACCGTTCTCCCGGCACTTCCTGTCCGCCGGCACACGGAATCCTTCTTCCGCGATGTTCCGGCAGCCGGTGCTCCCGAAAAGCACAAAACGGGTGCCGGCAACAATACCGGCGCCCGAATTTGTTGTACGCAGCAGAGTCCCTGCCGCAATTATTTTGCTTTGACTTTGATCCACAGCTCGGCAAGCTTCTTGCGAAGATGCTCGTTGTCATGGTACAGTTCATCATTTTCCGCATTGGCACGGGGAATATACGAATCGATGCCTTCGAATTCGCCGCCCTCTTTGGTCAAATCAGCCAGAACGTCCTTGTTCGGTGTGGTGTAGCATACCGTTAAGGCGCCGTCCTCACACTGGTCATAGTTCAGCATGAAATTCAGGAACTTGTTTGCCAGTTTCGGATTCTCGGCATTGGCCGGAATTACCATGGCATCAATCCACAGATTGGTTCCGCAGTCCGGAACGAAGTAGCTCATATCCTCATTTTCCATGGTGATTGTAACGGCGTCACCGGAATACATCAGAGCCAGGTCCTTCAGACCGTGAATCATGTTGTCGATGATTTCATCGGTATTGTAAACCGGGTTCGTTGCTTTGTTCATCGCGAGAAGCCACTGATATGCCTCTTCGATTTCCGCATCATTTTCGGTATTGCAGGAGTAGCCGAGCTGCTTCAGCGCAATCATGAAGCCGTCACGCTCGGAATCGTACATATACACGCGGTCCTTGTATTTCGGATTTGCGAAAATGTCGTATCCCTGTTCTTCCAGTTCTTCCAGCGTTACGTTCTTGTTGTTGTACACGATTCCGGCATTTCCCCAGAAATACGGAACGGAGTAGTCGTTGTTCGGGTCGTATCCGGCGTTCTTGACCTGATCCACCAGAACATCCAGCCGGGTCACTACCGATTTGTCGATTTTCTGAAGCATATTTTCCTTCAGAAGACGCTCGATCATATAGTCGGACGGAATAAGTACATCGTACTTGTCGCCCGCCTGAACCTTGGTCATCATAGCCTCGTTGGAGTCAAATGTCTCAACGATGACCTTGCAGTTGTATTCATCCTCAAAATCAGCGATAACGTTCTCGCCGAGATATTCTCCGGGCAGGAACAGTTTCAGTGTTTCCTTTTTGCCGCAGCCGCACAGCGCTGCTGCCATGCAGATCATCATTGCGATGCCTGCGATCACCTTTGTTGCTTTCTTCATTTTCGTTTCCTCCGATTAAATTTGTTTTGCCGCTGCTTCCTGACGTGCCTTCTTCCTTGCCGCAACCGCCGATACCACGTTGTAAATGATCAGGAACAACGTAATGATTGCTACCACAACGGTGGACAGTGCGTTGATGGACGGATTGACACGCTTCCGCATGGAATATACCAGAATAGAAATATTGCTCACGCCGTTACCGGTCGAAAAGTAGGAAATTACAAAGTCATCGAACGACATGGTAAATGCGATCAATGCGCCGGACACGATACCGGGCATAATCTGCGGAACGATGACTTTCGTCATTGCCTGCCATGGTGTCGCACCGAGGTCCATGGCCGCATCGGCAAGGTTCGGGTCCAGCGACCGAAGCTTCGGCATAATACTGAGTATCACGTACGGAATACAGAACATGATATGTGCCAGAAGCAATGTCACAAAGCCCCTTTCAATATGCAGTGCGCTGTAGAACATCAGAAGCCCGATTGCCGTAACAATTTCGGGATTCATCATCGGGAACTCGTTAACCTGCTCCACAACCGCTTTCAGCACCCGTCTGGATTTTGACAGGCCGATTGCGGTAATCGTCCCGGCGATTGTGGAAATCACGGTTGCCAGCACGGCAATGAGAACCGTGTAACCGATTGCGGTCAGCATTGTCCGGTCATGGAACAGCTTCTCATACCAGCGCATCGAAAATCCTTTAAACATCGTCAGTGATTTACTGTCGTTAAAGGAGAAAATGATCATATACACAATCGGTGCATAAAAGAAAATGACCAGCAGCACCATCAGCAGGGTTCCGAAAATACGTTTCTTCTTTTTCATGCGTTATTCTTCTCCCCCTGTTCCGTGGTATCCACTTTTTTCGTAATATACATCGAAATGATGATAATGACTGCCATAATCATGGAAACCGCACTACCGAAGTTCCAGTCACCGGCCGTCTGGAAATACGATTCGATCAGATTTCCGACCAGCACGTACTGTCCGCCGCCCAGCATATTCGGAATATAGAAGCTGGATACCGCCGGCAAAAAGACAAGCGTGATTCCGCTGATGACACCCGGCAGCGACAACGGAAGGGTAACCTTCAAAAATCGCTTGAACCGGTTGGCGCCAAGGTCTGCCGCTGCTTCCAACAGACTGTTGTCCATCTTGGTCAGCGATGTGTAAATCTGTAAAATCATGAACGGGATGAAGTTATACACCATTCCGAGAATAACCGCAAATTCCGTGTACATAATCTGCTGCGGTGCGATTCCGAACCATCCCAAAACCGTATTGATAATACCGTCATCCTGCAAAATACCAACCCAGGCATACGTACGTACCAGCATGTTGATCCAGGTCGGGAAGGTGATAATCAGCACCCACTTCATTTTCAGGCCTTCGCTGCTTTTGGCAATGTAATATGCCGGATAATATCCGAGCAAAACGCAGAGAACCGTCGTTATCAGGGCCACCTTCAGGGATTCCAGAAGCACTTCCGCAAATACGCTGTCGCTGAAGAACTTGGCGAAATTGCTCAGGGTAAATTTCGTGGTTACAACATCATTTCCCTTGGTGGTAAATGCATACAGGACAATCAGTATCATCGGTGCCACAATCATAATGGCAATCCATAAAACGTACGGATACGTCATTTTTCGAAATTGTTTCATCGTTATTCTCCGATCTGCTTCTCCATAATGTGAATATCTTCCGCATCAAATGTCAGTCCCACAGTTTCTCCGACATGGCATTCCTTGGTGGTGTCCACGCGGTATTCGTAACCGCGGGTTTTGAACGTCACCGGATACGTTCCCGGAGTGATTTCGGCCGGATTGAAATCGTATTCGACATCGACGATTTCAACCGGACTTTCGTCTTCGAGGTCAAATGCCTGCGCATTGGCCCAAATCTTCAAATCGGTCTTCAGTGCAACACTTTCCGTAATTTCATCGGCTTTCTTGAAGAAGTTCACGGCGTAGATTTCTTCTCCGTGCTCTTCGTCGACGATGCGGTTCTGGCTCTGTACGATCATATCCACCGTAACGGAGGTTCCCGCCGCCGTATGGAACGTAACCGGATAGCGTCCGTTTTCCTGTTCCAGTTTGTAATCCAGACGGGTAATGGAAATTCGCTCTTCCGTTTCCGGTTTCCAAGCCTGTGCATCGGCACGGTCGATAATAAAGGCATCCGCACGGAACATGGCATCCGATTCGGACCGTTCCTGAATCTCGCGAACATCCTCGGCATCCAGATAAAAATCGTTGGCGCTCATCATTTCCCCGGCTGCTTCATTGACAACCGGCTTATCCTCGGAAACAATCATTTCCACGGTAATGGAAGCACCCAGCTTGGTCTCGACAACCGTCTCGTAGTGGACGCCCTTGAACAGAACGGAACGGACGATTCCGCGGAGCTTGCCCTGGCCGGCCGGTACGATATCCAAATCCTCGGGGCGGATTACGACGTCGACCGGAACATTGTCTCCGAATCCGGCATCGACACAGTCAAACTGCTTGTCCTCGAACATGACGCGGCGGTCGCGAATCATGACACCGTCCATAATATTGCTTTCTCCGATAAAGTTTGCGACATAGCGGTTGACCGGCTCATTGTAAATGTCGGTCGGCGTGCCGATCTGCTGGATGTTGCCATCCTTCATAATAACAATCTTATCGGACATCGTCAGCGCTTCTTCCTGATCGTGCGTTACGAAAATGAAGGTGATGCCGACTTCCTTCTGAATCTTTTTCAGCTCGTGCTGCATTTCCTTGCGGAGTTTCGCATCCAGCGCACCGAGCGGCTCATCCAGAAGCAGAACCTTCGGTTCGTTGACAAGGGCACGGGCAATGGCCACACGCTGCTGCTGTCCGCCGGACATTTCGTGAACCGCGCGGCGGCCGAAATCCTCAAGGCCGACCAGCTTCAGCATTCGGGTTACCTTCTGATATATAATGTCCTTCGGTTCCTTTTTAATCTTCAGACCGAACGCAACATTGTCAAACAGGTTCATGTGCGGGAACAATGCGTATTTCTGAAAAACCGTATTCAGATCCCGTTTGTGCGGCGGCAGTTTGGAAATATCTTCCCCATCGAAAATGACGGTTCCTTCATCGGGTTCCAAAAAGCCTCCCAAAATTCGCAACAGTGTGGTTTTTCCGCAGCCGGACGGTCCCAGCAGGGTAACAAACTCATTTTCGTAAATATCCAGATTGATTCCCTTAAGAACCAGCTGGCCGTCAAAATTCTTTACAATGTTCTGAAACTGAATCAATTTCTTCATGTTCTGCCCTCCGAAAATATGGTTCTGTTCCGTCAAAAAATCGGCGGTGTGGAAATCCACAAAACTTTTGCTGCTTTTGCATTCTCATTGGAAATGCAGTGAAATTCCTTCCCCTTCAGGTAAAAGGTTTCTCCCTTTCGGACCGGATAGCGTTCCTCTCCGACCTGCAGGATTACGGAGCCTTCCAGACAATACCCGAATTCTTCGCCGCCGTGAGGGTCCACGCGGAACGATTCGCTGTGTCCGGGAATTTCCAAAAGAATCGGCTCCATCTCGTTCTTTTGCGTATTCGGTACAATCCAGTGGATGGTATAATCATCCTTGGTATCGACAAAAAAGTCTTTTTTCTGAAATACAATCTGGTCCTTTTGTTCGTCTCTGAAAAATTCTGCCGGGGAACTTCCGAGTGCTTCCAGAATATCCACCAGTGTGGAAATGGACGGCGATGTCAGATCGCGTTCCACCTGGGACAAAAAACCTTTGGACAACTCACTTCGCGAAGCAAGCTCCTCGAGGGTCAGATTCTTTCGGACCCGCAGTTGCTTTAATTTATGACCGATATCCATAAATACCCCTTTTCCGCCCTTCCGAGCGCGTCGCAAAACGTCTTCTGACGCCCTGCCTGCGCCGGTTTGTTTCAGTTCTGTAATACTAAACAAAAAGATTAGGTTTACTAAACAAACAAGCAAACTGATACATATTATACATAAAATATTTCCTTTTGCAATAGAAAAATAAAAAAATTTTTTTGTACTTTTTTATGGATATTCCGAAAGCCTTTTCGGTGCGTTTCCTGCCGCACTTTCCGGCACCTTTTCGGTGCGTTTTTGCTGCGTTTTCCGGCCGCACTTTCCGGCACCTTTTCAACGCGTTTTTCCGCCGCGTTTTTGCTGCGTTTTCCGCCGCGTTTTGCCGTCTTTTCCCACAGCGCAAAAAAACCACCCGGAAGAAGTTCCGGAATACGCCCGATGGTTCGAACGGTTTCCGAATTTTCTCCCGGATGGTTCCGTGATTGTTTTCCGTGTTTCAGTACCTGCCGCCTCTTAAATCCGTGACAGCAGTTCCGTCTTCTTGGCGTCAAATTCCTCCTGCGTAATCGCACCGGAGTTTTTCAATCCCGCCAGTTTTTCGATGGTTGCGAAGACTTCATCCATGCTCATCGGTGCCGGTCCCGCATTGCCCGTTCCGACGGGCCCCGCATTACCGGTTCCGTTTGTCTGCGGCGGATTCGCCGGTGCCGCATTGCCGTTCTGTGCATCATTTCCGATGCCGTCAATGGTAACCGGAATATCGTCCGTCGGCTCGAGGGATATGTCCATCATGTCCTGTTCCATGTCATGATAATTCTCGAACGCATCGTTCAGTTTGACAAAGTCTTTCATGGCACGGCTGTCGTCATATTCAAAATTGGCATCCCCGAGAACCTTGTACAGTTTCTGTCCCATCGGACGCATCGAAACAAATGTCATTCCGCCGGACACAAAACCTCCGACAAGCGGAATCAGTTTGGCGATTCCCTTGGTTGCGGTATCCTTGGTCAGATTCAGTGTAATGTCCTTGCCGACCTTCTTCACAATCGGGTTCCAGAATTCCGTCGTGGTCGCCCGCGTCGGAGTTCCGCCCATTGCATTCATTGCCAGATAGGACGATAACAGACGCAGTCCTTCCTCGGCATAATCGATTTTGTACATAACTCCGAGGGAGAAAATCAATTGCATTTTGGCAAATGTTCCCTCGGTTCCGGTACCTTCCCAGAAATCCTTGGCGCCGTAGAGATATGCCAGCTCCTGTGCCATTCGCAGCGACATTCCGAAGAACTGCAGCGTATCCGCCGGGATGGTTGCCGCCATCGCAAGTCCTCCCGGAAGTCCTGCCGCAAAGGACAGGGCCGACGATTCCGAAGTCCGCTTCAGAATCAGCTTTTCCGCCATATCATCCAGTTCAATTTCCGAATAGTCACTGGCAACCGGTCCTTCCTCCACAATCTGGCGGACCAGAATTCCCTGACTGGCAAATGCATTTTTCAAATATTCCGTACGGTTCACCTTGACTCCCGGAATTTTCAAAGCCTGCGTCACCAGATTTTCAATCGATAACGTGTCCTCATTAATTACTGCCATTCTGCAATTTCCTCCTCTGTTTCTTCCTGTAAATGCCAGTCATTTCGCGTAATACTGTACCGAATTACCAGCGTCTTTGTCTCCTTCCCGTTGTCTTCCCCGAATACTGCCAACACATCGACAGCCGTTGTGTACAATTCCCCCGACTCCCATTGACAGGGCTTCTGCGTCTTCGCTGCAAGCATCTCGTTTACCTGATCCATCAGGTTCCGATACGGAGCACTCATTTCGTTTGCAATCAGTTCTCCCTCTTCGTCATACTGCAGGCTGTAAGTATCGCCGAATACGGTCGGATGACTTCCGTATTCGCATTCATATATCGTTTTTCCTTCCGCATCTTCAATATGAACCACGTGGCTGTCCTGATAGTTCAGAATCCGTTTCCACAGCAGTTCCTTATTTCGATAGCAATCGGTTACGTCTCCGTCCTGAAGCGCGTAATCGCCGGTCAGCTTTCCGTTGTCGAGATATTCCGTCAGCAGGAACACGCCCGTGTCCCGCGTATCGGTCTGAACGGTGATGTTCAGTTCCTCCTCATTTTCACCGGAAAGAGCGAACTGAGCCAGCTTTTCTCCGTTCTGTTCCAGGACAAATAACCGACCGTCCGAAATGACCTTAAAGCAATAATCTCCGTTTTCGTCGGCATATACCTGAAGCTTGCTGGTATCGCCGTCATCCGTTACCCGGAGTCCGTTCACATAAAACATATAACTGATTTTATCATCGACAACCTGACTGATAATTTCCAGAAGCTGATTGGTCTCATACCGGAACTTCAGTCCCTTTACCGCACCGGGCACTACATAGGAATTGTCCTCCTGCCGGAACTCCCCGAAATTCGGTGCCCCGCTTTGTGCATTATAATATGACAGTTCCACTTTTCCACAGCTGCTGTCCGCGTCTTCCGAATATCCGAATTCCAGCGTTTCCGTATATACGGAATCCACATCCAAATGAATCCCTTCGGAAATCTGCGGTCTCCACTGCGGCGTAGTCGGTGTCGGAGTCGTCGTCGTATCTATCTTTCCGATTCCGGTCACTCCGTTCGGAATGGTATTGGTCGGAGTCGGACCCGATTCCGTTGTCCGGTTATTTGTCATTGGAGCCATGCCGCACGAAGCCGCCAACAGCATAATAAACGACACAATCAAGCATAAAACCGTCCGTTTCATCCTGTTTCCATGTCCTCCGTTCGGACCGCCGTCACTCGTTAAACCTCGTGATGTTGTCCTCGTTCAGCGTAAAATCATAATAGTTCAAATCCTCCCGGAAGGTCCAGCCGGCTCCTTTCCAGAAATGATTGCCGATTTCATTGGACTTAAATGCTATCAGATTCACTTTGTTGATATGTTCCCGACGAAGTGCCAGCATACAGGATACGGCCATGGTCTTGCCGATTCCCCGCTTGCGGAAGCCCTCCTTTACGCAGACATGGTAAAAGCATCCGCGGCGGCCGTCATGTCCGCACAGAATCGCACCGACAATGGCTCCGTTCACAACCGCCACCACACTGGTTGACGGGTTCCGGAGAAGAAACCGCTCGATTCCTTCCCGGGAATCATCGATGGAACGGATTCCGAAGCCGTGGATTTCTCCCCACAGCCGGTACACCTCATCATAATCTTCTATTGTCATTACCCGAATGACACATTCATCACTCATCATGTCCTACTCTTCCAATCCGCTTTCCCGTTTCACTGCTTCCCGATCGATGGTCAATTGCGACTTGCTGCGATCGTAAAAGCTCTTCACATGCTCTTTGTTTCCGATTTCCTTTGCGAGATAATTATGGAATTCCAGTTTCGTCCGACAGGTCTCGATTCCGCGTCTGACAATTGCCTCTTCTTCCTGTTCGGTCTGCATCGTATACGATGCCTCTTTTCTGGACCGTCCGGACGCTTTTCCGTTTCCGCGGGTGCTTCGTTCCTCTGCCGTTACCTGCTTCGTAACCGACTGCTTCACAACCGGCTCTTTCGCAGCCGTTTCTTTCACAACCGTCTGCTTGGCAACCGGCTCCTTCGTAAACCGAACATCCGCACCCTTCGGCTCCGCAGCAACGGTTCCCGTTACGGAATTCCGGGACACCGTATCTGCCGAAGCAGTCCCTGCATCCGTTCTTGCGTTCCCGTGTTCTACTCGTGTAGAACCATTGTTATTCCATACATTCTGAGTGGCCGGACGCGGTCTGGAAGACCCGTTTCGTCCGTATCTGTCATTATTTCCGGAACGCGTATTCCGATTCTCGCCATCGTTGTTTCTGGTATATTTTCCGTTTTTCTCCTGAGACCGGCCGGTTCCGCCCGCGGGCTTCACTCCCGTGGAACGGCGAACCGTCTGCGACGTCGTTCCGCGCTTCTGACCTTTGCCGATGACCTCATGCGTTGTCGTATTGTCTTCCACAACCTGCTTTTTCCGCAAAAATCCGAACAGTCCGGACTTTACCTCGCCCTTGCTGAGTACCGATTCCACATCCGGAAGCCGTTCGATCACGGCACCCGTCATGCTCTTCATTTCACTGATGGCAGGGTCATATCCCTTATCATTGGAAATGATGTAAAATGCCTGGCCGCTCTTCTTTGCAATATCGTATCCGAGATGCACCATGATAATGAAATCGAGTGCGTTTTTCCCGATCTGATCGTTGGTAATCAGTTCCACGGTCGCATCGCAGTGAAAAATCGTATCGGCATCAATCAATGACATCTTGGAACATTTCGGTCCCAAAAAAATACGTACCATATCCTGTTTTGTCAGCTTCAGTATTCCCTTCAGGCCAAACTGGCTGACATTTTCAAAATCAATATAAAAGACCCGTTTCATAAAATCCTTTCCCTTGTCACGCCGTGCGTTCAGAGGACTCCGTTTTCGTCACTGAGCTCGTCCAGCGTTTTGTAATATGCGGGGAGAAATTCTTCCATGAACAGTTCTGCTTCCGGAACATTCAATGCATGCACCGCATTTTCCAAGGTCTTCCGGGCACTGTCAAATTCCCGGTTTCCGGCTTTGCCTTCTTCTATGCATTTGATCAGCGCCGACAGCTTATCCGCTGCCTTAACAAGTTTCCACAGCGCACCGTCACCGGGCATTTTAAAGAAAATGCCGCGATAATCTTCCCGGATATCCTCCGGAAGCATCTTCAGAAGTGCCTCGGAGGCATCATCCTCAATGCTGTGGAAAATGTTCTGCATCTGCTGACTGTAGTATTTTATCGGGGTCGGCATATCCCCGGTAATAATTTCGTTGGAGTCGTGATACAATCCGATCAATGCGCATTTTTCCGCATCGTATTTCTGACCGAGCCGACGGTTTCCGAGAACCGCCAGACCGTGTGCCAGCATACTCACCTCAAGGGAATGCTCGCTGATGTTTTCCGGCTCGGAATTTCTCATCAATGCCCATCTTCGGATATATTTCATTCGCGACATCATAGCATAGAAGGAACTGCTCATAAATACCGTTTCTCCCTGTATTTATTCTGATTTCGTACCGTTCCGAAGGTTCTTCTGTCTTGTCACAAGTTCCTTCAGATACTTTCCGGTGTACGAACCGGCATTGTCCATGATTTCTTCGGGGGTACCGCATGCAATAACGGTTCCGCCGTTATCACCGCCCTCCGGGCCCATGTCAATGATATAATCGGCAGTTTTGATGACATCGAGGTTGTGTTCGATAACAACCACCGTGTTGCCGCCCTCTGCCAGCATTTTCAAAATTTCAACCAGCTTGCGAACGTCCTCAAAATGCAGGCCCGTCGTCGGCTCATCCAAAATGTAAATGGTCCGCCCGGTACTGCGTTTCGACAATTCCGTTGCCAGTTTGATTCTCTGCGCCTCACCACCCGACAGCGACGTTGACGGATGCCCCAGTTTTAAATAGGAAAGACCGACGGCATCGAGCGTCTTGATTTTGTTGCAGATGGAAGGAATGTTTTCGAAGTAAGTCACGGCTTCTTCGACTCTCATATCCAGCACATCGAAAATGTTTTTTCCTTTGTACGTAGCTTCCAGTGTTTCCCGGTTGTAGCGCTTTCCGCCGCATACTTCACAGGGAACGTAAACGTCCGGAAGGAAATTCATTTCGATTTTTACGATACCGTCACCGCTGCACGCTTCGCATCGTCCGCCTTTGACATTGAAGCTGAACCGCCCCTTGGAAAATCCGCGGAGTCTTGCTTCGGGTGTTGTCGAGAACAAATCCCGAATCTGGTCAAAGACTCCCGTATAGGTTGCCGGATTGGACCGCGGAGTACGTCCGATCGGTGACTGATCGATATTGATGACCTTGTCCAGCTGTTCCGTACCGAGAATGTCATCGTGATCTCCCGGAATGACCGTGGTCGCACGATTCAGCGTACGGGCCAGTGACTTATATAAAATTTCGTTGATGAGGGAACTCTTGCCGGAACCGGATACACCGGTTACACAGGTAAACACACCGAGCGGCACGGACACATCGATATTTTTCAGGTTATGCTCCCGAGCGCCCCGGATTGTCAAAAATCCGGTCGGTTCCTTGCGATAGGCAGGAATGGGAATCATTCTTCGTCCGGCCAGATAATCTCCGGTAATGGATCCCGGACAGTTCATCAGATCGTCCGCCGTTCCCTGTGCCACAACCTCTCCGCCGTGCTGTCCCGCTCCCGGACCGATATCCACAATCCAGTCGGCAGCACGCATGGTGTCTTCATCGTGTTCCACGACAATCAACGTATTTCCGAGGTCCCGAAGCTCCTTGAGAGACCGAAGCAGCCGGTCGTTGTCTCTCTGATGGAGTCCGATACTCGGTTCGTCCAGAATGTATGCGACCCCGACCAGTCCGGAGCCGATTTGCGTTGCCAGACGAATTCGCTGTGCTTCCCCACCGGACAGCGATCCGGTCGGACGCGACAGTGTCAGATAATCCAAACCGACTTCCACCAAAAATCCGACCCGTGAGCGGATTTCCTTCAGAATCAGTTTGGCGATCTGTTCCTTGGCAGGTGTCAGACGCAGGTCATTGACAGCCTTTTGCAGGTCATAAATCGGAAGTTGGCAAATTTCCCAAATGTTCCGATCTCCGACCGTAACGGCCAATGCTTCCTTGCGAAGTCTTCGCCCGCCGCACTCCTTGCAGGGAGTGATGTCCATATAGGACTCATATTCCGCACGCATCGTTTCGGATGCGGTTTCCCGATACCGACACTGCAGATTATGAATGATACCGTCAACTTCGACATTGTATTTTCCCTGTCCCCGCTGACTCTTGTACGATACCGTCACGGTTTTCCCGGGGTCTCCGTACAGCAGGATTCGCCGAATCCGTTCCGGCAGTTCCCGATACGGTGTATCCATGGAAAATCCGTACTCAACGGAAATCGCATGCAGTGTTGCCCACGCAAAGCTGACACGACTCGAAGACGATTGCCAGCCCGGTGCCGAAACGGTTCCCTCATTCAGGCTCAGGTTCATGTCCGGAATGATTTTCCGCTCGGAAAATTCCATCCGGTATCCCAGACCGTTACACTGCGGGCATGCTCCGAACGGGTTATTAAAGGAAAACGAACGGGGTTCGAGTTCCTCTACGCTGATTCCGCAATCCGGACATGCAAAATTTTGTGAAAATGACAGTTCGGTTCCGCCGATGACATCCACGAGAAGCAGACCTTCACCAAGCTTCAATGCCGCTTCAATCGAATCGGCCAGACGGGATTCCATTCCCGGCTTGGCGGACAGTCGGTCGACGATAACCTCAATTGTATGTTTGATGTTCTTGTCGAGTTTGATTTCTTCCGACAACTCATACAGGTTGCCGTCCACCCGGACACGAACATAGCCGCTCTTCTTTGCGGATTCCAGAACCTTCGTGTGCTCGCCCTTTCGACCGCGCACAATCGGTGCCAGAATCTGGTATTTGGTTCCTGCGGGAAGTGCCATCAGCGCATCCACCATCTGATCGACCGTCTGCCGCTCAATCTGCCTGCCGCATTTCGGACAATGCGGAATCCCGACTCTGGCATACAGAAGCCGCAGGTAATCATATATTTCCGTCACGGTTCCGACGGTTGATCTCGGATTTCGGTTGGTCGATTTCTGATCGATGGAAATGGCCGGCGGAAGCCCTTCTATGCTCTCCACATCCGGTTTCTCCATCTGCCCCAGAAACATTCTCGCGTACGAGGACAGGGACTCCATGTAACGTCTCTGACCTTCCGCGTAAATCGTATCAAATGCCAGTGAGGATTTGCCCGAGCCGCTCATTCCGGTCAATACAACCAGCTCGTCTCTCGGAATATCCACACTGATTCCTTTCAGATTATTTTCCTTCGCACCGCGTATGCGAATATACTTCTTGTGTTCACTCATTTGCTGCTTCCCGTAATTCTTACGCCGCAGGGCGTTCTGTTCTCCGCGGAAACGGACGGAACGGATCCTGCCGCCTCATCATCGGATATTATTTCATCTGTTTCCGAATTTCCTTAATTTCATCACGCAGCTTCGCCGCCTTTTCGAAATCCAGTTCGGCAGCGGCCGTATGCATTTTTCTTGTCATGGTATCGATCAGAATTTCCAGTTCCTGAACGCTCATGGACTCGTAATCCTTTTCGATTCCGGAGCCCGGCCGTTCCGCCTTTTTGGAAATGCTGATTGCCTCACGCACTGCCTTACGAATAGTCTGCGGCGTGATATTGTGAGCTTCGTTATACGCCATCTGAATGCTGCGCCGGCGATTCGTTTCCGAAATCGCTCCCCGCATGGAATCGGTCATGGTATCCGCATACATAATGACATGGCCGTCCGCATTTCGCGCCGCCCGGCCGATGGTCTGAACCAACGACGTTTTGGATCGCAGGAAGCCTTCCTTGTCGGCGTCCAGAATTGCCACAAGACTGATTTCCGGTATGTCCAGTCCTTCCCGGAGCAGATTGATTCCGACCAGCACGTCAAATACGTCCATTCGCATATCGCGGATGATTTCCGTTCGCTCCATCGTATCGATATCGGAATGGAGATACCTCACGCGAATTCCGAACTGCTGCATATAATCCGTCAGTTCCTCTGCCATTCGCTTGGTCAGCGTCGTCACAAGAACCTTGTTTTTCTTATCGGTTTCCTTGAAAATTTCTTCCACCAGATCGTCAATCTGATTTGCCACGGGGCGTACCGTAACCTCGGGATCCAGCAGTCCCGTCGGACGAATGACCTGTTCCACCCGTCCCAGCTCGTGTTCCGCTTCGTACTCGTTCGGAGTTGCGGACACAAACAGCATCTGATTGATTCGCTGCTCGAATTCCGTAAAATTCAGCGGCCGGTTGCATTTTGCCGACGGCAGACGGAATCCGTAATCGACCAGTGTGGTCTTTCGCGCCTGGTCCCCGTTGTACATGCCGCGAACCTGCGGCAGCGTAATATGCGATTCGTCCACGATAATCAGAAAATCGTCCGGAAAATAATCCATCAGCGTGCTCGGCGAATCCTCCGGCGTATGTCCCGCCAAATGCATGGAGTAGTTTTCGATTCCCTGGCACACGCCCGTCTCCCGGAGCATTTCGATATCATAATGCGTCCGCTCCGTAATTCGCTGCAGCTCCAGGAACTTTTCGTTGGCGCGAAAATACTCCCGCCGTTCTTCCAGTTCCGCTTCGATATTCCGAAGCGCCGTTTCCATTTTCTCCGGTTCCACCACATAATGGGACGCCGGGAAAATGACAACATGTTCCAGCTCGCAGCGAACCGTACCTTTCAGCGGGTCAATCAGACAAATCCGGTCCACCTCGTCGCCGAAAAATTCGATTCGGTACGCATTTTTATCTTCACTGGCAGGATACACCTCCAGCACATCACCGTGTGCCCGGAAGGTTCCGCGCTTGAAATCCATCTCATTTCGCTCGTACTGAATGTCAATCAGACGACGCATCACATCGTCCCGTTCCTTCTGCATGCCGGGGCGAAGGGAAACCGTCATGTTCTGATAATCGATCGGGCTTCCGAGTCCGTAAATGCAGGACACGCTGGCGATGACAATGACATCCCGGCGTTCCGTCAGCGCTGCCGTTGCGGAATGACGGAGACGGTCGATTTCCTCGTTGATATCGGCGTCTTTCTCGATATAGGTGTCAGTCGACGGCACGTACGCCTCCGGCTGATAATAATCATAATAGGACACAAAATATTCCACCGCGTTGTCCGGAAAGAATTCCCTGAATTCACCGTACAGCTGAGCCGCCAGCGTTTTGTTATGGGAAATGATCAGCGTCGGGCGGTTCAGCGCCTGAATGACATTGGCCATCGTAAACGTCTTGCCGGAACCGGTTACGCCGAGAAGGGTCTGAAACTGTTTTCCCTCCTCAAAGCCCCGGACCAGTTCCCGGATTGCCTCCGGCTGGTCGCCCGTCGGCTGAAACGGGGAATGTAACACAAATCTGTCCATGTATGCTCCTTGCCTGTCTTCCGTTTATGCTCCTGCCAAGCGTCCGTTTATGCTCTTGCCAAGCGTCCGTTTATGCTTCCTCGGTCGGCTTTGTCGCCATCCATTTCAGATACCCGTTGATAAACGGATCCAGATTGCCATCGAGAACGCTCTGCGCATTGCCGACTTCCACCTGTGTTCTGGTATCTTTTACCATCGTGTACGGCTGCAGCACGTAAGACCGAATCTGGCTTCCGAAGTTGATGTCCTTCTGTTCGCCGCGAATGCCGGATGCTTTGTTCATGTTTTCTTCCTGCTTCAAAATGAACAGCTTCGCCTTCAGCATCTGCATCGCCTTGGTCTTGTTCTGCAGCTGGGACCGTTCGTTCTGGCACTGTACCACGATACCGGTCGGGAAATGGGTGATTCGGATTGCCGAAGAGGTCTTGTTGATGTGCTGACCGCCGGCACCGCTCGAATGATACGTATCGATACGGATATCCTTATCGTTGATTTCCACATCCAGATCTTCCTCGATATCCGGCATAACATCGCAGGATACGAAGGATGTCTGGCGCTTGCCTGCCGCATTGAACGGGCTGATCCGCACCAGTCTGTGCACACCGTGCTCGGATTTCAGATACCCGTACGCATTGTGTCCGTTCACCTGAAACGTAACCGACTTGATGCCGGCTTCTTCTCCGTCCTGGAAGTCCAAAACCTCGAACCCGAAGCCTTTCTTCTGTGCCCAATGCTGATACATCCGGTACAGCATGCCGCCCCAGTCGCAGCTTTCGGTTCCGCCGGCTCCCGCATGAATCGTCAGGATCGCATTTTCCTTATCATACGGAGACGAGAGCAGCGTTTCCAGCCGAAGCTCCTCCAGGTCATTGATAAATGACTGCAGGTCGTTCAGAATCTCCGGAACCATTTCCGGATCATTTTCCTCGTTGCCCATTTCAATCAACGCCTCCAGATCGTCATACTGACGCTCCAGCTTGCGATATCCTTCGACAACGACCTTGACCTCGTTCAGGTCCCGTGTTGTCTTTTGTGCCTTTTCGGCATCGTCCCAGAATCCGGGAGACTCCAGCAGTCCCGACAATTCCTCGATTTTCCGTTCTTTATTGACCAAATCCAGCGAATCCCCGACTTCCTTCAGCATCGGGCGATATCCCTGTAATTTAAATCTTGCTTCATCCAATTCAATCATACTGTTCCTCTTTCGTAATGGTTACCGTATTCAAAATGAGACCTCTTACCGGCCGCAACCGGCAATTTCTCTGCTGTTTCATTCTCGTATCGTAATCGTTACAGGGGTCACTTGTTTTTTCCGCAGCAGAACTTGTACTTCAGGCCGGAACCGCACGGGCAGGGATCGTTTCTGCCGATTTTCTGAGTCGTACGGCGAATCGGTGCGTTGGCAACCGTATCATCCTTGTTGGTGCTGGTTGCTTTGGCAACTTCCTTACGCTCCACCTTCTGCTCAACCTTGAGATGCAGCAGAGACCGAACCGTTTCCTCGGAAATGGAGTCGATCATTTGCTCAAACATGTCGTAGCCCTGATACTTGTATTCCTGAACCGGGTCTCTCTGGCCGTACGACTGGAGGCCGATACCCTGACGGAGCTGATCCATGTCATCAATGTGGTTCATCCAGTGACGGTCGATGACGGTCAGCAGGATAACCCGCTCTGCCTCACGGAACTGCTCGATCTGCGGGAACAGCGTCCGCTCTTTTTCTTCATAAATATCCTTCACATAGGTCTGAACCTTTTCGGTCAGGTCTTTCTTTCTCATGGAGCGGCGTTCCTCATCGGTCAGCGTAACAATGTCCTTCTCCATAATGTCGTCCGCGCCGTTCGGGAATACCTGTTCCAGCTTCCGGTTCAACGCATTCAGATCCCATTCTTCCGGATCCTGATCTTCATGAATTACACTGTCGATAATGGCATCGGCCGTGCTTTTCGCCATTTTCAAAACATACTCGCGCATGCTCTCGCCGTCCAGAACGCGGCGGCGCTCATCATAAATCAATTCACGCTGCTCGTTGTTGACACGGTCATATTCAAGAAGATTTTTACGGATACCGAAGTTGTTGTCCTCGATTTTCTTCTGTGCCTTTTCGATTACGTTGGACAGCATCTTATGATGGATTTCCTGGCCGTCCGTCAGACCGAGCGTTTTGAAAATGCCCATCATTCGCTCGGAACCGAACAGACGCATCAAATCGTCCTCAAGGGAAATGTAGAACCGGGATTCGCCGGGATCGCCCTGACGTCCGGCACGACCGCGGAGCTGATTGTCGATACGGCGGGACTCATGTCTCTCGGTACCGATAATTTTCAGACCGCCGAGTTCGCGAACCCCTTCGCCGAGCTTAATATCGGTTCCTCGACCTGCCATATTGGTTGCGATGGTAACGGCACCGCGTTCGCCCGCTTTGGCAATAATATCCGCTTCCATCTCATGGAACTTGGCATTCAATACCTGATGAGGCACATTTTTCTTACGCAGTGCGGCGCTGATTGTTTCGGACGATGCGATGGAAACCGTACCGACCAGTACAGGCTGACCCGTTGCATGAGCTTCCTGAACCGCCTCCACAATGGCATTCAGTTTTTCGTTGAATGTCCGGTATACCGCGTCTTCCTGATCGATACGGGCAATCGGCTTGTTCGTCGGAATTGCGATAACGTCCATGCCGTAAATCTCACGGAATTCGTTTTCCTCGGTCAACGCGGTACCGGTCATACCGCATTTTTTCTCATATTTGTTGAAGAAGTTCTGG
This sequence comes from Lachnospiraceae bacterium, assembly GCA_045641285.1. Lineage (GTDB taxonomy): Bacteria > Bacillota > Clostridia > Lachnospirales > Lachnospiraceae > ISDg. The sequence goes on from JAZUGQ010000041.1 coordinate 33,546, forward strand.
AACGTGATGGTTGCCAGCGTCTTATTTTCCCGCTTAACCTTAACATGTTCCTTTGCTTCAATCGCCTGGTGCAGGCCGTCGCTGTATCGGCGTCCGGGAAGGATACGTCCGGTAAAGTCGTCGACAATCAGGACCTGATCGTCCTGAACGACGTAATCATGGTCGCGCTCGAACAGATAATGGGCACGCAGCGCCAAAATGATGTTGTGCTGAATTTCCAGGTTTTCCGGATCCGCCAGGTTTTCGATTCGGAAGAATTCCTCGACGCGGGAAACACCCTGTTCCGTCAGGTTTACGGATTTTTCCTTCTCGTCGACAACGAAGTCTCCTTCCTCGACGGAACGCTCGCCCATGAGCATGTTCATCTTGGATACTTCGGTCTCGCTACCCTTTTTCAGCTGGCATGCCAGAATATCGCACATTTCATACAGCTTCGTGGATTTTCCGCTCGGTCCGGAAATGATCAACGGGGTACGGGCTTCATCAATCAAAACGGAGTCGACCTCATCGATAACCGCATACGGAAGGCCTCTCATAACAAGGCGTTCCTTGTATATTACCATGTTGTCACGCAAATAATCGAAACCGAACTCGTTATTGGTTCCGTATGTGATGTCGCAGTTGTATGCCTCGCGGCGCAGGTCATTTTCCATGCTGTTCAAAATGCATCCGACGGTCAGGCCCAGGAAGCGATGCACCTGTCCCATCCACTCGGCGTCTCGGCTTGCCAGGTAATCGTTGACGGTAACAACGTGAACGCCCTTGCCGGTCAATGCATTCAAATAAACCGGGAACGTGGAAACGAGGGTTTTACCTTCACCGGTTCTCATCTCGGCGATTCGTCCCTGATGCAAAATGATACCGCCGATCAGCTGAACGCGGTATGCTCTCTGGCCGAGTGTTCTCTTGGCCGCTTCGCGAACCGTGGCATATGCTTCCACAAGCAGATCATCCAGAGTCTCGCCGTTTTCGAGTCTCTTTTTAAATTCGTCGGTTTTTCCCCGCAGCTGTTCGTCGGACAGTGCTTCCCATTCCGGTTCCAGTGCTTCAATCTTATCAACAAGCGGCGTGATACGCTTTACTTCATGCTCGCTGTGAGTTCCGAAAATCTTATCAATCAGTCCCATCTTATCCTCCAAAAAATAACTTGAATACAGGCTCTTCCGTTTCTCTCCCGAGTATCTCCCGGAAAATGCCCACATTCCAATACATTGTAGCACATTTTCGACATATCCGCAATGCTTTATTTCTTTGTTATTATATAGGGGTTTTTGCGGGGCACGGTATTTCGGATGTTGTCATATTCTGTATTCTGCGGTTTTGTAATTGTGTGTCTTTTCTTAATTGTCTTGCTTGTTGTCTGACTATTTGTCTGTCAAGCTGACAATTTAGTTTTCTGCTTTTTCCTCATTTTTTTACGTTTCCGACAAAACAAACATTCGCTTTTTTGGCTCTTGAAAATATACTACATAAGTTGAAAGAAATTGTGGATAAAGTGGATAACTTTGTGATTAATCGTTAATTCGGGCATTTCAGGTACATTTTTTGTTGTGGATAAACACATTTTCTTCATAATTTATCAACTTTTTGCAATGTTATTAACTTTTTTTGTTTGATAAAAAGTTTGTGCAAAATAACATAATTCACATTTGTCAATCCCTTTTTTTCATTTTCACAATGATTATGTTTTCTGAAAATTTAAGGAAATTTGTCTGTAATTTTGCTTCAATAATGTATCTTATTTGCCATTGTCACAAGAAAGTACCTCGTGCCTGTCATGCCAAAACGCCGGGTTCCAAACAATGAGCCAAAACAAGGGGCAAAAAAAAGGACTGCAGCAAGCGATTTTTGAGGGGGTGCCTCATTTTCAACCTGTCACAGCCCATATTATTCTCTTTCTTCCGTTCCCCGCCTCCGGAGTTTCCGACAGTGCCGGTTTGTCTCACGAAGGTTGCGATTTCGTAACGGCACCCGGCATTCCCACAGTACCGGTCCGCCTCACGGATTCCGTAACGGCGCCCGGCTTCCGACAATCAGTCTTCCGAAGCCAGTTCCGCCAAATACTGTTCCGCATGATATACCGCCGACGCTCCGTCCGCTGCCGCGGTTACAATCTGGCGCAACGATTTTGTTCTGACGTCGCCGGCCGCAAAAATGCCCGGCACCTCCGTCGCGCAGTCTTCGCCCGCAATGAAATATCCGTGCTCGTCACAGGGAATGGCATCCTGCCAGCCCAAATTCACCGGAATCGTACCGACTGCCGCAAAGACACCGTCCGTAGCGTATTCCGTCATTTCCCCGGTTTTGACATTTTTCAGAACAATTCCGGTTACGCAGTCCTGTCCGAGAATTTCCTCTGCGACCGAATCATAGATAACGGAAATATTGTCTGTCCGAAGCATCGCCGTCACAAGGCTCTTCGATGCACGGAACGCGTCCCGGCGATGTACAATCGTCACCTTCCTGCAGCCGCGTGCCAACAGAAGCGCATCTTCCACAGCCGTATTTCCGCCGCCGATCACGAACACTTCCCGATTTTTGAAAAAGGCGCCGTCGCAGGTTGCGCAATAGGAAACGCCCATTCCGGCAAGCTCCGTCTCGCCCTTGCAGCCGATTCTTCGGGGAACCGCTCCGGTCGCGAGAATGACGGTTTTGGTATCCAGACACTCTCCGCCCTCCAGCGAAATCCGATAGCCACCGGCCACCATGCAGATTCCCTTTGCTTCCGCATCCCGAATCGACGCACCGCAATGCAGCGCATGTTCCCGGAACCGGTCCGCCAAATCGAATCCGCTGATTTCCGGGAGTCCCGGATAATTGTCCACATCCGATGTATTCAGCACCTGTCCGCCGCAGATATTTTTCTCCAGCACCAGAAAGTTCAGTTCCGCCCGTGCCGCGTAAATTGCCGCCGCCATTCCTGCCGGTCCCGAACCGATAATAATCAAATCATACATAACACCGTCTCCCGTCCGCCGGGCCGCCTCTGCCGCCCCGGCTTCATTCTCCTCTGCCGGTCCTGTTCCCGGCTGTTGTCTAGTTCGTACCCAGTTCCAATTCCGTTACAACCATCAGAACAGTCAAAATGATGCCGGCAAATACCAGCGCAGGCGTCAGCATTTTCCGAAGCGCCTGCCAGAAGCCCTTCCGATTCAGTTCTTTCTTCATATGCTCTTCGCGACCGGTCTGCGATGCCATAAGTTTCAGCATATACACCGACATGACCGCGCCGATGCACGCCGGAATCAGATAATACGCAATCAGAAACGAATTCCGGGTATTCACCGTGGTATTCAAAAGCTCGGTTTTCCCGATCCATTTAACGGCATATGCAATCGTAACCGATGTCGTATTCACAAGGCAGTGCATGATGGCCCCGGCCAGCGTGGAACCGACCGTTTCATCGGTCAGGCAAAATACGGCGCCCATCAGGAACGCATAGCAGAACTGATTCAGATTCAGATGCATCAGTCCGAAAATGAGTCCCGATACCACCGCGGCCGCGGGAAGCGAAAGCTTCTTCAGACCGGTGAACAGCATTCCCCGATACACGAATTCTTCGCATATCGCCGGCAAAATTCCGATAATCAGCACCGACACGATATACGGATAATCAATAATGGAAGTTACGATTTCGACTCCTGCCGCCTGACTGGAAATCATCTGGGAAACCACATTCACAAACGTCAATACCGGAGCCGCAAATAACATCAAAAGCGCAATTTCAAGGCAAATAACCGGACGAATCGGATGAATTCCGAGTGTCTCCGAAACCGTCCGTTTCGGAAGTTTTCCCTTCGCACACAAAATCACCCAAACCGCAGACGGAGCAACAATGCTTAACTGAATAATCAGCATTTGAAGAGCATAATCGGTAACCATCGATGCCAGCCCGCTTCCGATCAGATACAGAAGCAAAGACAGCAATATCAGCATACCGCATTCCTTTTCCCACGATGATTCCGTTTTCCGAATCCGTTCCGACATGTTCCTTCTCCAAACCGATTTGTCCGTTTGCAGACTGTGCAAACAGCTATCGTCATGATACCACATTTTGCCTGTATTTACAATGTTACACAAGAATTTGCTTTGTCTTTTTTCAATTCCGTGCTATACTGTGTTCAACTCGGGGCACTGCGCCCCGGCTACCCGAAACGGAATAACAGAAAGGACATGATTATGATTCAACTCGGACGTACCCAAAACCTGAAAATCGAAGCACTGGTTCCTCACGGAGCGTATTTGATTGACGCCGGAGAGGAGCTTCCGGCACTTCCCGAAATTTATGCAAATGCCGACATTTGCCTGGATGTTCCGCACATTCTTCTTCCTTCCAACCAGCTGAACGGAGAACAGGAAGGCGACCTCGTTCGCGTCTTCGTCTACAAAGATTCCGAAGACCGGCCGATTGCCACCAAACAGCTGCCCAAGGCGGAACTCGGCACCGTAGCGGCGCTGACCGTAACGCAGGTCAACCGTGTCGGCGCTTTTCTCGACTGGGGACTTGCCAAGGATCTGATGCTGCCGTACCGGGAGCAGACCAAAGCGGTCGGCGAAGGGGATTCTATTCCGGTTGCCGTATATATCGATAAAAGCAGTCGGCTTTGCGCCACCATGAAGCTGTATCACTATCTTCGCAAGGATTCCCCTTACAAAAAGGAAGACCGTGTAACCGGCCGCGTTTATGAAGTCAGTGACAATTTCGGTGCTTTCGTCGCCGTTGACGATTGCTTCTCCGCACTGATTCCGAAGAAGGACCTCTTCTATCCGCTTGCACCGATGCAGGAAGTGGAAGCCCGCGTTGTCGATGTACTGGCTGACGGCAAGCTGACCCTGACTCTGCGCGAGCGGGCCCACATCCAGATGGACGGGGATTCTCAGCTCATTTTATCGGCACTCCGGTCCGCCGGCGGCTTTCTGCCGTATCACGACAAGAGCAGTGCCGAAGCCATTAAAGCCCGGTTCAGTCTCGGCAAAAACGCATTTAAGCGCGCCATCGGTCACCTGTACAAAGAACGGCTGATTACCATTTCCGATGACGGTATTCGTCTGGTTCGCAAAGACCAATAAATCAGCATTGCCGATATGCCGGCTCCGACATGCGATGCAGACATACGACGTGCCGATGCCGGTTTTCCTCTTTTGGGCGACCCGATCCGGCACACCGGCTCCCGCACACGAAAGGCACGATTGATTATCCGGAATTCGTATACGGATTCAGTATCCGCTTCCCGTGCATATGGTGGCCACCATAATATGTCCGATTCCGGTGTCTGCCAAAATGTGGGAGCAGACCTCCAGCGTGCTTCCCGTTGTATAAATATCGTCTACAAGGATGACCCGATTCGGCGTCATCCTTTTTTTCCGTAACATGAGCGCATCCCGTCCGGGTTCCAGCGCCTGTCTCAGATTTCTCATTCGTTCCCGGTTGTTCAGTTCCTTCTGCGGCACCGTAAACCGGTTTCGGCGCAAATACTTCCCGTACATCGGCAGCTGCAGCCGATCGGCCAGTTCCGCCGCCAGAACCTCCGCCTGATTATACCCGCGGAGCCGATATTTTTTCCGGTGAATCGGTACGGGGATCACCGCCTCCGCGCCGAAATCGCGCAGTGTGGTTTCGCATCGTTCCATCAGTTCCTCCGCATACCATGCCCCGTATTCTTCCCGTCCGAAAAATTTGAACTTCAGCATCGAATTTTTCATTGCATCCTCATACACAAATGCCGATACTCCCCGTTCAAACGTTCTCTTTGTTCCGACGCAGTCGTAACAGTATTCGACCGTCTCGTCCGGCACCGGCTTTCCGCAGCGGCAGCAGGTATTTCGTCCGACCGGCAACAGTTTCTTTCTGCATTCTTCGTGACATCCGTTCTCTCCCATTGCCATCACGCCGTCGCAAATCGGACAGCGCGGCGGAAAAATAAAATCCAAAACCGCATTCCGGTTCATAATCCCTCCCATAAATCATAATTTACACAACTCAGCATCGCTCCCCTAAGTGTTGCAATCGTAGGTATAACACACCGATTCCGTTGTTCCGATATATATTCCCATAAAAGAAATGGTGATTTCCTTTATGATATGGTTTCAACTTCGTTTACGGAGTCATTTCCTATAATGTAGAAAAAGGGCCCGGCATTTACGCCGGGCCGTTGATGCAGTCTGTGTCTGTCGATACCAAAATGACGATTTATCGGAACGTTGCTTCCGGATATTTGCCTTCGGCAATCAGTTTCCTGATGCACTCCGCAAAAAGAGGCTTATCCTCGGCATAGGTAACGCCAAACCATTTGTCGTTGGTCGGCAGAACCGCAACCTCCGCAGTTCCCTCGCTGACCATTTTCCCGACAATGGTCGGAAGAAGATACTCCGCCTTCAACGGATTCTCTTTGGCTTCGTTATCCAGGAACCGTTTGAAATTGTCATTCAGTACCTGCAGGAAATCCGGTGTAAATCCCCACAAATTCATCGAAACCGGTGTATTCGGCGATACCGAAACCGGTGTTCCGTCTTCCTTCCGGCCGACAACGGCATCTCCCTCTTTGCGAAGGTCAAAATGCTCTTCCACGGAAACCAGAGTATTTCCGCTGACACTGCAAATGCCACGGGTAACCATACCGTTATCACTCAATGTGTTTCCGAGCACAAAGCCGGCCATGCAATATTTTCGTTCACTGTTTTCGGCAAGCCGAATCAGATAATCATGCGTAATGCGAAATGCTTCCTTGCCGTAATAGTCATCGGCATTGATGACAACAAACGGGTCATGAATCTGACCGAGGCAGGACAAAACCGCATGTCCCGTTCCCCACGGTTTCTTCCGATCCTCAGGTACGGTATAGCCCTCCGGCAAATTGTCCATCTCCTGATATACATACGTTACCGGCATGTACTTTGCCACACGGTCGCCGATAATTCTGCGGAAATCCTCTTCCAATTCCCGACGGATAATAAATACCACCTTGTCAAATCCTGCTTCCTTGGCGTCGTACAGCGAGTAATCCATAATGATTTCTCCGCTCGGTCCAACCTGAGCCAACTGCTTGATTCCGCCGCCAAACCGACTGCCCATTCCGGCCGCCATAATAACCAGTGCTGTTTCCATTCCAAATCCCTTCCATGCCGATCTTTATCACCTCGGCATTAACCCTTTCCTGTCATTCTGTCGGAGTTCTGTCATCCCCAAACTTTTGCTCCTGAATTCGCTTCATGAGGCCTGTGTAGCGTTTCTGTTCATCCGCGTTTTCTACCATCCGCTGCACCGCAGCCTCACTCCCGACGATTATAACACACTTTGACGCTCTTGTCACTCCGGTATATAGCAAATTTCTGTTGAAGAGCATTCGCGGTCCCGTCAGCAGCGGAATCACCACTGCCGGATACTCGCTTCCCTGCGATTTGTGGATGGTGACCGCATAGGCATGCTCCAGATCCTCGAGGGAGGAAAACGGATAGTACACCAAGCGGTTTTCATCAAACACGATTTCCATCTCTTCCGCAAAATTATTGATATTCCGTATGATGCCGATATCCCCGTTAAAGACGCCGGTTCCGTTGTCCAGCAGCGTATTTCGCTCCGTCCGGATTTCCCATTCCAGCTGGTAATTGTTCTTCACCTGCATCACCTTGTCGCCAACCCGGAACACTACGCCGTGCGCCTCGCGTTCTACTTTAGTAGAATCAGGTGGATTCAGCATTTGCTGCAACAGCGCATTGAGATTTTCGACACCCAGTTCTCCTTTTCTCATCGGTGTCAGCACCTGAACATCATACGGATTTGCATGAACATAATCGGGGATTTTGTCACGGACAAGCTGTACCAGCACGTCCCGAATCACATTCGTATCATTTCGCTTCATCAAAAAGAAATCCCGACTTCGGTTGTCCAGTTTCGGCATTTCCCCACGATTGATTCGGTGTGCATTGACAACGATGTCGCTCTCCTCCGCCTGCCGGAATATTTTCGTCAGTTCCACCGATGCAAATGCCCTGCTGTCCAGCAAATCCCGCAGCACGTTACCGGGTCCGACGCTCGGCAGCTGGTTCGCGTCTCCGACCAGAATCAGCCGCGTCATGCCCGGCACAATCGCCTTCAGGAGGGCATTCATCAAATGCATGTCCACCATCGACATTTCGTCGACAATCACGGCATCGACTTCCAGCGGATTGTCCTGGTCCCGGTTGAATTTGGCACTTCCCGGTGTTCCTTCCTCCGATACATGGGTCACTTCCAAAAGCCGGTGCAGCGTCAATGCTTCATGATCGGTCGCTTCGGTCATTCTCTTCGCCGCGCGCCCGGTCGGAGCCGCCAGTGCGACCTCCAGTCCCTGCCGTTCCAGTACCCGGATAATGGCATTGATCGTTGTCGTTTTACCGGTGCCGGGGCCTCCCGTCAGAATGAAAATGCCGTGCCGGACAGCCTCCCGGACAGCCGACTTCTGCGTCCCGTCCAATTCGATTCCGTACCCGGAGGTCACGCCTCTCAAATCCTCGTCCAGCCGTGCGTCGGACACCGTGAATTCCACATCGGTATCCAGCAGCATTCTGGCAATCGAATTTTCCACATAATAATAAATCGACGGATAAACCGCCGTCTCCGGATTTCCGTCACTGTCCGTAATATCATCCGTCGTACGCAGTTTCCGATCCGCAATCAAATCGATTACTGCGGCCTCCAGCTCCCCGTCGTCCGCAGTCAGATATTCCGCGATGTGGCTTTTCAGCGAGGTCTTCGGAAGATACGCATGACCCGACTGATTGGCCGTCTGCAAAACATACAAAATGCAGGCTCTCAGGCGGAACCGGGAGTCTGTGTAGCCTCCCATTCGCATGGCAATTTCATCCGCCGTGCGAAATCCGATTCCGGACAGATCCTCAGCAATACGATACGGATTTTCCCGAAGTACCTGTTCCGTATTGTCACCGTATTTCCGATATATTTTCAAAGCCAGATTCATGCCGATTCCGTACTGCTGCAAAAACAGCATGACACGCCGCATGCTCTGCTTTTCCAAAAACTGCTCGTTAATGCTCTGGGCCATTCGCACACTGATGCCGCGAATTTCCGCCAGCCGTTCCGGTTCCCGTTCGATAATTCGGAACGTATCTCCCTTAAATTTTTCGACGATTTTCATCGCCATAACGGCACCGACACCTTTGATTGCACCGGACCCAAGATACCGTTCCATTGCCGTGACATCCTGCGGTTCCGCGATTTCATACGAAACCACCTTCAGCTGTTCCCCATACACGGCATGATTCGTAAGTTCTCCCGTCACCCGAAGGTATTCCCCTTCGTTAAGAAAAGGGAAGTTGCCTACGCAAGTAAGCTCTTCCCCTGATGTTCTGTCGGAAATTGATAGAACGGAATACCCGTTGTCCGGATTTCGGTATACGATGTGCTCCACAAATCCTTCCCGTTGTTCCATACTCTCTCCGTTATTTTAAAAGTTTTCGTTTCCTGCTGTTCATCGTCTCTACGTATTTGCCGGTTCCCATTGCAACGCAGCGCATCGGATTTTCGGCCGTAATCGTATGAATTCCCGTTTTCTCCTCAATTAAATCTTCCAGACCGTACAGAAGCGATCCGCCGCCCGTCAGTACAATTCCCCGGTTGGCAATATCGGCCGCAAGCTCCGGAGGAGTCTGCTCCAGTGCGTTATGAATCGCATCGATAATCTTCGACGTAATCTCCGACAACGCTTCTTCCGTTTCTTCCGATGTCAGGGAAATGGTCTTCGGAAGTCCGGTTACCAGGTTTCTTCCGCGAACTTCCATCGACAGCGTCTCGGGTCTTGCATAGCAGGCACCGATTTTGATCTTGATCTCTTCGGCCGTCCGTTCGCCAATCATCAGATTGTGCTTCTTTTTCATATATTTTACGATGGCTTCGTCAAAATCATCGCCGGCCACCTTGACGGAATTGCTGACAACCGCTCCGCCGAGTGATGTTACCGCAATATCGGTGGTTCCGCCGCCGATATCGACAACCATGTTGCCGCACGGCTTGGTAATGTCAATTCCGGCACCGATTGCCGCAGCAAGCGGTTCTTCGATGACATGAACCGTCCTTGCGCCGGCCTCGTAAGTAGCGTCTTCCACGGCACGCTTCTCCACTTCGGTGGCGCTGCTCGGTACGCAGACGCAAACATACGGTTTGCAGAATCGTCTGCGTCCGATGGACTTCTGTATAAAATACTTAATCATTCGCTCTGTCACGGAATAATCGGAAATAACCCCCTGCTTCAACGGCCGTACCGCAACGATATTTCCGGGGGTACGTCCGAGCATCTGTCTGGCCTCTTCACCGATTGCCTTGATTCTGGATGTGTCCCGGTTATACGCAACAACCGAAGGTTCCTCCAGAACAACTCCCTTGCCCTTGATATAAATCAGCACATTGGCCGTTCCCAAATCAATTCCGATTTCTGTATGTAATCCAAGCATTGGCTAATCCCCTTCTGTTCTACATGCTCACCGCATTTTGACAGTCATGCAGTCACTGTCATCGGACGGCAAACGATACAAAGCAAGTATAACATACCAAATCGGTGTTTGCAATGATTCCGAAAAATTTGTTACTGTCGGAAATCCGCCGGAGTCACCTGCCGGAGAAGGGTCTCATTTTTGTTACGCGTATTGATCGTGATCGGTGTTTCGGAACCACAGTACGCATACCACCAATGCAAAAATCAGCCCGGAAAGCAGTCCGCCCATATGCGCGTAATTATCGATACCACTGGAAATGTCTGCCGCTTCGATGACATTCCGAATCAATATCACAATTCCCATAGTCCGCAGGATGATCCGTCGCCCGCCTTCCTGCATAATTCCATACCACGGAAACATATAATAGATAAAGGAGCGCCAGATATTTTCGCCTTTTCTTTCCTCCGGGTCCGCAATCAGCATCACAACAAGGGCACCGCCGATTCCGAAGATGGCGCCGGACGCACCGATGGAAAACAGAAAATGCCCATCGGAAAAATGAAGCAAGGCGGAAGCAAGACCCGCAAACAATCCGGTAAGAAAATAACAGAAAGTAAACCGGACATGTCCGTAAATCTTCTCAAGACGCCATCCGTATAATGCCAGACAAAACATGTTTCCGACGAGATGGCTGACATCCCCATGCAGGAACATGCTGGTAATGAAACGGTAGTACTGCTTGTTCTCTGTCATAAGTTCCCAATTCATACAGCCTTTGTACAAATACAGTACGAAATCTTCCGAGTAGTATGTACAAAAAAATGTGATGACGTTCGCCAATATAAGCAGAATGGTAACAAACGGAACGCCAAAATACTTTACCCGCAGCGATGAAGCCGACTTTTTGGAGGCAATATACACCGGCTTTTCTTCCTTAATTACCGTTCTCGTGTCCGTCGAACGGAATTCGTTACTCACACGACAGATGTTTGCCAATACACCGTGAAGTCCGAGGAATTCTGCCGGCTGACCGTCATCGACAAGAACTTCCTTGTGGGTTTCGTCCACAATCCAGTAAGTCATTCCTTCTCCGATACTCCTCGCAGCCTCAGCATTTTTCGTAAAAAATACCATGAGGAGTTCCGTTGTCGTACACGGCTGTCCTTTCAGCATATTGTAAATCCGTTCCGTATAGTGCTCGACATCGTCCCTTGTCATCGTTCCGAGCGCTTCGTCCGTAATCATCCAGGCAATCTTCATTTTCTGGCCCATAATACTGTAAAGCAGTGTCATTCCCTCCGTCTGAAGGTTTTCCTCCTTCAGCCCACGTACTCTCATAATCTGCGCGGCACGCGAATACATGGGATGCTGTGTTTCTGCCATATTGTTTTCCCTCCGAATAGTTTCGTTTCCGATTCTTCTCCTCCAAATGATGCCATTTTTCGCAGCACCTTTGCCCAAGCAGTTTTTATTATATCATGTCTTTTTTTCAAATACAATATACATAAATCAATAAATATTATCCAAAAACAAAGAACGGGTGAAGCAATGCTTCACCCGTTCTCAAGAATTCAGTTTCAATTACAGAGCTACAACGTTGATAGCTCTAAGCTTCTTGGAATCCTTGGGATCCTGCTCGGTCTCGAAGGAAACCTTCTGGCCCTCTTCCAAGGTCTTGTAACCGTCAGCCTGAATAGCGGAGAAATGAACGAAAACATCCTCGCCGCCCTCATCGTTGCTGATGAAACCATAACCCTTCTGTGCATTGAACCACTTAACTGTACCAGTCATGAACCAGTACCTCCTTAAAATTTTATACGCATCATCCGGTTGTTTTGTTCTTCCGGAAACAATTCCTTGAAACAAAAGCAAACTGCTCAAAACAAAGAAGTCCTTAATGGGCTGTTTGCCTGGCATTTCCTGACTGCTTTTATTAAATTATCATAAAATGTATAATTCGTCAATAATTCGGAATAAATTTTTTCACATTTTTTTCATAAAATACGCATCTTTTTTTACTTTTTTTAACGCTTTCAAGACATTTGCAAAATTGTCCGGGGAATTCTCCTCATTTTCCCCGGTTACTCGCATTCCCTAACCTGTTTTTTCAATTGCAAAATGCGGTTCGGCGCCACCGACAGCGCATCCACACCCATGTTCAGCAGGGTCTGCGTGACCTCCGGGTCTGCCGCCAATTCGCCGCAGACGCAAACCGGAACCGAACGGTCATGAGCCTTTTCGATTACCCAGGAAATCAGCCTCATCAAAGCCTCGTGATGAGCATCGTAAAATGCCGTCACGGACGGATTCTGCCGATCCACGGCAAGCAGATACTGGGTCAGGTCATTGGTCCCGATGCTGAAAAAATCCACATATTCCGCCAGGCGGTCACTGATAATGGCAGCAGCCGGCGTTTCAATCATAACACCCTGCAAAACCTCACCGGGAAATTCTCCGTTCTGCTCCAGGCGTTCCTTTTCTTCCCTGAAAATCTCCGTAATACGACGGATTTCCCATTCGGACGAAATCATCGGATACAGCACCGAAACCGCGCCGTAACGGCTTGCTTTCAGGATGCTGCGCAACTGAACCCGAAACGGTTCTTCTTCCGCCAGACTGATTCGTATCGCACGAAATCCCAATGCGGGATTGCTTTCTTCCGGAAGTTTCATGTATCTCGCCTGCTTGTCCGCGCCGATATCAAAAGTCCGTATCGTAACCGGCTTTCCCTGCATGGTCAGCACCATGCTTCGGTATGCATCCAGCTGTTCCTCCTCGGTCGGGTAACTGTCCCGGTCCAGGTACAGAAATTCGCTTCTCAGCAGGCCGATTCCGAGGGCACCGTTTTCCGCTGCCAAAGCGGCATCCGCCAAACATCCGACATTGGCATACAAAGGCACCGGACGACCTGATTTGGTCACGCTTCCGAGGGATACCAGATGTCGGAGTTCCTCTTCTTCCTTCCGTTGTCCGTCAATCAGTGCCCGATACTTTTCCCGCACCTCGTCGTCGGGGTCCAGAATCAGCAGTCCCTGTTCTCCGTCCAGAATTGCCTCGTGGCCGCTCCACCCTTCTCTTCCGTCAATACCTGTCACGGCGGGCAGATTCATTGTTCTTGCCAAAATGGCGGTATGGGAACTTTCCGACCCGTACCGTGTCACAAGTCCGAGAACAAGGTCCTGATTCAGTCTCATCATGCGGGCCGGAGACATTTCCTCCGTCACCAAAATGACCGGCTCCGTCAGTCCCGGTCCCTCTTCCTTTCCCTGAAGCGTCCCGACCAGACGATTGGTAATTTCCCGAATATCTTCGCTTCGTGCACTGAAATATCCGTCTTCCATCCGTGCCAGCATTTCCGCATAATGACGGCCGGTTGCCGCCACGGCAAACGCCGCGCTGACATGCTCATCGCAAATCATGCTTTCGACCATTCCGCTGTACGCTTCATCCTCAATCATCATCGCATGAATTTCGAATGTCTGTGCCAGAATTTCCCCCACCTTCGGGACGGATTCCCGATACAGAAGATGCAGTTCCCGCACGACTTCATCACGAGCCGCACGGTATGCCGCCAGTTCATTGTCCGGATTCTCCGCCATGGAACGAAACAGTTCCGGGAACCGTTCGCTGATATACTGTACGGTTCCGATCACCACCTGTTTATGTATTGATTGTCCCGATATTATCTGCATCTGCATCACCCCACTGTGCCGCGTCTTTCAACCTCTCTGCAGGTCATCTATCAGTATATCGTCTGCCGAAGGAAAATGCAACCGTTTCCGGACATCCGGCCGCTTTTCCGCCCGGCAAACGCCGGAATTCCGCTGTGCCTGTCATGCGAAAAACTATTTGCAAAAAACTGTCCGTACCCATTGACGTTTTCCGATATTTGCTTTACAATATAGCCTGTTCAGGGGTATTAGCTCAGCTGGGAGAGCGCCAGGTTCGCAATCTGGAGGCCACGGGTTCGATCCCCGTATGCTCCATTTCTATTCAACCGAACAGACATTGAACAGATAACAAACAGCAGTGGACGGACAACCGTTCGCTGCTGTTTTTCTATTCCTTCATTTTTCCGTTTATAGTCAACTACCCATCGCCCAAAGGTAATGGGCTTGTAACTGCCCGGTCGTAATGAAGCGACAATAAAGTTACGCCTCATTTGTTTCTGAACCCTATTAAATAACTTGTAAAAGAAAACTTTTTGAAGAATAACGTCACTTTTTATTCTATTTTCGAGAACCGCTCTGACTGGTGAAGGGAAGCATAACTTCCGCTGACACTTCCGCATTTTCATAGTGAAAACGGAATTCACCTCCAAGATTTCGTATGTGTTTTTGTACACTTTTCAAACCAAGTCCATGATATTGCGCATCTGGTTTACTTGTATCGGTATCTTTAGAATAATTCGTACAAGCGTTTAAAATTTTAATAAATATCAGGTTTCCCTGTTCTTCTATAACAACATCAATATATGGGGCTTGTTCTTTATTACTAGCGTCCAATGCATTATCAAGCAAATTCCCCAAAATAACGGCAAGGGAAACCATCGGCAATGAACTTTCTGCAGGCATTTTTGCTTTAACATCAAAAGGAATTCGTCTGTCCTTTGCTATCAGTCGCTTCATATTAAGAATCGCATCCACGGTTGTATTTCCGGAATGAACACCGTCATCTGTCATCTCGTAGCTTTCGCATTTTCCCTTAAGATATGCGGTCAATTTTTCAAATTCTCCGTTTTCAGCCATCGCATACAATGCCGCCATCGTATTCTTGTAATCATGGATACTTGTACGCCATAAGAAAAAGGCTTTTTTCTGTTCATCCAGCAATATTTCGGTTTCTCTTACCTGTTCACGCATAATATCAAATTCCAATGATTTTCTATTATTTTCAAAATAAAACAAAATAACGGCATATAATACAATTATTAGGAACAATGCAATAGCTAAAATAATACCTATCGTATCCAGAGATGCTTTTTCCGAATACGCACCAAAAACAAAAATTACCATTGCCAATGCAATCACCGAAAGCAATATAGCAATACTCAATCCTTTTGATTCATTATTAAAAAATACACTTCTGTCACGTTCACGTATTTGCAATATTATATACATTACAAACAAACCGATTAATACCACTCCCCCAGTAAGCAAAAATGTTGTGCTCGTTTCACTTATTGTAACAATTACAGTAATCCCTATTCCGGCAAATAAACACACTTGCTTTATATCCTTTTTTCGTTTTCCGAATATGATAATAAATATATAAATACCAACGAATGACTCAAGAAATGTCATACAGATATTCAACATCCAACCATAATTACTCAAATAATGGTTCCTCCCTTTTCAAGCAATGTACGGCGTATTGTTTGCATGGCATTTCGGCTGACATTAATACGTTTAGAATTAGATAACAAAATATCTGTTCGTTCATATCCAACAACCTCTCTCAAATTTACAACTAACCATCGATGTGCCTGAATAAACTGTTTATCATCCAATTTTATCAACATCTCACGTATGGTTTCTCTTACCTTATACTGTTTATTTTTTGTTGTATAAATAAAACAGTATCGCTCTTTCTTTTCGATATACAGTATTTCTTTTTTATGTAACATAAGCAGCATATCGCCGTTTTTAACATAAATCGTTTCGGATGCATCATTTAGTTCTTCTTCTGCAGCCTTCAATGCTTGTACAAGATCCTTTTGCAAATACATTTTTCGCACAAAACGAAACGGTCGAAATGTAAAGGCCTCAAACATATATTCTTCATAAGCTGTGCAAAAAATAATCAATCCCTGTTTTCGTCGATTCAATTTTCCTGCTGCAATAAAACCACTTTCATTCTGTAAACGAATATCCAACAACACAACATCCGCCTCTGTCTTCAAAATTTCTTCGAACGACAAATATCTTTGAATTTCGAGAATATATCGTTTAGCAAAATAATTTCGTACGATTTTCTCCATTCGATCCAGCCAAAATGGTTCATCATCACAAATCGCAATTTTTAATGTTTTATGCAATGCCGCCATCGAACGAAAATCCCCCTGCAATCAAGTATTTTTAAAGATTTTTCTTCATGATTTACTACAATATGCACCACTATTTCTATAATTCAATTTCGCTTGTTCCGAACTGAAATAGCTTTGAATCATGTGTGGCCATGACGATAGTTTTTCCTTCTTTGTGAAGTTCCTGCAACCAATGAATAATATTCTGTGCATTATCAAAATCCAAAGATGCTGTCGGTTCATCGGCAAGTACAATATCACATTTTTTAACCATCAGACGGGCAATGGCAACTCGTTGTTGTTCGCCTCCCGACAATCGGTAAACCATCGTATCCGCTTTATCAATCAACCCAACACGTTCCAATGCTTCCTCCGGAGTAACTCCGCTTCTGCATTTACGATAAATGAGATTTAAATTCTCAATCGCTGTCTTCGTATCAACCAATGCAAAATTTTGAAACAAAAGACCGATTTTCTGCCCGAAAAGCCAATCATAATCTTTGGAATTTCGAATCGTTCTCCCGTCAATTACAATGTCTCCCTTGTCCGGCATTTCCAAGCCGCTTATCAGGTTTAAAAATGTTGATTTTCCGCAGCCGCTGTGTCCGTGAATAACACAGAATTCTGCATCGGATATTGTTAATGACATATCTTGAAACAACACCTTTTCATCAAATGCTTTACTGACATTGCGAAATTCAATCATTATAATGCCCCTCCCTTCAAAATGCGAACCAGTGACATTCGTTCCCATCGCCGACTGATAATCAAAAGGACTATCATATCCGCTAACGCAAGTATCAATGCAACAGAAAATACCGAATATGAAATACTTCCACGTGTTATCCAGTCTATTCCGACGGAAATTACCGTTCCCGCTACCGCTGCTATAAACGTAGCACGAAGCGTCGATTTATGACGTACCGCAAACGGACTTCCGGTTACCCTCATCACTGCATATTGCACTGCATCCAGCCGTTGTTTCATTTTGACAAAAAGCACAAACAAGAGCAAATTCATAAAAACGGTGATACAGCCGATTATAAAAAATGTAATAGCCCGGTCCTTTAGCTGCAACAACCGTTTTTGATATGTTTCATAAATATTGACCGTTTTTCCTTTTCTTATCAGTTCCGTTTGAAATACATACTGCTCCAGTTCCGATTCTTCCACCCTGCATGCAGCCATTGTAAAATCGCACAGTAATCCTTGCTTCCTTTGGATTTCCAAAGGAAATTGTTCCGTATTGTCAAAAATAATAATCGGATTTACAATTTCCCCGGTATCCGATTCCAAATTCAAACCCGGTCCTGAAAATACTCTTGTCTTTATTTCTGTTTTATAATAATTCACAACCGTTTTTTCTGTTTCATGACATATAAACGACACTTGATTCAGCATACGTCTTTGTTTCTGTTCCGAGAGTCCTTTTAACGACTCCGGCAGGAATACATACACCGTATCGGATTCCAAATTCTGTTTCTCCGGTAAACAGAATTCCTCTTTTTCTTTCATAATCTCATTCAACAACGAATACGCATGACTGTTTGCATAAATTCCACGGTAGGAATCATTTTCCATCGTCAGATTAACCGATTTCCACTGAATGATATCCCATATCGAAAATGTCTCGGAATAGACCTCGTCTTCTTTATAAAAACAGGTTTCTGCCATTATATCTTCTTCAGCTTCAAAAGACAGTTGTAAGTGGGAATATCCGCGAAAATATTGATAAAAATCTTCCTGTTTTTCCAACAATTTATATTCGTTCCATTTAACATAAGACCGAGAAATTACAAAAACGGAAATAACAAACAATGCTATACGTATAAATTCCAAAACACCTGAAATACGATTGGAGTTCATCGATCGCTGCATTGCAGATTTATAATCCATTCGAAAAATCGCTCTGTAATAAAGAAAAGCGATTATAACAACACTTAATGCAATCGTTCCTATCACAACACCTGTTTGAAATTTCCATGCGGAATACCGATACAAAATTACTGTCGGTAACAGCCATGTAACGATAAGCATTCCAATTTCCCATATCAATGCTTCCGTAAAAAGGTATCGTCCGGAAGCCCCGTATGTTCGTCGTATCAGCCATTCTTTTTTCTCAAAATGTGCATGTATTGCCGAAATCAAAACAACAATAGCCCCTGTTAATAACCAGAGGCCTGTATGCAATATTCGAATTAATTTTCCAAAATCAGAAGACATTTTTTTCAGATCACCATCATGTCGGAACAGTTCATCAGGTACGTTATTACCGATTGGTTCACATACATATATTCGATAAGTAACCGGAATTGACCGTAACCCGATAAACTCCTTCCAATCATGATACTGTATTGACATTTCCCCTTGAAAAAGAGAAACAAATTGACCGGATTTTCTGCAATCCTGTTTTTCCAAATATTCTCTTACATCTTCAGTACAATACAGATGAATTTGCTTTTTTTGTTCACCGTTATTCCTTTGACAAACGGCAAACCATCGAAGTCCGTATTCATCGAATACCTTTTCGATATTTGTGAGTTCTGTTCGAAACCCCGCTTCGGAAGACGGACTGGTCTCATAATACGGATATTTCGAAAAATCAACTGCATATAAACCAAATAAGCCGCCCGACAAAACAACGGCAATTGTAAAAATTGAAAACAGCGCCAATATCCTTATTAGTTTTCGCATCCGATATCTCCCTGTATTCATCACAACAATATTACAGCTCGGTGTTTGGCATTTACTCAATATCGTAAATGCCGAACACCTCATGTGCAATTCGAAACTCTCTGGTGATTACATCCCGATATTCCTCATACCATTTTCTGTTTTCTTCGGTATCATCTATCAAATTCATTTTTTCATCAACATAAAAGGAACATCCCGTAGTTCCCCGAACATCAATGAAAACTTTTGTTTCATATCTCCCGAACAATCGTGGCCAGATAACCAAATCAACCGTATTATTCAGAATACTTCCGTCATCGGTATTAAACAGTACCGTCTGAGTCACACTTAAATTTCCGGAAAATCGCAAGAATCGTTCCGACGGCACGGCATTAACCACAAACCCTTTATAGTCTTCCCGTTGATTCCGCTCCTGCATAAATTGTTCACATGCTTTTTTATACGAATCGTATTTTACCTTTTTGTATATTACACAAAACAAAACGTAGGAAATCGCCAAAGCAAGTATTGCAACCCAAAATATCCATTTTCGTTTTCCTTTTTTCTGTTTCATATTGATACCTCCGGGAAGTATTGTTATCGATTTCAGTATACAGTATATCATTCATCATATCTAAAGTAAACCTTATATGTAACAAAGTCTACCGAATGTTCGATTTTTATCGTCTGAACACCCGTACTATAAGTAAAATCATCCGTCCAGCCGGATCTGTTATCATCGTTCATGACAAATAATTGCCCAGATTGATTACTAAGCATACCGTTAGTATAACGTTCCGCCTTCATATAATCCTTGTCCGTTCCAATATTATCGTCGAAACATAAATAAACCATACCGGCCAACATTAACGATGGCTCATGAGGACAATATCCGGCAAATTCTTTTAACAATTGAAATGAATTATCCCTCCAATTTGTATCATAAGATAAATTGTAATCACTTGTGGTTTTTGTAAGTGTTACCGAATATGTTTCTGCATTTGCTGTTTTCGTACAAGCCAACACGATACAAATAACCATAACCATTGCAACATTAAATTTCATTTTTTTAATAATTTGATTCATTTTACTTTTGCTCCTTTCATCATCAAACATTTTAGGTTTGTGGTATTCTTGTGTGAATTAATCTACCACACGGGTTTGATGGTTTCTACCATTGTTACGTGAACGGTTAAAATATGTGCATAAACGGTTATCCTTTCCTTTCCCTTCCGTTCAGTGCATTGTATTCTTATACGATGTTTTTCCTAGAACAAAGCATATCGCTTGCGATATGCTCGCGCCGCCTGTGCGTCGCGAAGCGACATTTTTCCTATGAGACAAAAAAAGCAGGACCGCCGGTTTCGCCGGTAGTCCTGCTTTCTTCCTTCTTATCAATCTTTTTGTATTACAATATTACGCGATTCAGTCCATCGCCTTACTCAAAAATGCTTTCAGTCGTTCACTCTTCGGATTGCCGAATACTTCATCGGGAGTTCCGGCTTCTTCGATACACCCATCGGCCATGAAAATGACCTTATCCGCCACATTTCTCGCAAATTCCATCTCATGCGTTACGACAATCATCGTGCTTCCGTCTGTATCCAAACCGACCGAACAAAATCGCGGTTCTGTCTCTCCCGGAAATACAGGATATGAGTAAGAATCCGGCAATCCGTTTATCTTGTAAACTGCGACATAAACAGCCATGCCTGCTCGCATGTATGCTGACGGCATTCATGACCCTGACCGCTGATACTTCCGAGTACCGTGCGGCATACGCCGTCTTCACTGTCAAAATAATGCAATGTCAAATCGCTGTTTCTGGAATCGTCATGAATGACACGAATCCGGTCGCCGTCGATTCCCCAGATTTTGTTCGTCCATTTATCCTGCTCATCAAAGGAAACATCGTATTTCTTCACTACCTTATTGACCTCAAACACATAGCGGATACGCTCGGTACATTTCAGTGCCTGGAACGGCAGCTCCGGTAGCGGCGTGATTTCACCGCCTGTATAAAATACGGGAACCGGAACGGTGCGGTTGATTTCGCACGGAGACGGCTGACCGGACGAATTCTGTCCGACATCAAAGGTCGCATCCATCGGAGCCAGTGCGGCAAAAACACCCGGATACTCCTGGAAGCAGTCCCAGGATTTGCATCCGCCCATCGAAAATCCGCTCGCATATACGCGGGATTCGTCGATGTTGTAGCGTTTCTTCAGCTTGCCGAGCATTTCCACAATTTCGGTTGCCGTGCTGTTCAAATGATTTTCAATCGCAATCAGCAGGAAATTATATTTCTGCGCAATGCAGTTCCAACCGGACACATTGCTGATATACATTGCCGAATCTCCGCCGCCGTGGAACGCAAATACAACCGGTGCAGGGCCGTTATCGAACACTCCCTGATTGTAATATGCCACATACCCGATTTCGTGTTCCGTCGTGTCCCTGTCGTCTCCCCGGTTATCGGCGGACGTAGCAACCGTAATACTGCCCGGTTCCTCGACCATCCCGAGTTCGGACAGCATCGGTTCCTCTTCCAGATTTCCGCACCAGCGTCTGTGACGTACCACGAAGCTGTCGAAATCTTCCCTGTATTCTGCCACATCCTTAATCAGCAGTTCGCTGCAGACATCCATCAGACCGTTGTTGATGTCGTCGGAATTTCCGATGGATACAACGGGAATATCGGACCGTTCCGGCTCCGGAATGACAGACATTCCGTTCAAAATGCAAACCGCCGGCGTAATCTCCCCGGGTCCCCAGAGGAATTCTCCGTTGACGGTCTTCAGATAATTCTTTGCCACAAAATCGGCCGACTTTCCGAATGCATAAATATAAGCACGGAAAATGGCTCCGCGAATAAAGCAGTCGCCCCATTCTCCCGTAAACCGGTTCTTCATGGTAACGACGCCGTCACGAAAATATTGGTGAATTTTCGTATTGGCGATAATCTCCGGATACAGTTCGGCCGGTGCATTGTCCCAGCCTCCCTCACAGGTCGGATCGATAAATACCACACTTGTGTCGTACCTTGCCGCCACTTCCGCCAATCCGCAGTCCTCTGCCCACTTCCGGCATTCTTCCGCCGTTCTCGCAGTTTCCTCAAATACAAGAAGGTACGGTGCCATAAACCCGTAATTTACCACGCCGACCGTCTTCTTTGTCTTCGGTACATAGACCGTAGCCGTAAACGTGTCAAACGTATGACTCCATATTTTTCCGCCGTCCGCAAACGTTGTGATTGCGGGCATTTCCTTCATTCCCATAATTGTCAAATGCCTCCCGATACGAATAATTGATATTACGCAAAAATGCCCCGTCGGAGCATACTTCAGTATAATCCGACAGAGCATTTCCGTAAATGTCATAAGTTATCATATCCCTGAATCCGGATTCACCGGTCGGGTGATATTCCGGGCCCATTCGTCTTTTCGAAAATGCCGCAGCACCCAGGGCCATTTGACAAATTCATCCGTGCACAGCAGCATATACACGATTGCCACATCCAGTTTCAGCACAAAAGCCGCCAGCAGTCCGAGCGGCACCGCATACAGCCACATGGTGATCGTATCGCACCGGAAGCCAAAACGGGAATCTCCGCCGGAGCGAAACACCCCGCAAATCAGCGTCGTGTTGACCGCCGTTCCGAAAATATAGAAAATATTGATTCGCAGCATCAGCTCGAGCAGTGCCGCCGCATTGTCCGTCAGATTCGCAAAGCGAAGGGCCACCGGCGTCAGTACGGCAATGACTATGCCGCCGATTGCGGCTGCTGCCACCGAAATCCACAAAAACAGCCGGGCATGTCGTTTCGCCTCCTCTGTCTTGCCGGCACCGAGTTCCTGGCCGAGCATGACCGCCGTTGTCGTTGCAATTCCGTAACACAGTGCCGTGCCGAAATTCCGCACCATGGACACAAAGGAATTGGCCGCGACGGCATCCCCGGAAATATGGCCGAGAATCGCGGAATACGCGGAATACGCAATCCCCCAGATCACGTCATTTAAAATCGCCGGTACCGCCATTTTCATAAAATCCCGTTCCAATACCTGCGTAAAGCAAAATGCATAGCGGGGGCGCAGTTTCAGATTCCGACTCGTCAGCGACACGAACAGGCACAGCACCAGTTCGACCAGACGGCTGATGGCCGTGGCCATGGCAACTCCGGCAATTCCAAGCTTCGGAGCACCGAACCATCCGAAAATGAACACGGCGTTCAGCAAAACGTTGGTTCCCAGGCTCAGTGCCTCCGCCACCGTACAGATGGCCATTCGTCCCGCGCACCGCAGCGTTGCCAGATACACCTCGGTGATGCTCCAGAACACCAGCCCCGGCGCCGTAATCCGAAGATAGGTCATGCCGAGTTCGATCAGCTCGCTTTCATCCGTGTATACAAGCATCATTTGCCTCGGAATCAGCAGCGAACAGACGGCCACCAGCGACGCAATCAGCACCGCATACCGAAGCGCAATTCCTTCGATCCGTTCTACCGTCTTGTGATCTCCTTTGCCGAAATACTGCGCTCCGAGCATGGAGACTCCGGTGCCGAGACCGAAGAAAAAGAAATAGGTTATGGACGAATACTGATTGGCGAGCGAACTGGCGGACACCTCATTTTGCCCGACCGAATTCAGCATCAGGACATCCGCGTAATTGACCGCCGCATTAATCAGGTTTGTGATAATGGCGGGGACGGTCAGACGCATCAGTTTTCGATAATATTCAGGTTCCGCTCTCATTGCTCCGTTCCTTGTCCGTTTCCTGTTGATTGTCCGTTTCCGGCGGACCGGCTGTTTCCGTCGACTGCGGTTCCGCGCCTGCATCCGTTTCCGATGCCTGCCGTTTGCTGTCCGGGGTCGGCGTCATTTTCCTGCTGCGAAGGCGTTCGATTCCCTTCCACAGCAGAATTCCCGCAAGAAGGCCCACTGCAAAAATGAGAGCAAACGGAAGGAATCCGACATCCTTCACTCCGCTCCGTTCGGAATCCGACCCGTTCGTACGGGACCCTCCGGCTGCCGCGGTCGGGCTTGCGGTCATTTGCGATGTCGGCTGCGGATTCGGTTCCGATGTCGGAATCGGCGTCGGCTGCAGGGTCGGCGTCGGCGTCGGAATCGGCGTCGGCTGCGGTTCTTTCGTATTCCAGAATTCCGATATACTTCTCAAATCTTCCGGTTCCGTTGTTTCAATCCAGGACAGACACAGCTCCGGATAATGCGCGCCGATCAGGTAGTCCGCCGCCAGTTCCGTCAGAAAACTTCCCACCAGAACCTTCTCCAGCCACTGTCCCAAATCGCTCTGATTGTCCTTTTTGGGCTGTTCGCTCATGCTCTTTCGCAAACCGTCCTGGAACTTCTTCACATAATTGTCCCGGCTTTCCGTCTTCTCCAGCAGCCATTTCATAATCGTTTCCAGCGTGTCCGCCTGTTTGCGCAGTTCCATCGGTGCCCGCTCTCCGGTAAACGATTTAAAATAATCCGTCATCGCCTTGCGGTATTCCGAATACTTCTCGGTTGCTTCCCAGGACGGAAGACGCAGCGTGATTCCGTACCGGTCATAGCCCCATTCGCGGGGAGCCAGCCGCGTCACTATATCCAAATCATTGACAACGGAGAAAATGTTTGCATCCGCCGCAACCGGCTCCTTCGGAACGACCGTTGCCGGACATTCGAAGCAATACGTATACACCGCTCCGGTTCCGAGGCTGGCCGGAAGTTCTCCCGCCGCAATTCCCTCATTGACCAAATGACCGGTCACATTGGCAACCGCTGCCGCCCGGCTGTACCCGGTAATCCACAGCGCTACCGTCCGATTGTCAAACTGTTTCAGATACTCCCGGATTCCCTCGTAAACCTGTCGGCCCGCGTCGTGAAAGCCCTGATGTTCGTCCGTATTTCCGAGCGTCATATTGCTGGCCCATTCCGCCCCGTAGGAACCGCCGCGGATGGCAACCGCTACCAGCGTCCGGCTTCCGAGGCTCTTGCTTCCGATGGCATATCCGATACTGTCCGCCGTCGGTTCGGGATAATGAACGGACTCCTTGGTATAGGTAAATCCGAGTTTATAAAACAAATCCAGAATGCCTGCCGGGCCGGCGCCTTTTCCCTGTCCGAACGCAGACATTGCCATTCGTATGGACATTGCCGCCAGGTCTTTCCGATAGACATACGAATTGCCCGAAAAATAATCATCACTGTATACAAAATCCCCGTCGTGCACCTCCAGCGCGCCGTTGCCGTCAAACTGAAGGGAACTCAGATAGGAAAATGAGCCTGTAATTTCCCCGTCGTTCCCGCCGGTCGCAGTACTGTCCTGCCCGGCTGCCGTTCCGTCTTCACCGACCGTCGTGTCGGCCTGCCCGGCTGCCGTATCGTCTTCACCGGCCGTCGTGTCGGCCTGCCCGGCTGCCGTTCCGTCAGCCCGCAGTTCCTCGCCGTTTGCGGTGCACACCGACAAAAGAAGCGCCGTGATCAGCCAAAGGCAGATCCAACGGTTCCGTTTTCCGTTTCGAACTTTCATGTTTGTCACTCTTTCTCAAAATGATTTTCGTATCGGGTATGGTCTTTTCTCAAAAGCCGTCTGTGAACTTCACAGACGGCTTTTGTTTCAATATGAAAACTTCTCTGTATATCCGAACCGATGGGTCGAAACGCTTACGGTTCTCCCCATATGACTTTGTCACTTACTCTGTCGCTTACTTCGTTGATTTCTTTGTCGCCGTCTTTTTGGCGGTTGTCTTCTTGGCCGAATCCGTCTTCTTTGCGGTTGATGTCTTCTTCGCCGATTCCGTCTTCTTTGCGGCGGTTGTCTTCTTCGCCGACTCCGTCTTCTTTGCGGACGATGCCGGTTTCTTCTTCGGCTTCTTCGGCTTTTCTTCCTCTTCCTTTTCATCGTCTTCCGAATCGGCTCCTACCAGACTGAACAGGCCGGATGCCAGGCTGCCGACATTGACATTGCCGAGCAATCCGCCAAGCAGACCGCCGCCGGACGACTGGGGTTCTTCCTCTTCTTCCTCATCCTTCCCGCCGCCGAGCAGACCTCCGAGCAAACCTGCCGCACCGGACGACTGTGACTGCTGACCGCCGCCGAGCAGACCGCCAAGCAGACCCGCTGCACCGGACGACTGAGTCTGCTGCCCGCTGCCGAGAAAACTCAACAGCATCGGAGCTGCCGCCGTCATAATGTTGCCCGTTGCCGCACTGCTGACACCGCTCTGCTGCGCAACCTCGCCGGTCGAAGGCTGATTGCCGCCAAGCAGGGACGGCAACAGGGAACCGATAACGC
Organism: Lachnospiraceae bacterium; assembly: GCA_045641285.1. Lineage (GTDB taxonomy): Bacteria > Bacillota > Clostridia > Lachnospirales > Lachnospiraceae > ISDg. The sequence goes on from JAZUGQ010000041.1 coordinate 59,965, forward strand.
TGCGAACCTCGCCTGCCGAAGCACCGGATGCCTTACTGATGCTCTTCACGTTGTCCGCGCTTAAAAATTTCTTGGTAATGTCCTTTACATTCATACATTCTTCTCCTTTAACCCATACAAATTTACGGATTTCGTCCCGAAAATCATGCGATTTTTCAAGCTTTCAGCCTCTTTTTCACGGCAATGTGTCGGCTCATTTTGCATGTTCGCACAATTTTACGTCATTACAGGTAAATTTTATTATTTTCATATATAAATGTCAATAAATTCAAGGTATTTTATTGAAATGAATTTGCCTTTTTGCTATAATCCAAATATGTGGTGAATGTACAAGATATAGTATTTATTTCTATGTGCAACGCTAAATAAAATAAAAGGAGAATCCCCATGGCTGAAAAGAAAACTCATACCATTGTAGCAGTGGACGCGACCGACGAAGCTCCCAAGAAGAAAAAAGCTACCTCTGCCAAGAAAAAAGTCAATGAGAACGGCCAGACCGTCATTGAAGTTACGGAAAGCGGCAACGCAACCCCGTATCGTATCGGTGCCGTTGTACTCTGGCTTTTGGCAATTACCGCCGAAATCATTGCTATTCTTACCGTATTCGGCAAGATCAATTTCACCTTCCTCGGCACAACCACGATTCTGGTCGGATTGATTGTCATCGATTTGATTTGCGTCATTATCGGTTCCCTGCTCTGGAAAAAATCCAACAAAATCGATCCCGCATCCAAGAAGAACAAAGCTACCTTCTGGATTTGGAATAATCTCGGATTGATTGTTGCAATCTTTGCATTCCTGCCTTTGATTATTCTGATGGCAAAGGACAAGGACAAGCTTGACAAGAAAACGAAAACCGTTTGTATCATTGCCGCAGCATGCGCACTTGTTATCGGCGGTCTTTGCAGTATTGATTACAACCCGATTTCCAAAGAAGAAAAAGAAGCTGCGGAAGCTGCCATTAATCAGGACGTTTACTGGTCAACCTACGGTAAGGTTTATCATTTGGATGAAGACTGCAGTGCTCTGAACAACAGTGATACCCTGTATAACGGCTCTGTTGACGCTGCAATTGAAAAAGGTCGTACCCGTCTCTGCTCCTTCTGCGCAAAGAGACATGAGGTTAATACGGAAGGCCTGATGACGGACGGTAACGAAGACGCTGCCGAAGAAGCAGACGAATAAACCGGCCGAAAGAGCCCTGCTCTTTCAACATCCGTCACAGCGGATAACGCCTTAAGAAACCATAAAAACAACAAAGGTCGTCGTAATTTGAGGATTCCTCCTGATTACGACGACCTTTTTATTACTGTCTGTTATTTTCGCGGTATCCGATGCCGCTGCGGACGTTCCCCTTCTTCACGGTTTCGGAACGATCCGGTCTGACACCGTTTCTTTCGTGCACTCCCCCGGTTCCTCATTTTCGGAACGTTACCAGGAAAAATTGCCGAACACAAAATCCTTCATGATGCCGAAAAACTCCCGTAACATATTGTGCGGCAGATATTTCTCCGTGGACGGCGCAACAACCGCGCTCACATTGGTCAGTCCGCTTTTCCGGGCAATTCCGAGTGCCCGATACATATGAAAATTATTTGTCACGATTCCCACCGACGTATCCTTGGACGGCAGCAGCGGAATGCTGTACGAAAAATTCTCGGCCGTATTGACGGAACGTTCCTCCCGAATCAGCCGGTCCGCGGAAATGCCGTGCTCCGTCAGATACCGGTACATTCCTTCCGCCTCCGAAATCGGTTCATTGTCCCCCATTCCGCCGGACACGATACACCGGACGTCGGGATGCCCGTTCAAATACCGAAGCGCCGTTTCCAGGCGGTACGACAGCACCACGCTCGGTCCGTCTTCCTTCCATTGTGCGCCGAGAACCAGAATATAGTCCACATCCGCTTCTTCCGTTTGAAACCGGGATGCAACCAGACATTCCACCGTTGTCAAAAGCGCCAGTCCGAGTACAATAAGCGAAATGAGTACGATTTTGAACGCTCGCCCCAACCGGCTCCAAAGTTTTCCGTATGCACACGGAATCAGCAGAAGAAACATCGCTCCGATCAGATACCAGATTCGGTAAAATGTGTTGCCTGCACCGACATGCTTCACAAAAGTTCCGTAGCCGATATTTATTACAGCCAAAATCAGATAGCACGCAATTCGAATCCAAAGCCACATATCAGAACTCCTCCCGGCCGGCCAAAAAGGTCTGAAGCGTTTCTTTCTCTGCCGCGACGCTTCCCTGAACGGATTCCGCCGAACCGCCGCCTTTGGCTCCCAGCTCATTTCGCAATGCCGTATTCAGCGCCGCAACCGTTCCGCCTTCCCGTTCCAGCAAATACCGATACCCGGACTCCGTCTTCAGAAACACCGCAATCGTTCCCGCATACCGCAGTTTCAGCTCATTTGCCGCAAACCGCAGAATCGACGCGTCACGGCTTTCCGGCCATAACACCGCCGACCGGTTCAGACGCTCGCCGCCGTCCGTATAACCGTCCTTTGCTGCCATTTCCCGAATCGATCTCAGGATTGTTTCTCTCTCCGCGGAAATAAGTTCGAACTGCAGTGTCCGGTTTTCGTTTTTCATTCGTTCCACCGCAGCCGAAAGCTGATTCTGCTTCACGGACAGCTGCTGCGACAGCGTCTTCAGCAGGGCAATCCGGTCCTCATAATCCTCCATCGCCCGGAATCCGCAGCGATACTGAATCCGGACTCCGCCCTTATAGTTCTCCCAATCCGTAATTTTGAAGCAGCCGACTTCTCCGGTGCTTCTCACATGCGGAACACAGCAGGCGCACAAATCCACCCCTTCGATTTCCACCAGCCGCACGGCCTCCCGAAGCTCTTTTTTACTCCGGTATGACAGCGTTTCCAGTTCCTCCGCCGTCGGATACCAGGCGCGGATGGCATGATTCTCCACGATGACCTCATTTGCCTTACGCTCCAGCTCCCGCAGTTCCTCCTCCGTAATCCTGCCGTTATAATCCATGGTGGCGGAATTGTCGCTCAAATGAAATCCGACGTTATCATATCCGAAGCGGTTGTGAACCAGCCCCGAGAAAATGTGTTCTCCCGAATGCATCTGCATATTCCGATACCGGTAATTCCAGTCGATTGTCCCGTGTACGATCTGGCCTTCGGCAAATGCCGCAGCCCCCTCCGGCACCGAAACCGCATGACGAATGATCCCGTTCTGAATCTGCACATCCGTGACCGGACAGCCTCCGAGAATTCCCCGGTCCGGTGACTGACCGCCCTCGAGCGGAAAAAACAGGGTCGTGTCCAGCATCACCCAAACCGTTCCGTCAATCTGCTCCGTCGCCGTTACAACGGCATCAAATTCGGTATCGTATGATCTTGTTTCGTACGCTTTTTCCATTATTTTCAGTCCTTTGCAATATTTTCCGTAATGCGTCTCACATACCCATTCAGATTACAACAAAACACAAAAAAAGGCAAGTTTTCACTTGAGGGAACCCCTCATTTTGACTATAATAAAAGTAATTATCCGGGCTGCCGCAGTCTCGTCCGAGCCGGCGACTCTGCGGACCGATGCCCCTTTAGGAGGTTACTTATGGAGAATAAATTCTGTAAAATGCCGCTGTGGAAATGTTCCCGCGACCTTTCCGCCGTAGCACTCGGCATCAAGCCGGCCGAAACGGTCATTCGCGATGCCAAGCTGGTCAATGTATGTACGCATGAAATTCAGGAGCATATGGACGTTGCCATTCACAGCGGCCGTATCGCTCTGGTCGGAGATGCGAGCAAATGTATCGGAGAAGGCACCCGCGTCATTGAGGCAAACGGTTCCTATATCACTCCCGGTCTTCTGGACGGCCATATTCACATCGAATCGTCCATGCTGAGTGCCGGCGAATACGCCAAGACGGTCATTCCTCACGGAACCGTCGGCATTTATTATGACCCGCACGAAATCTGCAACGTGCTTGGTCTTGACGGTGTTCATCTGATGATGGAGGATGCCAAAACAACACCTTTGAAAGCCATGCTGACCACGCCTTCCTGCGTTCCCGCCGTTCCCGGTTTCGAGGACTCCGGCTCCAGCGTAACATCCGAGGACATTGCCCGCGAAATGCAGCTTGACGATGTTGTCGGCCTTGGAGAAATGATGAATTTCCCCGGTATCCTGAACCTCAATGAGGAAACCCATGCAATTATCGGCAATACCATGAAAGCCGATAAGGTTGTCACCGGACACTATTCCGTTCCCGAAACGGAAAACGGCCTGAATGCATATATCGCGGCCGGAATCCGCTGCGACCACGAATCCACGCGTGCCGAGGATTGTCTGGAGAAGATGCGCCGCGGTATGTACGCGCAGATGCGTTTCGGTTCCGCATGGCACGATCTTCCGATTGTCTGCAAGGCAATCACCGAACATGAAGTGGACTCCCGGTTTGCGATGCTCATTTCCGATGATGTTCATCCGTTCACGCTCAAGAACTACGGACACATCGATTATATTATCCGAATTGCGATTGCCAACGGCGTAAATCCGATTACGGCCGTTCAGATGGCCACCATTAACTGCGCGACCTGCTTCCGTATGGATCAGGATCTCGGTTCCATTACACCGGGCAAATGCGCGGATATCGTATTCGTCAACGATCTTGCCAAATTTGACGTTACCCGCGTTCTGATTGACGGCGAGGAAGTTGCCCGCGACGGTGCCATGACCGTGGATTGGGAGCCGTATAAGTATCCGGAATTTGCGATGAATACCATGCATGTCGGTGAAACCATTACGAAGGATACGTTCCGAATTCCGACTCAGAAGACCGGAACCGCCCGTATTAACGTCATCGAGATTATTCCCGCACGTGTCAGCGACCACGGAATTCAGTGCGAAATTCCGGTTGTAAACGGATGCCTGGAATCCGATGTGTCTCAGGATATTCTGAAAACCTTCGTATTTGAGCGTCATCACGAAACCGGAAAGCACGGCATCGGCTTTGTCAAGGGCTTCCATATCAACTGCGGTGCCATGGCATCCACGGTTGCTCATGATGCCCACAACCTGCTTGTTGTCGGAACCAACGATGAGGATATGGCACTTGCCGCAAATACTCTGATTGAGTGCGGCGGTGGTATGTGCGTCGTTCAAAACGGTAAGGTCCTCGGCCTTGTCAAACTGCCGCTGGCCGGATTGATGAATCCGCTTCCGAATGAGGAAATGAGTGCCATCGTCGCGACCGTAAACGAGGCCTGGATTCAAATCGGATGCGACATCGTTTCTCCGTTTATGACCATGGCACTGATTCCGCTTGCCTGCATTCCGGACCTCCGTCTGACCGACCGCGGCCTCGTCGACTGCAACAAATTCTGTTTCGTACCTTTGGAAATTGATTAATCTTCTGCAAACGTGCGCATCCTCGCGGAACGTTTTTTACATTATGGGACGCAATTTCCTGTAATGTAATATAAACGGAGCTGCTGCCGAAAAGAGTCTGAATTCTCTTTTCGGTAACAGCCCCGTTTTTTGTTTGTCATTGACCGTTTTCCGAATCTCGGTGCCCTATTTCAGACGACCGATTTCACGCAGCTGATGCCACATGTATTTTGCCGGTTTGATTCCTCGCAAATAACTGTGTCCCTCAATTCGCTCGCGCATCCGGACGGAAACATCGCGGACTTTTTTCCCTTCGAAAATCAATCGGGCAATCGTATCCGGCTCCGGTCCGAAGGACTGTTCCGTCAGAAACCGGTCAAATAACCGGCCGTCATACATTCTCATGCCGCTTGTCGGATCGGTGAGCATTTGTCCCGTCTTTTTTCGGATTTTACGGCTCAGCATCAGGTTTCCCAGCATTCTCAGATTCTTCGGCCGTCCGGAGTTCAGGAACCGGCTTCCGATTACGATATCGCACTGTTCCTCTTCCATCATCCGTTCCATGGCCGGCAGATACTGCGGATCGTGCTGTCCGTCACCGTCCAGCTGTACCACCGATTCATATCCGTGTTCCTTCGCATATCGGATTCCCGTGCGAAACGCTTCCGTCAGCCCCCGATTGACCTCGTGTTCCACAATCGGCCATTTGTGTTCCTTGCAGATTTGTGCGGTTGCATCCCTGGACCCATCGCTCACGATAATAAAATCATACTGCGGCGTAACTCTGCGAAGTTCCTCCACAACCGACACAATATTGGCTTCCTCGTTATACACGGGAATGACGACCAGTAGTTTCATTTTCCCTGTCCCCTTTTTCTTGTATTTATCCGCACAAAAACCCCGGAAAATCCAATCTCCGGGGTTCTGTAATCATCTTCATCTGTTTCTGCTACGGCTTCCGTCGGCAACGGATTGTCATTCTCGTTTTCCCGCCGTAGGTACATGTAAACAGTGTCAGGTCCCACTCGCTTTCAATCATTTCTTCGATTGCGGACGGCTTCAGCACTTCCACATCCGCCACCACATATCGTATCACCGCACCATCCATATCGGTAAAGAAAATTTCTGTTCCCAATTCGATGTCCTGAAGCGGATTAAAATGCTTTCGATAGTTATGTCCCGCAATCACCAGGTTATCGGCAAATGTCGTTCCGCTGTATCGGCATGGTGCAATTTTCAGTTTTGCGTAATCCCATCCGGACAATACCGGCAGTTCCATTCCTTTGTCCGGTATACTCAGATACCCGATATAGGAATTTCCGTTCAGTACCACTTCCTTCATCGGACGGTTTATATCCGGTGCCTTTGTCGGCGCATCCGGCCGAACGGTCGGCGTCGGCGTTATCGGAGCGGTCGGCCCCGGTGTTATCGTTGTTCCGGTCTGCGGCGTATCTTCCGCCACGGTTCCGGCCATATAGCCTCTGATCATATCCATTGCCTGTGCCGCGGACTCGCCTGCCCGATTGTCCTCATAACGGTTTCTGGCGAGCATAAAAACTGCAGACAGTACAAGCAGTATTCCGATTCCGATCAGGACTTTCCCGATTTTATTCTTCATTATGATCCGTTTCTTTGCCGGACGTCAGCCACCAGCCAATCAGAATCAGCAAAATGCCTCCGATTGCCAAATACGGAATCGGCCACTGCAGCTGACCGGTCTGAGGCAATCCGGGTTCGGGTGTCGGTGTCGGACTTGCTTCCGGTGTCGGCGTCGGTGTTGCTCCCGGCTCCGGTGTCGGTGTCGGACTTGCTTCCGGTGTCGGTGTCGGTGTTGCTCCCGGCTCCGGTGTCGGTGTCGGACTTGCTCCCGGCTCCGGTGTCGGTGTCGGTGTTGCTCCCGGCTCCGGTGTCGGTGTCGGCGTCGGTGTCGGGCCGTCTCCCGGGAACGGGGTCGGAGTATTTCCGCCTGCTCCGTTTTCCAACGGCTTCGGCGAACATTCGACATCATATACCCATTCTCCGTCCACCATCATCGGTACGCAAATCATAAACGGTTCAATATCATAATATCCCGGTGCGTTTACCTTCTGGCGCATCAGGTACAATCCGACTTTCAAATCCGAAAAGGTTGTCGTCGGCAAATCCCCGAGATCCTGAACGTCTCCCTGAATTCCTCTCTTCGTAATTTCCTTGGAAATCTGTTCGGGCAGTTCCCCGTCATTCAGATTCTCCAGCGAAATTCCGCAGTCCTTCAAAGCGTCCGTAAACTCGTATCCGCCTTCCACCAAATCGGCAATATATATCAGTTCCAGCGATCCTCCGCAAACCGGAGTTCCGTCAAATTCCTTCACCGTAACCGTAATCGAACCTTTTCTTGTCGTATCCGGGAACTCAAATGCAGAAGCATAGGAAACCAAGGCCGTAATCATCATTACAACCATCACAAGCGTTATCATTCGCTTTTGTTTCCTAGCTATAATCATCCTCGTTCTCCTTTCCTTCCTGATCGGTTTCCGCCGTTACGATATTGACTTTCTTCAAATATTCTTCAACGCGGTTTTTCTTCTTTCGGGAAGTTCCGATCAGCAAAATGATGAACAATACAACCAGCATCGGTGCCGCAACAATCGGCGTTACAACAAGCGGATCGATTTCAAATGCATCGGCCGTTACAACAACGGTCATTTCCTCCGGTACATCGATATTGGTAATTCGTTTTCCCCGAACCAGCAGCCGGTGCGTATTGATACCGTACGGCGTACACGTTAACAGGGTACAATGATCTTCTCCCGGAATGGTCTGCAATTCTTCCGTCTCGTCCGGAAGAACGATGCGAATCTGGTCCACTTCATAGGTCAGCACCCGGTTCAGAATCGTAATGGTGAAAATATCACCGTTTTTTAATTTGTCCAGATTCGTGAACAGTTTTGCTCTCGGAAGTCCACGGTGCCCGACGATTACCGAATGGGTTCCGACACCTCCGATCGGAAAACTCGTTCCTTTCAAATGACCTGTCGCGGTTTGCAATGTCAGGTCTTTCGTATCGTGATAAATCGGAAGCGATACCTGCAACGATTCGATATACAGATACCCGATAATTCCGGTATCATCAATTGCCAGCGTCTCGTCGTATCCGTCGACCAGCGCCGGATTGTAAAATGCCATCGGATCGGCACGCAGCCTGTCATTGTACTCATTTGCTTCCTCAAAATAATGACTGAAATCCTCTTCTGTCATGCTGCTGATTGTCATATCATAATCGAAAATCGCCTTACTCTGGTTTTTCTCGTTGATATAATTGCTGACAGCAGGATACAAGAGGATTGAGAGACCTATTAAGAAGATTCCGATCAAAGCAACAGTTGACCATTTTCCTTTCATAGTGCTCTCCTATCATATCCTAAGGATATCCCCGGAGCCTTTTGCAAGACTCCGGGAATCCTCTGTTTTTGCTTTGAATTATCTGTTTACACGCTTCTTTGTAACAAGAAGTACAACAGCTCCGAGCATCAATGCAATACCTACAACAGTGAAGATCGTTGTGCCGACACCACCGGTTTCAGGAAGGATGGTACCTGCCTTGTTGATGATATTAACATCGTTTTCTACAAAACCTGCATTCGTGCCGGTTGTAACAACATTTCCGTTTTCACCTGCGGTAATGACAACTTCCTGACGGGACTTCAGACGGTTATATCCATCCGGTGCAGTTTCCTCCTGCAGATAATAAGTACCTTCGTCAAGACCGAAAACAGTCGCATGACCTGCTTCGATAACTGCGCTTGTAAATCCTGTTGCTTCTGCTTCTTCCTTCGATGCAACACGGTATTCGCCATCGTCAACCTTAACAAGATTAATCTTGTTTCCGTTGGTTTCAGCATCATACAAAGTAAATGTAGCTCCGGTGAGCTTATTGGCATCCGCTACCGAATCCTTATACTTCTGAAGACCGAATCCGTAAGTATAGGTATCTGTCTCAGACGGAGGAGGAGTAACCGTAGGGGTCGTAGGTGTCGGTGTAACAGACGGCTCGTTCGGATCGTAAGGGATCTGAGTCCATGTCATGTTTGCCTGGTTCACATTGTCAAATACAGCATCTTCATCAAGAAGAGTCGTATAAGTAATGGTCAAATCAGCATCTGCCGGATAACCGGAATAGTCATCGATTGCGTAGGTAATGGTAATATTCTGGCCGGAAACCGTAAGATCCGAGGAAACCAGCGCGAACTTCACTGCATCACCATTTGCTCCGGTACCTTCAATAACACCCTTAAGAGTTCCGTCAACATACGTGAAACCGTCTGCAAGAGTATCGGTAAAGGTATACGTTACAACTTCGTTGTCTGCGTTAAATGTAGGAACATGAGCAAGAATTTCAAAGTAAACAACATCGCCGATCGACGCATCATTTGCCTTGGTAAATGTTCCTGCCATCTTGACGCCATCATTCTCGATTTCGTCAGCTACGAACTTACCTTCTTCCTCATCACCGGGAGTAGGCGGGTTCCAGGAAGGAACATCGTTCTTGTCAATAATGGTAACATTCGCGGTCATGTTGGAAATCGTAACATTGGAACCGTTGTTTGTCGTTACATAGTAGTAACCGAAATCAGCATTTTCGAACTTTACTTCGGTACCAAGCGCCGTCTTGGTTGCGGTTACGGTCTTTCCGCTCGCATTGTTCTTTACAAAATTAAGCAGGTCGGTATCGGTAATTGCCGTCACGCCGTCTGCCTTGAACTCGTTAACCTGTACCTGGTAAACACCTGTTGTCGTTGTAGGTACCAGTGTAAAAAGTTCACTTGAGTTTACTGCGGAATACCATTCCGAATTGGAATCAATTGAATAATTGATCTTGTCACCGCTCTGTTCTGCATCAAAAACCTTATAAATACTATAAGTTTTTGTCGGTGTAGCATTCTTTACGGTAATTGTACCTGTTGTTGTTCCATCGGCAGCTGCCGGAGCCATCATGGCAATCACAAGAATCAATGCCATGAATAATGCATACATTCTTTTTTTCATAATTTCTGCCTCCTATTAAAATAATGTTTTCATGCTTGTGCTCTTCTACGCCGATACATTTCGTATCCTGCCAGGATTGCTACAAGCATGAGAAGCAATCCCATGAAAATGAACTGCATAGTGCCTGTCGAACCGGTATTCGGCAACAAATACGAACTCGTTTCGTCAAACACATTTGTTATCGTGATGGTACCGTTCGTAATCGCGCTTGTGTTGCTGTATTCCGGCGCAAATAACGAAGTTCCGGTTTCCTCCTCGACAACGTAATATGAGTAAGTGTACTCGACACCCTCCTCAACTCCCTTAAGCGGCAAATTCGTAAACGTATAAGTCATTTCTTCTGCCGCGTGCAGCGTTACCGCATTCAGATACGGTTCTTCTTCCGGGGTGCTGCTTCCCGAACTTCCGGATTCGACAGGAGTCTTTACTCTCATCAGCCGGATTACGATATCATCACGAAGATTGCTATCGTTTCCTTCCGAATCCTTCCATTTCTTAACGACTGTGATTTCACCTTGTCCGACCTGAATTACAGGATGCGCATATTGCCTCGTATAACGAAGTCCGTCATAAGAATACTGAAGCGTTGCACCGGTGTTGGAACGGAATCCCGGCTGTAAGGAACTGGTTGCATTGGAATAACCGTCCCTCGAGAAATCCGTATTCTCATCACCTTCGTGTGCATATCCGTTTGCCTGTTTCATTTCATATGCATATTCCGTAGCCTGTACATTATACGATACGGTATAGGTGCTGTTCGGATTTAAATAATAATTACTGTCAAATTCTACTGTTACCTGCGGATGACTGTTGACCTGCTCGATAACGACTCCGGTAACAATATCCCTTTCCACATCGCTTGCGTTTCTCCATGTCTTCCGGGCTTCATCGTCCTCCCAAAGAACCGTCACATTACCGTCCGCATCGGTCTCGGTAACAATCAGATCCAACTGGTCGCCATAGAATTCCACATAATCGGTTAACTCATCGACAATGGTAATATGGTGCATGGTTTCCGGGAACAGAATCTCTTCCAGTTTTTCCCGCAGCGTTCTGCCGCTGCTTCCCGACCGGACATAATAGCCTCCGCCGACTTCTCCCATGTAACTCAGAACCTCGGCTTCCGTATATTTAAATCCTTTTTCGTTATTCGGATCATATCCGGGATCCTGTGCATAGGACCCGATTGCCACTGCGTAAGTTGTAACATACGGACAACGGCTTATGAATTCGTCGAATGCTCTCTCGGACGGTGCGGTGCAGTTAGTGTTGTTTTCAAGTCCCAGTTTTGTAGTTCCGGCACGGTCTCCGACTTCGTAGCCGGTCATCTCTTCACCTTCATCAATGATATAGCATGTAGGCTGAGACGAGGAAATGAAAATCATGACCTTCTGATTTCCGTCATCCTTGACATCCTCAAACATATCCGCAGCCAATCGGTAAGCTGCTTCATAATTGGCACCGGTATAATCCCGTGCTTCCATATTTACACCATTGCCGGTCAGCTTATCACCGGTCCAATCCAGCAGCACTTCCGTATCCTTTTCATACGAATATCCTGCCGATGCCGGATACTTGTAAGGAGACGTATTGCTGTAGCTTCGAACACCGTTATATCCGATTACCGCCACTTTGTTCTTCGGAGAAAGATTCAGGAACCGGTTGATAATACCTGCTTCCGTTACTTTTCCATATACCTTTCTCCAGGAATCAGTCTCTAAATCGTAATCATATATCGGATTTGATGATGGCATTGCCGTAGAACTGTTCTTGGTAGCACCACCGTTCAAAACCCAATTCAATACATAATCGTAATATACTGAATTATTCGATGTTCCGTTGGAATAATACGAAATACCGTTCTTTGTATACATCGTTTCCGACTGATCCACTACAATCAGGAGATCGACAGGTTTTCCTACCGATTCGTTGATCACATCCATATACAGTCGGTACGTATCGATTCCGTTCAGCGTGGTATCCGGATTCGCCAATACGCTTCCTTCGGAATTCGTATTTCCGGTTGCCAGAGAATCGATTACTTTCTTATACTTGTATGTCATTGTCGGAGGTGTATATTCCTCTCCGACTTCGGTATTTGTGATTGTAATCGTTCCGCCTGTCACTTTCGCGCTCGGGCTGTTGGATACACGATATACATCTTCTCCTACCGTAATCATTCCGCTTTCGGAATTCTGTTCCTCCGCGTAATACTGATAGCTTACTTCCTGTCCGTTTTCGATTCCCGTCAACGGAAGATCGGTAAATGCATGACTCGGTGACGTGGAATTCAGCGTTACGGCATCGCCGTACTGCGTTCCTGCTCCCTCCGTTCCGTTAATTACGGTAACCCTCATCAGTTTCACCTGAATTCCGGTCGGTGCCGAAATGATTTCACCCAAATCATTTCTCCAGGACTTCACTACCGTAACAGTCGTTGTCTCGGGAGGAATTTCCGTATTGGTAACGGTAATGGTTCCATCCTGAACCTCCGTTGCACTGTAGGTTACGGCATATTTTGCATTGCTGCCGATCATTACCCCGTTTGTCACATTCGCCTCAACTACCGAATAATAACAATCGTAAACCACATTATTATCCAATATCTGAGTGGGCAAATCTTCAAATGTATAGCTCAGGCTGGTGCCCGACAACGTTACCGGATTACCGTACGGTGCTGTCGTTCCGTCCGTTTCGCCTTCCTCTGTCAGCGTGCGGTACAGCTGTACCTGAACCGACATCGGCGCCGTTGACAACGCATTGCCTTCGGAATCCTTCCAAACCTTTTCAACCGTAATATCCTTCGTGATACCCTTCCAGATTTCGGTGTTGGTTACCGTGACGGTTCCGCCGGTTACCGGATTTCCGCCGTTGCTGTAGCTTACCGAATACTCGGTTCCGTTCGACGTAATCACGCCGTTCGTAGCGCCGGCTTCATAAACATTGTATTTGTATGTGTATGCTACTCCGTCCTCACCGTTGTCCTGTATCGGAACATCGGTAAATGTCTTCTCCAGGTAGTTGCCGGAGAAGGTTACGGTATCATACGTACCGGTCACGGAATTTCCTCCGCCGATCGGTGTTGCAATCTGCTGAATAACGAGCTGGATTTCTCCGGGTGCGGTAATTTCCGTACCGGTATAATCCTTCCAAACCTTCTTAACCGTCAGAGTCGTATATTCCGGCTGAACCCCCTCAAACGTGTTGGTGATTGCCACGGTTCCGTCCGAAACCGTAGTGGATTCACTGTACGATACGGTATATACATCACCGTTAACGGTTATCTTTCCGCCGGATTCGCCGACTTCCTTCACATAGTAGGAATAATAATAAACCTGATTATTCTCAACGACTGAAAGCGGAATGAAATCATACATATAATATCGGCGATTCGTCGAAATCGTAACCGGATCACCGTACGGCACTCCGATTTCACTTCCGGTTCCGCTGCCGGTTCCACTGCCGGAGCCGCTGCCGGTTCCGCTTCCGGTTCCGCTGCCGGTTCCTGTTCCGGTTCCGGTTCCGCTGCCGCCGCTTACATATTTGTATGCGGTTAACGAAACCGCATTGCTTTCCGAACGAAAGTCACCATATGAATTGTTCTTCATTACATATGTCACAAGACTGTTTTCCGTATCGGTGACTACCAAATGACCGTTTGTCAGCGTTACCGTTGAATTGGTGTAACTCGAATCACTCGACGGTACCACTCTCTGACTGGCATAATTACTATTGCCGCCATTACATACAACCAATTCCGCGGAATTGCCGGCAACAAGTTTCCGATCCGACGTATACGTCCATTGCTGGACTTGCGTACTGGTCTCCGGTGTACCGGACGTAAAGTCGTAAATCGGCTCGCCGCCGCTCTTTAGAGCCATCAGATTTCCGTCGGAATCCGCGAATACATACCGTCCTCCCGCCTCCAGGCTTGTAACCTGCTGCCAGGATCCTCCTGTCGGTGTGCCGGACGGTTCCGGCGCTGTCGGCGTTGTCGTCGGTGTCGTCGGTGTCGTTCCGCTGATACTGATACCGCCGCCGGGTGTTGTCGATTTCACCTGATACAGCTGAACCTTAACATCCGCAACCGGATTAATCGGACCATTCGAATCCTCCCAGTTCTTCACTACCGTCAGAGAGGTTTCCGTCATTCGCCGGTTCGTCAGCTGGAATGTATCTCCGTAGAAAATGACATCCTCGCCCGGATCGTATTCCGTCGACGATCCCTGTGTATGGGAACGTCCGATTCCATATACGATATTGTATCCCGGGAAATCCGAGGTTTCTTCAACAAAATAGTAGAACGTACCGTCCGGAGGCGGAAGGTGCCGAACAACTTCCTTGTAGCTGTTGCCGGAATTCAGAATACCGGTTGCTCCGTATTGGGTTACATCCACTTTCGTACGCTGAGTGTTGTCCGCCGTGCTGACACGATATACATCATATGTAACCACCGCATTGCTGTGGTCGATGTAAATTCCCTGATCGTCCCAATCCTTCTGTACGTAAATGTCTTCTTTTGCGAAAATGTTTGTTTCAACCAAAAGGTTGGAATATACGCCGCCTCGTTCCAGATAAAACATCTTGATTGTATGCTTGGAACCGGCAGAATTATCAAAGGTCCTGCCCGCATTCTGGAATATCTGACTGATTGTCGTACGAACCGGTGCATAGCCGTCCGCGATATCACTGTTCGAACCGCGAACCAACGGAACATTGTTTGCGATATTGACGGCTTCGGAAACATACACTTCACCGGTTGCGAAATTGATATATCCGTCCGTCGGCATATGAATACCGCCGATGTCCAGAACCAGAACACCGTCGATGAAAACCCACATGTCATCGTCTCCGGAGAACCGATACTGCATATCCTCATCCTGAATCCGTCCGTTCTCATACAGGGTGAATTCGGATTCCATCTGCATTCCGAAATGATGATTGTAATATGTATTGCTGTTGCTTCCCTGAACATCCTTCTGATTGGTATTCATCTCATCGAACGGGAAGAATCCGACCTTATTGCCGTCGTTCAGAGTAAACGTGGTACTGTTCACACCAAACTGATTGTGCGAACTATTGTAATATGCATAGTTGTCATCACTGTTGAAAGTGAGCCAGCCGTTCACTTCCTTAAACAGGCCGGTTGTATCTTTGTATACCGTTCTGTAGTTTCCGTTTGTTTTACTGAACAGATATTCCAGAGATTCCTGATTGTTATCGACGGCTTTGGACAGCCTCGGGTATCCGGAACTGTTCAGCGTTTTATCGACAATACCCTGAAGTGCAATTCCTTTTCCGTTCAGGTTACCGGTAAATGTCGCCTGATCAACCGGATTATGATCTCCGCCACTGTTATAGAATTTTAAAACATGTCCCTGACTGATTCCGTAGTTATCGTTATGACCGGTATCATCCGCTTCATAATCATACAGCGTGACTTTAATCGTTTCACCGTAATAATTATTGTTGTCAACAGTCTGAATCGGACTGCTGATACCGCCTCCCCAGGACGAATTATAAGTAAGGGAAATTCCTGTCAGCTTCAGCCCCCAGAATACTCCTCCGCATACGAAAAGGGCAAGAACGCAAATAACAGCAACAAACTTCCGTCTATTGCTTCGTTCCGTCATAAATTTGCTGACAAATTTGTTCACGGTTTTATTCATTGCGCTGCCTCCTTTCGTTAAAAGTAACCGCCGTTTCCGTCGGCCCGAAATTATTTTCTGCATTTGCAACGTTCCTTATCGGAAACCGTTCGCTGTTTATGTGTTTTTGTCACACAATCAATATTCGGTTTTTCAATGCTTTACTTGATTTTGTGTGATTTTGTCACAAATTAATTCTGCCTTCTTCACCTGTTTTCTTCAATCAAAAAAAATTTTAATGAATAACTCCGATTCGTTTGAACGGCCATATTCTCAGCATAACCTTACCGACAATCTGATTGGCTTCCACACACCCGATGGTCGTGCTGCGGCTGTCCACGGAAGTCGCCCTGTGATCCCCCAGTACAAAGTACTGACCGTCCGGCACCTGATACGGAAACTCAATATTGCAGGTTCCGATGGAAAGCTCCGAAACATAAGGCTCATCCAGTTTTTCTCCGTTTACATAAACGGTTCCGTCATCTTTGATATCGATATAATCACCGGGACCTCCGATAATTCTCTTCAGCAGAAGCTTGTTCTGCCAGTAGAATCCGCACAAATCACCGGTTTTGAAATTTTTCTTCTTCATCAGCATGACGATATCTTCGTCCTGCAGCGTCGGTTCCATGCTTGTTCCGGATACTTTCAGCACCGGCAGCAATAACGTTGCAAGCAATACCGCAATTGCCGCGACAACAAGCAAAATGTAAATCGTACTTCGTAAGGTTCTGTGGTATCGTTTCTGATATTCCAGTCGTTTTCGTTCCTTTTCGACTTCTTCCTCAGACGGAACCGATACCTCCCTGTCCTTCGTATCACTCACTCCGAACTCCTCCGCCATAGCGTTTCTTCAGCAAATCCTTCAGTTCCGGATTGCGTTCCACAAGCTCCTTTAAAGCGCTCCGGAAGGCATCCCACTGAGCATTGATCTGTTCTTCGTTTTCTTTGTTTCTCTCGCTGCACCGCTTCTCGGCTTCCGCCATTACTGCGGCCGCATCCCGTCTTGCCTGTCGTAATATCTCTCTGGCCCGTTCCTCCGCCTTCGTGGTAATCATCGACGAATCGGACTGCAGGGATTGCAAATACTGGTCTGCCGCATCCTGTGCCTTGGAGAACACGTCGTTCAGTGACAGTGCCGCTTCCGCTATGGAACCTGATTTATCAAGGGCAATTACTCTGTTTTCCAATTGCCTGCGAAGTTCATCCCGCTCTTCCGCGATCTGTTTCTCATTTTGTTGTAACGCATAAATGATTTCAATCAGCTCGCTTCGGCTCATTTTTCGCAGCTCTTTCTCTGCCATAGGCTCCCCACTCCCATTTCTATGCTGAATAACGGCATATACAAATGTTATTCTACAATAGTAGCACGATTGTCAAAAGAAATCAAGTATTGATTATTTCCCGTATATATTAATTCTTCATTTTACCGGTTTCCGTAATTTCCGACATTTTCGGTCAAAAAAAAGACAAATGTTCGGGAAACGACGTTTTTTATTACTGTTCATTACTTCTTCGTTTCCCGCATCTGCCTCTGTTAACACTCCCCGAAACACAAACCGCATATATTCTTTTGTTTGTGAAGCAATATTATCATAGAGAGTGTTGCAAAAGTGTCACACGAAACGAAAAATGCAAAAATCCGCCGACATGGTATCGGCGGATTGTTTACAAAGTGTCATTTCTGTTATGAATCCGCCAAAATGATATTTCATTTTGCGATACATACAAATACATCATCCAGGAACAAATCGGCGTTGCCGTCTGTTTCCACATAAATTTCCGCGGAGTTGAGCTCGGCGGGAAGCGTCGTCTCGGCCGTCACTTCGGTCCACTCGCCGGACACGGCCGCAGCTTCCGCAAGAGGAAGCGGTTCCGTTCCGTCCAAACCGATCCGAATCACGGAATCGGACGTCTTGACAAACAGGGAAATGCGAATCGTCTGACCGATATAAGAGGAAATGTTCAGCTTCACGGTTGCGTCCTTTTCCTGTCTCGTTACCAACAGGGAATGGCCGGCTCCGTCACGCGACTCCTTGTCGGTTACCATCAGGAACGGCAAATGACCGGCTCCGCGAATGGCTGCGATATTGCTTCGTCCCTCGAAGCCTTCCTGCAGACCGATCAGCGTCACGCTGACATCATCCAGATAAACGGCACTGAACGTGTTCGGGTCCTCCTCTTCGGTGGAGTAGTTGAGGAACAGGGAATATACGTCATTCGGAATCTGATATGTGCCTTCCATGTATTTCCACTCACCGTCGGCCGTTTCCGCCTTGCAAATGAACGGATACTCATTTCCGAGGTCGGCTGTCAGGATTACGCTCTTTGCCGGGGATTTTACCCACTGTCCGATTCGGATCGTCTGACCGATAAAATCGGACACGTTCAGGCTGATACCGCACCAGCCTCCGAACCGTTTTTCGTTGGCCAGCGAGTACGTTCCGCCGTGAGCCGTCTTCTGCGTCAGCTCAATCTCGCCGAATCCTCTCATCTTGAATCCGAGGTCTTCCGGCTTCACCGGTGTTCCGTCTTCGGCCGGCTCAAAATCAAACAGCCGGTCGGACAGATTCAGAATAATCTTCTCCGGTTCTCCGAGGTCTCCGCCATCCGCCGCATAAATGACCGCATCGAACGCTTTCTTCGGTGTCAGATCCCCGCGGAACAGAAGCGGGTTGGCACCGCGAATCCAGGAGTTGTCATCGGTCAGTCCCCAGAATGTGACCGACGTCAGGTTGGCGCCTTCGTGCTTTGCCTCAATCAGCCGTTCAAACAGTTTCTTATAGAATACCGCCTGATAATATTCCGCATTCTTGTTGGTGCAGGTGCATTTGACATCCAATTCGGTAATATGAACCTCGCTGACCAGCGATGCGTATTCCTTCAGAGCCGCGATATATTCATCCAAATCATTGTTATCGGACACATGGCCCTGCATTCCGATTCCGTCAATCAGGCCTTCCCCGATAATGCTGCCGTGTCCGCGCTCTTCCCGTGTCAACGCACCGATGATAAATGCCTTCTTCACCGGCTGCCACTCATTGTAATCATTGTAAATGAGCCTCGGCCGAATGCTTCGAAGTGCCTCCGGGTCGTTGGCATCGACTCCGTAACGGTCGGCATACCGAACGGACAGTTCATCCACCGCCGAGCGGGCAAACCGAAATGCCCAGTATATAAAATCTTCTCCGATTACCTGATACCAATAAGAATCGCGAAGTCCCGTTTCCTTCTTGTCTTCCGGCTCGATGGCTTCGTTGACAACGTCCCAGGCATATATGGTTTCGGCAAAATCATTTGCATACATATACTCCATGACCGAATAAATGTAGCTCTCGAGACGTTTCAGCATGGTGTCCCGATCGACGAAGCAAACCGGATTGAGTTTTTCGAACATCTTCATCATCGGACGCTGCTTCAGCAGTTCGGGATCCGTCGGAAATGTCACCGGCTCATAGCCCTTGCAGAACACTTCCTTCGGACACTGGCTGTGCCATACCAGAACGTGTCCGCGGACATTCATTCCGTTTGTTCTGGCCCATTCCAGCATTTTGAGCGCATACGGATTAATCACAAACGGCAGGTTCGTTTCCGTTGCCTCGCTGCTCTGCCATCCCATATTATAGGCAGGCTTCAGGTCGTTATCAAAGGTCATGCTGTTGAACTGTTCGAGAATCAGCTCTTCCTTGTCGGGATTTCCGATTTCGTTGTTCATTCCGAACTGCTCCTTCAGCGGAGCCGCGGCAAGACCGATTTTGAATTCCTTTTCGTATGATTTTTTCAATATTGCGTTACATCTCATAGCCCATACCTTCTTTTTCTTTCCTCACATATTCAAAATTGCATGTCATTTTCTATAATGAAAATTAACAAAATCAAGATGTGAAATAAAATAATTGTTTATTATATATAATATAACATCCGCGCATCACCTTGTAAATGTCTTTTTCTTCTTGTGCCATGCATTTTCTTGATAACCTTGTGTTTTTTTATAAAATGGAAAGAAACTTCGCATTTTTTCGTCTTTTTTAGCCGATTTTTTTGCAAAGCGCTGTCTATTGACAAATTTTCTCTGAAGTGATACGCTGAAACCCGTTGAAAAACCCGGATTTATTACGCATACTCTCGATTCGGAGGATTATTTATATGGAAATAAAAACACATTACCGGTTTACCAATGATTTGTTTGCAATGCGGCCGAAACGGTCTCTGTGCATGAAAATCTTCCTGATCGGACTGATTCCCCTGGTCATCGGAACCGCACTTCTGATTTCCCTGATACTCTCTCCGACAATCCCGAACAAATACAGCTGGTGGGTTACCTGTACGATTCTGTTTTTCGGATTCGGTGCTGTCTGTACCGTTTCCCTGGGCGTACTGCTCATCATTTTCTCACTGTATTTCCGAAAACTGCGGAAGCAGCTGAACACCTTCGGCGAAGACGATGTGCTCGACCAGATTAATCATCACACCATTCATGTCTTCATGAAGAAAAAATGGCCGCAGACGTTTTTCACGGAAAAATACGTCTTCGACCTGGAAAATGCCGTTCTCGAGGTTTCCTCCATCGACATGGCGTACGGTGCCGACTACTACGGAAAAACATGTATTGCTCTGTTCTCAATCGACGGGCATCAATATAACGTTTGTCCCGGAATTGATGTTCAGGGACGCAACGCCCCGTCGGACGAGAAGATACTTTGTCTGGATGCCCTTGCACAAGCCAACAAGACGGTTATAATCGGCTACACCGCCACCAATACCAAGCTGCACAGCGCTCACTGCAAGGAATATAAAAAGGACCGGGCAAACACCAGACAATCATAGCGGATTGCTTTCCCGACCATGGAATAATCGGGTTTGCGGCCCGCCAGAAACGGTCCCTTGAGCGGACGTTTGATTACGATTTTTCGGGGTGCTGCGGCAATCGCCGCCTGCAGCAGTTCCTCTTCATCGGTACATGGACATTCCAGCTTCTGAAGGAGCTGGAATTTTTTCTTAATCAAAGCGCTTTTCTGCCGTTTCGGAAACATCGGATCCAGCAAAATCACATCCTTCGGTTCCGTCAGTGCCCGCATGGCCGCGATACTGTCGCCTTCTTCCAAATGCATCCGTGCCGCAATCTCACGAAGCTCCGGTACGTCCTCCGCCCTCCGCAGCGCATCCCGAAGCAGCGCCGCAATCACCGGGTTGTATTCATATAACGTAACGTCAAACCCGGCCGCCGCCAGCAGCAGCGAATCCTCGCCGAGTCCCGCCGTCGCATCCAATAACGTCGGATGTTCCGGTCCGTGTTTCAGTTTCGCCGCGCGGCACAGCATTTCCCCTGCCAGACGGTCCTTTCGGAGTCTGGGAATCATATGGGTAAAATCCCCGCGCATCGACAGTCCGTTTCCGCAAAGCATCAGCCCGTCCTCTCCGGAAACCAGCTCCAGTCCCGCCGCCTCCGCCTGTCGTACGGCGGCTTCACTGCAGGGCATATTCATTTTCTTTTCGGTCATTTCCGACTGTATCATACTCCTTGCTCCTGCCGTCACCGGCCTCCTCAATCTGCCTTCCGGTCAACGTCACCGGCTTCTCAATCTTCCCTTCCGGTCAGCGTCACCGGCCTCCTCAATCTGCCTTCCGGTCAGCGTCACCGGCTTCTCACGCCGTCCCGTTCAGACTCACCGAATATACTTTCCGAAAGCCCGCACGCTCCGCACACTCCGCCGCAATCCGGCTGTTCACACCCTGTTCACACAGAAAAATAATCGGTCGCTCCGGGTTGTCCGAAACCCCGTAAGGATTTCTCAAATACTCGGACACCGGGCACCAGACCGCGCCGTCCGGGTGTCCGTCTTCGTAAGCGTCCGCCGTTCGGACATCCACCGCCAGAGCACCCTCCGCCATCAGCTGCCGCATCTCGTTCACCGAAATGACGGTAACTCCACCGGTTTTCGTGTTTTCCGCAGTGCTCCGGTTTCCCGCTTCGGGTTGTTTCGCCACCGCGTTTGCGGCACGTTCGACAATGTCGCGAGCCTCCTCGTACGTCAGCTTCCGACGCATTCCGAACACGGCTCCGTCCCGAGTCGTTTCGTCCGGCGGAATAATCCCCTTCAGCACCATTTGCGCAACGTGATTGACACACGTTCTGCAATCAAACAAATCCTTGATTCCGTAAGCCCTTGTAATATCGTCCTCATCGACTGCTCCGTGCATTTGCATCCATTCGTGAACAATCACCGATGCCTCCGTTTTGGTCCGGCCGGCAAGCCGTTCCGTCAGTTTCCGAAGCTCGTCCCGACCGGCAGTCTGTTCCGCCGGTGTTCCAAATTCGTCCCGGCCGGCAATCTGTTCCGTCAGTTCCCGAAGCTCCTCCCGGTCAGGCTCCATACGGCATAACCTTCCATGTCACGCTTTCGCAGGCCTGAAGCTCCGTCACTTCGAAAATGCCGGTCGTATTGTCGGTCTGCTCTCCGCTCCACAAATCGGTCACGGTATAGCCGGCGGCATTTGCAAACGCCTCGGCGCCGACCATTTTTTCGGCCAGCTTTCGGCAAATCAGATCCTTCTCCAAACGGAACGGTCCGCATTTCTTCTCTTCGCTGACATTGATAAAGGAAATTGCGACTCCGCCGTCCGAAAGCGGCTTCGCCAAGATATCCACACGATCGATATTGGTAATATAGGTCCGGTCGGGTTCATATTTGCCCGGAATACTGCATACCAGCCGCTTGGCCTGAACGCCGAGCGGGTCCTGGTTCAGCGCAATCAGCGCCTCATTTGCAATAATGGTCCAAATGCTGTCTCCGACCTCTACGCGCCGCAAATCCAGACCGAGCATCAGCGGTGCGTTCATCATGCACCACATGGCCATATGCGTCCGGTACTGTGTATCGGTCAGGCCGTTCATGCCGATCATCAGCATATCCGGGTCGTTCCAGCCGCGGTCAAGGCCCGCAAATTCATCCATGACAACCGCCTTGTTGTACTGCGATGTCACGCTCGGCGTATACGGATCCTTCCATGTTCCGACTCCGGGATCGCCGTCACGCCCGACGCGGAATGTGATATCATTTAAAATCCGCCACGAATCGGCAATCCGGTATCCCCAGTTCTGCGGATGCGTCTTGCCCCACTCACACAGCGACAGCAAAATGTCGTGTCCCGGCTTGACCCGGTTCAGTTCGTCAAGAAGCGTTGCGTACGAGCAGAACGTATTTTCCTGTCTCCGGTGATTCATCAGACGAATGCGGTTTTCGCCGGCCTTCAGCGCCACACGGATTCCGTCAAATACGCAGAATTCGGTTTTGACCGGAGTAGCCGGAACAAATCCGTCATAGGAAAGGGTCTCCGGATTGCTGCCGACCGCCACCTGGAGCCATTCGCCCTGGCCCTCTTCCTGCGACGTCGCATAGTCAATCGCAAGAGTGTATTCGCCGTCCTTCGGAACCGTTACCGAAAACTGCAGTTCCCCGCTTCGATTTCCGAGCGGAGACGGTCCGGGGCCGGTGCCGTCAAAGGTTCCGATATCCGTTACGTAAGTTTCCTTTTTGCAAATGCGTTCTCCGGACAGAATTCCGTCCTTCGCCGCCGACAGGGAAACGGAAAACTCATTTCCCGAAACCGTAATCGAGCGAATGGACGGGGCAAACACGTATTTCGCATTCCGGCTGTCCGAGAACGTCGCATTGTCCCACAAATAATAGCAGTTGTCCACCTTCAGAAAATCGACGTCCCATGCCGCATACGACTCGGCATCCTCCGCCTCATGTCCGCAGGTTCCGACATAGGCACCGCCGCACAGATTGGTTCCGATGTCGTTATACATGCCGAATTTCAGCCCGCGGGCATGAATATAATCGGCAATCGTTTTGAAATCATCCGGGAATTTTTCCGGTTCGTTGGTCAGCTTTCCGTTGACCCGTTCCTTATAATAGCATCCGTCATCCAGCACCACATACCGATATCCGAGCCGGTCCAGCGAAAGCCGCACCAGCGAATCCGCCATGGCTTTGGTCAGTTCCTCCGTATTGCCGGTTCCGAACGCGTTCCAGCTGTTCCAGCCCATTGCGGGCAAATGTCCTTTTTTCTTGCCAAGCAAAATGTTCCCGTCGTCAAATGAATCAAACCGGTACTCCCGCCCGGTCAGCGGCTGAGGTCCCCGTTCAATCACCGCTTCGATTTCCTTTTTGATTTCGTCCTCTGTCATACCCCGTTTTCCTGCCTTTCTCCGTTTTCCGTATTACAATACCAGCCCGGTATCCTCGTCTGCGCCGATCATCAGATTCATGCACTGCATGGCCGCGCCGGACGCACCCTTGCCCAAATTGTCAAACCGCGAATTCACCGTAATCCGATCCTCGTTGCCGGCAACGATAATTTCCATGCCGTCCCAGCCGCTTCTCGTATTTCCCGCCAAAAAACCGCCGAGAGCTTCCGTTTCCTCCGCATCCGCAACCCGAATAAAACGCTGTCCGCGATAATACCCGGTATAAAATGCCCGCAATTCCTCCGGGGTCATCCGGGTCTTCAGCATATCGGTGAAAATCGGCACGGAGCCGACCATTCCGCTGTAATAATCCGATACGATCGGTGTGAAAATCGGGTTCTTTTCAAGTCCCGTCACAGCCTTCATTTCCTTCAGATGCTTGTGCTGCTGGGTCAGTCCGTATTCTCTCGGAGCATCGAGTTCGGCTGCCCGGTCTTCACCCTCGTACTGGGCAATCATTTTCTTGCCGCCTCCGCTGTACCCCGTCAGGGACCAGCAGACAACCGGGTAGTCCTTCGGCATAATGCCTGCCGCAATCAGCGGATAAACAAGCGACACAAAGCCGCTTGCATGACAGCCGGGTACCGAAATTCTCTTTCCGTTTACGATATTTCTGCGATGGTCCTCGGACAGTTCCGGAAATCCGTATGCCCAATCCGGATTCGTCCGGTGCGCCGTCGACGCATCGATAATCCGGACTGCGGGATTGGTGCAGAGAGACACCGCTTCGATTGCTGCCGCATCGGGCAGGCAAAGGAAGGTGATATCCGATGAGTTGATCATTTTTGCACGCTCCGCGGGATCCTTCCGAAGTTCCGGATTGATTCGGATGATTTCCACATCGCTTCGCTTCTGAAACCGTTCATCAATCCGAAGCCCCGTCGTTCCTTCGCTTCCGTCGATGTAAACCGTCACTTTATTGCTCATAATCCATATCTCCTTTACAAAAGCGCCACGACATTTCCGCATTCCATGCCTGTATGTCGTGGCAGCCTGTTATCGTTCTGTCGGGACAACCGGGGCTCTCCCGGCTGCCGCTTTATTTATCGTCTGACTACGGTAATGGTAACATCCTCGCCGTTCAGATTCCAGTCCTTGGTATATCCTTCCATCGGCTCATAGCAAATGCTGTCGGCCAGTACGGTCTTGGAAATGATTGCCTCATTTGCCTTGCAGATGCCGGCCAGCTTCTCATTGCCGGACAGGGACAGCGTGATATGGTCCATAACTTCGAACTCCGCTTCCTTACGCATGGTCTGAACCTTGCTGATCACTTCACGAACGTATCCTTCTTCCACCAGCTCCGGTGTCAGATTGGTATCCATGACAACCGTAATGCCGTTATCGGAATCGGTGACATAGCCTTCCACCTTCTGCGATTCAATGAGCAGATCCTCGCGGGCAATCGTCTCGTTGGCGCCGTCCACCGTGACGGTCAGTACACCGGTCGCATCGAGTTCCGCCATCGCAGCCTGACCGTTCACATTCTGAAGTGCTTCCTTCACTGCGTTAATCTGCTTGCCGAAACGCTTTCCGAGTGTCTTCAGCTGTGGCTTAAAGGAGTAAGAGGTAAATGCGCTGACATCATCGGTAAAGGTTACCGCCTTCACATTCAGCTCGTCCTCGATAATCTCGCGGAAGAATTCGTTCAGCTCGGTCTCGCAGCAGACATACATATTTGCCATCGGCTGACGCTGCTTGATATTGGATGCGTTACGGCATGCACGGCCGAGAACGACAATCTTCAATACCTCATCCATATCGGCTTCCAGATCCGTCTTGATCCAATCCTCGTTGACGGTCGGGAAATCGCACAAATGAACGCTTTCCTCGGCATTGGCATCAACGCTTCTGACAAGATTCTGATAGATTTCCTCGCTCATGAACGGAATCATCGGAGCGGCGGTCTTGGCAATCGTAACAAGTGCCGTGTACAGTGTCATGTACGCATTGATCTTATCCTGCTCCATGCCCTTCGCCCAGAATCTCTCACGACCGCGGCGAACGTACCAGTTACTCATTTCATCCACGAAGGAATCCAGGCTTCTTGCAGCCTCCGGAATCCGGTAGTTCCACAA
The DNA here is from genome assembly GCA_045641285.1 of Lachnospiraceae bacterium. Lineage (GTDB taxonomy): Bacteria > Bacillota > Clostridia > Lachnospirales > Lachnospiraceae > ISDg. The sequence continues at coordinate 86,329 of JAZUGQ010000041.1, forward strand.
ATCATCGTCCACTTCCCTGACGGTTGTCATCAGGCGGGACAAAAGCCATTTGTCCATAACGGACAGTTTCTCATAGTCCAGCTTGTATGCGCTTGCATCAAAATTATCGATATTCGCGTACAGTACGAAAAATGCATAGGTATTCCACAGGGTGCCCATGAATTTTCTCTGTCCCTCGATTACCGCATCATCGTGGAACCGGTTCGGCAGCCACGGTGCGCTGTTGATATAGAAATACCAGCGGATTGCGTCGGCGCCCATTTTCTGCAGTGCATCGAACGGATCGACCGCATTTCCCTTACTCTTGCTCATCTTCTGACCGTGCTCATCCTGTACATGTCCGAGAACGATGACATTTTCGTACGGTGCCTTGTTGAAGAGGAGTGTGGACTCCGCCATCAGAGAATGGAACCATCCACGCGTCTGGTCAACAGCCTCGGAAATGAACTGTGCCGGGAACTGCTGCTCGAACTTCTCTTTATTTTCAAACGGATAATGATGCTGAGCGAACGGCATTGCACCGGAGTCGAACCAGCAGTCCAGAACTTCCGGAACACGCTTCATGGTCTTGCCGCACTTCGGGCACGGAATGGTTACGGCATCGATATACGGACGGTGAAGTTCCACCTTGGCCGCATCCGGATTGCCGGACAGCTCTGCGAGAGCCGCGCGGCTTCCGACACACTCGCGGTGACCGCACTCGCACTCCCAGATATTCAGAGGAGTTCCCCAGTAACGGTTCCGGCTGATTGCCCAGTCCTGAATGTTTTCCAGCCAGTTTCCGAAACGGCCCTTGCCGATGGATTCCGGAATCCAGTTAACGGTATTGTTATTGCGAATCAAATCATCCCGAACAGCCGTTTCACGGATATACCAGGACTCTCTCGCATAATAAATCAAAGGAGTATCGCATCTCCAGCAGTGAGGATATTCATGCTCGAATTTCGGTGCGTCAAACAAAAGCTTTCTTGCCGACAAATCCTTGATGACCTCCGGATCCGCACTGATTGCACCTTTTTCGATTTCGCTCTGGGTAGGCTTGCAGCGCATTCCGCCAAACGGAGTTTCCGCCAGCATAACGCCCTTCTCATCCACCATCTGAACAAGCGGAAGGTCATAATTCCGGCCGACGTTGGCATCGTCTTCACCGAATGCCGGTGCAATATGAACGATACCGGTACCGTCGGACATGGTTACATAGCTGTCGCAGGTTACGAAAAATGCCTTCTTGCCCTGCTTATCCGCAGCAGCCTTGGCGCAGTCATACAGCGGTTCGTACTCGCGTCTTTCAAGGTCGGTACCCTTGTAGGTTTCCAGAACCTCATATGCCTTCTCGCCGTCCTTGGAAAGCTGGCCGAGAACGGTATCCGCAAGTGCTTCCGCAATGTAGTAGGTGTAGCCGTCGATTGCCTTCACCTTGATATAGGTATCCTCGGGGTTCACGCAAAGCGCAACATTGCTCGGAAGTGTCCAGGGTGTTGTCGTCCATGCGAGGAAATACGCATCCTCTCCGACTGCCTTGAAACGTACAATCGCGGAACGTTCCTTTACGGTCTTGTAACCTTGGGAAACCTCGGCGGAGGACAACGGTGTTCCGCAACGGGGGCAATACGGTACAATCTTAAAGCCCTTGTACAGAAGACCCTTCTCCCAAATCCGGCGAAGCGCCCACCACTCGGACTCAATATAATCATCATGATAGGTTACATAGGGGTTGTCCATATGGGGGCAGAAGCCGACCGTAGCGGAGAAATCCTCCCACATTCCCTTGTATTTCCAAACGGATTCCTTGCATTTTCCGATAAACGGTTCCAGTCCGTACGCTTCAATCTGGTCCTTTCCGTTAATTCCGAGAAGCTTCTCCACTTCGATTTCCACCGGGAGTCCGTGAGTATCCCAGCCGGCCTTTCTCGGAACCATAAAGCCCTTCATGGTACGGTATCTCGGAATCATATCCTTGATAACACGGGTCAGTACATGACCGATATGCGGTTTTCCGTTTGCCGTCGGAGGACCGTCATAAAAGGTATAGGTCGGTCCCTTCTTACGGGATTCCATACTCTTTTCGAAAATGTGGTTCTCTTTCCAGAACTGCTCCACCTGTTTTTCGCGCTTGACAAAATTCATGCTCGCATCAACTTTTTCGTACATAGCTTTGTCCTTTCTTTCTCTTCGTTATCGTCTTCCGATAACCGGTTTCACCGCCGTGTCATTGCGGGGCGAAATCCGTTTTTTTCATGTAAAAAGGGCCTCATCCAAAACAGGATGAGGGCCCGAGTTCTCATTATACCACCTATTTTGCGTACACTGTCAACACAGTCTATACGTTGTCCGATAACGGCGGACGTCCGTTGCAGACTACTTGGTTTCCTGTTCGCCCGCACGACTCCGAAGGGATCTTCCTCTGCACTTCACAGCATCGGGCTCTCACTGTCCCCGACTCGCTTTGGCCTTCCCTGCAGCCTACTGTCTCCGTCAATGCCTTTCAATATATAGGAAAATATAGTCCACTTGTCACAGGATGTCAAGCCTTTTCCGAGAATATCACGGATTCCTTTCCGTCTGTCCCGGCGAGCTTTCCGATTCCGCGTCAAAATCATCGTATTCCCGGAAAAATTCCAGCAGCTCCTTCGTATATCCTTTCGGATTTCGGAAATAACTCATTCCGTGGTCGGCTCCCTCCACCGCAAACAGCCGTTTCGGTGCGGTGCAGGCGGCATAATTTTCCTCCGTCATCCGATACGGAACAAAATGATCGTCGGTTCCGTGCACAAACAGAATCGGCAGCCGGTTGTCCCGAAGCGCCGTCAGCGTGGAATACTCTCCCGGTTCGACACCGATTTTCTGCCGACACAGTTCGCACGCCATCGGTCGCAGTGCCTCATAGGAAATATGGAACGTATCCTCCGCCACCTGTGCCCAGATTGCCTCCGGTTCGGTAAATCCGCAATCGGAAATGAGTCCGCAGACGCGGCCCGGCAAATCCAGTCCCGTCGCCATCAGAATCGTCGATGCACCCATGGATTTTCCGTGCAGATACACCGGCAGGTCCGGTTCCTTCTCCGCAATCCACGAAAGCCAGGTTCTGCAGTCGTATCGTTCCAGCATGCCGAATCCCATATAGTCTCCGCCGCTTTCTCCCTGTCCGCGCTGTTCCGCAAACAAAACGCTGCAGTCGTTGTTCAAAAAGGCCGGGGCAATCTGTCCGAAATCACGGGACCACGTCGAGCGCCACCCGTGAAACGCCACGATAATCCGTCGCGCTCCCGGCTTCCGAAACCAGTGTCCCACCAGCCTGGTTCCGTCCTCAGCCCGGCATACAACCCGTTCGTGCGGCATCGCCTCCAGCTTCTCCGCGCACTCGGTCAGCGAACGCATGTTGTCGATTCCGCCGATTACGGTTTCCAGCGTGAAAATGATGCTCTTCATGAGCTTTGGTTCATTCCGGTCCAGCGCTTCCCGAATCAGATATTCGGTCATTTTCCGCTTGGCGGCCGCCGTAAACTGCTCTTTCTTTTCCTCGACGTCCTTCTTCAGCCCGGCAAAATCATCCGATATTTCCTGTTTCTTTATCTTCACGGTCTCGCTGACCGCTTCATACTTTTTTCGCAGTTTCCTATTCACTGCGTCCCGTCCTTTCCGCCTTCTTCCGGGCACGGTCTCCCACGGCTCCGCCCTACCGGCTCATCCGTTGCTTCCTTCTTCCGGGCACGGTCTCCCGCCGAGGGAACTCCCGATTCAAATATGTCCGACCAAACGGAACTTCACATACTCTCCGAACGTAATCGTTTCCAATTTATAAGGGTTTTCGATGTCCGGAACCAGGGACAACCGGTCCACCTGCCGGTATTCGTCATCGGTCAAACCGCGATTTTTCTCCAGTTTCTTCTCGATACTCCGAAGCTCATTCATACAATCCTGAATGCCGTAAATCCGTTTCATTGCAAATTCGCGTTCTTTCTCATACGTCTTGATACGGAGTGTTTCCACCAACCGGGTCGTTTCGCCGCTTCGTACCAGGAACGTCGTCAGTTCATCGAGAAGCTTAAACAGTTCGTGTACCGCCACCGCAAGTCCCATTACGCCGATGGCGCCGAAGCAAACCAGCGTAACACTGTTAAATGTCAGATAGCGCAGCAGCAGATACGCCCCCGCTCCGACAATTACCGCGAAAATAGTCAGGCCATACAAAATGGATGTGCGTTTCTTTTTCACTTCGATATCCACCTCGTCGTAAAGGGTCCGCGCCACTTTCATCTTTTGGTTCAGCAGGTCCCGTACATTCTCGATTCCGCTCTTGCGAATCTGATACAATTCCTCACTGAATTCGCGTTCTTCCGTCTGTTTTTCATGAAACGGCATCTCCCGACGGTCAAAAAATCCGGTGTCTTCCTCCGGATGATCGTTCTTTTCCGCTTCCGACAAATATTTATCCATTTCCAAATAGTCAATCATCAATATTCCCCTCATTTTCGAAAATGTGTCTTCGTTCATGTAAATAAAGTCACTGTCGTTTATATTATACAGAAATTTTCGAAAAAATCAACCACATTCCGTGCTGCGGTTCGTTTCGGGCGAAAGTCCGCGGATATTTTCGCCGATATTGCTTGACATTTGCCCAAAAAGCAAGTAATATCCAAATATCATAAACAGCGATGACGCACAACAGTACGTAAGGAAATCGTCCCAGAGAGAGCCGGCTGCTGAAAAGGCTTACGAGGAACTTGCCGAACCCGGTGCCGAGCTCTGCGGCGAACCGCAGCGTATCAGGCGTTAACGGACAAGAGAGAGCGGGCACTTGTGTCTGCTAAGCAGGGTGGTACCGCCGAATACTGTGTATATCGGTCCCTCGGATAATTTCCGGGGGATTTTTTTGTGGGACAATGCCGAACCGTACTGCCGGCGGAAGCCCCTCATTTTCCTTATGAAAATATGCCAACAAGGAGGATTTCATTATGGCAGAAAATTTTGTTGAGTCCATTACCAATATGGAAGACGATTTTGCCCAGTGGTATACGGACATCGTAAAGAAAGCGGAACTGGTTGATTACACCGGTATCAAAGGATGCATGGTCATTCGACCTGCAGGCTACGCAATTTGGGAAAATATTCAGAAGGAACTCGACCGCCGTTTCAAGGAAACCGGTGTCGAGAACTGCTACCTTCCGATGTTCATTCCGGAAAGTCTCCTGAATAAGGAAAAAGATCATGTCGAAGGCTTTGCTCCCGAGGTTGCATGGGTTACCCAGGGCGGCGGAGAAACCCTTCCGGAGAAAATGTGCGTTCGTCCCACATCCGAGACTCTGTTCTGTGATTTTTATTCTCACATCGTTCATTCCTATCGGGATCTCCCGAAGGTTTATAATCAGTGGTGTTCCGTTGTCCGTTGGGAAAAGACGACCCGTCCGTTCCTTCGTTCCATGGAATTCCTGTGGCAGGAGGGCCATACCATTCATGCCACCGCGGAAGAAGCACAGGCAAGAACCGAGCAGATGCTTCATTTGTATGCCGATTTCTGTGAGGAAATTCTCGCAATCCCGATGATTCGCGGACGCAAGACCGACAAGGAAAAGTTCGCCGGTGCGGAAGCGACCTACACCATCGAAGCTCTGATGCACGACGGCAAGGCACTGCAGTCCGGTACCAGCCATAACTTCGGCGACGGCTTCGCCAGAGCATTCGGCATTCAGTACACCGATAAGGAAAACAAACTCGTATATGCTCACCAGACCAGCTGGGGTATGACCACCCGTCTGATCGGTGCCATCATCATGGTTCACGGCGATAACTCCGGTCTTGTTCTTCCTCCGAAGGTTGCTCCCGTTCAGGCTATGATTATCCCGATTCAGCAGAAGAAGGAGGGCGTTCTGGACGCTGCTTACGCACTTCGCGACAGACTTGCTTCCGTTGCCCGCGTCAAGGTGGACGATACCGACAAGACACCCGGCTACAAATTCTCCGAGCAGGAAATGCGCGGTATTCCGGTTCGTGTGGAAATCGGTCCGAAGGATCTGGCAAATAATCAGGCTGTTCTGGTTCGCCGTGATACCCGGGAAAAGATTACCGTTTCTCTCGACGAAATCGATACCGTACTGGCTGCTCTTCTGGACACCATTCAGAGCGATATGCTGGAACGTGCCCGTGCTCATCGTGATGCCCACACCTATGAAGCAACCGATCTTGCTTCCATGAAGGAAATCGCCGATACCAAGCCCGGCTTTATCAAGGCCATGTGGTGCGGTGACCGTGCCTGCGAGGAGGCTATCAAGGAAGAAGTCGGTGTTTCCTCCCGTTGTATGCCGTTCCGTCAGGAACACATTGCCGACACCTGCGTATACTGCGGCAAGAAGGCAAACTCCCTGGTATACTGGGGCAAAGCATATTAATCCCGCACGGAAACAACCGTTTCCGAAAAAACAGTTTCGAAAAACCGTTTCAAAAGACAGTTTCGAAAAGCAGTTTCAAAAACAGTTTCCGTTCACAGCGGCAATATTGTTCCGTTTCTCATGAAACAAATATCGGCCCGCAGAATTCACACTCCGTTGTTCACAGCGGAACGTGCCATTCTGCGGGCCGTTTTTTTCGTACGGACTGTCCGTCCGGTATTCTGTTGTTTTCGGGATCGGCCGCCCTCCGGCGTCTGTTCTTTTCGGGATCGGCTGCCCTCCGGCGTCCTTCCCCCTTCGGCACCGTCACCTCATGACCTTTCCCCTCGCGGAAATCACTCCGCTCCGGGCTGCGTACTCCACACCTTGCGTACGGTCAGCACATTTTCCCCGTTCTCCCGACGATACGACAGTTCATCCGCCAGATTTTTCACGAGATAAATGCCGAGCCCTCCGAACACCGGTTCCTCCGAAAACTCCGGATCTTCATTCCGAAGCGGATCGAATTCCTCCCCGCTGTCCCGGAATTCCAAGAAAATGAAGTTCTCTCCGACCGCATAATCGCAACCGATGATTCCGTTTCCGTCTCCGTACGCATATTCGGAAATATTTGCCGACAGTTCATCCACAATGGTGTCCACCAGCGACCGCTCTTTGGCCGGACAGCGGACAGCATCCAAATCCCGATTGATTTTCGTAATCAGCTGTTCCGTGGCATCCGTCCCTGCTGCCAACCGCTCCGACCGGGTCGTTCCCGCATTGCAGCGACTCATTTGAAATGCCATCATCGTGATGTCGTCAAACTGCGGCTGTTCTCCGATGTACGCCCGGATTTTCCCGTGAATTGACCGGCACATCGCCTCCGGCTCTCCCGACGCCTGCGATACCAGGTCCGTCAGGCCGTCTTCTCCGATCATCCGGTGTTCCTCATTTTCCGCGTCCGTCGCACCGTCCGTATACAGGAACAGCGTGTCGCCCGGTGCCATGCAAAGGATGTGCTCATGATACTCCACCGCATCAAATACACCGACAAACGGATCCGGTTCGCTGACGATCCGCTCCACGGTTCCGTCCGCATGACGAAGCATCGGCGGAACATGGCCGGCATTGACATATCGTCCGACTCCGGTACGCAAATCGATAGCCGCAATCCACATCGTGACAAATTCGCACTCCGGATTGTTCTGAAGCATCGCTTGGTTCAGCATTTTCACCGCACAGCCGAGGCGCTGTTCCGCGGTCAGTGCCATTCGAAAGGCATTTTTCACAACCATCATAATCATGGCGCCTTCCAGCCCCTTGTCGGAAACATCCGCAATTACCAGCCCGAGCGTATTGTCATCCAGCTTCATGAAATCGTAAAAATCACCGCCGACTTCCTTCGCGGTGTTCATGGATGCGAACAGTCTGCAATCGGCGTCGCAAACCGAATCGAAATCCCTGGACAGCGTCACCTGCTGAATATTTTCCGCCGTCGACAGCTCGGCCTCCAGACGACCGGTGCGCATCCGGATGTCCGACTGCTCGTCCAGCATTTTCCGGCCGTTTTCCGCAATATTGAAATTAATCAGCAAAAATACCAGCCCGAGAATGGTCTTCGGAAGCAAAATGTAATAGACCGGGTCCATTCCGTATTTCCAAATCGGCATGGACTGAATTTCGTGAATCCTGCGAATATTATCGGACGCAACCTCCAGATACATATTCAGGAAAATGTCCGCCGCATACACCATCCACACAAATGCCGCTGAATGAAGCGTCAGCTTACGGTCGTAATACCGCGTGCTGATAAAAATCGGAAGCAGCAAAAACAGCGAGCAGTATACGGCGTAATAAAATGCCACAACACCGACGGTCAACGTCATGATTCCCAGCATAAAGTATTTCAGCCAGGGCCGGTCGGGCTTCACAAAATGAGCCACCTTGCTGCTGATCAACAGCACCAGTCCGACAACCAGCATGACAATGGTCATGTATTCGGAACCGAGAGTAAATCCCGGAATCACGGAGGTACAAAGACATAAAAGAAGCATGCACCCGCCGGAGCATGCCAATACAACCGCCATCAGGCGGTTTGTTGCAATTTCATTTTTATGGAGAAGAGTTTGCTGAATCGTGCTGTTTTCGGATCGGCTCATGCTTCTATCGTAAAATACCGGAGCAGACCGGACAACTGAAGAACGTCGGTCACCGCCGCATTCGGTTTTCTCAGGACAACGGGCTTTCCGTTCATCACCCGGTAAGCCTTTACCAGGGACCGAAGACCCTTGGAAGAAATGTAATCCACATCCGCAAAATCCAGCACCAGCTTCTCCGTATCCGGTTTCCGGTTTTCCTCCAGAAACGCATCAAACTCTCCTGCGGTTGTCGAATCCAAACGTCCGTTCAGAACAACCGTCATAACCTTCTCTTCATATCGTACCGTCATCGTCATCTGCCTATACCTCACACATTCTGTACTTGCATTGGGTTTCCGGGGCTCCTGCCTCCGTACCGATTTCCCGATTTCCGGGATTTCCTCCTGCCTCCGCACCGGTTTCCCGATTTCCGGGATTTCCTGCAGCCGTCGTATTGCTTTCCCGTCATCGGGGCTCCTGCCGCCCGGCTTACGGTTCTCCCAGCGGTTCCTCCATATCTCGGGAAAGCGACCGGAAAAATGCTTCCGTCAGTTCGGTCTTCTCGTCCCAGAACCGTCTTCCGGCCGGAGTCCGCAGGATATTGTTCTCCCGCTGCTGCCGCAACGTATACTGCTCCACATGATTTTTCATATCATAAAAATCCGCTTCCGGATTCTTCGCATGTTCGATCCACGCATCCATGATGATGCCCATGGCGCCCATATCGTCCAGCCAATCCGCTTCCATCAGCAACACCAGTGCCGGAGAAATGTCTCCGTCCGGCAACAGGTATTTGTCCTGATGTCCGGCAATCAGCGCCGCGATTTCGTCCAACCGGGCTCCGCTGTAGCCGTACTCCGGAAGCTTCTTCCGTGCAATTTCGGCGCTCTCCTGCCCATGGAACCGCATGTCCCGGCAGGTGGAATACGAAACATCATGGAAAATGGTCGCAACAATCAGCGCATCCAAATCCACCGCCTGCTTATCCTCATACTCCCGATACAGTCTCATCGCCCAGCTCAAAACCCGCTTGGTATGATCAAACCGGGAATAATTAATGTCATTTTTAAACTGTTCTCCCCTGCCGGAACCTTCCAGACAGGTTTTCACATACCGAAGCATGTCTTTGTATTTGTCGATGTCCGCCGCGTCGATTCCGAGTTCCGTTGCCGGATTCGGCTTCGGTTCCGCATTCGGATCGTATAATGTCGCCGCCACATACGCAAAGCCTCTCTTGGCCGCCCATTTCACGACATCGGCCCCCTCAACAACCGTAAACCGGTTTCCGTCCACGCGAACGACGACCCGGCCGTCGCAAACCTTATCGCAAAGTTCCGTCGGTTCCTCCGGCAAGTCATATCCGAGACGCTTCGGGGAAATCAGAAGGCGTCCCCGCACTTCCGGTTCCTCGTCGGCACGTTTGCGTGCCTCCTTCATCAAAACCTTGGCAATAATTTCCGGCGATGCATAGCTGGAATCCAGTACCAGGTTGTAATTATTGAAATCAAAATAATGGATGCCGTAAAGATCCTCGTAGCGCTTGTCTTCATTGTCGGCTCTTGCGGCCAGCTGCGTCTTGGCATCTTCCGTATCCTTGTAGGTTTCCACCTCGCCTCGGGACGAATCCGCATATACCCGGCGGGCTGCTTCATCCAAATCCACCGACAGGAACACCTTGAAGGAACGTTCCACAAAATGCCATGCCAGACGGGAATCAAACAAAATGTTCTTATCCGGATTCTCCCGACTGATTGCGGACGTCTTGTCATCGATCATCGTATCGTATTTGTGATCCTTCGTCATCAGTTCGTTCATTTCCAAAACCGAAATATTCATATCATCCGCGATCTGACGAATCACCTTTCCGGTTGAGAAAATTTCATATTCGTACTGCTGCTCCAACAGTTTGCAAACCGTAGACTTTCCGCTTCCGAGATTTCCTGTCAAGGTAATATGCATTCTATATCCTCCCTGTATCCGAGCCCGGCATTCCTTCCGGCGTTTTCCTCCGCGGCAGCCCCTGCCGCAGGCCTCGCCGTGCCGACGCAATCATATCAAAACTATACTATCACACTTCGCCTGTTTGTTCAATAATAAGAACCGCAGCTTTGCTCCTTTACGAAAATGACGGCATTTCCGACGCCCAAAGAAAAAGCCGGTTGAAACGGATTCCTCAACCGGCTTGTTATTCCTTGTTAATCAGGTTTCATCAGTTCCGATGGTACCTGAGAACCACCGTAAGGTCGAACACTTATGTCTGTGTTGGTCCGTACCTTCCTTTCTCTAATATTCTGTCAGTTTATGAGGCAAGTCGTTAAGTATCCTTTGGACTGTACCTTCCTTTCATAATATCGTCGAACTTCTGTATCAATGAGGTCGATCAGTTAAGTTTCCTTGGGACCGTACCTTCCTTTCATAATCTCGTTTTGGGGTCGTTCATCCGGCTATTTCATCGGACTGTACCGCCTTTCATAATATCGTCGAACGTATCTTACTTAAATGAGGTAGATCAGCTAAGTTTCCTTGGGACCGTACCTTCCTTTCATAATCTCGTTTTGGGGTCGTTCATCCGGCTATTTCATCGGACCGTACCGCCTTTCATAATATCGTCGAACCTGTCTTGCTTTGATGAGGTAGATCAGCTAAGTCTCCTTGGGACCGTACCTTCCTTTCATAATCTCGTTTTCGGGTCGATCATCCTCTTAATTCATTGGACCGTACCGCCTTTCGTCATTCTAAGTTTGGGATATCTGTCTCCAGCCTGTTCGGCATTCTCTGTTCAGGACTACTCTCTCTCAATGAAACTCCGGTTATTTTATCACTGCACCTTTTGTGCTCAGGCTAACTGCCTCTCGGTTGTACCGGTTTCAGGTATTAAGTACCCATCGGTTTGTACCTCTTTCTTAGAATTGTCTGTCGGGGCCTGTCGTTAGTTCCCATCGGACCGTACCTTCCTTTTCTGAATAATCAACCTTCCGGTTGTCCTTGCCGCTGCTGCGGCCGCTTCATCTATACGATCAATTTGTTATACTCTCATCTGCCCATTGGACTGTACCATCGCTTTCGAAATATTTGTCTGTTTCGGTCTATAAATTACCCATTGGACTGTACCTTCGCTTTCGAAATATTGTTTCCGGTTGTATTATTAAGTACCCATTGGATTGTACCTTCGCTTTCAAAGTATTCGTTCTCGCCGGTTTTATGTGCCCATCGGACTGTACCATCACTTTCTTATTATTTGTAATTTCTCCCACATATATCAATCGTATGAATTATCTCATCGGACCGTCTCGGTTAGTACACTGGACTCACCCCTTTCATTTGGATTTCCGACTGTTCTGATCGGATGTTTTTCTGTAGTTGTTTTTGATGTCTTTACTTTACCATTCCGGAGGTCCGTTGTCAACGCAAAACGCCGCCTTTCTTGCTTGTTTTTTGATAATTTATTGCAAATAGTGTGAATTGTCTGACAATTACACGTCCGTATTGCAAAAAATAAGCAATTTAGGTGGCGTTTTCTGAATTTTCACATGTTTTTAGTCAAATGAGGTGCTTCAAGATCTCATTTTTCGGTTTCATCAAGGCGAACGATGTGTTCAAATGTTGCGTAAATTTTCTCTATTTCTGACGTATTATGCGTCACTATTGCAATTATGCTGTTTTTCTGTTCCTGTTTCAGCCGGTTCAGAAGAAAGTCTTTTCTGGCGTTATCCAGACCGGTAAACGGTTCATCCAGGATCAGCAAATCCGCCTGCGCATACAATGCCCGCAGCCATGCCGTCCTTCGCTTCATTCCTCCGGAAAATTCCCGGACCGGCTTTCTGCGTCCTTCTTCGATTCCGAGTTCCTCAAGTTCCCGAAGCAGCTCCCCGTCGCTTTTTCTCACCGGATCGGTTCCCGGCGTTCCCTTCGCATCCGGCATCCGTCGCCGAAATGCCGCACCGGCAAGACGCACGTTGGTCAATGCCGAAAATCCTTCGCATAACCGGTTTTCCTGGAAGACCGCCGCTTTGCGGAGCGCCTCCCGTCCGACTATCGTTCCGGTATCCGGTTCCGTCAGTCCGAGCATGCATCTCAGAAGCGTTGTTTTTCCCCACCCGGACGGCGCGGTAATCAGCAAAACATCCCCGCGTCGAAGCGTCAGGGAAATGTCCTTCAAAACCGGTTTTCCGTCATACTGCTTGCCGACCCGTGACAGTACCAGCTCCGGTTCCCCGGTCCGGGAAGCGGCATCGGTCACCGCGGAACGATCCGAAACACCGGCCGCTGCGGATTGATTTTCCTCATCGGCCGCATAGGAATATTCCGAAATACCGCCCGGATTGCCGTGTTCCGAAACATCGGTCTCCGCGGACCGGTTTTTCTCATCGGCCGTCGCAGGCGCATCATTTTCCGAAAATGACACGGAATCGGCGGAATCCGGATCCGTTCCCTTGCCGGATCCGACCGGGCGTCCCAGCAGAAAACGAAGGGCATCCCTCTTCCGATACCGAAGCGTCGGCTCGGCAAGACACAGGGCAAGCACCCGCCATATCAGCGTGACGACCCATTCCATCAAAATGCTGACAACAATCAGGACAACGGTCCAGGCAAACAGCCCCGGCGTATCGAGATACAGCTTTGCATCGTACAGCTGGCGTCCGACCGAGTTCCCGGACAGCGCGATGATTTCCGCCGCAATGCCGGCTTTCCAGCACATCCCGAGTCCGACCGAAACCGCCGCCGAAGCGTACGGCACCGCATTCGGCACAAACAGATACCGCAATCCCGTCAGTGCCGGAAACCGAAATACCTCCGCCATTTCAAGCATATCCCCGGGCGTTTCGCGAATGCCCTTCAGAACATTCTGATATACGACCGGGAGCACGATCAAAAACGAAATTACTATATTAATGTTCTTCACGTCCACCCACAAAAGCAGCAAAATGATAAACGAAACAACCGGAACCGTTTTCACCAGTTTCAGAAACGGCTGCATCAACGCGGATGCAAAATCACTGAAATGACAAATGACCGCCAGCACAATGCCCGCGGCAAGGGCCAGGCCGAAGCCCTCCGCAATATGAAGAAGACTTCCCGTGACAATCGGGAAAAATGACTCGCTGCGGAGAATGTCCGACAGACTCGACAAAACCTCCTTCGGGTACGGAAGGAGGACCGATTTATTTATTTTGGATGCCAGAACCTGCCAGAGAAGCAGCCATAACAACACAGAGAGGGCTGCATACACCGGCATTTTCACGGATTTCCATCGCTTGTTTCCGTTTTTTTCGGGGGACTGTTTCATGTTCTTTCCAATCCATTTCGCAAATTTGACCGACCGAACGGCCGGACGATGTTATTGTAGCAAGTTCCGCATAGGGTGTCAACGCAGATACATCGGAAAAGACATTAGTTTTCTTATATTATCAGTTGACTTTTTACAAATTTGCTTTTATACTTTATCATGGAGTACGGCGGGACTTACGCACGTACTGTGATATCACTTTTTATGTCTGTTTATCAAGTGACAATATACTTATTGAAGGAGGACACATCAATGTCTACAAAAGCTAATTACAAGCTTAATGAGATTGGTAAGGGCAAAGTTGGTTTTTCCAAGACCCGTACCATTATCGAGACAGCCTTCTACGGCAATAACGTCGTAAAGGTTAACACATTAAAGGAAGCTTACAATCTGGCAAAGGAATCTGCCGGCACCATCGTTACCGATATGCCTGTTTACAGAGGCGAGGAGTTCGGTCTTGATGCAGATGCCAAGGTTCTGCTTTTCAATGACGGTGCAGTAACCGGTCGTTACGCTGTAGCACGTCGTATCAAGGGCGAGCCCGGTGTTGACGAAGTGAAGTTGGATAAGGTTGTTATGGATGCCGTTTACAAGACCCGTAACAAGCTTATGTATCATGCAACCTGCTTCGTAGGTCTGGATCCCGAATTCATGGTTAAGGCTCATCTTCTGATTCCGGAAGGAGAAGAGAACCTTCTTTACAACTGGATGCTCAACTTCCAGTATATGTCCGATGAATACGTTAAGATGTACAAGAACTCCACACCCATTGGCAACGGCAACGAAGCTGATATCTACATTTTCTCCGATCCTCAGTGGATTCCTACCGAGAGTCCCGATGTTGATTACAGCTGCCTGAGCGATCCTCTTACTCTCTGCTATTTCGATACCAACGCAAACTGCGCTGCTATCCTTGGTATGAAGTACTTCGGTGAGCACAAGAAGGGTACCCTGACTATGGCATGGGCTCTTGCAAACCGCAACGGTTATGCTTCCTGCCACGGTGGTCAGAAGGAATACACTCTTGCTGACGGTTCCAAGTTCGTTGCTTCCGTATACGGTCTCTCCGGATCCGGAAAGTCGACACTTACCCATGCTAAGCATGGCGATAAGTATCCGGCTATCAAGGTTCTTCATGACGATGCATTCATCATCAACACCGAGACCTGCGCTTCCATCGCTTTGGAGCCTACTTATTTCGATAAGACCGCTGACTATCCTACCGGATGCCCGGATAACAAGTATCTTCTTACCGTACAGAACTGTGGTGCTACCATCGATGAAGACGGCAAGGTTCAGCTCGTAACCGAAGATATCCGTAACGGTAACGGTCGTGCCATCAAGTCCAAGCTTTGGAGCCCGAACCGTGTTGACAAGATCGATGCTCCCGTTAACGCAATCTTCTGGATTATGAAGGATCCTACCATTCCTCCGATCGTACGTCTGAAGGGTGCTGCACTGGCTTCCGTTATGGGTGCTACTCTCGCTACCAAGACCTCTACCGCTGAGCGTGTTAAGGCAGGTACCGACCTGAATGCAATCCGTATCGTTCCGTATGCTAACCCGTTCCGTACCTATCCTCTGGTAAATGACTACAATGCTTTCAAGAAGCTCATCGAAGAGAAGAACGTAGACTGCTACATCATCAACACCGGTGACTTCATGGGCAAGAAGTGCCAGAAGGAAGACACTCTCGGAATTCTCGAGACCATCGTTGAGAAGAAGGGAAGCTTCAAGCAGTGGGGTCCGTTCGAGGATATCGAAATCATGGATTGGCCCGGATTTACACCGGACTTCAACGACGCTTCCTACAAGGCAGCTCTGAAGGATGCCATGGCTCAGCGTGTTAAGGCTGTTGAAGGCTTCAACACCGCTAAGAACGGCTACGATGCTCTTCCGGATGAGGCTCTTGCAGCTCTCAAGAAGATCGTTGATGCTTTGAACTAACTGATTTCGCCTGACGATTTCATTACGCTCAGGAAAGCAACCGCTTTCCTGAGCGTTTTTTGTTTGCCCGGGGTACATTTCCCGGGTATCAATAAACGGTCCCCTTCGGCACGCTGCGTCTTTTGCATCTCCCCGGCAGCAGAATTCCGCCGCAAAAAAGGACCGATGCGAAATGTCCGCATCGGCCCTCTCATATACTTATTCCGATTGATTCCGTCACGAAAATGCATTTTCGTCCCTGATAAACGCATTTCCGTCCCGGTTAATTCTTCCGATCCTTGGAAATCACCATAATACAGATAATCAGCAGAATCGACATCATCAGTGCAATGGCAACCACGATCATCCATTTGCTGTTTCCGGTTCCGGTCAGATCGCCGTCATCGCTGAACGGTGTCGGTGAAATTTCGTGGTTCTCCGGAATCGTTTCCGGTGTGGCCGTCGGTGCAATCGTCGGCTCCGGGGTCGGTGTCGGCTCCGGTTCCGGTGTCACAGCCGGCCGTTCTTCCTCCGTCTTTAAACGAAGTTTCGCATAAATGGTCGTATCTCCGTTAATTACGGTCTCCGACGTATACGGAACCGTATATTTTTTGTCCACGTACCAACCTTCGAAAACCCACTCCGCCGGATCGGGATTGTCCACCTTTTCTTTGCTGTATCCGGTAAAATAATTCTCGCCGCAAACCATATAGGAAATTCTCGGCTGCCCGACAACATCGATTTCGTACGTGGTAATATCTCCTTCGGTTGCCACGACACAAAGGTTTCTCAGGTCGGCAGGATCGGTCAGACCGTATCCGTCCAAAACCTTCTTAATGTCCTCATATTCAAACCATGCAACTTTCTTGTCGCCGATTGTTTCCCGATAGGAAATATCCACCGGCATCCACCAAAGTTTCTTTGCTTCACTGTCCAAAATAATTTTCGGCTCTCCGCTTCCGGTATATACGATACCGATCTTCCGTTCCTCCGCAAACCATGTACTCTTTGCCGCAATCGTAATATATGCGGCATTCCACTGCTCGACATCGGTCAGACCGTCACTGTCATAGAAAATCTGGGAGCCGCCCAGATAACTGTTTCCGTCTTCTTTGGTCTCCAGTGCGGAACCGTATTGCTCCGATTCGTATCCGGCAAACAGGCTTTGAATCACTTCCGGATACAGCCATTCACAGGTCGAGCGGTTAATGTATGCATGACTTTCGCCGCCCTTATGGGTATTGCTTCCGTTATCCCACAGCACAATCGGAACTCCGTACGCTTTGGATTCCCTGCCCATGAATTCCGCCCATTTGACACGTTCCTCCGAATTGCCCTTCTCGGTTGCACCGGTTTCTCCGATAACAACCGGAATACCCTCGTCCAGGAACACGCTCCGAATTCCGCGGAATACACTGTCAATCTGCTGGCCGTCGGTCGCAGGAGTAAAGGTTGTCTGCGTATCCTGCAGGCAAAAATCATATGGTGTATACGTATGAACCGATGCAATCAGATTGCTCACAACCTCTCCCTGATAGGTCGGAAGCTGAACCGCTCCCATCACGGTCGGAGAGCAGGATGCCGCATATGCCGGAATCATCAGGCATCGCTCGCTGTTATGTCCTTTTCCGTTTCCGCGAACGGTTTCCGCGAAAATCTGATTCAGATAATTGATTGCCCCGTACGCTTCCCGGTTTCCGCTCCACTCTATCGTGGATCCCTGCATTCGGGGTTCATTCATACCTTCGAAAATCAAATGCTGGTCATATTCGGCAAAATACTCCGCAACCTGTTCCCAGACCGCTTTCAGTTTGATGCCGACCGTATAGTATCCCTTGTCGAGGTTTTTCACATTCAGCCACGGCTCATGATGCATATTGATGATAATAATCAGATTCTCATCATAGCAATAATCGACAACCTGCTTTACTCTCGCCAGGAACGCCTCATTGATACGGTAGTTGTCAAAATTGTTGATTTCCCGATCCCAGGTAATCGGAATTCGGATCGTCCGAAATCCCGCCTCGGCAATGGCATGGATCAATTCCTTCGTAACGATCGGATTCCCCCAGGACGTTTCATGTTTCAAAACATCGTCCTTGGTTCCTCCGGCTGCATCAAACTGATTGCCGAGGTCCCAGCCGAGTCCCATCATTTTCACGATGTCGTCCGAAGACTTTCCCGTAAGTTCCTGCGATGCGGGTTCCGTTACTGCCGTTGCCGTCGTCTCGTCTGTCGCTGCTGCGGGTGCCGCCGTTTCGTCTGCCGACGGAACGCAAATCATTCCCGCTGTCGTTACCAGAATCAGCAACAGACACAACATCATTTTTACAAAATGCGATTTCCGAATTTTCATACTATTTCCTCCCGCTGTTTCCGATTTCTCCATCCGTTCCGGATGGCATTCCCTCCGCCACACTATCGTTACTGAAGAACCTCAAAGAAGCTCAACAGCGAAATTACAAAAACAAGCAGTAAAATCAGAGGCAGCACATACGTGCAATACTTCCTCATCCACTTTTTTACCTTCCATCCGGTTCCCTGGTTGGCTTCCTCCAGGAACCTGTCAAAGCCCCAGCCGAAGCGGCTGCTGATACAGTACAGAACATACGCCAGCGAACCGATCGGAAGCATCAGATACGAAACAAAGAAATCCTCCAGATCGGAGATGTCTTTATTTGCCATGCCGAACGGATGAAATCCGGACCACCGGTTAAATCCGAGAATGACCGGGATATTCAGAACCGTCAGCCCGATCCACGCCAGAAATGCCGTTTTCTTTCGGGACATGCCCGTCAGTTCGCACAGCGACGCGATAATGTTTTCATAGACCGCAATCACCGTTGACAGCGCTGCCGCCAGCATGAAAATGAAGAACAGGCATCCGACAATCCGTCCGCCGGACATTTGATTGAACACATTCGGCAGGGTTACGAACAGAAGCCCCGGCCCCTGATCCGGCGTCGTACCGAACGTAAAGCAGGCCGGAAAAATGATAATCCCCGCTACGATTGCGACCAGCGTATCCAGCAAAATGACATTGCACGATTCCCCCAGGAGGGACCGTTCTTTTCCGATATAGCTTCCGAAAATGGCCATCGAACCGATTCCGAGGCTCAGCGTAAACAGGGCCTGAATCATGGCATTTCCGACAACACCGAACGTAATCTTGCCGAAATCCGGCTTCAGATAGAACGACAGTCCCTTTCCCGCTCCGTCCAGTGTACAGGAAAAAACCGCCATTCCGATCAGCATGACCAAAAGGGCCAGCATCATAAATTTGGTGATTTTCTCCAGGCCGCCGTTCAGGCTCAGAGAACAGACAAACGCCGCGACTCCGGCGATAATGGCAACGTACAACAGCATCATTTCGGGATTTGCGGTCATTTGGTGAAACACGTCTTCGACCTGTTCCGGATTTTTACCTGCCAGAGTTCCCGTTACCGAATAAACACAATATTTCAGAATCCAGCCGGCAATCGTGGTGTAAAACATCATCAGAACAATGTTGGCCGCCAGCGACAGATAGCCGTGCAGACGCCATCCGGGCTTGTCCGGAGTCAGCTTTTCGTACATGCGCACCGGGCTCGTCTGCGCGGCGCGTCCGAGACTGAACTCCATCGTCATGACCGGAAGCCCGATCAGCAGCAGACAGATCAGATAAATCAGAACGAAACTTCCCCCGCCGTTCTCTCCTACAATCATCGGAAACCGCCATACGTTTCCCAATCCGATGGCACAACCGGCACTCAGCAAAATAAATCCGAGGCGACTGCCGAAATGCTGCCGGCCGGGTTTTTTGTTTGTATCCATAACCTTACTCCGTACTCCGTCTTTCTCCGGTCTTTTCCGCGGAACGCAAACGTCTTCCGCCGCAAAAAACTCTCCTTTCAGTGTATCATATCGGTACAATAATTTCCACCTTATAAGGCAAATTTTATAAGATATTACTTTTTTTCGATTTTTTTCTATGGTACAATAAGTTACGGAATTTTATGACCCGCAAGGAGGATGCCAATGAACCGCGAACGAATTTTACAACTGCTCGACAACCGGGAACGGATTCATCTGACGATTGCCGACACGGTAACCTCCACCAACACGCTGCTTCGGCAGCAGGGTGCGGAAGGGGCCCCGGAAGGAACCCTGCTGTCCGCTTCCCATCAGACCATGGGACGGGGACGGCTCGGACGGCGCTTCGAATCGCCGAGCGGAACCGGTTTGTACTGTTCCGTTCTGCTTCGTCCCGACAAGCCCGTTTCGGAATCCCTTTCGATTACCATGAAAGCGGCCGTCGCCGTATCGCTCGCAATTGCCGACTGCATACGGGTGATGCCCCGGATCAAATGGGTCAACGACTTATATCTGAACGACCGAAAGGTCTGCGGCATTCTGGCCGAATCCGTATTATGCCCGGGATCCGACCGGATTGATTACCTCGTGCTCGGAATCGGTCTGAACATCGAACCTCCGGACGGAGGATTCGGTCCCGAACTTGCCGGTATTGCCGGCAGTCTGTACGGCCGCGGAGAAGCTCCGGCGGATGCGGCGGAACGGCTTCTGGCCGCGATCTGCAACCGGTTCTTCCCCATTTACCGTTCCGACTCCCGCGACTATATGACGATGTACCGTCAAAACAACTATCTGGAGGACCGGCTCATTTTCATTCAGGATGATGTCACCGATGACACCTCCCTTCGGGAAGCCGTGGCCCGCTCCGTTACCGAAGACGGCCGGCTGGAAGTCGAACTGCCCGACGGAACACGCGAATATCTGTCGTCGGGCGATGTCCGAATCCGGATTCCGCGATAACCGAAGTTACCCGCCGATATCAGAAAGGATTGTATGTATGAACATTGATGAATATCAGAAGGCCAAACGGGCCGGTGAAAAAGAATACGATGCCTGTGTTTCCAAAGGCCTTCATCCCTATCTCGTCTGTCTCGACGACCTGCTCTCCCATGTGGAAATCGACAGCCGCCAAAAGCTCGGTCTGGTCGAAATTCCGATTGATCAGATTGCGGGAACCTATAACGAAAACCGGAGCAACGCATTTGCCCGCAATTTCATGCCGCTTCTGGATAAGGAATCCGAATTTGCGATGAAATGGGCGGCCCTGTACGATTCCATGGAAGAAGACGGCATGCGCGACCCCGTTATCGCCTATGAATTCCTGAACAAATTTTACATTCAGGAAGGCAACAAGCGGGTCAGTGTGTCCAAATGCATGGGCGCCGTTTCGGTGGAAGGCTTTGTCACACGGATTATTCCGAAGAAAACCGATGCCAAGGAAATTCAGCTCTACTATGAATTTCTGGATTTTTACGAGAAAACGAAAATCAACTATCTGACCTTCTCCCGGGAAGGCAGCTATTCCCTTCTTCTGAAGGCAACCGGAACGGAAACGGCCGGCGAATGGAATCAGGACCAGAAAGATGATTTTCGCTCCGCCTACAGTATTTTCAGCAAGGAATTTGCGACACGCGGCGGAAGCAAGCTGTCCCTGACAACCGCCGATGCGTTTCTGGTATATCTGAGCATTTTCGGATACGAAGATACCAAAGACGCCCCCGCCTCGGAATTCCGCAACAATATCAACAAAATCTGGAACGAATTCGAACTGTACGGGCGAAAGAAAACGATTTCCATTTCCATGAATCCGATTTCCGAACCGAAAAAACACACCTTCTCCATGCTGATGTCGCCGCGTACCTATGCGGCCGCATGGATTTACGAGAAACCGAAGGAAATCAGTGCCTGGACGTACAGTCACGAACTCGGCCGGGAATATATCGACGATGTTCTGAGCAAACAGGTTCAGACCGAAGCGGTATTCGGCGTTTCCACCGCCGATGCGGTAGAGACGATGGAGCGGCTCATTCAGGAAGGCTACAACATCATTTTCACGACCTCGCCGCAGTATTTTACGGCCTGTGCCAAGGTTGCGGTGGCGCACCCCGACGTCAAGGTTCTGAACTGTTCCCTGAATCTTTCGTCGCGTCATGTCCGCACTTACTATCTGCGAATGTACGAAGCAAAATTCATGATCGGCGCTCTTGCCGGTGCCATGACCGAGAACAACAAAATCGGTTATATCGCCGACTATCCCATTTTCGGTGTCACGGCGTCCATCAACGCATTTGCTCTCGGCGCCCGAATGGTCAATCCGTACGCCGAAATTTATCTGGACTGGACGTCTCTCAAAAACAGCGACCCGATGGAAAATTTTCATAAGCTCGGCATTTCCCTGATTTCGAGCCGTGACCTGAATGCTCCCGCAACCATGTCCCGGGAATTCGGTCTGTTCCGATGCAAGGACGGCGAGGTTCAGCGGAATTTTGCAATGCCGGTATGGCATTGGGGCAAAATGTACGAAGATATTATCCGAAGCATTCTGAACGGAAACTGGAAGGATGAGGAGGATGCCGCTCACAACCGTGCTCTCAACTACTGGTGGGGCATGTCGGCGGAGGCGATTGACGTGATTTATTCCGAACGCATTCCGACCGGAACGAAAATGCTGTTAAAGATTCTTCGCAGTTCCTTAACGTCCGGCAATTTCAACCCGTTTTCCGGTCTTCTGAAATTCCGCGACGGAAGCTCCCTGGATGCCGGTGACGGCCTTTCACCGGAAACAATTCTGCGAATGGACAAGCTGCTGTACAACATTCACGGATATGTTCCGTCCATTGACGATATCAAGGACGAATATCGGACATTTATCGAAACACAGGGCATTTTCCGCCCGGAAGCGGACACTCATCTGAGCGACTCCAGCGCATTGGAGGATGCACCGGTCAATTCCTATCCGATCGATTATGCATCCGACGATGACATGCCGGAAGCACTGGACAATGAGGCGGACGATTCGTCCGGTCAATAATGCATGACCGGCAGACGAACGGTGACGATGCCGGGGGAAGCTCCCGGATTACTCTCCGAAGCGAATTCCGTCGGATGGATTACTTATGAGGAAAGGGTTACGCTCAATGAAAATACTGGTTGTTTCAGACAAAGAATCCGGAGCTATTTGGGATTATTACGAACCCGGAAAGCTTGATAATTACGATTTGATTATTTCCTGCGGAGATCTGGCCCCGCAGTATTTGTCGTTTCTTGCCACATTTTCCAAAGCACCCGTTTTGTATGTTCACGGCAATCATGACGACTGCTATGCGGACACCCCGCCCGAAGGCTGCACCTGTATCGACGGTTCGATTTACCGCTTTCGCGGACTTCGGATTCTCGGTCTCGGCGGCTCTATGCAATATCGTCCGGGGATCAATCAGTATAACGAATCCATGATGAAAAAGCGAATCCGTAAGCTCCGTTATCAGCTTTGGAAAAATAAAGGCTTTGATATTCTGGTAACGCATGCTCCGGCAAAGGGGCTCGGCGACTGCGACGATCTTCCACACTCCGGTTTTGAGTCCTTTCTGACCATTTTGGACCGTTACAAGCCGGCATATTTTCTGCATGGTCATGTTCATACCAACTATTCGTACCGAAAAAAACATCCGGTTTCCTACGGCAGCACCCATGTCATTAACGTATTCGAAACATACGAATTGGAACTTGAGGAAGACCTTGCCGGTTTCTCGGATACAAAAGAAAAATAAGAAAACGACGCATGCAATTCGTAAATATTGTTGAATGTACTGATAACTCTTTATTTTATTGATTCTTTTCTTACTGCGCTAATTTTTTATGTTGACAAAATATGCGATATGTGATATTCTGTGTACCAGTAGACATCATTTGTTTTTTGTTAATATATTTTATGGGGTATTTAAAATGAAGAAAAATACAGTAATCATTCTCGCTTTTATTATGTGTATTCTATTTAGTGAAGGTGCTTTAGCATCATGGTATTATGCCTCTGTAAGTAAAACAGGAATAGCAAACGTAAGTTCAGACTCTATTGTTTCTAATTCAACCGGAATTGATTTTTATGTATCCAGTACATCCGGAACAATACATATGTTGATACTACATAAAGCTTCTGCCGGCGATTCCTATCGCAGCGTTGATATTATTCCGGGATCTGAGAATTTTATTGATGAAGATGAGTTTTGTGAGGCCACACTTTCATATTTTGAAGATAATTATTATCGCCTTGATTTAAAAGGATGGGGTCGAGGTTATGGGTGGATACAAATTCATAATTATCATTAATAGTTCTGTTTTTCATTATCCTTTTTCAATAAACGTTGTGAGGAGGACACTCAGCCATGAAAGCAATTCGTTATCATTGGAAAGCGCTTATCCGAAATAAGGTTTCGATGATGATTCTTCTCGGACTGTTCCTTCTGACACTGATACCACCGTATTATTGTTCGCTTTTTTCGGGAACCGAAACGCCTGTTGCCGACGTATATCGCAGCTCAACCGGCGCTTTTTTCTATGCCTTTCTCTTATTTCTCTTTTTAGGCTTCTTTATCTCCCGATTAACCGTCGAAGCCGGTCTGAAAGAGGTCTTTTGCCGAAGTGAGCTTACCCATTACACACTCAGCGGTCTGGCCGTTTCTCTCTTACTGTCGGTAGCTTTGACGGTTTTGATTCTGATTCCGAACCTGATTGCCTGGTTTTTGGATAACCGCCAACAGAACAATTATTTACGGGAAATTCTCGTAAACCTTATTCTTTACGAACTGTTCGGAAATATCATCGCAACTTTGTTCGGCTTAATTTTCGGACTTCTGAAGAATCTGTATGCAGGACTTGCCGGTATTCTTCTGACTGCATTTTCGGCGGGACCGTTTCTTTGGACAGTTGCGCTGAATATTCGCGGAAGCCTATTATGGTATCCCGTTCTTCTGTTTTCTTTTATTCCGAAGGGGTCTCACGGAAATATCAATTATCATGGCTGGCATTTCGGCATATATCGGGCATTTATCGGAATTTTTTGCATCAGCATTCTCTTTCTGATACTCGGTTTTCTCCTTCACTTTCGTCGTCGAATCCGCCTTCTTTTTGGAATTACCGCTTTCCTTTTTCTGACCCTGCTTTTTTCGTGGGAGCATGCTTTTAGCGGTATAGAATGCACTTCCGGTTCTCTGACCTCATATTATTACCGATTACGGAATGACCGGACAAGCGGGCATCCTAATTCCGATACGGCCAATCATATATGGGAAGAATTTTCCGTCAATCGATACGAAATGACGTTTTCCTGTTACGATAAACTGCGTGCTGACGTGACTCTGACTCTGGACAACCGAACTTCGGAACGATGCGATTTCACACTGTATCGCGACTATTGTCTGTCATCGGTAACCGATGGCGATAACCAGGCTCTGACATACGAACGCGAGGGTGACCGTCTCACCGTATGGTTACCGTTATCAGCAAATACGATTCACCTTTCCTACAGCGGAGGAAACGGTCCCTGTTATGCCAACGCGGACGGTCTGTATCTGAGACCCGGATTTCCGTATTATCCGATTGCCGGAGTACAGAATCCTCTTAACAAAAACGGATCGTTTGCTCCGTGCCTGCACGAAACGGCACAATTTACGGTCAATGTCCGCACCTTCGGAACCGTATACAGCAATTTAGAGCAAGACCCTTCCGGACATTTTTTCGGAACATCGAATGCGTTGGTTCTGGTCAGCGGAAACCTGTCCGAAAAGAAACTTGGAACCACTCGGGTTATTTATGCCGATTATGATTTAATGAAACTGTCTTCAACGGAAGCGGATATTTGGTGGTCCGAAGCGGAAAATGCGCTAAATGCCTGCAACACAAAGCCTTCGTGCATTATTTTCGGCAACAGTGCTTCGGAAATATACACAACCGAAATTGCCGAAGTCTATTCCGACTGGTGCTTCTGGCCGAATTTCCGAACCGCTTCGCAAATGAAACAATTCGACATTTGGGGCAATTCTCGGTAATTGCAGGGCATTTTCAAATACAGGAGGTATCTCATGCAAATTAACGGATTGACAAAGCGTTACGGAAAAACAGTTGCATTAAACAATGTTTCCATTTGTCTCGACCGTAAAATTTACGGGCTGATGGGAGCAAACGGTGCCGGCAAAACGACTCTGTTGCGATGCATTGCCGGTCTGCTCAAGCCGGACGCCGGAACCGTTACAGCGAATTCTGCGGGCGGAATCGGGTATCTGCCTCAAAGCTATGGTGCAATTGGGAATTTTACCGTTTTGGAAATGATGGAATTCTATTCCGTTCACCGAAAAATAAACGCTGACCGGAAAACGCTGCTCGGATATCTGAAAGCGGTTCATTTGGATGAACAGGCCGATACGAAAGTCAGCAGGCTTTCGGGAGGAATGCTGCGACGGCTCGGAATTGCGCAGACAATGATCGGTGAACCGAAGCTTCTTTTGTTTGACGAGCCCACCGTCGGTCTGGACCCGGAGGAACGTCACAATTTTTTGCAACTGTTAAAGCAGCTCGGCGAAGGACGAACGATTATTTTATCCACACATATTCTCAATGATATCGATGAGGTCTGTGAGGAACGGATTTTCCTGGCAAGCGGAACCATCTGTGCAACCGGAACCAGGGAAGCTCTGTGTCAACGGGTAGAGGAGGAATCCGGAGCCCCCTGTAATTCTACGGAGGAAGCATATTTATGGTTGGCAAAGCATATTTGAAAATGCTGTTTTTTCGGATAAAAAAGCGAAAGACTCTTCTGTTGATATGGCTTCTTACCGTTTCGGTAGTTCTGCCTTATCTTACGATTACGATTATATGCCGTTCAAACATAAATGACCTTTTCGAATGGCCGGAATTACCTGCCTATTATCTGACTGTCGTCTGTCTCCTGTCCTGTCTGCTGCCATTGGAAATGATGCGAATTTACGTGGAAACAACCGGGAACGAAACTTTTCTTTTATATTGCCGCTATCCGCATTCGGATGCCTGTGCGGTATTGCCGCTCTGTCTGATTTTCAGCGGGTTTTCGGTTCTGCAGCTGACCTCCTATACCGAATATTGCCTTCGTCTGACCGCTGTTTTGCTTTGTACGATTGTCCTTGTCAATTTGACCGGAATCGCCTTATATTCGCTGTCCGGTTCCTATGCGACGACCCTGATTGCCTGTCTTTTGCTTTCGGTGGGACTGTTTATTCCGAAAAACCCGGTTTTATCGCTCTCCGAGATAACGGACAATACGAAACTGCGGCATTTTTTTATCCGGATTGCCGTACTGATCATTCTCATGCTGGCTGCGGATTTTGCAGCGGTACGCCGGATACGGTATCGCACCGCTTGACATCCGATTCCCGAAATGGTATTCTCATTAACGGTGAGTTCGAAACCATCCTCACCTAAAACAAAACTATGGAGATTGTATTATGAATAAAAATAAAGCGCTGCGACTGACTCAGGCAGCAGTCACAGCAGCATTATATGTCCTCTTATCGGCACTTTCCCAAAGTGTCGGTTTCTGTAACGGCATTGTTCAATGCCGTCTTTCCGAAGCGCTTACCGTACTTCCCGCATTGTTCCCGGCAACGGTTTCCGGCCTTGCAATCGGCTGTTTTTTAACCAATCTTCTGACCGGCAGTGCCATATGGGATATTCTGTTCGGTACCCTTGCAACCTTAATCGGTGCGCTCGGCACGATGTTTATCGGTCGCCTTTTTTCCAAGCGCAAACGCCTTTTGCCGATTCTTGCAGCCGTTCCGCCGATTCTTGCCAATACCGCCGTCATTCCTCCGATGCTTGTATATCTGTGCGGTGCGGAAGCCCTGTTACCGTTTCTGTTTTTCAGCATTTTCGCAGGGGAATTCATATCCTGCGGAATACTCGGTTTTTTGCTTCTGAGAATTCTTATTCGGAGAAATGATATCCGTTCCTGACGTTTGCGTAACCGTTCACAATTCCCGGATTTTCCCGTTATTGCGGGCAAATGAAGCTTCCGCGTCGTTTCCTATTAACGGTTTCCGCTTTCGGCTTCGATTTTCTCCGCAAGCTCGCTCAGATACAGAAAGCGTTCCATTTTTTCTTCCAAAAGAGCTTCCGTTTCTTCCTTTTTCCGGGACAACTCGGTCAACCGAGTATAATCGGAAGCCAACTTCGGGTCCTCCATCTGCATCCCGATTTCCGCGATTTTTTGCTCTATTTCCGCAATATCGTCTTCAATTGTCTCGTATTCCTTCTGTTCCCGATAGGTAAATTTCAGCTTTTTGTTCTGTTCTTTCTGCTCCTTATACGCCCTCGCACCTTCGGCATTTTTCACACCCGCCGTGTTCTGATAAGTCACGCCTCCGGTATCGTGGTCCAGAAAATACTCCGTATAGGAACCGTTATACAGCAAAATGCGTCCGCCCGGTTCAAAGGTGAGCATCCGATTGACAACGCGGTCCAGAAAATACCGGTCGTGTGAAACGGCAATGATAATTCCCGGGAACGTATCCAAATAGTCCTCCAGTATTTGCAGTGTGGCGATATCCAAATCATTGGTCGGTTCGTCCAAAATCAGCACATTCGGTGCTTCCATCAGAACCCGTGCCAGATACAGTCGCCGCCTCTCTCCGCCGGACAGCTTTCCGATTGCGGAATACTGCGCCGACCCATCGAACAGGAAATTTTCCAGCATTTGCGATGCCGTAATATAACCGTCCTCCGTACGAATCACCTCCGCCTTGTCGCGGATATAATCAATCACCCGCTCGGACGGATTCATTTCCTCGCAATCCTGTGCATAATAACCGATTTTCATCGTTTCGCCGATTTCGATGCTGCCGCAGTCCGGTGCAACCGAACCGGTAATCATTTTCATCAGAGTGGATTTGCCGCATCCGTTCGGTCCAAGAATGCCGATGCGGTCATTTTTCAAAAACGTAAACGTAAAATCCTCAATCAGCCTGCGCGTCCCGTAGGACTTTCCGAGATTCCGAATTTCCACGGTCTTTTTTCCGATTCGCGAAGCAATCGCCTCCACGCTGACCGTGCCGTCCTCAACCGGCTTTTTCTCATCCCGCAATGCCTCATACCGAGCGATATGTGCCTTCTGTTTGGTCGAACGCGCTCTTGCGCCGCGCTGTATCCAGGCAATCTCTTTTCGCAAAATATTGGCATGCTTTTTCTGCGTGGATTGCTGCATTTCCTCCCGTTCCTGCTTCAGGGCAAGATATCCCTCGTAATTCGTATGATAAGAATACAGCTTTCCCTTGTCGAGTTCGTCAATCCGGTTGCATACCAAATCCAGAAAATACCGGTCATGCGTTACCATGACAAGACATCCCCGGTAATCATGCAGCCACTCCTCAAGCCACTGCGTCATCGCATTATCCAAATGGTTCGTCGGCTCATCCAGTATCAGAATTTCATTTTGGGACAGAAGTGCCGCTGCCAGAGCCACCTTTTTCTTCTGTCCGCCGGACAGCGTCCGAAGCTGCATATCATAATCGTCAAAGCCGAGTTTATTTAAAATAGTCTTCGCCTGTCCCTCCAGACCGAAATTCTCATGTTCGTCCCGGTTTTCGCCGACCACATACTCGTAAATCGTCCGGCTTCCGTCAAATTCCGGATTCTGCGGAAGATAGTTGATAACAACCTGCTTCCCTTTTGTATATTCGCCGTCGTCGAATTCCTCCAGTCCGGCAATAATCCGTAACAGTGTTGATTTTCCCGTTCCGTTGATTCCGATAATCCCGACTTTTTCGCCCTCTTCCAGTGAAAAATCGATTCCGTCGAAAAGAACCTTGTCGGTATATGCTTTTTTCAGATTTCGTATTGTCAGCAGATTCATAGTCTATCCTTTCGTTTTCACTGTCGAATCAGGAACATTTACAAGAAAGCAGGTCGCTTGCGACTGTTCCGCCGTTGCCTCTCACGGCTTCGTTTTCACAACGGTAAAGCGATGGTCGGGGAAAAATCCGGAATCCGAAACCGGCTCGCCGGCATCCAGAAGATGTGCCGTTTCTCCCGACGCCCGTACCCGAAGCCACGCAATTCCCGGCTCCCGTTCCTCGGTCTGCAATACGGAAATGCCCGTCGGTGCCGAAAAAAATCCGTGCCACAGCAACGGAGCCGCAATTCCCGTAACATGTCCGATAATCGTCAGTGTCGCAATCATATGGCAGAAAATGACAACGGTCCGCCCGTCGTCCCGGCCCGGAACGTCCGTCCGATAAATCATTCCGTCGCGGTGATATCCGTATTCCGCCATCAGTCCGTCAAAACCGTTCGTCAGCTTTTCATATCCTTCCCGACAGGACGGATCGCTGAAAAACGGTGAATTCAGCCACGTATCCTTACAAAAAATATCCGAATCCTTCGTCCAGTCGGACGGGAAGAAATCCCAGGCCCGGTCCTTTGCGGGGTCCTTCGGATCTTCCGCTTTTCCCGTATATTCCTCCACCCACGGAAGTACCGTTGCCTCTTTTCCGAGCGGTTTCAGGCAATACTCGGCCGTCAGCCGGGCTCTTCCGAGCGGTGATACGTAATATTCCGTCACCTCCGGATCGAGCGCCGCCACCCATTTTGCAAGTGCCGTCGCTTCACGGCGTCCCTTCCCGGTAAGCGAATCCAATACATAATCCGGATCTCCGTGACGTACAAAGATAATTCTCATTTTCGTTACTCCTTTTCCTATGCAAGTTGAAAATCGCCGCTGACAGCAGCGTCACCGGCGACTTGAATGTTACGTATGGATTTCTCCGAAGCATGATTTTTGAGGGAAATGCCTTGCCGCAGCAGCTTCATTTTCCCAATGCTTCATCGTCTCGTTACCGGCTTCCCGATATTCCGTATCAGCCCCGGCCGAGAAGCTTTCCTACAATCACAAATATCAAAAACAAAATGATGTCCAGAACCACGATGGTGGAGCCAACCGGCGTAATTAACAGAATGGATAACAGGATTCCGAATGCCGAACTGACAACGGCAAAAATCGACGAGCACAGAATAACGCCTTTAAAGCTTTTAAATATTCTCATCGCAGACAGTGCCGGGAAAATAATCAGTGCCGATACGAGAAGGGAACCGATCAAATCCATCGCCAGTACAATGATCACGGCCGCAATCGCCGCAATCAGCATATTGTATGCCGCGGTCCGAAGTCCCATCGAACGGGAAAACGTTTCGTCAAACGTTACCGCAAAAATCTTGTAATAATACAGAATAAAAATACCGATTACGACAACCGACATAATCACACAGGTCAGCACATCGTCCCGATCCAGATTCAATATCGAGCTCGAACCGAACAGGGTACTGCACACATCTCCCGATATATTGGTCGATGTCGGGAATTTGTTCATCACCATATATCCGATTGCCAGCGCTCCGACGGAAATCATCGCAATCAGGGCATCGCCGTTGATTTTCTTGGAACGCCCGGTCCACAGCAGCAGAATTGCCGAAAGGATGGTAACCGGGAACACAAACCACAGATTGTTGGTCAGGTTCAGCACACTTGCGATTGCCATTGTTCCGAATGCCACATGCGACAGTCCGTCTCCGATGAACGAAAATCTCTTCAGCACGAGAATAACGCCCAGCAATGCGGCGCACAGCGAAATCAGCACAACCGCAACCAGAGCGTATCGGACAAATTCAAATGAACAATAGTATTGAATAGTTTCGAGCATAGTTTCCTTCCTATCCGGCAGGTAAATACCGTCAGAAACTCCACTGCCGTTTCGGACAGTGGAGTTCCGTATAACTTTTTCAGATTCTCTCATGCTTCCTTTTGATGCATTTTCATACTGTCAAAAGGGACTTTCCGGTTCCGAATATTCCTTCCCGGAATTTCGGACAAAGCTCTCATCCGACCGGGCAAAATCATTTTGCCGTCAGATATTTCTTCTCGAATTCGGCAACGGGAATCGGACGTTCGAACAGGTATCCCTGTGCCGTTGTAAAACCGCAGGAATGAAGGAATTCCGCCTGTGCTTCGGTTTCCACGCCTTCGAATACCGCTTCCTTCTTTACGGATGCAATCATATCACACATGCAGCGGACGTAATCTCTTTCATTGTCGGAGGTACCGATGTTATGCAGGAAGTTACGGCTGATTTTGACATTATTGACCGGTGCGTTGACCAGCATGGACAGGGACTCGCTTCCGGAGCCGAAATCGTCCAGCGTAATCGTAAATCCACGGTCCTGCAAATCCCGAATGCTGCTGTTGACATCCGCCTTGTCCGCCGCCAGCATTGCCTCGTTGACTTCGATTTCCAAATATTTTCCGGCAACGCCGTACTGTTCGGCCAGACGGCTGATTCGCTCGTCAAATTTGGTAAAGCTCTTGTTGTGCTTACTGAAATTAATGGAAATCGGAATCATTTCCGTTCCGTTCTTCTTCCAGTTTCGAAGCGTCTGAAGCACGTTGGTATAAATGCAAAAGTCGAGGTCCGTAATATGTCCCGTCTTCTCCAGAATCGGAATGAAGTCCGCGGGAGACCGGTACGTTCCGTCGTCATTGCACCAACGGGCCAGTGCTTCGGCACCGATAACGCGACGTCCCTCCAGCGAAAATTTCGGCTGCAGGAACACTTCGATTTTGTTGTCCTTAATGGCATTCTGAATTTCACCGGCAATCGTCTGTTCATAGGAACGGCGATTTCTCAGCTCGGTTGTGCAAATGCAATACAGCTGATTCTGCTCGGTCTTCGCCTGCTTCCGCGCAAGATTGGCATTGTCCATTGCCATTGCAATATCCTTTTCGCCGCGCTTCATGAAATACACACCGCTTGTAAGCTGGATATCGATGCCGGGATACATCTTGGTCTGATGCTCCACGAAAACCTTGGACCAGCTCTTCAATTTGGCGATTACCTGGTCCTCCGTCTGTCCGTTTACGTAAATGAGGAAATAGTCGGAGTGAATACGGCACGCGAAGCAGCGCTTTCCTTTCCGAAGGAACATGGAACCGAAATCACGCAAAATGCGGTCACCGGCCGGATATCCGTACTTTTCATTGATAAAGGAAAAGTCATTGATATCGCAATAAATAATGGCATGTACCGGATCCATTTCCGGATCGCTCAGCACTTCCTGAACACGACCGCGGAATGCCGTACGATTGTACAGATTGGTCAGTCGGTCGGTACTGTTCAGCCGGTTGATAATCATTCTGTCATTGCTGCGGTCCTTCTGCAGACGACGTTCTTCATCAATCATGGTCAGACGACCGTATACGTAAATGACCTTATCTTCGGAATCCCGGATTCCGATCATATTGACATTGCACCACTTAAACTCTTTGCCGTCGGCCTTAATTCGGAATTCCCCCTTGCCGTTGATTCCTTCTTTGGCCTGGTTGTACAGCTGCATAAAGGAATCATAGTCCTCGGGATGGCAGAATTTTGCCGGAAGATTATCGGCAAGCATATTCGGAACAACGCCGTCATGACCGAACAGACCGCTGATTCTTGTCGGAACGCTCAAACGGTCTTCCTTGACGTCATAACCGAACTGAATATCATCCGACACGTCCTCGATCTGACGGTACCGGTCGAGCTGATGTTTCATGTTCATTTCCGCGTTGATTCTCTGTGTAATCTCCGTAAATGCGCAGCTCAAGAGAACTCCGTCATCCTCGGTCCGGTTTACGACCAGAGCGTTGCAGTGTACCCAGGATACGCTTCCGTCAAACCGGTTGATACGGAATTCCGCTTCCGACACGGACTGTACCTCTCCTTTTGCATCAAACAGATGCAAAACGGTCTTCATGTCGTCCGCCGCTACGATTTCGGGGAAATAATTATTGTGAATGGAAGTAAACTGATCCTTCGTATGTCCGATAATCCGGTAGAAGGTATCATTTGCATAATAGATCTCCGGTACATTGTCCCGTGCAATCCGTCCCTGATATTCAAATACGGCAACTCCTACGGGCAGATTGGTCAGGAAGCTGGTCACCTGGCGCTTTTTCAGCATTTCGCCGGTCACCTGCGTAATCGTGATATCAAACAGACCGTTCTTCATCATTTTCTTCTGACGGCGGACAAAGCACTGAACGGAAATCAGCTTGCCTTCCGCTGCCAGCAGACGATGTTCGATGCAGACAACCATCTGCTTCCGGATTTTCTCATCCAGAATCCGCTTGATGGTCTCACGGTCTTCATCCGCTACGTAATCCATGTAGCCGCCGGCATTTTTGATGTTCTGAATGCCGAGCATTTCGCCGATTCCCGCATCGCACTCAACGATGGAGTAATTCTCATCGTCCTTCACCGTGCAGGTACCGTAATAAATCTGGCGTGCCACACCGCGTCCGGCATCCGCCATGGCGGTTCCCTTGTCACCAACCAATTCATTCAGATACGCCAGGAGCACATCCTCTCCCGCATACGAATTCAGAATCAGCTTCTTGGCTCTGGGCTGACAGGAGCAAATAAACAGACAGGACAGGAAAATAGACCATGTCAGCGGATATGCGCCACGCTCGATCGAGCTCACCGTCTGTCTTGTAATGCCGATCATTTCGCCGAATTCTTCCTGCGATAATTTCATGACCTTACGGTATGTCGGAAGGTTTTTGGAAAAAATCGTCAGCATTTTCTTACGTTCGTTTTCACCTAATGTTATCATATGTCCCTCACTTCCCATATCCGCACCGGGCGGATAAACACTTTCTCGTCCCGAAACGGCGAAGACACACTTTCCGATGGTCTTCCCGATTTCTGCCGGCACCTTCGTCCGGCTCATTTTCTGACCTCACCGGGTCATAACACTCTCCGCGGACCGTCACCGATTTCCACCACATAAAATGTCGGTGCGTATCCGATTGTCCGTGTGTACACTTCCGATACCGCCTGCTGCATCGTTTCCACACAGTCTTCCCGAACCAGCGCCACGGCACATCCGCCGAAGCCCGCTCCGGTCATTCTTGCGCCGATGACTCCCGGCTGCTTCCACGCGGTTTCCACCAGCGTATCCAGCTCCGTTCCCGTCACTTCGTAATCATCCCGAAGCGACACATGGGATTCGTTCATCAGCTGTCCGAACTCCTCCAGCCGGCCTTCCCGCAGAACCGAAACCGCACGGATGGTCCGTCGGTTCTCGTAAACCGCATGTCTGGCCCGCTTTTTTCGCACCGGAGATGCAATTGCCTCACTCAACCGGTCAAATCGGTCCTCGGTCAGGCTGCCGAGAGACTCGATGTTCTCCACCGTTCGGAGTTCCCGCAATGCCTCCTCGCATTCGCTGCGGCGCTCATTGTACTTGGACTCTCCGAGCCCTCGCCGCTTGTTGGTATTCATAATCACAATCCGGACTCCGTCCATATGAATCGGTGCATATTCGTACCGAAGTGTGGCCGTATCCAGAAAAATCGCATTGTTTTTCCGTCCCATGGCGATTGCAAACTGATCCATAATGCCGCAGTTGACGCCGATAAATTCATTTTCCGCGCGCTGTCCGATCAACGCATTGGTCACCCCGTCCAGTGACAGCCCGTACAAATCTCTCGCCAGTTCGCCGGTCAGGACTTCGATGGACGCCGATGAGGACAGTCCGGACGAATTCGGAATCGTTCCGTAATACAGAACATCCAATCCGCAATCAATGTCTCTGCCCGCTTCGCGCAGTGCCCACAAAACACCCTTCGGGTAGTTGGTCCAGGATGCTGCCCTGTCATACACCAGCCGGTCCAGCGAACCTTCCACCACTCCTTCGTCCGGGAAATTCAGCGAATACATCCGAAGCTCCCGATCGAAGCGTTTTCTCGCCACCGCATACGTTCCGATGGTCAGTGCGCAGGGAAATACATGCCCTCCGTTATAGTCCGTGTGTTCGCCGATCAGGTTCACCCGACCCGGTGCAAAATACGTCCGAATGTCTCCGCCCTCTCCGAACACAGCGGCAAATTCCCGTTGTAAATCCATAACTATCTCCGAATCTCGGAATCCGCTACATCCCGCAGCGTACTTCTGTGTTTTTTATTTTCCGCCTTGTTGGCATACATGCGGTCGTCGCTCATGGTCATCCATTCGCCGAGCGTCCGCTTCTCACTTCCGATACAAATGGCATGTCCGTAACTCGGCTGTACCAGGAACGGTCTCCGGGACCGGGCATTGTAATCCTCCAGGAACCCTTCGAGCCGCTCGTAGAACCGCTGCACATCCTCTTCGGTATAATCGAGTGCCAGCACCTGGAATTCGTCACCGCCGACGCGGTAGCAGCGTTCATTGTCAAAGCAGGCCGCATACATGGCATTGGCGATGGCCTTCAGAGCCACGTCTCCGCTGGCATGACCGAACGTATCGTTAATCACCTTCAGATTATCCAAATCCACACCGATGATGGCCAGCGTATGGCTTCCGTCCTCCACCTGTGCAAACATTTTCGCCGAATCCTCTTCGAATCCGTACCGGTTCTTCAAGCCGGTCATAACATCACTGACATACATACTGGACAGCTTATCGACCAGCGTCTTCATCCGTTTGTTGATTCGCAGACGCTCCAGTACGTTGCAGATAATGATGATAATATACTGGAAAAATGCTTCCGGTGCGGCATTGTTCCGGAAATTCATCATCGCATAACCGTAGCACAATTCCTGGAAATGAAGCGGCACGATATAATATCCGCAGGGAGCTTCGTACACATACTCCTCGGGTAAAATGTCATCAATATTGAAAACATGGTCCAAATGACCTGCCATGATATTTTCCGCAATGGCCGTCCGAAGATGCATTTTCTTCGTATATGTCTTCATGTCGGACTTTTCCGCC
Source organism: Lachnospiraceae bacterium (assembly GCA_045641285.1). Classification (GTDB taxonomy): domain Bacteria; phylum Bacillota; class Clostridia; order Lachnospirales; family Lachnospiraceae; genus ISDg. Next base: position 122,702 of record JAZUGQ010000041.1, read on the forward strand.
GTTTCCCACGCCACGTCGTTCAGGGCAATGTAAAAGTCACGGAAATTCTCGTTATTGAAAATATAAGTATAAATACACTCGTTCAGTTCGTCCATGTTATCGACATTTTCCATGTCGACACTCATGAAAACGGTCTGCATGTTATAATGCTCGGCACGGTTGCTGTCATCAAAATACCGGCGTACCGAGGAAATAATCCGCTCATGGTTCTGCTTGCCGCACCCGCAGGATTCGCGGCAAACAACCTGCGTCGGAACATAATCGATGGTGGTTTCCTGCCGTCCCTGGATCATATTGATGATCATGTCCACCGCTTTTTCCGCCATCTTCGACACATCGACCCGAACCGAGGTCAGCGACGGCACGTTGGCCTCTGCCTCTCCCACATCGTCAAAGCCGGTTACGGCAACGTCCTCCGGTACCTTCAGGCCGCGGTCATTCAGCGCATTCAACACGGCAATGGCCATGTAGTCATTGGCGCAGACGATAGCATCCGGCAGCTTGTCACGGCCATCCAGAAGCTCCGTTACGATGGCGGTTCCCTGATTTCTCCAGAAATCCCCGTAATACAGGCTCTCTTCATCAAAATCGATATGATTTTCCTTCAGCACACGGCGGAAGCAGCGCAGACGCTTGATGGCGTCCGGATGGTCGACCGGTCCGCTGACATAGCAGAAGTCCCGGAATCCGTGTTCTTTAATCAAATGAGTCACGACGCCTTCCATGGAGTTTTCATCATCCACCAAAACGCTGTTGTATCCGTCATACTGCCGGCGCACACAGACAACCGGACAGTCCGCTTCCTTTCTCACTCTTTCGAGAATCCGTTCCTCCACCACATCGTCGCTGAAGGTATCCATACACAAAATGATACCGTCAAAATTCCGGAAATTCGGCAAATCCGCAACCATACGCTCGCCGCGTACAAATGCTTCGTTCTTTCCGTAGCCGCCGAAAATCGCATAAATCAACGTATAATATCCGTATGCGGATGCCCGTTTTGTCAAATATTCCAGTAAGGTATGCTGGTATTCCGATGTCAGTCGCGAAATGACAACGGCAATCTTCTTTTGCTTTCCCAAATCCATTCTGTAACCCTCCGACACAATATGTCTGTGCTGTTCTTCTCCTTCTCCGTTCGATGATAGACGCACAATTACCCTATTATGTCCAATATACTATTTTTTTCTGATTTTCGCAATATTTTTTTCCAAATTTTCGTCTTTGATGCAATAATTCTATACTTTTTCCCCTTCAGGTGATATAATACGCTTGTTTCTTTGGACGAACGGCGGAATTTTACATCATTTTCCCGCCGCTGTATCGATATACGTGTATTTCAGGTGGTATATATGACGGACGAGCATCAGTATTTTATGAAGAAAGCGATTCATCAGGCCAAACGTGCGATGGCGCTCGGAGAAGTTCCGATCGGCTGCGTGATCGTCTATGAGGGGCAGGTTATCGGACGCGGGTTCAATGAACGGCTTTCCAAGCACAGCACCCTTGCTCATGCGGAGTTGACCGCCATCCGGCAGGCCTGCCGCAAAATCGGCGACTGGCGTTTGGAGGGCTGTACCATGTACGTCACGCTGGAGCCGTGCCAAATGTGCTCCGGTGCCATTGTGCAGGCCCGCATTGACCGTGTGGTCGTCGGTACCGACAATCCGAAAGCGGGATGTGCCGGCTCCATTCTGAACCTTCTCCAAATGAAGGAGTTCAACCACCGTGTCGATATCGTAAACGGTGTCTGTGCAGACGAATGCAAAGACCTGCTGCAGACATTTTTCCGTGATATGAGAACACGGGAGAAACAAAAGAAAATGACAGAGGCCGACAGTTCCGCAGGCAGTGCGGACTGATTGCCCTGTTACCGCGACGGAGGTAGATGGATGGATATCCATGGATTACAAAAACTGACATTGCTGGACTTTCCGGGACATATGTCCTGTACGATTTTTACGGGCGGCTGTAATTTTCGCTGTCCCTTCTGTCACAACGGCGGACTGGTACTTCATCCCGAGCAGCTTCCCTCGCTGAATACGGAAGACGTTTTCGCTTTTTTGGAATCTCGGAAAAAGATTCTCGAAGGCGTTTGCATCACCGGCGGTGAGCCGACTCTTCAGCCCGATCTGTCGGCATTTATCACGCGCATTAAGAGCATGGGCTTCAAAGTGAAGCTGGACACCAACGGTCAGACGCCCAATGTCGTGTCCTTCCTTTTGGAGCACGAGCTGCTTGACTATGTGGCCATGGACATCAAGAACTGCCGCGAACGCTACGGCAAAACCATCGGAATCGAAGGGTTCCGCACCGATGCCGTCGAAGCAACGGCCAGTCTCCTTATGGGCTCGTCGGTTCCGTACGAATTCCGTACCACCGTTACGAAAGAGCTGCATGACCGGGAGGCATTTGAACAGATTGCCGAATGGGTTGCCGGTGCGCAGCATTATTTCCTTCAGCCGTACCGTGACAGCGAGCAGATTATCATGCCAAACACCTTCCACACGCCGTCAAACGAGGATTTGCTTGCCTATCAGGAAGTTCTCCGCAAGACCGTGCATAAGGTTGCCATTCGCGGACTCGACTGAGATTTCACCGGACCGGGCGCGGTTTCCCGACCGTACGCGTGTCCTTCGGGGCATTCGGTTCCGATGCATCGTTTCGGCTTCGGTCGGTTTATTTTGTTCAATATCATTGACATTTTCCTCCTTCCTTGCTATACTCTAAATGACTTCATGGAAGGGGGAAATTTTTATGAATTCATATGATTCCGTTTTGCAGGAGCTTACCGCCCTGCAAAAGCAGCCTAAGAAGCGTCTTCTGATCTCCGTTTTCCTGCCGATTCTTTTGGGCATCGCGGCTTTTTTAACAATCTTTCCGAGCCCGTTCGTGATATTTTTTGTTTTCATTTTGTTTATCATTCTGCTGCTCGCCTATTACGGAGCCGCAAAGAAGCAATACACGAATTATTACAAATCCAAGCTGGTAACTACGGTTTTCAAAAATACGTTTCAGAACCTTGTCTATGAGCCCGCTCGGGGATTTGACCGCAGTTTCATCGCAGGTACCGGACTGGTTTATATGGGGAACGAATATTCCTCCGAAGACTATATCAGCGGCGAATACAAAGGCGTTTCGTTCCAGCGTTCCGATGTCACCATCGAAGAGGAAACCACATCCACCGATTCCGAAGGCAACACAACGACCAGCACCACCACCTATTTCAGCGGCCGCTGGTTTTTCGTGAACTTCAACAAAAACTTCTCCCGCGAGCTTATGCTGGTCCAGAAGGGATTTTCCTACGCCAACGAAAAAAAGGGGATTTTCACCAAAAAAGACGAACGCCGTCATGCGATCGAATTTGAAAATGAGGCATTCAACAAAGTTTTCTCCTGCTATTGTCAGGACGATCAGGAAGCCTTTTATCTGATTACACCGCAGATTATGGAATCCCTTCTTGCCTATTCCGGGAACTCGGACGGAAAAATTCTGATCGGATTCAAGGACAACGTGGTTCATATTGCAATCGACAACCGAACCGATATGCTCGAACCCCACGTCCTGCGGGCACCGTCCTACGAGCGGGATATTCGTCCGGTGGAATATGAAGTTTCCGTCATTCAGAGCTTCATCGACCTGTTAAATCTGGACCGGAACATTTTCCGGTAACTTTTTGTGAATTTTTTGCGAAAACCTATTGTAAATGTGATTTACATCTGTTATAATATCGCCAATACATATGAAACGGGTTTTCAATGTAGCAGAAAGGGAGCCTTTTATAATGAATGAACAACTTCTGTATGAGTTGAACCGCGAGCGCAAAAAAGTCTTGCCCGCATTTTGTATCTTTATATTTTTTCTGGTATTGGGAATCCTGTTTTTTTTCATCCATGAAGCCTTCTTCATCGGTTCTACCGGACCGCATTTTTTGTTGTACAGCATTATCTTTTTTGTAATCAGTGCCCTGGTTTATTTTGCCTGGTATTCTCCAAACCGTAAAAAATACGTTGCGAATTATAAGGAATCCATTGTTCAGACCCTGTTTCGGGAACAATTTGACCATGTCAACTATCTTCCGGGCGAAGGATTTTCCAAGGATTTCATCAAAGAAACCGGATTTATGATGCTCGGTAACCGATATTCTTCCGAAGACATGGTATTGGCACAATACAAAAACATTCCGTTTACCCGTTGCGATGTTACCATTGAGGACCACCGGAGCAACGGTAAAACGTCCTATACGGTAACCTATTTCCAAGGACGTTGGATTACACTGAAATGCAACAAGCAATTCAGCACGGACGTACAGATAATCCAAAAAGGCTTCTCCTACTCCAACAGGAAGCGGAAATCATTTCTCTCCCGCTCGGAGGACAGACGTCATAAGGTGGAATTTGAAAATGAAGCCTTCAACAGCAAGTTCGAGTGCTATTGCCAGACCGATCAGGACGCCTTCTATCTGATTACTCCGCAGATTATGGAAAAGCTGATGCAATACTCCCTCGTTGCGGACGGTAAGCTGATGCTTGGGTTCCGCAACAATATCATTCACCTGGCAATCAATTCGAACAAAAATGCGCTGGAACCGCATATCTGGAGCGCATTGACCTATCAGGATGATATTCTTCCGGTCAAGGAAGAAATCAATATCATTACAGACTTTATCAATCTTTTAAGTCTGGACCGTACCATTTTCAGTATCTAAGCAATTGTGCTTCAGATAGATTTTTGTTTGAGACGAAACGTCTCAGAAAGAGAGGACATGTATGAAATATGTTGGCATCGTTATCGTTGCTTTGTTATTGTTCCTGGCAATCTGGTGGATTTCGACCATGAATCGCCTTCGTCGTTTGCAGGTCAAGATTCAGGAAGCATTATCCGGTATTGATGTTGCGCTTACCAAGCGTTACGATACCCTGACAAAGATGGTGGAAATTGCAAAGAGCTATGCCAAGTTTGAAAAAGAGACGATTCTCAGTGCCGTAAAGCTTCGTAAGGGTATGAGCATTTCCGAACGTCAGGATGCAATGACCGTCATGGATGAGACCAAGCAGGGCCTTAACATCCTTGCCGAGAACTATCCGGAGCTCCATGCAAATGAGAACTACCGTCAGCTTCAGGTTTCCGTTATGGATGTGGAAGAGCATCTGGCTGCTTCCCGTCGTGCTTACAATGCAAATGTTTCACAGTTGAATCAGGCCATCCTGATGTTCCCTGACAGCATTGTTGCAAATTCCCTCGGAATCCGCAAGGAAGACTTCTTTGAAGCAGAATCCGAAAAGCGTCAGGATGTCAAGATGGATCTGGACATCTGATGATGCGGTAACACCTGCGATTTTCGTAAGAACATACGCTGACAGCGTATCCGAGTAAGAAAGGGCGGTGATTCCGTCCGGTTCCCCGGTCAGCTTTCGCTGAACCGGGGCCGGCAGAACCACCGCCCTTTTCGTATCTTCTGTTTTGTATATGTTCCCAAACGGTCCCGGTCTGTTTGGTTCCCGGATAACACCGGTACTCTGCGTCGGAGCTTTATTTGACAAAAGAGCCCGTCACGCCGGGATTTCCCGGGAGCATCGTAAGCAATTACAATTATCGTTCCTCACGGAAATACGGCAGACCCAAATGAGCCGGAGGCTGCGTTTCCCGCTTGCGAAGGAAGCTGATGAGAATCAATACGATCAGCGTTACCACATACGGAAGCATTTCGTAAACCGGTTTCATCGCCATCGAAGCATTGACATAGAAGCTTACCATGTACATGGCACCGAACAGCAGCGAGCCGATAATTCCGAGTGCCGGTCTCCAGATTGCGAAAATAACAAGCGCAATTGCAAGCCAACCGCGATCGCCGAATCCGTCATTTGCCCAAACACCGCTGGCATAGTCCATGATGTAATACAGACCGCCCAAACCGGCAATGACACTGCCGATGCAGGTTGCCAAATATTTGTATCGATTGACGTTGATGCCGGCCGCATCCGCCGTTGCGGGATTTTCGCCGACCGCGCGCAAATGAAGTCCGATCCGGGTTTTCTTCAAAACCAATCCGGTCAAAATGGCAATGATGATACCGAGGTACATCAGGAAGCCGTAGGACAGGAAAATGTCGCACAAAGACTGCACAAAGCGGTTGTCGGACTGTAGGGTCAAATGCTTCGAAAAGGCGCTGTGGCATTTGGACACCGTAACGGTCGGGATCTGGCTCTTCGTCAGTTTCATCAGAGAACCGCCGAAAAAGTTACCGAATCCGACACCGAACGTTGTCATTGCAAGACCGGTCACATTTTGATTGGCACGAAGCGTAACCGTCAGGAAGCAGTAAATGAGTCCCATCACGGCCGCACCGAGGATACAGCATGCAAACGGAATCAGCACTCCGAGGAAATTATTGAAATTCGAAGTGTTATTTTCGTACAAATAACCGCCGATAACGCCGCTGATTGCACCGACATACATGATACCCGGAATACCGAGATTCAGATTTCCGGATTTCTCGGTTAAAATTTCACCGGTGGAGCCGTACAGAAGCGGAATACTCTGTACCACCGCACGTTGAACAAAATTACTGAACATGCTTTTCCTCCTTTCCGGCATTTTTCTTACGAAATACCAGTCGGTAATTGATAAAGAACTCACTTCCGATGATAAAGAAAATAATGATACTCGTGACGATATCGGAATACGACTCATTCAGTCTCAATTCGGATGCCAGCTGCTTGCCGCCGCATTTGAAAATCGCAATCAAAACAGCGGTGACAATCATATACAGCGGATTGAATTTCGCCAGCCAGGAAACGATAATGGCGGTAAATCCTCGTCCGCCGACCGATGTCGACGTAATCGAGTGGTCGGTACCTCCGACAATCAGCAAACCGATCAAACCGCACAGAGCACCGGAAATCATCAGGGTTCGGATAATAACCTTCTTGACGCTGACACCGATATATTTAGCGGTTCTCTCACTCTCTCCGACAACCGTCAGCTCATAGCCGTGCTTTGCGTATCGCAAATACACATACATGGTCAGTGTCACAATCATGACAATCATGACGTTCATCAGATAATCATAATTTCCGAGTTTCGGAAGCCATCCGGCCTCGGTTGACGCATTAATGACACCGATATGTCCGGAGCCCTTCGGATTGGACCAGATAAATACGTAATACAGTACAATCTGCGTTGCGATATAGTTCATCATCAATGTAAACAGCGTTTCGTTCGTGTTCCAGAATGCCTTGAAAATCGCCGGAATAACCGCCCAAACGGCACCCGCCAGAACACTGGCAACCATCATGATGAGGATCAGCAGCGGAGACGCAATCTTGTCTCCGATCAGAATCATACATGCCGCTGCCGCAAAGCCGCCCATCAGAACCTGTCCTTCACCACCGATATTCCAGAACCGCATCTTAAATGCCGGTGTCAGAGCAACCGCGATACCAAGCAGCAGTGTCGCTTCCTCAATCATATACCACGTTCGGCGTTCGGAGCCGAACACACCGTTATACATACTTTCAAAAATCTCAACCGGATTTCTGTCCAGAATCAGGAACGAAATCGCTCCGCATACCAGAATACCGAGCAGAACCGCAATAATGCGGATTGCCCATGATTGATACCAGGGAAGAGCATCCCGTTTTACGATATGAACGAACGGTTCTCTCTTCTTTTTTGCCGCATGGGCTTTTTTGGCCGGCAGGGAAGCTGCTTCCATTGCCGCCTTCAGCGGTACCTTCTGACCGCTTTCCATTGCGTTCCGAACCTCTTCCGGCGTATCCGGATCCGTTTCGGCAGATTCCGGATTTGACCCGGCTGCCTGTGAAACCGACTCCGTCACTGCCGGCATGATTGTTTCGGAAACCGTATCGGCTTCGACGCGAACCGCTTCGGCTTTGTTCGAATCGGCCTTTGCGGTATCGGCCGGCGCCTGTATCATGGTCGGTGCCGATCCTTTGGTCATGGCCAAACCGATTTGTTCCTTGGTTGCTTCTCTGGCGTTGACAATCGCAGTGACTTCTCCACCGCAAAGCACCAGAATCCGATCACACAATTCCAGCAGAACATCCAAATCCTCACCGACGAAAATAATGGCCGTTCCGTTTTCCTTCTGCTTATTCATCAGGTTATAAATGGCGAAGGAGGAGTTGATATCCAAACCGCGCACAGGGTATGCCGCCATCAGAACTTTCGGAAGCGACGCAATCTCACGTCCGACAAGAATCTTCTGTACGTTGCCTCCGGACAAACGGCGTACCGGTGTACTCGTTCCGGGAGTTACGACATCGAGGTCGTTAATGATTTCCTCCGCCAGCTTCTTGGGGCTGGTTCTGTGAAGAAATCCGCCGATTCCCTTCTGGTAGCTTCGCAGCATGACATTGTCCACAATATCCATATTGCCGACAAGTCCCATGCCGAGTCGGTCTTCGGGAACAAATGACAGCCGGACGCCCAGTTCCCGAATCTGCTTCGGGTTCTTGGTGACAAGGTTGATTTCTTTCCCGTTCTCGGGGTCATTATAATATATGGAGCCTTTCATTCCCGGCTGAAGTCCCGCGATTGCTTCGAGCAATTCTCTCTGACCGCTTCCGGCAATACCGGCAACTCCGAGGATTTCTCCGCCCTTTGCCGTAAAGCTGACATCCTTCAGAACCGCTTTTCCTTCCGAGTTCATGATGGTCAGATTCTCTACGGTCAGCCGGTCTTCCACATGCTCCATTTCGGTTCTCTGAATATTCAGACTGATTTTCTTGCCGACCATCATTTCCGTCAGTTTCGCCTCATTGGTCTCGGCGGTATTGACGGTACCGATATCGCGTCCTTTGCACAGAACGGCAACACGGTCGGACAGAGACAGTACCTCATGCAACTTATGGGTGATAATAATGATGGCCTTTCCGTCATCTCTCATCCGGCGCAGAACGGCAAACAGTTTTTCCGTTTCCTGCGGCGTGAGAACCGCCGTCGGCTCATCCAGAATCAAAATGTCTGCGCCCCGGTAAAGCACCTTGATAATTTCCACCGTCTGCTTTTCCGAAACGGACATGTCATATATTTTCTTGTTCGGGTCAATATCGAAGCCATACTGTTCGCTGATGCTGCGAACCTTTTCTGCGTATGCCTTCAGATCAAATCTCTTCTCGTCCTTCAAACCGAGGACGATATTCTCGGTCGCGGTAAATAAATCCACCAGTTTAAAATGCTGGTGAATCATTCCGATCTTATACTTAAATGCATCCTTCGGAGATTCAATAACAACTTCCTTGCCGTCAATCAGAATCTTACCTTTGTCCGGAAAGTAAATACCCGAAATCATATTCATCAGAGTCGTCTTACCGCTTCCGTTCTCACCGAGAATGGAAAGGATTTCTCCTCTGTTTACTTTCAGATTTACGTTGTCATTCGCAACAATCTTTCCAAAGGTCTTCGTAATTCCGCGTAATTCAATAGCCGGTACTGTATTTGTTTCGCTCAATTCCGAATCCTCCCAGATATTCTCAATACTTCCTTCTGATTTGTCCTGCTTTTACGGAATCCGAGACCGTTTCGGGAGCCCGTTTTCCGTCTGAATAAACCAACTTTAGCGGGGCGCAACGCCCCGCCAAAGCTACGTCATTGTTCTGTTTCAAATCTTTGATGTACGAAATCAGAATGCTTCGTTCAAAGTCTCGATACCGTCAATTCTGAGGTCAAATGCAGGAGCACTGCGCTTTACGGACTCTGCAAATGCACCGTCGATAATAACTTCGGTATCTGCTGTGTAAGCAGCATCGGTATCCACGTCAGCCATGTAAGAGTTTACCGGAGCATTGTTTACACTGAATGTAGAAATATCAAATACCTTTACGGAACCGTTGTTAATGTTTGCGATAACTTCATCAAGCTTTTCCTTGGTTCCCTTTGCAGCAGCCTTCTCATTGATTTCGGAAAGTTCTACGGCACCATCCTTGATACCTGCGGTCCAGTCAGCCGGAATGGTTTCCTTGTTCTGATAAGCCTTGGTAACAAACTGGAAGTAAACGGACCAGTTGATACGGGAAGAAATGATAAAGGTATTCGGGCAAGCGCTTACCGTGCTTCCGTTATAAGAAACGTTCGGAACACCTGCGGTTTCGCAAGCGGTCGGAGCGCCCCAGGAATCGGCATGCTGGCTGATCAATACGCAGCCTGCGTTAATCAGAGTGTTTGCAGCTTCCTTTTCCTTGGTCTCATCAAACCAGGAACCGGTAAACTGAACCTTCATGGTTACGGAAGGGCATACGGACTTTGCTCCAAGATAGAAGGAGGTATATCCGGAAATAACTTCTGCATAGGTAAATGCACCGACATAACCCATAACAGCCTGCTCCGGAGTAATCTTGCCTGCCTCGATCATTTCATTCAGTTTCAGGCCTGCTGCAACACCTGCAACATAGCGGCCTTCGTAAATGTTTGCAAATGCGTTGTGATAGTTCGGAAGGTTCTCGGTATGAGCCTTGGTACCGGTAGCGTGGCAGAACTGCACATCCGGGAATTCCTTGGCAGCCATAATAACATAATCCTCGTGGCCGAAAGAATCTGCGAAAATAACGTCGCATCCCTCATCTACAAGGTCTTTGCATGCTTCATAGCAGGCATTGCTCTCATCGATACCGGTCTTGATTACGATCTGCGAATCCTTCAGTCCGAGAGCGTTCTTGGCATCTTCCAATGCGTCGATGAAGTTCTTGTCATAAGTGGAATTCTCATCATGAAGACAAATCAAACCGAACTTGAATTCGTTGTCTTTCGTGTCCTTCTTGCCACATGCGGTCATCGGAACAATCATAATGACGCAAAGCAGCAACGCGATAATTTTCTTCATTTCAATACTCCTTTTCTGCAAAAAAATATTTATGTAAATAAATTTACATCAAAATGAAAAAAGCGCGGACTTTCAGCGGCAACAAAAGCTCTATTCTTTTTTAATGCCGACTTCATCCACACCACTTTTTGATTATAGTCAATCTATACCATAAAAGTCAATATTGTAATCCATCAAAAAGTATTTTTTTCTCTTCTTTTTCGTGTGCAACCTGCACAACGGGGATGGAACAAGAGAGCATGTTGCTTGCGACATGCTGCGCCGCTTTTGCGTCGCGTCAGCGACAAAATACCGCTGCAAAAGCGTGTGCATCCTCGCGGAGCGTTTTTTACATTATAGGACGCTTCCTATAATGCGAAAAAAAGTGCCCCGCATGCTCTGCGGGACACGTTTCGTACGTTTTCCTGTTATGAATCGGTTTCCGAAATTTATTACGTATCGCAATCCGATTTCTTTTTGTGAATCGCAATCCGAATCCCTGTTACAAATCGGACTCCGAATCATCGTCATCGCCCAGTCGCTTTTTGTATTCTTTGACGTCCTCTTCCGCTTCCGATACCATCCGCTCAAAAAGCGTAACCCGGCCTTTGTTCTCATCCCCGTCCTTCAGTTTTTCCTCCAGACGGTCCGCAATACCGTTTTCGTTGGCATCCGGTTCTCCGGTGGACATCAGCCATTCGCGTTCGAGACGCTGTTCTCTGTTCCGAGCCGTTTCCTTATCGTCAAAAGCCGATAAATCCAGTTCTTCAAACAGTTCCGAATCCTCGTTTTTCTCTGTTTCTTCCCCGTTCGCCTCATTTTTCGGATGATTATTGCGGGGCTTTCTCTTACGCTTCTTCCGGTTTTCCTGTTCTTCCTCCGGCGAATCGTCCTCTTCTTCCGCCTCATCCGCCTCATCCAGTATATAGGACTCGGCAACCAGTCGCTCGGTCAGAGTATCCTCCGACATCGATTTGTTTGCAATGACGGCGCCGGGGCTGATAATGTATTCCTTGGTTTCCTTCGGAAGATTCTTGCTTTCCAGCCGAACTTCCAGTGCCGACTTCATCAGATAATAAATCAGTGCACACGTCGGGGTCGCTACAATCAGGCCGGCAACGCCGAACAGACCGCTTCCGAGCATACATGCGCAGAGTACATACAGCGGCCGAAGACCAACCTTCTTGCCGACAATATGCGGATCGAGATAGTTACAGTCAAACTGCTGCAGAACAACCAGAAATGCGGCAAACACAAGACCGCAAATCGGATTCAGGCAGAACAGAAGCAAACAACACGGAACGCCGCCGAGGAACGGTCCAAAGAACGGAATCACGTTGGTTACACCGACCAGAACACTGAGCAAAATGGAGTAGCTGCCGATTTCCGGGAAGAAAATGCCGAGAATCGTCGAACCGATAAAGCAAAGCATACCGATAATCAGCGAGTCTACAATCTTGCCGAAAATCGCTGCGGTATAAATCTGGTTGGCTCTGTGCAGGGTCTGAATCGTATTCTTCGATGTCTTTTTCGGAAGAATCGAGAACAGAATCTTCTTACACAAACCGATATAATATTCCTTGCTCATCAACAGATATACGCTGACAATCGTTCCGATCAGCCAGTTGTAGAGCAATCTTACAATAAATTTCACACTGTCCGTAACCGCATCCGTTGCCTTGGATGTGAAATCCGTCAAATGGCTGGTCACCCAGTCGCCGAACGCCTTGCTGATTTTCGCGCTGTACTGGGACACCGTGGCATCCAGTCTCGGATTCCTTGCCAGGAACGAATCGATATAATCCTGAATCTGCTGAACATAATCGTTGATATTCGGAATCAGGCCGGATACACTGTCTACAAACTCCGGAATAACCGTAATCAAAATGACGGTAATCATACTGAGTGTAAAAATTAAGGTTATGATAATACTGAGTGCCCGCATTCTGCGTCGGCTTTTCATCAGCCATTCCTCATCCTCGGGATGTGCCGATTTGCTCTTGCATCGAAGCAGAAGCAGCTTATTTTCCAGCCACCCGACAATCGGGGACATGATAAATGCGAATACAAATCCGCATAACGCCGGTGACAGCGCTTTGGTGATACTCTTTAAAGCTCCTCCGATTACCGGCAGTTTTTTCAGCAGGTAATACAGAATCAGTACTGCGGCCAATACGGCAAATGACATCAATGCCTGTGGGAAATAATCCTTCGCTCTGTTCAAATGCCGTTTGGTCTTCATGTTACGTTTTGTGCGGAGCATTGCCCGCTCATTCTTTTCTTCCATGACAGAAGACCTCCTTTTCCAAACCGTTTCGGTTTTTAGTCTCTACCTCACAGGGGAATCGAAGCGACTCAACCCCGGGGAAACTCTTCGTGCGTTCGCGCACGGAATACAAGGTTATCATAGTCTTTTTGGCCTTTGCATGCAAGTAAAAAAAAATTATTTTTCAGAATATCTTCACGTTCTCGATCGGGCAGGACGGGAAACTCCTTCCCGCTTCGCCGGGAGCGTGCGCATCCTCGCGGAGCGTTTTTTACATTAAAGGACGCAATTTCCTATAATGTAAAAAGAGACCGGGAATCCACTTCCCGGTCTCTGTCGTTATTATTGATTATAATCGAATCGCTTTCGACTCATCGTAATGCTGATTACTGAATCTCAACAACATTCATGCTCTTGATACAGTCAATCATATCCTGAACGCCTGCTACGGATTCGTCGGTAACCTTGGAAATCATAATCATCTGTCCTTCAATGATAGAAATGCCCATATAGATGGTCTCATTTCCCTCAGGGTATTCGATAATCTTCCAACCGTCCTTATCGGAAATCAGTTTCGCATTCTGATACAATTCCTCCCAACCGGCCTCTGTATCATTTTCTTCACCGATATAAATTACGATAAACATTCCGACATCAGAAAACATGTCATCTCTTGCAACATAAGCAACACCGTCGCTCGGAGCGCCAAGCAGCTCGGTAACCTTAAAGTCCTTCATGTCGACAACCAGCTTCAATTCATCGCCGGCAAGCGGAATTTCAATGGTGCCTTCTGCAGAAACGGGAGCCTTAGTCGGTTCCGGTGCGTCAGTCGGTTCCGGTACATCGGTCGGTTCCGGTACATCGGTCGGTTCCGGTACGTCGGTCGGTTCCGGTACATCGGTCGGTTCCGGATTCGGCCCTGCCTGTGTCAGCAGCGGAGCTGCCATATCAGCCAAATCCTTCAAAGTGCAGTTCTTATCGGGAGCTGCGATACTCTTATCGGAAGGAGTAAATACTGTTTCAAGGGAAATCTTTCCGTTATCCTCGCTGGACAGATTTAAGGAGAACTTATAGCTCTTGTCTTCGGTCTTAATACGAAGGCTGAGCTTCGTATCGATTTCCGCTTCGTCCTTCGCATCAAATTCTGCGATGGTCTTGTCAATGCTCTCCAGCAGCTCCTTTACGGTATCTTCCGCACTCTGGCTCTGTGCGCCGTCGATAGAATTCAGATACTTATCATAACTTTCACTGAACAGCTGATTCAGATCCATGGATGTAATCTGATCTTCGTAAACCTTGATATCATCCTCGGTCATACCGTAATCTTTTACGATATCAACAATCTGGCTCTCATACATGTTAATCAGTTTCTTTGCGTATGCATTCAGGTCAATCATCTTGTCCTGAATATCTTTTCCGGTCGGTACTTTGTCACCGAATACCTTTGTGAAATCATTCTGAACGAAATCTCTTGCACCCTGAAGAACCTGGCGGAAAGCAGCCTTATTCTCCAAAGTAATCGTGTAATCGCCGTCACTTCCGGACATTGTTCCGGCGGACAGCATATTCTTCAGCGCGTTGATTCCCGTATCTCTCATTTCCTTCATAGCTGCCTCATCCGCATTCGGCATATCATCCGGCAACGGAATTGCAAACCAGCCCAACTTGCTGACATCAATGGCATTCTTTACTTCCATCGGTGCAGCCATGTCAAGCAGACCGCCGAGAGTCTGCAGATTCAAATACATATTGCCGTCTTTCACCTTTACGAGCTGATCGAAGTTGAAGTTAATCTTCTGATCGTCAGCATCTCCGTTCAGGGTAAAGCCCAACTCGCAGTCCTTATTGCTGCATCTGCCGGCATTCACTGTTCCCTGAAACTTGCCATCATCAACAACATCAAAATCAAAAGTTGCCGTAACATAGCCCTGCTTACTGTTCAGCATGGCATCCAGCATCTGATAGAAGTCACCCTTTACGACTTCTTCCTGCTTTTTGTCAGTTTCTTCATCATCATCTTTGTCCTTTTTCTTGGAGCATCCTGCAAACATGGATGCAACCATACAAAGAACAAGAATACATGCTAACCACTTCTTCATTGTGTACCCTCCATATATGAAAAAATAGAACAACAATGTTCCCGCGCGGAAATGTCATTTACTTCCGCATGGTATCATTTTACATTATCACATCGAATAAATCAATAGAATTTTTCAAAAACCTCTGTTTTCACAAAAAAAACATGTTCTCAAAGATGTTTTTTTGTTGGTTTTTATTGAGCATTTTGTATGTTATTTTGTACATTTGTGTGTAAACAACACGATTTAGACGTTTTTCGGTTCCCGTGCCGGCGCATTTTTTGCCGACATCACAGCTTTATCCGGACAAAATGTCTGCATACGTGTTCGGTTCCTGTGCTATCGCATCTTTGCCAGACAATCGGTCAGCCGGGCAAAGTTCTGCAGCGTCAGTGCTTCCCCCCGGATTCCGACAGACAGTCCGAGCGTTTCGAGGGCCACCGCGATCTGTTCCTTGGAATACGGACACTCCGGTGAATTGGAGAGACTGTTCAGCAGGGTTTTTCGACGTTGACCAAAGGACGCGCGAATCAGGCGAAACATCATTTCCTCATCGGATACCGTAACCGGCCGCTCCCTGCGAATCGTCAGGCGGATTACCGCCGAGCCGACATTCGGATGCGGAATAAAGCAGTTCTGCGGAACATATGCCGCAATATACGGCTCCGCATAATACTGTACCGACAGAGACAGTGCGCCGTAATCCTTGCTGCCGGGACCTGCCTGCATTCTCTCGGCCACCTCGCGCTGAACCATTACGGTAATGCTCTCGACCGGAACATTATTTTCCAGAAGTCCCATGATAATCGGGGTCGTTATATAATAGGGAAGGTTGGCAACCACCTTTACCGGCTTTCCGCCGTGCTGTGCCACAACCTCCGCGAGATCCAGTTTTAACACATCATTATTGATAATGGTCAGATTGTCATACTCCCGACAGGTGTCCTCCGTCAGAATCGGAATCAGGTTCCGGTCGATTTCGACCGCCACAACCTCTCCGGCATGTTCGCACAGCACCTGTGTCATGGTTCCGATTCCCGGGCCGATTTCCAGCACGGTGTCGTCTTTGGTAATCCCGGCCGCATCGATGATTTTGCCGAGCACATGACTGTCAATCAGAAAGTTCTGTCCGAATTTCTTCTGAAAAGTAAATCCGTACCGGTTCAGTACGGCAATCGTTTCTTTCGCGTCACAAAGATAAGCCATGATATGTCTCCTTATATATCATCCCCTGTCAGGGTGATGATCTGCTCACCGAAAATATATATCCTGCGGCAGGGAAAGTCCCAACAGCCGGCAGGCATTTTCCTCGGTTACCCGAATCACCGTTTCTTCCGACACCTGCTTGATGTCGGCCAGTTTTGCAATGACATACGGTAAATATCCGGAATCGTTGCGTCGTCCGCGATACGGTTCCGGGGCCAGATACGGAGAATCCGTCTCCAGTACCAGGCGTTCCAGCGGTGCTGCCTCCACAACCTCCGGCAGCCGTCTGGCATTGCGAAATGTCAGCACTCCGCCGATCCCGAGATAATATCCCATTTCCAAATACTGCCGTGCGGTCTCGGGCGACCCGCTGAAGCAGTGGATGATGCCGCCGTAAAAAGTCCCCTTGGCGCGCATTTCCCGTGTATATTCCGTCATGATGTCAAGCGTATCCCCTTCGGCGTCCCTCGAGTGAATCATCACCGGAAGTCCGCATTCCGCTGCGAGCTGCAGCTGACGCCGAAACCAGTACTTTTGCTGTTCCTTCCGCTGCGGATACATCTCGGGTTCGATTTCGTCCGGAAAACTGTAATCCAGCCCGATTTCGCCGATTGCCACAACCTTGTCCCGGTCCGCCAGTTCCCGCAAACGGTTCCGGTCCTCCTCGGTCATCTCCGGTGCATCGTCGGGATGGACACCGACCGCGGCATACAGAAACGGATACCGTTCCGCCAGAAGGACCGACTCTTCCGAGCCGTGCATGGATGCGCCGACATTGACAATCCGTCCGATTCCTCTTGCGTACATCGATTGAAGCACGTCGTCGCGGTCGTCGTCAAACCGTCGGTCCTCATAATGTGCATGGGTGTCAAAAATCATACGTTCGTCCTTTCTCCGGTTTGCGAGCTTTATCGCAAATTTTCCGCAAAATTTTCCGCAAAGCATCCGTCCGCTTTCGTTCGCCCTGTCTCCGGTTTCCCCCGATACGAAAAAATGCCCTGACGGGGTCAGGGCATCCTCAGCGTTTCTATCTTAATCCACAGAGTATTTTTTGTCAAATGAATCATAAATCTGATTGAATTCCAAATTGCCGAATTTGATTCCGCTCAAATATTCGTGTGTATCAAATCCGCCTCGTTCCACTTCAATCACCGCAACCGCAATATTACTGCAATGATCGGAAATACGTTCATAATTGTTCAGCAGGTCGGACAGGATAAATCCCATTTCGATGGAGCATCCGCCCTTCTGCAGACGAACGATGTGATTGGTCTTAATCGTACTGGTCAGTTTATCGATAACCTGCTCCAACGGTTCGACGCGGAACGCCAGTTCCGGATTGGCTGTCACATACGCCTCCGTCGTCATTGACAAAATCTCGTCGATGGCATTGGTCAGCACACCGATTTCCCTGACTGCCTCGGGTGTGAAGCTGAGTCCCTTGTCTCGAATTTCCTCCGCAGCCTTGTACAGGTTGACGGCATGATCGCCGAGACGCTCAAAGTCCCCGATGGTATGCAGGATTTTCGAAATCACACGGCCGTCGCGGTCCGAAACCTGACTGGACGACAATCGAACCAGGAAGGATCCGAGCTTGTCTTCAAACATATCCAGTTCATTTTCCTTCTTCAGAACTTCGTTGACGCGTTCCTCCGTAAAATCATCAAACAGCGCCATGGCATCGGCCAGGTTGGTGCGTGCGATGCCGGCCATTTTATTGGTCAGGTTATTGCATTCGGCAACCGCTACGGACGGCGAACGAAGGACACGTTCATCCAGCAGGCTGAAGTTTTCTTCCATTTCGGTTTCTTCCTGCGGCTTCTTAATCAAATGCTCCGTCATGCGAACCAGTAATTTGGAGAACGGCATCAGTACAATCGTTGTCAAAATGTTAAATGCCGTATGCACAATCGCGATTCCGACGCTGTTGATCGGCTTTTCAAAAATTGCCGGGGACGCAATCAGATTGATTGCACAAAATACCGACAGCCAAATAATGGTTCCGATAATTTTAATGGAAATATGTACCGTTGCCACACGCTTTGCCTTGTAATTGGTTCCGATACAGGAAATCAGCGAGGTCGCGCAGGTACCGATATTCAGGCCCATGATAATCGGGATGGCCATTGACACGGTCAGCATTCCGCCTTCGGAAATCGCAATCAGAATACCGATGGTTGCGGCGGAGGACTGAATGACCGCCGTAATCAAAAGACCGATCAGCACACCAAACAGCGGATTGTTGAATTTGGTCATCAGTTCCTTGAATTCCGGCACGTCACGAAGCGGTGCAACCGCACCCGACATCATGTTCATACCGTTCATCAGAATGGCAAATCCGACAAATACGGTTCCGATACTCTTTTTCCGGTCCTGTTTGGCAAACATAATCATGCCGATTCCGAACAGTGCCAGAAACGGCGAGAAGAATTCCGGTTTCAGCATTTCCAGCCATACATTTTTCATGGAAATGGAGCTGAGGGACAGGAGCCATCCGGTAAACGTGGTTCCGATATTCGCTCCGAAAATGACGGACAGGGTTTGTCCGAACTGCATAATTCCGGAGTTTACCAGTCCGACCAGCATGACCGTTGTCGCCGAGGAAGACTGCATTGCAATCGTAATTCCGGCGCCGAGTGCCAGGCTGATAATCGGATTGGAGGTTGTCTGCTTCAGCATTTTCTCCAACCGTCCGCCGGCCATTTTCTCAAGGCTTCCGGACATAACCTTCATACCATACATAAAAAAAACAAGACCGCCAACCAGTTGGGCGATATTCATAATATCCATGCCCTGACTCGCGGCAGTCGTCAATAACGTTATACTGTTCATAAAACTCATATTCATATCCTCATCCGTACGCAGCACGAATTCTGCGTTCCCACGTGACTTGTGGGTTCCTTTCCCTTTTTGTTACATAAAGACCATATCACGGATTCGTAAAGGAAGCGTTAGCGTTATGTTAAATCTATGTTAAATAACCTGGTTTTGCAGGTTTTTCCACTATTTATGTCATAATCCATCCCAAATGTATACAAATTGTTTACAAAAAGGTTAAAAACAGGACAAACTCTGCTAACATTTAGGGTATATACTCTAGACATAAACAAAGAGAACAAATCACATAAGCCTATTCAAATTTTCATATAATATTAGCCCGGTAAGGTAACGACTTACTCGGGCTTCTCCTCTTTTTAAGGGAAAAAATCAAAGCGTGTAAGCGGATACTCCGTTCACACGCTTTCTTTATTCACACACTTTCCTGCTCACATGCTTTCCTGCTCACACACTTTCCCGCTTACACGGTTTCCTGTTCCCATGCTTTCCTTCGGTTCATCCGGTTTCGGAAATGACAATGTCACACGGGTTCCCATGCCCAGTTCACTGTCCAAAGACACCGTTGCATTATGGTACGCGGCTCCGTGCTTCACGATGGACAAACCAAGGCCCGTTCCTCCGATTTCGCGGGAATGACTCTTGTCCACACGATAAAACCGCTCAAATACACGTTCCAGCTCGGCGCGGGGAATTCCGATTCCGTTATCCCGAACCGATACCGTCACCGTATCGTCCTGTTTCCCGACGCAGATCTGAACGGTTCCTCCTTCATTATTATATTTAATCGCATTATCAATCAGATTGTAAATCATTTCCCCGACAATCTTTGCGGACCCGACAATGGTTTCGTGGGTTCCCGTCAGGCTGACCGAAACGGACTTTTTCTGTGCCGCATCCGCAAGGACGGAAATCATTTCCTCCGCGGTATCATACAGATCAAACGGTTCCCTCGTCGTCAGCGATTCGTCGCGGTCATCGAGCTGCGACAATCTGATAATATCGCCGACCAGCGTAATCAGCCGCTGCGCCTCATTGTGTATCGTGTTGGCAAACCGCTTGACGTCCTTCTCTTCCACCATGCCTGCGGCGATGATTTCCGCATAACCGGAAATGGACGTCAGCGGGGTTTTCAGTTCGTGCGACACATTGGCCGTAAATTCCCGGCGTATGGTGTCCTGTTTTTCGTGTTCTTCCTTCAGTTCGTTCATTTGTTCATATAAGAGACGGTTCTGGTCGCGAATCCGACGCACCAGCGGCTGCAGTTCCGAATATGTGTTGCTCACTTCCGGCTGCGCGGGGTCGATGGCATCAATCGGGGCCGCGATTTTCCGACTGATTCGAACGGCAATCCACCATGCAACCACAAGCACCAGCGCCAAAATGACGGTCATCGGGTACAGAAGCCGTACCGCCAGCTGCGTCAGCGTAAAGCATTCCTGGCCGATTCGGATAATCTGACCGTTGTCGAGCTGTTTCGCATAATAGTAGGTCATTTTCGACAGGGTGTCCGAATATCGTTTGCATTCTCCGGAGCCGTTCTTCAGTGCCAGTGCGATTTCTTCCCGTTCCAAATGATTCTGCAGCTGGGTTTCTTCCTCCTGGCTGTCGTACAAAACCGTTCCGTCCCTGTCAATCAGCGTTACCCGCAGCCGGATTTCCTTCGTGGATTCGAGATACCGAAGCCGATCCGTCCCCACATTATCCAGTGCGATGCACAAATACTCCGCCTGGTCCCGGAATTCCTTTTCCTGCTCCGAACTGACAAACCGGTATTCCACCGCCAATGTCAGAATCATCGTGCTGATAAAGACCAGCATGGCAACCAAAAATACATTTTCAAAAACCTTGATTCTCATCGTTTATATCGTCTCCATCTGCTGCCGGGCTTCCTAACACCTCAGCTTCCGCCCGACACCCGGTTCTCCGCTGCCTGCCCTGTTTCCGCCCGACACCCGGTTTCCCGCTGCCGGCCCTGCTTCCGCCCGACTGCCCGGTTTTCCCTGTTTCCCGGCTGTCAGATATCCGTTGCGATCCGGTATCCGATTCCGCGCACCGTTTCGATATATTCCCCGGCCGCGCCCAGTTTTTGCCGAAGCGTCCGGATATGCACGTCCACCGTCCGGTTTTCCCCGTCAAAGGAATATCCCCAGATCGAATTCAGCAGCCGGTCCCGGGTCAGAACGATTCCCCGGTTTCGGAGAAGCATGCACAAAATATCAAATTCCTTCCTGGTTACCGTTACGGGCTGTCCGTCCACCGTCAGCTGCCGGCTGTCCGGATTGAGCCGTAAATTTCCCGCAACCAGTTCGGCACTCTCGGTCATTTCGCCTTCGGACCTCCGCAGCAGTGCTTTGACACGCGCCAGCATTTCCATCATTCCGAACGGCTTCGGAAGATAATCGTCCGCGCCCTGATTCAGTCCCGTTACCTTGTCGAACTCGCTTCCTTTTGCCGACAGAATCATCACCGGCACTTTTGCCGTGGACGGATTGGCACGCAGCTTCCGCAAAATGCTGAGCCCGTCCTCCTCCGGAAGCATAATATCCAAAATGACCATTTTCGGCACGCAGTCCTCCAACGCCCGGAAAAACCGGGACGGCAATCCGAAGCCTTCCGCCTCCAGCCCGGACTGACACAGCGTATACACAACCAGTTCCCGAATACTGTCATCGTCTTCCACCAAATAAATCATCGCTCGTTTCCTTCCTCGTTATCGTTCCCGGACACATTTGCATGCAGCCGCCAAATGCCCGGTTCCCTGATTTCGCGTTTCTGCCAAATGTCCGGTTCCCGGATTTCGCCTTCCTGCGAAAAGCCCCGATATACAAACAGTATAAGTCGGCTAAAATGCAAAGTCAATGCGGTTTTTTTCGCTTTTCTCTTGCACTTTTCCTTATTTTTGAGTATGCTCTTTTTTGTGTGAAACGGTGTCCGGCCGGCATTTTCGAAAAATGACCGCGCACCGGTTCCGGATGTCTGTCCCGCCGGACGTCATCCACTCGTCAGAAAGGATTGAAATCATGAAGAAACTGCTACGATTTATGAAAGGCTACGGTGCCCGTGCCGTCACCGCTCCTTTGTTCAAATTACTCGAAGCCGTCATGGAACTGCTCGTTCCGCTTCTCGTTGCTTCCATAATAGATATCGGAATCGCTTCCGGCGACACTTCCTATATTATCCGCAGGGTGATTCTGATGGTGGCATTCGGCATTGTCGGACTCGGTTTTGCCGTCACCGCACAGTATTTTTCGGCCATGGTTGCCGTCGGTTATACCGGCCGTGTCCGCCGGGCTCTCTTCGCTCACCTCGGAACGCTGTCCCATGCCGAGCTGGATCAGATCGGAACCCCGACACTGATTACCCGGTTAACCGCCGATATGAATCAGATTCAGAACGGCGTCAACCTGACGCTGCGTCTTCTGATGCGCTCGCCGTTTATCGTCTTCGGTGCCACGATTATGGCATTTACCATCGACTCCCGGGCCGCTCTCGTCTTCGTCGGATTGATTCCGGTGCTGACCGTTGTCATTTTCGCGATTATGCTCTACAGTGTTCCTTTATATAAAAAGGTACAGGAAGCTCTCGACCGCGTTCTGTCGCATGTCCGCCAAAACCTGACCGGTGTCCGCGTCCTGCGTGCATTCGGCAAGGAAAAGGAGGAACGGGAGGAGTTTCGGAAGCGTACCTCGTCTCTTCGCCGCGAGCAGATTCGGGTCGGTGCCGTTTCCTCGCTGATGAACCCGCTGACCTACTGTATCGTCAACATTGCCATCCTGATTCTGGTGTATGTCGGTGCTCTCCGCGTTCGTTCGGGTGCCATTCCGCAGGGTCGTGTGGTTGCCCTGTACAGCTATATGGCGCAGATTCTGGTCGAGCTGGTGAAACTCGCCAACCTGATTATCAACATTACGCGTTCCATTGCCTGCGGAAACCGTGTCCAGTCTGTTTTTGAGCTGACTCCGTCCATTGTGTCCAAACCGGATGCGATTACCGCTTCCGTTCGCGACATTCCCGTCGGCGAGCCTCTGATTTCCTATGAAAATGTGTCCCTTCGATACAACGGAGCCGCATCCGATATGCTGACCGACATCAGCTTTGACATCCGCCGCGGGGAATTCGTCGGAATCATCGGCGGTACCGGTTCCGGCAAAACATCGCTGATTCAGCTGCTTCCGAGATTTTACGATGTCACACAGGGTGCTGTCCGGTTCTGCGGACACGACGTCCGTGACTGGAATACCGATGCCCTGCGAAACGCCGTTCGCGTCATTCCCCAGAAGGCGGTGCTGTTTGCCGGTACCGTCCGCAGCAATCTTCTCTGGGGACGTGCCGATGCAACGGACGAGGAGCTTTGGGAAGCCCTTCGTCTCGCCTGTGCCGAGGATTTCATCCGGAAACTTCCCGAAGGTCTGGACGCTCCGGTTTCCAAAGGCGGAAGCAATTTCTCGGGCGGCCAGCGTCAGCGTCTGACCATTGCCCGTGCACTCGCTTCCGATGCACCGGTTCTCATTTTCGACGACAGCAGTTCCGCTCTGGATTTTGCGACCGAGAAGGCGCTTCGAAATACCCTCGCTTCGCAAACCGACCGGACGGTTTTATACATTTCCCAAAGACCTGGTTCGCTTCAGGCCTGTGACCGTATTCTCGTGCTGGAAGATGGCGCACTGGTCGGCGACGGGGCTCCGCACGATCTTCCGGACTCCTGTCCCGTATATCGGGAAATGGCTGCTCTCAGCGGTCTGACCGCATCCGCAGAAGGAGGTGCCGTATGAAAACGAAACAAATTCTTGCCCGTCTGTTCGTCTACATCCGTCAGTCGCTTCCGGCTCTTCTGATTGCTTTGCTGATGGCGGCCGCATCGGTTTTCCTGCAGTTGTGGATTCCGCAGATTGTCGGCGACGCCATTGACACCATTGTCGGTCCGGATCATGTCGATATGGAAAGCCTGTTCTCATTTCTCCGAACAGCCGGCTTCTGTATCCTGATTTCCGCCGTCTGCAGCTACGGAATGACACTTCTTCTGAACCATGTATCGTTCCGCATTATCAAATCCATCCGCGATGACGCGATGGATCACATTACCCGTCTTCCGCTGTCCTATCTGGACAGTCAGAAAAACGGCGATATCATCAGCCGGGTCATCAACGATGTCGATACCCTGTCCGATGGTCTGCTGCTCGGTTTTGCACAATTCTTCACCGGCATTCTGACCATTTTGGGAACGCTGTTCTGCATGTTCCGGAAAAACTGGATTATCGCCCTCGTTGTTATGTGCCTGACTCCTCTTTCGCTGTTTGTGGCACGGTTCATCTCGTCGCGGACATTTTCCATGTTCAAAGCTCAAAGCACGGCGAGAAGCGATGAAACCTCGCTGATTGACGAGCTCGTCGGACAGCAGAAAGTGGTTCGTGCCTATTCCTACGAAGACCGCGCGATTGCCCAGTTCAACGACTGTGATGAAACGCTTTGCAAATGTGCCAAGAGGGCGACTTTCTTCTCCTCCCTGACCAATCCGAGCACACGGTTTGTCAACAGCACCGTTTACGCAGCCTGCACGCTGGCCGGTGCCATCGGAGTGATTCGCGGCCGTCTGTCGGTCGGAAGTCTGAACTGCATGCTGTCCTATGCCGGTCAGTATGCCAAGCCGTTCAATGAAATTTCCGGCGTTGTGACCGAACTGCAAAACGCACTTGCCTGTGCATCCCGCGTTTTCGAATTTCTCGATGTTCCGCTGATTCCCGTTCAGCCCGTCACCGATGACATGCCGAAAACCCTGCGCGGCGATGTTGTGTTCCGTCACACGGCATTTTCCTATACCCCGGAGCGCCCGCTGATTACCGATATGAACGTTACGGTGCATGCCGGTCAGAACGTTGCCATTGTCGGTCCGACCGGCTGCGGCAAAACGACTCTGATTAACCTGCTGATGCGGTTCTATCGGCCCGACGGCGGGGAAATCACCTTCGACGGCATGAATCTGAATGATATCCCGCGTTCCCTGCTTCGGAAAAACATCGGTATGGTTCTTCAGGACACCTGGATTCGCAGCGGAACCATTCGCGACAATATTGTTTTGGGCAAGCCCGATGCCACCGAAGAGGAAATCATTGCGGCTGCCAAAGCGACCCATGCGCACAGCTTTATCCGGCGTCTTCCGAACGGTTACGATACCGTTATTTCGGAACAGGGCGGCGAGTTATCGGCCGGTCAGCGGCAGCTTCTGTGCATTACCCGTGTTATGCTTTGCCTTCCGCCGATCATTATTTTGGATGAGGCAACCTCGTCCATCGATACTTTGACCGAATGGCGAATCCGCAGTGCCTTTGATGTCATGATGAAGGGGCGGACAAGTTTTGTGGTGGCGCACCGGTTGTCCACCATCAAGCACGCCGACTGCATTTTGGTCATGAAGGACGGCAACCTGATTGAGCAGGGCACACACGAAGAGCTGATGAGCCGTGACAGTTTCTACCGTTCCCTGTACATGGCCGGTCTAGGTGAAATGTCATAAGGAGGGACCCGTTGCGAAGCAATGGGAAGATACCTTATGACCTGCGCACCGCTTTAGCGTCAGCGATTTATTATGGCAGTGCTTCCCGTAAATGTCATAAGGAGGAAACTACGGTCCCGTTTGAAAATTTCGAACGGGGCCTTATTTTTTTCAAAAAAGTACTTGACATTTACCTTTTTTGTGATATTATGGCTTCAAGATGATATCAATGTGATATCAATTAAATATTTAGGAGGAACATTTTATGAAAAACATTTCCGTTCAGGAAAAAGAACTGCAAAATCATCGCTGCGGTATGCTGGTACTGTTCTTGACTATTGTTCTGTATTTCTTGGCAATAGCTGCTATTGTTACGACAGAGGATTCGGATTCTCCGATTTACATACCGTGCATTATTTATCTTGTTATCGGTTGGTTCCCGCTTCTCGGTCTTCGTATTCTGAAGCCGGAAGAAGCACTTGTCTTGACGCTGTTCGGCCGCTATTACGGTACTTTGAAGGGTGACGGTTTCTTTATTGTCAATCCGTTCTGTACTTCGATTAACCCTGCTGCCAAGACCAAGCTCAACCAGAGTGGTGACGTCAGCACAACGCTTCCTGTGGCTTCCGTCGGTTATTCCACCCCGAAGCTGTCCCTGAAGATTCAGACGCTCAATAACAACCGCCAGAAAATCAATGACCGTCTCGGTACTCCCGTAGAAATCGGTATTGCCGTTACATGGACCGTGGAAGACTGTGCAAAGGCCGTCTTCAGCGTTGAGAACTACAAGGAATTCCTGTCCCTGCAGTGTGACACCGCGCTTCGTAACATCGTCCGCATTTATCCTTATGACGTTGCACCCGGCATCGACACAACCGGTGACGGAATTGCCGATGAAGGAAGCCTCCGCGGTTCCAGCGAAGTCGTTGCCGCACGTATCCGTGACGAGATTCAGAGCCGTGTCAATATCGCCGGTCTGAAAATTATCGAAGCCCGTATCACCTATCTTGCCTATGCACCGGAAATCGCCGCTGCAATGCTTCAGCGTCAGCAGGCATCCGCTATTATCGACGCAAGAAAAATGATCGTCGACGGCGCTGTCGGTATGGTAGAACTCGCACTGGAACGCCTGTCCCAGAATAATGTTGTGGAACTTGACGAAGAGCGCAAAGCCGCCATGGTATCCAACCTGCTTGTTGTCCTTTGCGGCAACCACGATGCACAGCCTGTCGTCAACTCCGGTAGTCTTTATTAATCAAACCGTCGCAAAGGAGGAAATCACATGGGAGAAAAGAAGCAGATTCCGCTCCGTCTTTCCGAGAAGCTGTACAATGCACTCGTTGACTGGGCCGAAGATGATTTTCGTTCCGTCAACGGTCAAATCGAGTATCTTCTCTCAGAGTGTGTCCGCCAACGGAAAAAGAACGGAAAATATGTATCGGAGGAACTGGATGTTCCGCCGGAGTTGGACCTTCACTGACAAATTTGTTTGGTAACAATGATATTAATCAAAATCGGCTTCATGAAACGGTTTGCTGAAGCAGGCCGATTTCATGAAGCCGACTACTCAGGAGATTCTTTATATGAATTCATTTTTAGCTGTATCCACAACTCTGTCCGTCGAAACTCTCAAAGAATACCTTCCGTTTTTGATTCCGATTGTTATTCTTGAACTCGGATTATTCATTTATGCCATCGTTCACGTTTTCAGACACGCGAAATATAAATGCGGAAACCGTATGATTTGGGCCATCGTTGTAATTTTGGGCATGAACTTTGTAGGACCTGTTTTGTATTTGCTTCTGGGAAAGGAATCGGAATAATGAGCTATCAAAGATCACGTATCGATTACGTTTTTCTCGTTCTGAACATTCTCTGTCTCGCCGCCACAGGCATTTTGCTGCTGCTTCGGCACGGCAAGCTGCCGGATACCGTTCCGTCGCAATATGACATACACGGAAATGTCACAGCCACCACCGGACCCGCTATCATTTACGTTCTGTTCGGCGTTATGGTCTTTACCTTGTTGCTGTTCCTTTTGATGGGACGCCATCCGGAACACTGCAACTTACCTGTCCGAATCACCGAGGAAAATGCGGCGCGGATTTATCGGGATGCTTCTCTGATGCTCGGCTCCGTAATGCTGGTTGTCAACCTGTTTCTGGCATACGGTTGCATTACGATGATGTTTGGTCGTGCCATAAATATCATTGTCGCATATGTTTTTGTCATTTTCCTGGTTGCGGATTCTCTGATTTGGATTATTATCATGCGTCTGCATAAATGATTGCAATTTCACAAACAGAAACGGAGATTTCTATGAATAACATTTTGGAAGTCACTTCTCTAAAAAAAAGCTTCGGCACCAAGGAAGTTCTGAAGGACGTATCGTTTTCGGTACCGGAGCACAGCATTTTCGGTTTTGTCGGACGAAACGGAGCCGGCAAAACAACCACCATGAAACTCATTCTCGGCCTGATGAAGCCGGACGGCGGCACGATTACCGTGTGCGGAGAACCGGTCACCGGAGCCGACACCAAAACCAACCGGTTAGTCGGATATCTTCCCGATGTACCGGAATTTTACACGTATATGACGACTCGGGAGTACCTGACTCTTTGCGGAAAGATTGCCGGGATTCCGAAGGACGAGCTGGACGGCCGAATCGAGGAACTGCTGACGATGGTCGGTCTTGCCGATGAAAAGCGGCGGATTCAGGGATTTTCACGAGGCATGCGGCAGCGGCTCGGAATCGCGCAGTCGCTGATTCACAAGCCGGCGCTGCTCATTTGCGACGAACCGACATCCGCACTGGATCCGGTCGGACGAAAGGAGCTTTTGGATGTTCTGAAAGCGGCCCGCGAACATACTTCGATTCTCTTCTCCTCCCACATTCTTTCGGATATTGAGCGAATCAGTGACCGGTATGCCCTGTTGGAGCAGGGTGTCATTATGCAGAACGGAACCGTAGCCGACATTTCCGGAAATCAAAGCAAGCGCCGGATTGACCTGATTCCGGAATATGCTGCCGACATTGACCGACTGTTGGCGGCAGAACCCGCTTTGACTGCCGAGGACGGGATTCTCACCATTTCCAATGCGACCGATGACGACATGCTTCGCCTGACGGCACTTATTTCGGAACTTCGGATTCCGGTTCGTAAACTGGAACGGCATGAGCCAACTCTGGAAGATTTGTTTTTGGAGGTGATTTCATGACGCAATATCGTACCATGTTGGGCAAAGAATTTATGGACTCCAAACGCAGCGGACGACTGCTTATTCTCGGCATCATTTTCCTTGTATTTGGCATTATGAACCCCGCGATTGCGAAACTGACACCCAAGCTGTTCGAATTTCTCAGCGATGAATTTGAGGCTCAGGGCTTTAACATTACGGTGAAAGACGCCACTGCCACGGATTCCTGGCTGCAGTTTCTCAAAAATTATTCCACGCTTCTCCTGATATTCCTGATTGTGGAATCCAACCGGTTTATCAAGGAATATCGCACCGGAACACTGACCCTGCTGCTTACCAAAGGGCTTCGCCGTGCCTCCGTCGTTGCTTCCAAGGCAACCTATATAATTGCAGCCTGGACCGTCGGATACGGAATCTACTTCGGCGTCACCTATGTCTACACCGCATATTACTGGGACATGTCAACGATTCCCGATATTGCGAAAATCGCATTTGTCCTCTGGCTGTTCGGAATTTTCATGATTTCGGTTCTGATTTTCCTGTCCTGTCTGTGTCGTGAGCTTGTTCAGGTATTGCTCGGAACCGGCGGCGTGTATCTGGTCCTGTCATTCTTCGGATTTCTTCCGAAAATTTCGGATTTTCTTCCGACCATGCTCAGTGCGAATGCATCGAAGCTTCTGACCGGAGAACCGGTGGCAAACCTGACGGGCTGCATCCTGATTACCGCGGTCCTGTCCGTTCTTCTCCTGCTGGCATCCTTCCCGGTATTCCGACGGAAAACACTGTAACCACCGGCCGCTGAGCCGAAGTTTCTTCAAATTAACAGTACAAATAAGGGCTGTAAGTCCAACCGTGTTGTCCTATAGCCCCGCAAACAAGCAAAAAACCGATGACGTCATGCCTCCTCTTTCGGACGGCCGTTTCGTCATCGGTTTTTGTTTTCGCACAATTCGTTCTCACGGCAAAATTACGCCGTAACAACCCGCATCTACTGTTTCAAATGGAGTTCCTCTCCGGAATTACCGATACAGATTTCTCCATTCCAAATCTCCGTTATTCATTCCTTTCAAAATCATCTCTGCCGTTGCGATGTTCGTTGCCAACGGAATACTGTACTCATCACACAATGGAATGACATAATTGAACTGAACCTCGTAATTGACCGCACGATCGGTATTTCTCAGGAAAATAACCATATCCAGCTGGTTCTGCTCAATCATCATGGCAAGCTGCTGTTCGCCGCCGAGACTACCCGAGAGGAATTTGTGAATATGAAGGTTCGTTGCTTCTTCAATCATTCGTCCGGTTACGCCTGTGGAATACAATTCATGCTTGCAAAGGATTCCTTTGTATGCAATACACAGGTTTTGCATCAGCGCTTTTCTTGTATCATCCGCAATAAGTCCGATGTTCATATCCATTCCTCACTTTCTCAAAAAGTTGCTGAAATACATACGTTTACTATACCATAAAGCCTACCTTCCGTCAATTTCCCATTCGGAAAATGATGGCATCTTTTTCATTTTTTATATCAATAATGCAATATTCTTTTTCATTTTGCACAATCTTCCCGAAAAAGGCTTGCAATTTTTTTTATTTACGTTAGAATCGGTAATGTTCGGGCATTTATCGGTCGCATTTTCAAGGCCCGTTCCGAACGGAGCAACACGTCTTTCATGATTTTTTCAGCACACAAAACAGGGTATTTATATGGGTTACGAAGTATTTTTTGATTTGGCACTGATTATCGTATTCGCGAAGATTTTCGGTATATTGGCCCGGAAACTGCATGCGCCGCAGGTTGTCGGCGAAATCATTGCGGGCCTGATTCTCGGACCGGCCGTTCTCGGCTGGGTACAAAGCACGGACTTTCTGAAAACCATGGCGGAAATCGGTGTTGTCCTTCTGATGTTCTCCGCCGGTTTGGAAACCAATCTGAAGGAACTGAAACGCTCCGGTCTCGCGGCAACACTGATTGCCTGCTTCGGCGTCGCGGTTCCGATGATTTGCGGAACGGCGCTGTACATGGCGTATTACAATATTTCCACATTCTCCGGAGAAGATTTCCATAAAGCAATCTTCATCGGCTGCATTATGACCGCAACCAGCGTCGGAATCACCGTGGAATCGCTTCGGGAAATGGGCTATCTGCGCGGGCGTGTCGGCACAACAATCCTGAGTGCCGCCATTATCGATGATGTCATCGGCATTATCGTCCTGACGTTTGTCCTCGGCGTGCGCGACCCGAATATCAGTCCCAAGGACACCATCACCAATACGCTGTTGTTCTTCCTTCTTGCCGGAATTCTCGGCTACGTCTGCTATAAGCTGTTCCAGTTTTACGATCAGCGCCATCCGCATACCCGTCGTATTCCGATTGCCGGACTTGCACTGTGCCTGTTCATTTCCTATTGTGCCGAAAAATATTTCGGAATTGCCGATATTACCGGTGCCTTTGTTGCCGGCATTATCCTCTGCAATATCCGAGATTCCAAATACATTGCAGAGAAAATGGATATCAACTCCTACATGCTGTTCGGACCTGTATTTTTCGCCAGTATCGGAATCAAAACAAGCATCGATTCCATGAATCTGAACCTGTTTCTGTTCTCCGTGCTGTTTGTTATCGTTGCCATGGTTTCCAAAATCATCGGATGCGGATTCATTTCCCGTGTATGCCGGTTCAGTCGGAGCGATGCTCTGAAAATCGGATGCGGCATGATGACCCGCGGTGAGGTTGCTTTGATTATTTCCCAAAAAGGTCTTGCCGTCGGTCTGATGTCCTCGAACTACTTTACCGCAGTCATTCTTCTGATTTTGGTTTCCTCCATTGTCACACCGATTACCCTGAAGCTTTGTTTCAACAAATGGAAAGACCCCGACTGCCTGTCGGCGGCCGAAATTGCCGGCGAAGACTGAAGCCGAAAAGGCCAATCGGGCACGACGGATTCCGAAACCGTCCCACCCTCAAAATAATACCGACAGGACAAAGCATATCGCAAGCGGTATGCTCGCGCCGCCTGTGGGTCGCGAAGCGACAGTTTTCCTCTGCACAGGCGTGTGCATCCTCGCGGAGCGTTTATTATCTCATAGGACGAACTTTCCTATAATAACAAAGCATATCGCTTGCGATATGCTCGCGCCGCCTGTGCGTCGCGAAGCGACATTTTTCCTCTGCACAGGCGTGTGCATCCTCGCGGAGC
>JAZUGQ010000042.1:0-6926 GCA_045641285.1 Lachnospiraceae bacterium
CGACGCGCTGGTTACCGTCTCCGTGCCGACCTTTACGAAGCTCTTGATGGCGTAGTAGTATACCACGCCGCTCTCGGTCGTCGTATCGGTAAAGCTCAGGTTCTTCTGGGTGGAACCGATCATATGCCAGGTTCCTTCCTGGGTATCCTTCCGGTAAACGAAATATCCGTTTGCGCCGGATACCGCAGACCAGCTGACCTTCACACCGCCGCTGACATTGGCAACCGTACTGATGGTCGGAGGTGCCATATACAAAACGGTCTTTGCTTCTCCCCGACCGAATACTTCCGTATCCTTTACCCATGCCAGCGCATAGGAATACTTGGTATTGTTTACCGCAGATTTATCATAATATCCGCCCGACGCTGTCGTGGTCAGTTCCGTCCACTTGGATTCCTTGTCTGTTTTTCTGTACACTTTTGCGGAAAAGCCCGAAACCGGCTTCCACTTTATGGTTATGCCGTACCATGCATTCGTCAATGTTTCCACAGCCGGAAGTGCCGGTATGCAGAGAATCCGCTCCGATTCTGCCCGTTTTCCTTCAATCATGGGATTGGGGTAATTATTGAACAGTCCCGCAACATAATAAACGTAAGTCTTTCCGGCGACAGCCGAGGTGTCCGTATATGTGGTTTCATCCATGTCAACCGTTGCGATTTTCACCTCATATTTCTCTTTCACACCGCCTTCCAATTCCTTACGGTAAATCACATATCCGCCTGCGGAACTGATTCCGCTCCAGGACAGCACCGGTTTTCCGGACTGAGAACGGCTCACTTCCAGGTTCTCCGGTTTCGGTGCACTCGGCTCCGGAACCGTAACCGGGCCGAGCTCAAACACCAGTTTTCCCGATTCATCCTTTTGAGCGGTTCCGGATAAATGCACACTGTTGTCAATCCATATCGATACGTTGACAATATCCTGAAATACATAGCCTTCATTTTGCTTTACGGTAAACCGCAAGCTGATCGTATCTCCCGTCTGCACGGAGTCGAGTGATTTGCCGAACATCGTGTATTCCAACTTCTCAATCGTCACACTGTCGTAAAATGCTTTCAACTGTTCCGTTTCTCCCTTGACAACGGAAATCTTCAGCCCTGTCGCCGCATAATTCCAGCTTCCGTTAAACTCTAAAGAAGCTATAACATCCGGCTGCAATTCATCATAAACGAAGAAAAAATCATAGGTTCCGTCTCCGTTATCCAAGTAATATCCACCCTCATCAAACGCGGCGTGGTCCGTTTTCTGTATTCCGGACGGGGAAAGACTGTAGCCGTTTTTCGTCCGTACCGTCATGATAAGAAGATAGTTGCATCCTACCCGGAACAGCTCTCCGTCTTTCATAGGTTCCGTAACCATCGATTCAGAGATATCACCTTTGACGGAATACCATTCCGCATGTTCGATAACGTACCCGTCATTTTCCCATTTCCTATACGGTTCCTTAAGATATCCCGGTTTCTGTCCCCTTTTCGGTCGTTCAAGCATATACGGAATCCCTATAAACTCAACCTTTTTGGACGGCAATTCGTCAAACGAGAACCATGCGGAAGTTACCTTAGGGCTTCTTCTATACGGATCGTTCTTCGTTTCATTTTGTGCATAGACAGAAAATCGATATTCTACCCTGTCTTCTTTCGTATATTCGATGTAGTTCGAAATATCAATGGAATTACCGATCGAAAACATATTGTCAGGATAAACATACACCATTGTATTTCCGACGGCTTCCTTATAATCCGCCTGCATCGTTCCCCGGTCCCGTACCGAATCGATCACGACGCGATAAGCGGCCGCATGTTCGACCGGATCCCATCGTATCACACCGGCCTCAGTTCCCGTAGTGGTTGCCCTCAGGTTGCCCGGCTTGCCCAACGTTTCAAGTCCGGTTGTAAACTCTTCACTGACACCCTCTTCAAGCTCAGTCACCTTTCCCGAGTAGTCGTCTTTCACCTCAGCGGTAACCCGAATACGATACACATCCGTTCCGTAGTCCTCAAACAAAAAGGGCGACGTCTCGACAACAAATTCCGTTGCTTCAGGGCCATATGCGATTCTTGAAGTTACCTGTACAAAGGTTCCTTCCGTGTAACTGCCCTGATTACCGTCGCACTTGTTTTGAATCTCTATGAAATACTGTGTGGCTCCTTCTACCGTGTTCCATCGTACCGTTACCGTATGATCCGAATTCTTCTCAATGGTAACCGTCATCGCGTCCGGTTCTTTCGCAATACCGGATTCCGCAAAAGCAAAGAGCAGAATCGCCATACTGAAGAGAACCATCCATAACTTTTTTCCCATGTTTCCCGTTCCTTTCTTATTTTGTCCCTAAATTCATCAGCTTTTCATTCGCGCAGTATATCACATCGATTTTGCGAAATCAAGTGCCTCTTAACTCCCGGAATTTTTATGAAAATGCCGGGCAATGTTCTCCGGATGCCCCGAGAATATGCGGGAACGGCATTTATCATTTCCATCGTATCAAAGTGTTCTCCGTGTGCAACCGGGATACGTATTCCCGTTTCCGTCATTCGGACAGGATATATGTGCCAAAATCCGGCAGGGGATTGCTCCCCAACCGGATTTTGAATCAACATCAATCATAATACCTTGTCAGTCTTGTCGAAGACTCCATCCACGCAAGACACAGCTCCGGATAATGTGCATGTGCAATACAGCCTCCCGCAGCGATTCCGGTATCGGCAACACCCGAAACCAGGTCAATTAACGTCTTCATTGAGTAATAAATGGAAACGCCTGTTAAAATAGCGGATTCTGTCAGTTTCACGCTCGTCGGTGCTTTTCCACCCAAAGAAACTCCCGCTGCTGCCATAGCGATAATGCAATTTCTGGCATCCTGTTCCGTCTTCATTTCGGCGTCTTCACTGAGCATTTCCATAACAATTTCCGCCAGAGCCAGAGCAACCGAGCCACTGCAGTTATCATCCAGTTCAACCAGAACATCGACAATATTGTGAATCAGTTTCAGCTTGCTCAACAGATCGAAAATGTGATAATTACCCATGAAATCCATCAGGGCATCCTGAAGTCCGCAGGAAATATATACATCCCGGTTCGGAATCAGATCCGTCAGGGTTCCGATTACTGCCTGCAGCAGTTCGCCCTGGGACGCATACTGAGCACTTTCCTGCACGGTCAGTTCATTGACGACAGACACATAATCCGTCGCGTGATTTCTCATTCTCTTTACGATACTGCGATAGGAACTCTTCATATTGTCCCAGCTTCCGGCATCTGCCAGATACGTTTCGCCGTAGCGTGTAAACGTCCATTCCTTTCCGTTGTTCATGGCAACCATCGGAACGAAGTCCGCACTGTTGACAATATTTTTAATTCCCTTGTATTTCGTATTTCCGACAGCGGTACTGGTCGTACAGCGAGGACACTCGAAACAGTATCCGAAGACATCGGTCGATGCCAGACTGACACCACCCACCTGTCCGCTGTTAATCAGCGATGCACAAATCAGGTTCGAGGTTGCTGCCGCACGGCTGTAACCGACAACCCATACCTTCAGTTTTCCGGTAAATGTGGACTTGTGTTTCTCTACATACTGCTTCAAACCGTCCTGCAGAACACCGTCCCATCTCTCACCGTTGATAACCATGGATGCCGCATTGTTGAATCCGACATGGTTCAGATTGGAGCTACCGCCGACATTGAAGTTGCCGCCCCATTCATTTCCGTAGCCCGCGCCGCGTACCGTGACGAGAATCAGCGTACTCTGTTCGCCGGTTGCCGAATCGACAATGTTCTTTCGTGCCATTGCATATCCGATTGTATTACTGGACGTATACTCCGGATACAATGCCTGAATATCGGTAAATTCGAGTTTTGTCATCAGGTCTTCGATGTTGGCGGTCGGATACAATCCGCTCGGATATGCGTCAAATGCCGCCATCGCCGTCTTCAGGGAAGCTCTGACAAGATTGTGATTATACGTATAACTGCTGTTAAAGAACCAGTCGAAATTAATATCGTAATCGTAAGATTCCCGTTCCTTCAAATCCTCAATGGAATCCGGATTCGTATCCTCACCGGTATAGTAGAACGTCGTACTGTACGCATTGTCCGACCACTGTGCATACAGGGTAACCGTTCCGCCCTTGACCGTCGTCAGATTCTTAACGCTGTCCAAATCCTTATACTTCTTGCCGGAACCGTCCTTCTTGGTATTCCAGCTTCCGAGTACATATCCCTTTTTGGTAAATGTATTGGCAGGAAGCGTATAGGTCTGGTCGTATGTATACGTAACGGTTGACATGGTACCGGTTCCGCCGTTGGCATTAAATGCCACCTTATAGGTATTCGGCTTCCAGTGTGCATACAGTGTATGATCGGTATTCTTGGTTACGGTCGAAGTCGTCGTAACCTTGTTGCCCTTGCCGTATGCCTTCTCGGTATACCAGCCTTCAAAGGAATATCCGGTTCGAATCCATCCGTCCCGAATGCCCGTGCCGTACTGCTTTCCGTACACTACGGAAATGGCCTGCAGACTCTGTTCCTGTCCCTTATCTCCGCCGTTCAGATCAAACGTTACCTTTACCGGTTTCGTTCCGACCCAACGTGCATACAACGTTGTGACATTGGCCTCCGCTACGGTTCCGACCGTAACCAGAGTTCCTTTATAGCGATCGGTGTACCATCCTTCAAAATATACATCGGAGGACGGTGCCGCAGGCTGTGCCGGAAGATATCCGTATTCACAGCCGACATTGTAGGTATGATTCTGAATCATCTGAGAGCCGTAGCCGCGGTTTGCATCAAAGCTAACCGTAACTTTGGCAATCGTGCCCTTCGGTGCACCGTATCCGAGGATACTGGAATCACCGACCTGAATGGTACGTTTTCCGACTTCGTTGGATTTATTGCCTTCCACAACCGTTACCGTACTGCCGCTGACTGCAACGACAACACCGGTATGATCGGAAACCTCATCGGTTCCCCAGTCATAGAAAATGATCATGCCGACAGCCGGAGTTGCGGTACCGGGAAGCCATTCGTTCCGCTCCTTGTACCAGTCCACACAGTACGGGCAGTATGCGCTTCTCGGCATCAGTCCGGCATCGATATAACCGCACTGATCGGCACACCATGCGACAAATGCCGCACACCATGCATCATTTTCACCGAGGCCGTACCACTTCTTGTATTTTGCTCCGCCGACTCTGCTATCGTTATTTTCATCCAGATACTCGCCGTTCGCAATGGCCGCGATGCTTACGTACTGGTGGATTACCAGAATCTTCTCGGTATTTCCGGCCTTCAGGATGACTTTGCTCGATCTTGTGGAAGTACCGGTATTGGCAGGTGCCGTCAACGTCAGAACGCCGTCCTTGAGCGTTGCGGTCAGCCAGGTGCTTGCCGTGGATACCGACAGGGTTCCCGCCAACGCCGAAACGTTGATTTTCTGGGTTTCTCCGTAAGCGGCCAGTGTCGTTATGGATTCACACCGGATTTCGTTATATTTCTGTGTTACCGTATACACAAAGGAGCTTCCGAGGGACTTCTGCTCGAATTTGACATATCCTGCACGGATTGCGTTGTTCGGGTTCGGTGCAACCGTCAGCGTAAAGGAGGAATCGGAATTCTTCTTTACGGTGATCCAGTCATTCGGAGTATTGGTTGTCACTTCGCCGACATCGGACAGGGTCAGATATACCTGCACCTTACCGCCGCGTGCATCCAGGTCCGTATTGGAAACACTGCTTGTCAGTGCATACGGGTTCTGTGTTAACTTGAAATCTCTTACAATATTTCCAACCTTCAGGGAAATGGTTGCGCTCCGCACAACGCCGGAACGGTTGCTGGTTGCCGTAACCGTTACGGTACTGCCGCTGACAGATACGGTTGCCCAGGTCGCCGATGAGGTTACGGTTACGGTGCCTGCGCCCTTCTTAAATGTCAGGGTAACGGCCTGTTCCTTTGCCGAAATGGTTTCCGATGTCTTGGACACAGTCAGTGTGTTGGCCTTCTGAACAACCATGATTTGTTCGGTACGATCGCCGCTTGTCACGGTTACGATACCCTGACGATCGGTCTTGTTGACATTATTGGTAACGGACAGCTGAATCATTCCGTTTGCGTCAACCGTCGCGGTCAGCCAGGTCTGGTTGCTGCTTACGGTAAATCCGTTCTTGGCCGATGCGGTACAAGGCAGCGTCAGCGTATTTTTGGCTGCAGCGGGATTCCAGTAATCCTGAGGAATCGTAAGGGTGTAGCGTTTCTGCTTTACGGTCACGGTCTTACTGATATTTCCGACCTTTACCGTAACAACGGAGGAACGTTCCGCACCGGTTCTGTTTTCGGTTGCTTTAAACGTAATCTTGGTTCCGGATACGCTGACGGTCAGCCAACCGGTACCGTTACTGTCGACGGTTGCACTCGGTGTTCCGGCCGCAACCGTTGCGGTCGTACTCAGGGAACCGCCTTCCGGATAGAATGTCCGGGAAGTTGCCGCAAGCGTCATCGTATTTCCGGACTGCGTCACGGTAATGACTCTGGAAATACCTCCGCCGCTGACGGTCACATGAGCGGTACGCGCGTTGCTGTTGGTATTGGCCTGTGCGGAAATGGCATAGCCGCCGGAGATTGCGCTCACGGTAATCCAGGTTGCGTCCTTTCCGTAGCTGTACGTACAATCGGCCGTCACTCCGACGTTACTTGCGGATCCTTTGGCATCCAGCGTCACTTCCGTTACAGCCACCGTCAGAGAGTGTGCTTTCTGCGAAATCGTAAAGGTCTTCTTCATTCCGTATGCGGTCACGGTAATCGTTGCCGAACGGGATGCTCCCGAGTTGTTCTCGGTATATGCTATCGTGATTTTCTTTGTGCTCTTGTCATAGGTCGGTGTTGCCCAGGTCGCATTGGAGCTGACCGTTGCCGCATTTCCGGTTGTCAGAGAT
>JAZUGQ010000043.1:0-137412 GCA_045641285.1 Lachnospiraceae bacterium
GCGTGTATGTAAAATACAATCGACATTGAACGCAAAGCCAATATCGAAAGGAGAAATCAGAATGGATAGTAACGGGGGCGGGAACGAAGTGCCGAAGAAGGCACGGAAAAAAGGATGGATTATTGCCATCGTGGCGGTAATTCTGGTATGTGCCGGGATTGGAGGCACGTTGCTTTATAAGAAGCTTTCCAAGGACGGTTCGAAGTCCAACCGGGATAAATCGAAGACCAAATCATATTCCATCGGAGAGTATCTTAAAAAGTCCGATCAGAAGCCGTTCCTGATGTATTACACGGACGGCGCCGAGAAGGATTCCGCAATTCTTTCGGTGTATGTAGTCGATAAAGGAAAAGCTGTAGCGTTTCCGGTGTCGATGCTGAAGAGCCGCTACGGCAATGCAACAATCGGAAATTTTTTGAAATATGACGACGAAACGATTATTCAGGACTTATACGACGGGTACCGGAAGCAACGGGACCATTTGACAGAGAGCCTGATAAACGGCCTGACAAACGGCACGGAGACCAAAGAGATTCTGGCAAGTGCGCAATATTGGAGTATCATTAACGAAACACCGTATTTGAGCGAAGTGATTCGCATGATTCGCCCCGAAGAAAGTTCGGACGGCAAAGCCCATGAAACAATCTTGTTGCCTTATTTTTACAAAGGTGATAACTGTGTTTATATTGTAAATGAGCATGCGGAATTTTACGTCGCGGATGAGGCCGGACTGTTAAACAAAGTAGATAATTTTGCTGACTATGATACGTTTAACGGGGAACGGTCGCCGTTCATTTGTTTTCAGTGCGACGGATTTGTGAAAGGGTCATTTTCGGGAATTCCGTATGCCGGCATGGAGCAGCTTGCAAATGATGGTCGGGAGAAGCGATGTCTGATTGTAAAAACACAGGAAGAAGACACTTCGTTCCGGGTTGACACGTCGAAGGATGGAGCCGTGGTTGAAAATGAACAGCCGGAGTTACAGCGGACTGAGGAGTCAATCAGGGTTCGGTTGGACTATCTTATGTACGGATATCGGTCGTTAGAAAAAGCGATTGATATGCCCAAAGAAAAAAATTGATTATGATGATTCCCAGATTCGTCCGTTGACAAGAGAGGCGGGCCCTTTTACGGCGGAAACGATTATCCGTTCCATCAGACCGGCTTGTCATTGGGACGCTGCTATACATTCGGCATGATTGCCGCAAAACATGCATTGGGCATTTTGTAATTGCACTTGAAAAGGATATCAATATGTGGAAGATTAGGAACATTTACGAAGCGGATTTCGGCTGCGAAGAACGACGGCCCGGAGACGGACTGAAGGTTCTGGTAGAACTGGAAAATGAGGACGGCCAACGGAAAACCGTTGAGGCGTACGATGAGTATCTCACGTGGAATCATATCGACGTCGGCAGTGTGTGGAAGGAGCCGGATGAGGCCAAGCGACAGCTGTTCTTTCAACAGAAGCATACGATGGATACGTTTCTGGCAACGGGTGCATTGACCAAAGAGCAGTACGATTTTTCACTGCGAGGGCTGATTGTGAAAATGGGATTCGATTTTGACATTTTACAGGAACAATGAACAGAAAACCGGTAATGCGGATGTGCAACGATTTTCAAACGTTAGATTTTCAATCCAACGCTTTGGGGTCGCTACATTTGCTGCATTGCCGGTCTTTTTTTGATTCCCAAAAAGAGATCCGATCAGGATGTATTTTGGTCAAAAAACGATTCCGGGCGTCGGCAAATTTGCTTTTGACAAATGATGTTCGAATAATCTATACTGAAACAAGTATGGTTTTCTGTCAGAAGGGAGTTTATTTTGATGAAGAGAGATGATTCAAGGAGTGCGGATTCTGGCCCGGGTGGCAGAAAGGCCATACGTATTACGTGAAGGTATGTCCGATTAAGGCGGTTGCAGGATACACATTCTACGGTGCATGGAGCGCCGTGAAGTCGATTACATTGAAGAAATAAGCGGGTATGCCCGGAAAATGAGGGAAACATCATGAGTGCTGCGATTGAAATTCGAAATTTGCGAAAGGAATTCGGAAATAAGGCTGCGGTGAAGGATCTGACGCTGACAATCCCGGAAGGCAAGCTGGTTTCGCTTCTGGGTGTGAACGGAGCCGGAAAGACAACCACCATCCGCATGTTGACGGGCCTGACAAGTCCTACGTCGGGAGATGCCATGGTGCATGGACACAGTATTGTCTCGGAACTTTCGGAAGTGAAAAAAATCGGCAATCTGTCTCCGCAGGAAACGTCGGTGGCACCGAATCTGACCGTTTGGGAAAATCTGGTGTTTATCGCGGGTATTTACGGGTTTTCCAAAGAGGAGACCCGGCGCAGAGCGGAGGAAATGATTGAGCGGATGGACCTGCAGGAAATCCGTGACGTCAAAGCCAAGACGCTGTCCGGCGGCTGGCAGAGGCGCGTCAGCATTGCAATGGCACTGATTACCGACCCGAAGGTGCTGTATCTGGATGAGCCGACGCTGGGACTGGACGTGCTGGCAAGGAGAGATGTGTGGGAGCTGATTCGGGTTCTGAAAGGGAAGATAACCATTTTGCTGACCACTCATTATATGGACGAGGCGGAGAAACTGTCCGACTATATTGCCATTATGGTAAAGGGAGAACTGGTGGCGGAAGGAACGCTTGAGGAGTTGCGCCGGCAGACCGGCTGTGAGCGCCTGGAGGACATTTTCATTGCGATTGCAACAGAAGGAGATGGGGAGCATGAGTAACAGAAAAAGTATGTATTTTGCCGATCGGGTGGGCAAAGAGATTCTCAGGGACCCGTTAAGTTATATCTTTTGTCTGGGCTTTCCGGTTGTTATGCTGGTGATTATGAGCGTGCTCGATCAAAGCATTCCCAATGAGGCAAATATGACGATGTTTCATATCTATAATCTGGCACCCGGCATTTGCTATTTCGGGCTGATGTTTCTGATGCTGTTCATTTCCATTCAGGTATCGAAGGACCGGAATACGGCACTGTTGCTTCGTCTGTATGCGTCACCGATGAAGGCAGTGGATTACATTCTCGGCTATACCGTGCCGGTGTGCGTTCTGGGGCTTGCCCAAATGGCGGTTTTTTATGTCGCGGCATTTGTAATCGGCCTGTGTCAGGGGTACGTATTTTCGATTATGGAAATACTGTTCTCCATGCTGCTGCTGATTCCGTCCATGCTGATGTTTGTCGGAATCGGCATTCTGTTTGGCACCGCGGTAAATGATAAGGCAGCGCCGGGACTCGGCTCGATTATTATTTCGCTGGGAGGAATGCTGGGCGGTATCTGGATGGACATCGGCGGAATCGGAGGAACGTTGGAGAAAATGGCAAAGGTGTTGCCGTTTTATCACGGAGTCAATCT
Organism: Lachnospiraceae bacterium; assembly: GCA_045641285.1. Classification (GTDB taxonomy): domain Bacteria; phylum Bacillota; class Clostridia; order Lachnospirales; family Lachnospiraceae; genus ISDg. The sequence continues at coordinate 3,385 of JAZUGQ010000043.1, forward strand.
GGCCAGAATGCCGTTCGGCGACAGTTTGGCAAAGCTGCCGGTCAATCTGCTGCTGACGTTTGGGTTCGGCGCTGTATTTTACGTTTTGGCAGTTTGGGTATTTACACTGAAAATGAAGAAAGACCTGAAATAGACAGCTTCCCGTATCATTCAACGTGCAGACGAAACGACAGAAAAATGACAGTAAACCGGGAACTGCGTAAAAATATGATGAAGACCGGAAATGTATGTTATTTTTTTTCGGACTTGTAATAATTGCGGAAGTTCAGGCATTATATAAGTGAAAGATCTTTCGTAGCATACAAGGAGCAAAAGAATGAATTCAGTCAAGGTTGAGAAAACAGCAACGCAGTATCTTGATTCGCTCTATCGAATAGCACTGAATTATTGTAAAAATGCCGAGGATGCGGCAGATGCCGTACAAAATGCGTTTCTGGTACTCTTGCAGACAGACAAGGAATTCACGGATGATGAGCATATTCACAGATGGCTTATTCGCGTAACAATCAATGAATGCAAGAAGAATTGGCGCATTTTTAACAGACATCCGATTGTCAGTCTGGAGCAGCTTTGGGAAGACGGCGGGCAAGTGCCTTCCGACGAGTCCGAAGAAGCATCGGATCAGGCAAGGGAACTGTGGGATGCCGTGATGCGACTGCCGGCAAAGTATAGCATTGTACTTCATTTACATTACTATGAAGGCTATTCATCAGGCGAAATTGCACAGATGCTGGGGATATCGGTGTCGAACACTCTGGTGCGTTTGAAACGTGGAAGAGAGATGCTGAAAAAAGCTTGGAAAGGAGAAACGGAATCATGACGGAATATCAGGAAGAGAACAGGATTTCTGACCTTTATAAATCAGCTTGTGACGGAATAAAGGCTCCGGAGGAACTGTTTGGAAAGGTGGTAAATATGAAAGAAATGAAGAAAAGAAAGATGCCAAAGGTAGCGGTTGCAGTGATTGCATTGCTGTTGGCAGTAGTGGGAAGCAACGGAATTGTATATGCAGCGACAGGAACCGGATGGATTGGGAAAATTATGGTTTCGATGTTCGGAGAAGAGAAGGAAATGAACTTTGAGGAACGGACAAATTCGAACGGAGAAGTATATTATATCGGAACGGTTCAAATCAAAAACGGCAATTCGCTTACCATTACGACAAAGGACATGAGTGTTTTGGAAGGAAAGGAGTTTATTGCCGAAGGAACGGACGTTTATGTGATTTTTGAAGACGGAACCAAGAAGAAAATCGAAGTCTACGATCAGGAAGAGGGCTTCACTATCGCTCCGGTTCTGGTAACGCCGTATCCGGACAGGTAAACCAAAAGGCAGGAATAAAGGAATAATCGGAAACAGTGCGCGATGTCGGAAAACAGGCAGAGTGCACTGTTTTCTGTTTTACAGCGGCGCAGCATGTCGCAAGCGACATGCTTTCTTGTAAATGAAGCGGAAATCGGTTATAATATAGCATATTTATCGGAAATGAAACTTATCGGAAATGAAACGAGAGAGAGGATTCTATGCACAGACATACAACTCACAATCTCATACGGAAAATTGTGATGCTGCCGGCAGCGGTCTGCTTCCTCGGAATTCTCGTAATCGCAAAGCAACCGGGGGCCGGATTGTGTGCACATGGTGCGGCTGTATACGAAGGAGCCTGTGATGCGAACAACGGCGAGGGAACCGTGTCGGAACCGATTCCGTATACGGTGACATTTCAGCCAAACGGTGTCGGCTGTCAGTACATGCCGGGCGCACAGACCAAAATACACGGTACGGATCTGAACCTGTCGATGCAGCAGCCGGTTGCGGAGGGATATCGGTTCCTTGGGTGGTCCAAGGAGCAGGAAACCGTGCTGCCGGAATACGAGCCCGGTGACGTGTATGCGGAAGATCAGGACGTCACGCTGTACGCAGTCTGGGAACGCGTGACCTATCGGATTCAATATGATGCAAATGAGGGTTCGGACGCTCCGGAATCGGAAACCAAATCCTATAATTCCGTTCATGAGCTGTCCGAAATGCAGCCGGTTCGGGACGGATTTTATTTCGCGGGATGGGCCGAATCGGATAATTCTTCGGACATTTTATATGAAGCCGGAGACCGGTATTACGGCAACGGGGCCATCACCCTGTATGCAATCTGGAAGCCGCTTGCACAGACCGAAATCGGCATTTGGATTTCCGCAAACGGCGGTGAATTTGAGGACCCGTACGGCGGGGCGGAACCGTGTGTCTGCGAAACCGTCCGGTTTGACAGGAAGGAGTATGCCATCCGCTGGGTCAAATTGTCCAGACTTGCGGTAACCAGGGAAGGCTACACATTTCTCGGCTGGTACGATGAGAACAACAATCCGGTAGCGGCAATGAACGCGGAGGAGTTGACCGAGGCACAGGGCCATGTCCTGCAAATGCGTGCGCAGTGGATGGAAAACCGGTCGATGGAATATAACGGATATTCCGGCAAATATTCGATTTTGCTGCGAAGTCAGGTCCCGCATACGTGGACGGTGACAAGTGACTGCAGCTGGATTGACAAACTGTCGGTGGAATCGGCCGCAAGAGGGACGAAGGTGTCGTTTTTTCTGACAGGCAATTACGGTGAAACGAGAACCGGCACAATCAATCTGACCGATTCGCTCGGGACAACGGTAACCATCCCGATTTCACAAACGTCATCCGATTTCTGCAATTATCTGTGCGAGCCGGGACAGCCGATTGATTTTCTGTACGGAGTCTTTCCGCTGCTGCGGCACGGCACGACGGACAATACGCTGTGCACCGATGCGGCACTGGCGGATTTGATGCAGCGTAAGCTGGCACGGGACGGCAAATTGGGCAGCTTCTGCTTTTTCGAATACCGGGACATTCTGAAGGCAAACTGGATTCCGGATGACGGCAGTCAGTCGATTGACGAATTGCTGAGGGCGGCAAGAATCGAATCGGCGGAGAGAGACGGCACGGAGTCGCTGTGTCCGGTCATTTCCCTGAACGGAGAAAAGCTGCCGGTTTCGGAACGTGTCAATGCGGCATTCAAGGAGCGGAGCGGTCAGGTGGACTTTTCGGTCAGTACCAATTCGCTGGGCATTTACGATGAAATGGACAAGGTGACGTATCGGTTTCATTTGGAATGCACCGACGGGGAAAACAGCAAAATCCGGTTCCGTGAGTACCGGGAGATGCGGGACATCACCGAGGACATGGGAGAGGACGAGCGGGCCGAGGCGGAAGCGTGGAACGAGAGCGTGGAGGAGGACCGCCGGGCCAACCGGAAAACTCTGGCAGCGCTTCTGAAGGAACATCCGGACGGCCTGTATACGCGCATTTCCTATACTATGGTGAACGGAACCGAGCGGCAGCATACGTTTCTGATTACCCGCATAAGCGACGGCGTGATTTGGTACCTCGACAACGGCTGGGGCTCCGCGGAAGGCACATACACCGCAACCATGCAGTATAACCGGGCGGATATTGCGGAATCGGAGAAAAACGAAGATTATATGATCAGCAAAATGATGTGGATGGGCTGGATTGCCGGCAAATGACAGAAGGGGGAGAGTATGGCATTGGGATTTTGGAACCGAAACAAAAAACGCTCCGCGGAGACGGAAGCGATGCTTATGGAGGCGGCGGAGTATCTGAAGGACCGGCCGAAGGTTGTTTGGAATCCGTACCCAGAGTATGAACCCGCGATTATGAATGTGCTGGGTTCGCTGGAATGCGATATCCATTATTCGAGTCATTACGAGAAACTGAAGGACAAGGCCATCGAATCCCTGTCGCTTCGGGAAATCGCAACGATGTACACGTGGATGCTTCGCGGGGAACGTTTTTGCGATGGGTTCATTGCGGAAAATATCGAGGACGGGACGTTGTACCGGTTGGTTTTGCGACATGCGGAACTGATTCGGAAATGACCTGCCGAACGGAACCGATTCGAAAATGACCTGCCGAACGGAACCGATTCGGAAAATCAGCTCCGTTCACGGGGGGTGAAATCATTTTCCTGATTTATTTTTTTAAAATTTAAAATTTTTTTTAAAAAAAATGAATCCCGGAGTCCTCTGTTACGTCTAATAGGTGTCAGAAAAACAATCCGAACGGATTTTTGCAGGAAAGGAAGAGGAAAAAATGGCAACAAAGCAGGAGTTTGAAGCACTGTACCGGGAACATTATCAGGTTGTGTATTATACCGCAGTGCAATTGATGGGCGATGCCGGTGCCGGCGAAGATATGACGCAGGAGGCATTTATCACCGCATTTTTGAAATACGAAGAACTGAAGAACAAAGAGGTATTCGGATCCTGGGTGAAGAGAATTGTCATCAATAAATGTATGGACGAACTTCGCAGGAGAAATCCGATTCCGACGGAAGACGAGACGATGGAAGTACTGACCGGACAGGAGGAAGACGAAAATTTCCTCCCGGAAGAGTATGCCGTCATGGAAGACAAGCGAAAGATTGTATTGTCCATTATGGGAAGCGTGTTGTCCAGAAAACAGTTTGAAACGGTACTTTTGTACTATTACGACGAACTTCCCGTACTCGAAATCGCACAGCTGACGGGTGTTCCGGAGGGAACGGTATTATCCCGGCTTTCGGCAGCCAGAACGAAGATCAAAAAAGGTGTTCTGGAATATGAAGAAAAGAATCATGACAAGCTGTACAGCGTGACTCTGTTGCCGTTCCTGGCTTTGCTGTTTACGAAGGATGCGGAAGCATGTGTGCCGCCGGCGGTAATTCCTCCGGAAGTTGTGGAACAGGCATGTTCGGACGCTGCGACGGCGGGCTCCGAAGCAGCAGGCGTGGTCGGAAAGAACGCTGCGACGGCAGTATGCGGGGCGGCCGGTGCGGTGAAGGCGGGGGCTGCGGCGGTAAAACTGAAAATCGCACTGTCCGTGGCAGCGGCAGTGATTTGCATCGGAGCCGGTGTGGCCGGATTCCTTTATTTTAAAAAGTCGAAACCGGAAAAGGAACAGGAACTTCCGGAGCTCGGACGTGAAGTACAGCACGAATTCATTTATATGGGCGAGGACGATACCGACGGAGACGGCCTGACCAATGCCGAAGAATGGGAAATGGGAACGGACATTAATCTGGTTGATACGGACCGGGACGGTTTGTCGGATAAGGAAGAAGTGAAGAAGGAAACCGACCCGTGCGTTGCCGATACCGACGAAGACGGCCTGGATGACGGAATTGAGATACTTGCCGGTCTGAATCCGAAGGAACCGAAGTCCAAGGACGATGTCGATGACGGAGAGCGGGAGATGTCGTTCACAAAAATCGCAGGAGATACTACCCTGTACGTGACCGGAAGTGCGAAGGCGGCTGCGTCCATACTCGATGTGTATGAATGCAGTCAGGCAAAAGCTCCCGGCGTTTTGAGCCAGGTGTATGAGATTCTTCTGCCGAAAGAAGGCGTAACCGAAGCGGTATTGACCGTTCCGTATTCGGGAGTTGCCGGAAATCGGGACTACAGTCATTTTAAATTCTATGAAATGAAAAACAACGGGGAACTGAAGAAAATCGGCGGAGATTTCGATACCGAAAACGAAACGATTTTTTATACGATCCCGAATTCCGGAAAGTATTTTCTGGCCGATGAGACCATCGTGGAAAATGACGCGGATACGGAGATTCTGTTTGTTATCGATGATTCCGGTTCGATGTACAGCAAGGAACTCGTTGGTCCATCAATGGAAAACGATCCGGAGTTCAAACGGTTGGAAATGGTTCGGCATTTGGTGGACATGATGGATGAGAACACGCATTTTATGCTGTCCACGTTTACGGGAGGAATGAGCTTTAAGATCATTTCCGAGCCGACCGATGAGACGGATGTTACCACGACCGACAAAGAAGAAATTTATAAGGCGATTGAAACGATAAAAACCAATACCGAGCACAATTTTAACGGTACGGATATCGACGATGCCATGGTGGATGCAACGAACGCAGCAACGACAGAGGAAAGTCGAGGAAGACACCGTTACATGGTTCTGCTGACGGACGGTTACAATGAATGGGGATTGTTTGGGTACAGTCTTCACAGTGAGTCAGAGGCAATCAAAGCGTGCAATGAAGCCGGAATTACCCTGATTGTAGTCGGTTTGGGACACAATCTGAATGTCAGCTATCTGCGGCGTCTTGTTCAGAATACCAATGGACTGTATGTGTATGTCGAAGATGCCAATGCGGTAACTCAGGTGTATGATCGTATTATGGCGGCTTTGACCAACCGGTATGTCGATTTGGACGGAAACGGCGAAATGGATTCCATTTTGTATGCGGACAACGGATTTGACATTCGGAAGAACGGCTGGGGATTCAACAATTTCTATTTCATACCGAGCTATAATGAGAGCAAAGTATGGAACGGTCAGGACGAGGGTCTTGCCGCAATTGCCCAGCTGAAGTACCGTGGAGAATTACCGCTCAGCGGGGATGCCGTAGAAGAATACGAATCAGGCCTGTTCTCCAAGAAAGTCGAAAAATATAAGGCAGATGCGTACGATATTACCGAAAATACGGCATTTACGGAGGCTGCATCGTTGTATGAATATTCGCTGTTCCCGGAACTTCAGGCAGAGCTTGACAAGGATTTCTGGGAGTATCGGAAATACGATTCGGACGATTCCTCGCATTTGACATACAGCGACAAGGTAATGGAGATTGTGAAGAACAATCCGATGCTGACACTGAAGAAAATCGAAATCGGAGACGGTTCGGAAGGCTTGTTTTGCGGAGAAAAGGTGAAAGCCGGGACCGCTGACTGCATCGTCTATACAACGGCTGTTTCCGTGGACAGCCTGACCGAAGACCAGAAGCAGACGTATGAGGTGCTGCAGATGATTCATAACTTCTATGCACGTCAGGGAATGGACAGGAAATATCAGATTCTGAAGTTCGGAAAGACACAGGGCGTAACAAATCAAGATAGTCTTGAGACTTTGACGGAGTGGATTCTGGACGGCGAAGTTCCGATGATGAGTGCGAAGGGACATACGGTTTGCGCACTGCGTCTGTATCGGGAAATCGACGATCCGATGAAGTTTATGCTGAAGGTGTACGATCCGGATGATAATTCGGGCGAGAAGACGGTGACGATACACCGAATTCTGATGGCAACCGGAAGCAACAGCAAAGCGACCCGGTATTTTTATGAAGTGATTGATGAAGACGGAATTTTCGGCGAAAAGGGTGGTATCATCAGCGCGGAATTCCGATTAATGAAATAATTCAAAAAGCCCTCTGCGGTTTCGCTGTACCGGGTGTTCGGAGTATGAACACCGGTCGGCAGCGTATTGCAGGGGGCTTATTTTGTATGCAGTCGAATCGTTCCGCGGTCGGCAGTTACCGGCTGTGGGTTCATTGGTTTTCGGAAACTCAGTCTTTTTCAACAAAGAATGCATAAATGAGTCCGGAAACAATCATTGCAACAGAAGCAATCAGAATCAAATAATAACCGGTGGTTTTCTTGAGGAATTCGTCCAACAGTTTTTTTGCAATCTCGCCGCCCTTTTCGGGATTTACCAGTTTGTTTCGAACCGTCAAAAAGACAATCAGAGAAAGAGCTCCGGAAAGACTCACTCCGATATCCATTCGAATCAGTGAGAACAGAATCCCCGCGAGAGCACAACCGATAAACAGAACCTTATATCCTGTTTTCAGGTAAAGCGGTTCGGAATATTTAATGCCAAATAAATTCATTTCAAAGGTAAAGGTAGACATGAAGGCTGCAACAATCAGAACAACGGAACTGAGCAATCCGAGGTAGTTGTATTTTTTTGTGTCATTCATATGAAAATCCTCCCAAAATTAATGTAGCGCCCCACATTGTTGTTTGAGGGCATGGTATCGGAACCGACGGACAAGATGATTTTATCGGTTCTGACCGAAAGTCACATTTATTGTACCATAAAGCCCGCCGGGAATCAATACGCATCGGGGAAAAACAGCATCCCGTAAAAGGAATATCGAATTTACAGAAGCAAAGAAATGTGGTATAATAATATAATTTCAATGATGGATGAAACGACCGGATACAAGGAGGATTACCGAAATGAGATTGCCCGCAACAATTTGCTTAAAAAAGTTTATTATCAAACATGGATAATTGCATTTTTGTGTGATATAATTACAACATTATGGGGAAACGGTTGCCAAAGCGGCGGAAAACCGTGTGTCCGCAGGAAAGTGAGTGGTCGGATGTATGAATAAACATGTGTTGAACGCACTGCTGGAAAGCATCGTTCGGGGAGATATTTTTATCCTGCTGGTTGCAATTCTTACGGTAGCGCTGGTAGTGGCTGTTTGGACCCTTTCCAAAACGATGAAGATGGATCTGGAAGAAAGCCTGAAAAAAAAGGTGACGTTTTCGGAATCCCGTTTGAAAATGACCTGCCGGCTGTACACCGTATTTGTTACGATGATTTCGGTTTTCCCGTTGCTTGGTATGCTGGGAACGGTATTCGGGCTTTTGGGACTCGATCTTGCAAACGGCGATATGGGCAATATCCGGGACAATTTCTTCCGTGCACTGACATCAACCGCATGGGGTATCATTTTCGCTGTGATTTTCAAAATCGTACACGCATGCATAGCGGATGAACTGGAACTGAGAATCGAGAACTACCGGAAGAAAACGACGGAATCGGAACCGGTAACGACCGAGACGGAACCGATAAAAGCCGAGACGGAACCGGAGACGGTCGTAACGGAACAGAGACCGGAGAAACGGGACGGTGAACGGAACAAACGGAACGGAGAATGGAGTAAACGGAACGGAAAAACGGAGTAAACGGATATGAAAAAACGGGAACCGGTACTGGATTTTACATCTTTGCTGGACGTTACGCTGATCATCATTTTCTTCTTTGTTCTGTTCAGTCATCTGGATGATGAGGAAAATAAAAACCGGACCGATGCGGTGATTCGGGAATATCAGGCGGCCATGCAGGAAGCGGAAAAACGGGAAACGGAAGCGGACGGCTTGAAACAGCAGCTGGAACAGGAGCTTTCCGTTGTACGGGAGTACAGTGATAAAAAGGCGGACGAAATCAGTGAAATTCTGGAGTTCAACAAAAGCGGAAATCTGAAACTGATTTTGGACGTGGATGAAGCGGATCCGACCAAATGGAAGCTGCGGGCGATTCGGGGTGCCAGTGTTCATTTTATGGAAGGCAGTCCGGAAATCGGAACCGAGCTGATTGAGTTGCTGGAAACGCTTGGATATGAACAGGACGTGACCATGTTCTGTGATTTGGTGTTTGACGGTAATGCGCCGGGAACGCTGACGGCATACAAGATACTGTCATTGAATTTGAACGAAGTACGGAAGAAATATCCGCATTTATATACTTCGGAAACTGATTTGTCGATAGGAGAATAACCATGAAAAAATTTATTATCTTTCTTTTGATTGTTGCAGTGATCGGTGTGATTGTGTATTTCGCGTTGAACGGCGGGTTTGGCAGCGGTGAAGGAAACGGTTCCAAGTCGAATCAGGAGCAGGCGGAAGACAACAACACAAAGTCCGGCCAGGACAAGGATGCAAACAACGGTGCGAACGTCCTCAAAATCAGCGTTTCCGGCAATGAGTATGTGTATGAAAATGAACGTGTTTCGCTGGATGATTTTATGGCAGAGGTAAGCAAGGCCGGTGAAACGGTCAGCGTCGAAGTAAAGAATGACAACGCGTCTTTGAATGCGTACAATGATTTGCTCAACAAATTAAAGGATGCCAATATCAGCTTTTCGGAGCAGTAAAATCGGTCCGTGCGGCGTTTTTCGTACGTCGTTCGGAAACCCGCGGGAGCTGTGGTTACGACAGGGCTCCGGCGAAGTTCGGAGGAATCGGTATGATGAAATCGGACCGGGAAACCCGGGACCGTCAGTGGGAGTATCCCGAGACCATGGATCAGATTCCGTATGGGATGATAACCTGTCTGGCGGACGGCAGAGAATTAACCGTAAACGATCTTTCAAAGGCACATGTTTCCGTGTGCCTTTTTGAATTGCCCAAAACACCGGTTACCGAGGTCGGTTTCGTGATTTGGGACTGGAAATACGGCTTTGTGCGCCGCGGACCGTTTCCGGTGACGGACAGTACGGTGACGCAGGAACCGACGGGATATCGGATGGTATTGCGGATTTGCTCGGAAGCGTATGCGGAAACCGTTCGGCAGGTCGCGGATGAATATTCGGAATACATCCGGTTGAAACTGGGAGAAGAGGGAAACCGATTCTCGGAAGTCCTGACCCGAAAACAGGGAGCCGGCTCGGGGAAAACGGAGTATTATCCGGCAGACCGGGACAGCGAATTTTCGGTTTCCGCGGAGGAGTGGCAGGACAAACGAAATGCGGATCGGCTGGCAGAGAAAATCGCGGCTTTTCCCGGAACGGTAGCGCTGGATCTGGACCGGAAGCAGCTTTGGAACGCGTTTGTGACCGGAAACCTGAACGACCGCGTCCCGCCGGCACTGCGGCAGCGGTATTCCCGCATTTACGTGGGAAATGCCTTTTGTCCGGAACTGACTCCCGACGACTCCGAAATCGAGGCCATAATACGGGTGTGTGCACCCCGGGAACGCCCCGTCGGGGTGACGTGGGTAACCGGATTCCTGCGGCCGGGGAGGGAAGACGCGGAACGGGAACGCCTTCGCCGGATTGCCGGACTATGCAGGCAGTACGGGATTCCGGCCGAAGCGGAAATCAATGACTGGGGCTATCCGATGCTTGTGAGAGACCTTCCGGAATGCAGCGAAATGATTCTGTCCTACGGTCGGCTTCTGAATAAGCGGCGCAGGGATCCGAGGCAGAACTATCGGACCGTGATGCCGGATTTGCGGAATCAAATCGGAGAAAATTCGCTGAATGATGCGTCTTTCCGTGAATTTCTGACGTCGCTCGGAATATCCCGGGCAGAAACGGAATCACCGGGTTATCGAATGATTCCGACCGGATTTCCGACGGCAGTGCATGTCCCGATGTATCAGACCAACACGTCCGACCGGTGTCCGCTTCGGGCACTGCGGCAGCAGGGAAATCGGGAATGGCAGCAGGATACGTGCGGTGCGGACTGTTTTGCGGGGCAGGCACAGGCTGCGGGCATTTCCGGGACGGATGGCCGGGACGGCATGACACCGGAGAAATTACGGTATTGCGAAACCGCGGTATGTCTGTATCCGGATCATTTGAACTTAATCGGCCGGTATAATTCGCTCTTTGCAATGGATCGGAGAGAGGCGGATCTCTATGCGGACCTGGAATATTACGGGAGAAACGGGGTGGACCGAATTGTCTGGAATTTTATGTAATCCGATGCGTCTGACGGCCGGATTCGGGTCGGTCGGAGACATGGAACGGCTGATTGCGGCCGGAGCGGATGAACTGTTTTGCGGATATGTTCCGGTTTCCTGGCGGGAACGGTACGGCAACGCATTTCCGCTAAACCGGCGCGAGGTCTTTTTCTATCATGTGCAAATCGGAACACTGGAGGATATGAAGCGGGTTCGTGCGATTGCCGACCGGTACGGAATACCGGTCAGCGTGACGATGAATTCGCTGTATTATACACCGGAGCAGCTGCCGATTCTGGCCGGATATATCCGGGACCTTCACGAAATCGGTTTTGACCGCTTTATCGTTGCGGATCTGAACCTGATTCGGTATCTGCATGAGCAAAATGTTCCCTGCTGTCTGCATGTCAGCGGCGAATTCGGGGAACTCAATACCGGTTCGATACGGCTGCTTGCGTCGTTTCGGTCGGAACGGTGCCGGATTACGCGGCTCATTTTTCATCGGAAAAACAGTCCCGAAGCGATGCGGCACTGCATCGAATACTGTCGCCGGCAGGGACTTACTTACGAATGGGAGGCATTTTTCATGAATGAAAACTGCCATTATACAGGGGCGTTCTGCAATTCCCTGCATTGCGACGAACTGGAGCATATATGCCGTTTGCCGTATCGGGTGGTACCGTTGACCGGGGCTTTGCCGGGGGAAGAAACGGAAGGAGACCGGACCGAGGAACAGATCGGGGAACGAACCGAAGACCGAACCGATGAACGAACCGTGGACCGGACCGAAGAAAGGGAAGACCGGACCGGAGAAATGCCCGAAAAACCGTATTGTCCGGGAGAATCCGGGTGCGGTATCTGTGCCCTCGAAGACCTTGCGGAAGCGGGAATCGGATATTTGAAAATCGTCGGTCGGGGTGCTTCGGCCGATTGCATGGAGCAGGATATCCGAACGGCGAAAGCGGCACTGCGGTGGTTCGGCGAGGAAGACCGGAAGGAACGGCTGTTCCCGAACGGGTGCAGCGGAAACTGTTATTACCGATAACGGGTGCGGCGGAAACCGTAATTTCCGATAACCGAAGTGAAAAATATCATGACGGAATAAATCGGGCCGGGGTGTCAAGGAAACAGAAAAAGCCAAAAAACAACCGGTCTGAGGTTGATATAGTCCATTTTATTTCGTCGATATCCTGTGTAGAATAGGCTGTGTAAGATAAGAAACGTACAACAGAATGCGTAGTAATCGAGGAAGGTGACACACATGAATGTATTTAAGTTCGGTTTTCAGCATTGGAAAAAATATCTTCCGCTGGATATTCTGACCAAGCTGATGAGCTGTATCGCATTGACAGCCGACCTGATGATTCCGATAATTACCGGAATGCTGATTGATTATGTGATTCGGGGCGTGAATCCGGAAGACAAGCAAAACGATACGGTTTTCGAATTCCTGGTGAGCGGCAAATACGGCGAACCGCATACCATGAAGCTGTTCTGGACGCTTGCCGGTATTTTCATGGGGCTGGTTCTGCTGAAAGACGTTATCGTCTATCTGAAAAACTGGATTTTGCAGATTCTCGGACTGGGACTGGAAACGGACCTTCGAAAAGTGACATTTGACAAGCTGATGAAGCTGGATTCCGAGACCCTCGCCGAATACAATACCGGTGAAATCCTGACAACCCTGAATTCCGATACCATCATGTTTAAGGAAATGTTCTGCCGAATGATTCCGAACATTTTCGAGAGTCTGTTCGGTCTGGTGATAGCGGTTGTGATGCTGGTGGAAATCAATGTGTATCTGCTGATTATTCCGGTCGTCCTGACGCCGTTTTTCACGATGGCGCTTCTGCGGTTCCGGAAAATGGCACGGCAGAATTTCCGCAATATCCGCGGCCGCAACAGCAACATGAGTCTGACCGTTCAGGAAAATATCGAAGCGGTCCGGCTGGTGCGCTCCTTCACCAATGAGGAAGAGGAAAAGCGGAAATTCGATGACGCCAATGAGACTCTGAAAAATGCGCACATCGAACAGATTAAGCTGTCCTCGCGGTTTGAGGCCATTTTCAGTATCGTTCGCCAGACGGCTTACATCGGCAGTATTGCGGTTGCCGCGATTCTGGTTATCAAGGGATATATGCTGATCGGTTCGCTGGTTGCCAGCGCCGAGTATGTATTGCGTATCATGAATTTTGTTACCCAGATCAATAACAGTATGTTCCAAATGCAGCAGCAGCTGGTATCCGGTCGGAAAATGCTTGATTTTGTCAATTGCGAAAGCAAAATTGTCAGCGGCAGCGAGTCGGCCAAAGAGATGGAAAATGTCCATATACAGATTCAGAACGGAAATCTGAGCATTCAGGGACAGCAGATCCTTCGGGATATCAATCTGGATATACCGATGGGCAAGAAAATCGGTATCGTCGGCGGAACCGGCTGCGGCAAGAGTGTTCTGCTGGAGTCGCTGATTCGAATCCATGATATGACGGGCGGAAGGATTACCATGAACGGAACCGACATCCGTCAGTTTGATTTGGATTCGCTCCGTGAAAAATTCGCTTATGTTTTTCAGGATGTATTTCTGTTTTCCAATACCATCAATTCGAATATTGCTTACTCCGAACCGGAGATTAATCATATGGAAATCGAACGTGCCGCACAGCATGCCCAGGCACATGGATTTATCCAAAATCTGACGGACGGATACGAGACCATCGTCGGAGAGCGCGGACTCGGCATTTCGGGCGGTCAGAAACAGCGTGTGTCCATCGCAAGAGCACTGCTTCGGGATGCACCGATTCTGGTTCTGGACGATTCCACATCGGCACTGGATGTGACGACGGAAAAGAATCTGCTGCAGGCCATCAAGACGTATTATCCGGAGAAAACACTGCTGATTTCGGCACACCGGATGTCTTCGGTTGTGGACTGTGACGAAATCATTTACATGAAGAACGGAATGATTCTGGAGCGCGGAACATTCGAGGAACTGATGGCACTGGACGGCCATTTTGCCCAGATTTACAAGATTCAGAAAACGCAGGAAGGCTCTGTCAACTTTGATGCGCTGGCAGACTCCATTGCGGAAGGGAGGGCATGACAATGGCAAAGAAAAATACGTATTTTCAGGATGAAGTGATTCAGAAAAAAGTCGATGTCCGCCTGCTCGGCCGTGTGTTCCGCTATATGAAGCCGTATATCCGATGGTTTGTGCTGGTCGGTGCACTGATGCTGACGGGTGCCGGGCTGGCAATGCTGTCGCCGCTTCTTCTGCGCAGAATCATCGATTCCACCACGGTTAACAAAAACTATAAAGAGCTTGTCATCATTATTGTTTCGATGTCGGTTGTCGCTCTGCTGGAAATCGGAATCAATTTTGCTCATCAGCGGATTATGGGAATCGTCGGGCACAAGATTATTTGCGATGTCCGGAAGGAAATTTTCTATAAGCTGCAGGAGTTGCCGTTTGATTATTTTGATTCCCGGCCGAACGGAAAAATCGTCGTTCGTGTGACGGATTATGTCAATGATCTGGCCAATTTCTTTACCAATTATGTGCTGAACCTGCTGTCTTATATTGTGAAGCTGGTCATGACGACGTTTTTCATGCTCGGACTCAGTCCCGCACTGACCGGCGTGGTGTTCCTGATTGTCATACCGATGATGACCTGCGTTATGATTCTTCGGTATTTTATCCGCAAGGAATTCTCGGTTTTGCGTGCCAAGAACTCGAACCGTTCCGCATTTCTGGTGGAAACGATTATGGGCGAGAAAATCGTCAAGAGTTATAACCGCGCGGAATCCAGCGAGAAAACATACGATGATATTCATGACAAATGCGTAAAGCAGTGGCTTCGCATTGTCAAGCGAAATGAGCTGAATACTCCGATTGTGGAGACCTTCTGGAATCTCGGCACGTTGAGCCTGTACGGGGCGTCGCTGTATCTTATTCTGCACGGAAACGTGACGCTGGAGGCCGGTCTGATTGTTGCGTTTGCGCAGTATATGACCCAGTTCAGCGGACCGATTACGATGATTGCCATGATGATTCAGCAGCTCGCACAGGTTACCTCCAATCTGGAGCAGGTATTCGATACCATCGATTACCCGGTTGAGATTCGCAACGAAAGGGATTGCGAGGTACTGGAGCATGTTCGCGGAAAAGTGGACTTTAACGATGTTACGTTTGCATATGACGAGGGAGTCAATATTCTGGAACATTTCGACCTGCATGTAAAGCCGGGCGAAACCATTGCACTGGTCGGCCCGACGGGTGCCGGCAAGACGACGGTCATCAACATGCTGACGCGGTTTTATGATGTCCGCGAGGGCAGCGTGACGGTTGACGACAAGGACGTCCGCAATGTAACGCTGGATTCCCTGCGGCGTGAGGTTGGCGTATTGATGCAGGAACCGTTCATTTTCAAGGGGACGATTCTGGAAAATATCCGCTACGGCCGGCTGGATGCAACGGATGAGGAATGCATTGCCGCGGCGAAATTTATCTATGCGGATGACTTTATCAATCGTTTTACGGACGGGTACAATCATGTTCTGGAAGAGCGCGGAAACGGGTTGTCGGCAGGAGAAAAGCAGCTGCTGTCATTTGCAAGAATC
The DNA here is from genome assembly GCA_045641285.1 of Lachnospiraceae bacterium. Classification (GTDB taxonomy): domain Bacteria; phylum Bacillota; class Clostridia; order Lachnospirales; family Lachnospiraceae; genus ISDg. The sequence continues at coordinate 19,312 of JAZUGQ010000043.1, forward strand.
ATTCTGAAGAATCCGTCCATTGTAATTTTGGACGAGGCAACCAGTTCCATCGATACGGAAACCGAGGCGCTGATTCAGAAGGCGTTGGCGAAGGTGCTGAAGGACAAGACCGCATTTATGGTTGCGCACCGTCTGTCTACGATTCGCAGCGCGGACCGGATTTTGTACATTTCCAACAAGGGAATTGCGGAACAGGGCAGCCACGAGGAACTGATGGCACTGAAGGGCCTGTATTATGCATTAAATTAAACGGAAGGGAGTGCGGACTGCGGTCGGCGCTCCTTTTTTTCGGAAGCCGAACGGGACACCGGGAAAACGGTTCGCGGACTGGAAGAGTTATTTCTGCCGACCCTTGCCGAGGTGGAAACCATGATTAACGGCGGTTGTCTGAGGAACCGGGAATAACCGAACGGAAAGACAAGGAAGACATGTTCATAGGCGGTCTGCAGAGTCCGGGCGGACACAGACGGCAAGACTGTAGCCGGGAACGGTATCCGGCAGGAGCAGTGCGTCACAGACGGTCGTGGTTTCCGAGGATGCGACGGAATACCGGGTGTCGGACCGGCAGGTTGTGGAAACCGAGCGCGGATTGATGGAAAAGCCGCGGCCGAGTGCTTTGACATAGCTTTCTTTTAACGACCAGATATCATAAAAACAGGTCATACGGGCTGCATTCGAAACCGAGTGCAGCCGTTTTGTTTCTTCCGGGGTACAGACGGAATCGATCAGATCCTCAAAGCCCGGCTGACGAATCTGAATGTCGATTCCGAGAGGGTCGGGTCCGATTGCGCAGGCGGCATGGCAGCCGGAGTGCGAGAGATTGAACCGGATTCCGGGATATCGGGAAAGAAACGGTTTGCCGTAGGAATCCACGGAACGGACGGCGGCGTGCCGCAGGTCTTCGGAGGATTTTCCGGCAAATTCCGGCATTTTCGATAATGCACAAAGCAGAAGATAATCGGCGCCGATCAGAAGCTGACGGTCCTCCGGACGCCGATAGCGAAGAAGCTTTTCGCGGCGTTCCGGCGCAAGCCAGTCCAGATTGTCGGATACGGATACGGAAGTCACATCCATGACATATATATCGGAGTGAAACTCCGGAAGCGATACGGTACGTATCGGTGCGGTTTCCGGTTGAAACGGTGAAAGCAGATTCATGGCGGCCTCCTGAAAGTGATACCCGTATTATAGACGGAATCTCGGGAAAAGGCAATCCCGGAGATTCGGTTAGCGATAATCCTGCGGAAAGCGGAAACGGCAATCCGGCGGAAAGCGGAAACGGAAAATGAGGAATCGAAAACGGTAATGTGACGATTGAAAACAGGAAGGAAAGTTCACAAAAGTTTCACAGAACTATTTACTGATTTGCATTTCTATGGTATAATTCAAAAGTTCTTTTAAATGCTTTCGGCGGGCATTCCGAACCGTTCTTGAGATTGTGATTCGATAACGGGCACAAGGCGCTTGTGCCGGGATGAAACAGGCCGGATAAATATGGGTTAAGGAGGCTATTTTGTCATGAAATCGAAGAAATCGATTATGGTTGCAACCGCGGTATTTTGCATTGTTGCAGCCACGGTCCTGATTTGCGGCAGTGCCGATGTTCGGTTTGAAGGAACTTTTTGGGCGTTGGTTCCGCCGTTAACAGCGATTGTTCTGGCACTGATTACCAAAGAGGTGTATTCCTCTCTGTTCCTCGGAATTTTGCTGGGCGCCGTAATGGCATCCAAGTGCTCGTTCTTCGGAACCGTGAATACGCTGACCGGAGACGGTCTGATTGCGTCCGTGGAGGCACAGGCAGGTATTCTGGTATTTTTGGTATTGCTCGGAATTGTTGTTGCCCTGATTAACAAATCCGGAGCTTCGGCAGCGTTCGGAAAATGGGCACAGACTCACATTAAGTCACGGCCCGGTGCAATGTTCGCAACATTTGTGCTCGGTATACTCATTTTCATTGATGACTATTTCAACTGTCTGACTGTCGGTTCGGTTATGTCTCCGGTTACGGACAGCAAGAAGATTTCCCGTGTCAAGCTGGCATACCTGATCGATGCGACGGCGGCTCCGGTCTGCATGATTGCACCGGTTTCGTCCTGGGCTGCTGCGGTTGCCGGATGTGTGGAAAGTGAAAAGTACAGCGGTTTTGAGCTGTTTGTGAAGGCAATTCCGTACAACTTTTATTCGATTTTCACGTTTGTATTCATTATCATGATCATTGTCCTCGGGTATGATTACGGTAAGATGGCAAGCTTTGAGAAACTCGCCGTTGAGACCGGTGATTTGTCCGAACTGGATGCCGAAACACCGCACAGAACGGATGAATTGAAGCCGGATAAGGCTGCCAAAGGACATGTTATCGATTTGATTGTTCCGGTTCTTCTGATTGTCGGATTCAGCGTTTGGGGCCTTTTGTATATCGGTTATCAGAATTCGGATGAGGGAGCCAATCTTCAGACCGCATTTTCCAATACCGATGCGACCGTAGGTCTGCCGTGGGGTTCCATTATTGCGCTGGTGCTGATTATCCTTTATATGGTTATCCGGAAAGTCGTTACCTTTGAGGAAGCAATGGACTGTATCCCGAAGGGCTTTAACGCAATGGTTCCGGCGATTACGATTCTGATTCTGGCGACATCGCTGAAGACCATGACAAACCTTCTGGATTCCAAGGGTTATGTGGAGGCGTTGATGGCCAATGCCGAGGACCTGAGATGGGCATTGCCGGCGATTGTTTTCGTGATTGCCTGCGTCATTTCGTTTGCGACCGGTACGTCATGGGGAACCTTCGGAATTCTGATTCCGATTGTGTCCGTGGTATTCCCGGAGGAGAGTTCGCTGTTCTTCGTCGGAATTTCCGCATGTCTGGCCGGTGCCGTATGCGGAGACCACTGTTCTCCGATTTCGGATACGACCATCATGTCGAGTGCGGGAGCTCACTGCAATCACATCAATCATGTGGAAACGCAGCTTCCGTACGCACTTACCGTTGCGGGAATTTCGTTTGTCAGCTATCTGGTTGCGGGATTGCTGGACAGCTTCGGTTCCGGACTGGTTTGGATTTCCATTCCGTTCGGTTTGGCATTGACAATCGCGGTTCCGCTTGTTTTGAAAATGCTTACGAACAAGCTCAAAAGCACGGTAACGAGTGCATAACAGAAGATAACAGGCCCGCAGTGATGGTTACTGCGGGCCTGTTTTGAAAGGAGAAAATGATGGGTACGATACGTGTGACGGGAAAAGGAAAGGCTTCGGTTCGGCCGGACCGGATTCAGTTGTTTCTGACGATTTCGGAACTGTGCAAAAAATATGAGGATACGGTGGCTCTGTCATCGAAAATGACCGCGGCCATGAAATCCGCACTGGAACAGGCGGGATTTGAGGCAACCGCACTGAAAACCATGGATTTTGCCATCGATTCCGAGGAAAAGGGATATCAGAACAAACAGGGCATTTGGACCAGCAAACCGGTCGGATACCGGTTCCGGCATGAATTGAAACTGGAAATGGATGCGGACAATGTGCTGCTGGGAAAAGCGCTGACGGCGATTACCGACAGCGGAGTTTCGGCATCATTTCGCATCCGGTATACGGTGAAGGATCCGGATGAATGCAGAAATCAGGTTCTGAAGGCCGCGGTTTCGGATTCCAAAGGAAAGGCGGAACTGCTGGCCGAACAGGCGGGAATGCGCCTCGGAAGCATTGTGACCATCGACTATTCCTGGGGTGACGTCGAGCTGTATACGGAACCGATGGGACGCAGCATGAAGTGCATGAGCGTGGATTGCGCCGGGGACGAAGCGGCAAACGGCGGATTTTCGATGGAGGCGGACGATATTCGGGTGACGGATACCGTTACGATTGTCTGGAATCTGGACGATGCCCGGTAATGCCGAAGACGGCCGGTGATTTGCCGGAAACCGTGCGGCGCCGGATCTGTCGGGTGTGCATGGGATGCCCGGAATCGGTGGAAACACCGGCGAAAATTGACGGAAACCGCAAGGTAGTTTGTCATTATTTTACACAATATTAAGAAATGAAAAGAAATTCTGAAATTCCGCCCGAAGATGGGACAAGGGAATCGGAATGTGGTACAATTCCGTTGTCGGGAGAAATTCCGTAAACGAATGGAAAAAGGAGGTAATGAACGATGGACATTAAGGATAAGATCGAAGAATTGGCCGGAAAGGTTAAGAAGGATCCGGATATGATGGATAAATTCAAGAAGAATCCGGTTGATACCGTAGAGTCGATAATCGGTGTGGATTTGCCGAAGGATCAGGTGGAAAAGATTGCCAACGGTGTTCTTGCGAAGATCAATGCGGACAAGATTACCGGTGCATTGGGCGGCCTGTTCGGAAAATAATCCGACGTATCGGATGTCCGGCGGAAAATTCCGGCCCGAAAACGGTTTGTCCGGCGGAAAATTCCGGCCGGGAAACGGTTTGGCCGGCGGAAAATTCCGGCCCGGAAACGGTTTGGCCGGCGGATTTTCGGAATCCGGCACGGAAGAAAGAAAAATCATGCCCTCCGGTGCGGTTGAGGCGGGAAATCCGGTTGTCGGACTTGTCCGGACCGGTGTCCTGTCCCTGTCGGGGGGCATTTGTATATTGAGGGAATGTGAGTTGTAACTGACATCGGCAGCGATGTTACGGAATCGTCGCGAGGGGAATGAAGGCACTGGGAGGTGCTTTTATGAAAATGGCGATATTTGATGCCAAGGAATATGATATCCGGTCCTTTTCGGAACAGAATACGGACGGACAGTTTGACTTACATTTTTTTGAAACCCGGTTGACTGCGGAAACCCTGAATCTGACGGTGGGAATGGATGCGGTCTGTGTTTTTGTCAATGACGAAATAACGCAGGAGGTCATTGACGGATTGTGTAAAAACAAAGTAAAGGTGCTGGCGCTGCGCTGCGCCGGCTTCAATAATGTCGATGTCGAGGCGGCCCGCGGCCGGATCCCGATTGTCCGCGTGCCGGCCTATTCGCCGCAGGCGGTTGCGGAGCATACGATGGCGATGCTTCTGACATCGGTTCGAAGAATTCACAAGGCGTATATCAGGACACGTGAATTCAACTTTTCGCTGAGCGGCCTGACCGGAATGACCTTGTACGGCAAAACGGTCGGGATTATCGGAATGGGACGAATCGGGAAATGTTTTGCGGAGATTTGTCTCGGATTCGGAATGACGGTGCTTGCCTATGATCGGGAGCCCCAAAACGATGACCGAATCGAAATCACGACTCTTGAGGACATATGGAGCAGGAGCGATATCATTTCCCTGCATTGTCCGCTGACGGAGGACACAACGCATCTGATTCATGCGGGTGTCATCGACAAAATGAAGAAGGGCGTCATTTTGCTGAATACGTCCCGGGGTGCGCTGGTGGATTCGGAGGCACTGCTTGAGGGAATCAAGAAAAAGAAAATCGGTGCGGCATGTCTTGACGTGTACGAGGAAGAGTCCGATTTCTTCTTCCGGGACTGTTCGGGACATATCATGTCCGATGATACGCTGGCCCGGCTGATTTCCATGCCGAATGTGATTGTGACGTCTCATCAGGGCTTTTTGACAAGAGAAGCGCTGATGACGATTGCGTCCGCAACCCTGCAAAATGTCCGGGAAATCGCGGAACACGGACCCGGTAACGGAAATTACGATTTTTTGGTGAAATGACAGAATCTCGGATGCATTTACGGGTATTTTATGATATAATAAAATATCACGTAAAAAAGAGGAGGTTCCTGTATGGGAATGATGGAACGACCCGCAGTCGGAACGCGCGCCGACGGCGGAAAGTATTGGGAATACGAATTTGAGAAGTTTTATCTGAAAACGTATATTCCCGCAACAAAAATTGACGGACAGGTCAACAATTATACCTTCCGTGCACCGCTTCTGCTGGTGTTCGAAGAAACCCGCAGAAGCATGGAGGAGGCAATCGCATTTGCGGATTCCACAGGTCTTGCGGACATCGCATCGGCAGCGGATGCATCGGTTTTGTTTGTGTATCCGACGGCGGAAGGCGGCTGGAAAAATGCTCCGGAGGATTTGTATGCATCGCTGATTGCAGAGGTGAAGATGAATCCGTATTATGAGGACGGAATTGTTTCGATTACCGATTTCTTTACCCGGACGTTTAAAGGATATTTTATCCGCGGTGCGATTTTCCGTGCGGATATTTACAGCTACGGCGAGTCTGCCGATTATGTTGCAAAGAATCTGCTGCGAAAGATTGACGGAGAGTATCTCTGGGGACCCGGGGAAATCACTCCGGCCATGTGTTCCATGGAGCGCCTGAGCGTTATTCCGGCTCCCGAACGAAAGGATATCGGAATTCTAAGCGTCGGCAATTCCGCAGAGGTCAATGCGGCACTGGCAGGGTGCGAAAATCTTCTGATTAAGGAAAATGCGGATTATCGGGCGGATTTCCGGAATTTTGTACGGAAGTTCAAAATGTGGTGCGGCCATATGGAATTCGAACCGGATTTCGAAGCCCTGAATATGACGGAGGAGGCCGGATTCACAACGGTTACCACATCACCCGACAACCACGGACGGTTTAAGGATTCGGAGACCCATAAAGTCGGTTATTTTGCTTATTACAACAACGGTTTGTTTGAAAACGGACCGGTTCCGTTATTGCTTGGCTTCCACGGCGGCGGAGATTCTTCCATGTATCTGACGTTTGTTGCGGAATGGTATGAGATTTGCCATCGATACGGATTTTTGTATGTATCTCTCGAAAATCATCAGGATGTGACGGCAACCGAAGTTGTTCAGATTCTGGAGGATTTGAAAACCAAATACAAGATTGACGAACATCGTGTATACTGTACCGGATTTTCCATGGGCAGCGGAAAGACGTGGGATATGTATCAGGAATTCCCGCAGCTGTTCGCAGGAATGGCTCCGGCCAGCGCACTGTTCCCGGTTTACAACAATCCGTTCGGTGCACCGCTCGGTGACCGGCTGAACAAAACGGTTCCCGTTCCGGTATTTTATTCGGGCGGGGAGCGGTCCCATGTTCCGGAATTGCCGCGTCAGGCCGATTCCGCCGTGGAGAGAATCCGCTATGTGGCGGAAGTCAACCGGCTGAAGAAGTCCTTTGACATTTCCTTTGACAATCGGGACAGCTGGGAAAATCCGCTCTGGGGTGTATCCGGAGACCGGACCGAGGTTTTGTATGACGAATCCCGTGACAGTCATTTGACGATTCAGTATTTTGACAGCGAAGACGGAGTATGCCGTACCGCATTTGCAAGTATTGACAATCAGGCTCACGAATGCCGTCATCATACGAATGAACAGGCGTGGAAGTTCATTTCACAGTTTACAAGATAAATAAAACCGGAAACCGTGTTTGAAAAATGTTTGAAGAACCGGGAAAACCGTGTTTGAAAAATGCTTGAAGAACCGGGAAAACCGGAAATCCCGAACTCGGGGAACCGGCAGAACAAAAATCAAGAGGCTTTGGTCCGAATCGACCGAAGCCTCTTTTTCGTTAAACGAGACGTTTCCGCCGGGACCCGTTCGGAGGCCCTTTGCGATGTCGGCGGATGCCGGTTCCCGCAGATCCGGTCCCTGAGAATGCCGGTTCCCGCCAACGACGTTACGTCAGATGGGTGGTTGTTTTGGGCGGGATATCCGTCGAAAGCAGTGTCAGCAAAAGACTCAGGATGAGCACCGCAATGCTGATTACCGTCATGAAAACGATCAGCACGTTGGGGCTGGCATATCCGGACGGAAAAAGCTGACGAATCAGGATTCCGGAGGTGACCCAAAGAATGCTCACGGTAATCAGCGGCTCCGAGAAAAATGTGGAGGCGGCAATGCCGATCAGAGAGAGACCAAACAAAAGCAGAATCATTTGGATGGTATCGGACAGCGCGGGAATCGGGATATTTTGCCGGTCGAAGAACGCTGCCAGATAAATGACTGTCATGGCAAACCGGAAGCCCAGATACAGCCGGAAGCAGATACCGGTGGACAGCAGTCCGATCGGGGACATGCCCGGTGCAGTGCTGCGCCTTGTGAGAATAACCAGACTGAGCAGCAGGGCACTTTGGAACAACAGAGAGGAAAACGGCAGAGCCAGACGGGTCGTTGCCAGAACGGCAGCCTGACAGAGACAGAAGAAGGCAAACCACAGACCGAAGCCGCTGCGGACGGAGTCGGCGGTTTTGACGTTGCCGAACAAACGCCACTGATACAGAACGAACAAGCCTGTGAAAATCAGCAAAAGCGGGAACAGAAGGTACGTATAAGGGGCCGGAGCGAAGATGCCGGCAAGGCGCCCCGACAGGTCGGTCACGGAATCGGTTCCGATCGGTACCGGAATCACGATGACGGCTGTCAGAAGCAGCAGCACGTAGGCGATGGTATTCATCCATTGTAATGTTTTTGTTTTCATTTGATATAGAATCCTTTCCGGGATATTCCGGCAATCCGTTTCGGAAAACGATCCATCATTTGCCGGAGCCCATATGTTATAGAATGTGTTTCGAAAAACTGTTTCGCAGTCGGTATGTGAAAACCGGTTCAACGGAAATCACCTCTTTTCTTTTTGATTTCGATATAGTAAAATATGTCTTGAACGACTGTTCAGGCAGAGTATAAGGCACGGAAAAATGTAACGCAACGGTGCCATATACAAAGTAAAATGTATTTTGAGGGACTGTATCGTATGAAGGAGAAAGAGGTACAGATGGATAATATTTTACTTGGAAAAGTCGTAAAAGCGATGTATAAGCTGAGCGGAAAGACGCTTCAGCAGTTGTCGGACGAGACCGGTCTGACGGTGGACACAATCAACAATTTATTTTATGCACGGCTGCAGAAACCGGGGTATTTCGGAGTGGAATCGTTTGTGAAGGCGACCGGCTTTACCATGATGCAGCTGAGCGGCTTTCTGGATGTTGCGAGGACACTGCCGGATACGGCCGACATGACGGAGGCACTGACCGAATACATGATGCAGCAGGAAGATACCGGACATACTGCAGAATCTACAGAACCGGTCCGTGAGCGGAGTGCGGAAATGACGGTCAGCGGCACGGCACTGGAAACGGTGCTGGAACCGTATCGGCAAATGAAAGAGCAATATGAGCAAACCCTGACGGAACTGAAAAAGGAATATGCGGAGCGTCTTGGGGATATGCGCGAAGAATGCCGAAGACAGCGACGGATGACGGCGGCGGTTTCGGTTCTTTGTCTGATTGCACTGGTGCTGGTACCGCTGATTTGAGAGTGGCAGGAATAACGGAAATGAACGATCAACACAGAGAGTTGTATGAGGAATTGATACGAAGGGGATATCCGGAGCAGTTCGGTACGGCGGTTATCAGGGAATTGCGTACGGATATGGAAGCGAGGCGGATGCTCGGATATCTGAGGCATTACCCGGTCCTTCCGATGGAAGAACTGGTGGATGAAATGCTGGCAATTGCCGGAGACCGCGAGAGGTGGGTTGCCAGGAAGCAGTCGGAGCATGCCCAGCAAAGTATTAACGAATATATGGAGAGAGATTGGAATTAACATGAACGACAGGATACCGTTGACAGAAACGGAACAACAGATTACAGACAATATGCAGGAACGGATTCGGGAGTGTATGAACCCGGATAATCCGAAGGCAATGGAAGATTCGGCTGCGATGATTGAATGGATGACGGATACGCTGCGGCAGGCGGCGGAATCGGAGAATCGAAACGAACTGTCCGGACTTTGCGGCACAATCAATGAGTTCGCAGACTTTGCGGTGGAATACCGATACGGCTTCGGGCAGTACGGAATGCTGTGCCGGCTGCTTCATTTGAATGCGGTTCAATCGGCACTCGGCCGGTCGGAAACCGAATCCGAACAGATGAAACCGACGTTTTTGACACCGCTTTTCAAAAAGACCGTATATATACTGGACGGCGGAATACGAATGAATTCATTCCGAAATCCCGACGGGAATCCGACAGAATATCTGAATACGGAATTCGGGAAAATCGAATCGGAATGGGAAGCTTCCGGCGGGCAGCGGTACGACAGCGAAATGACCGCACTCGTGACGGAATGTATACGGAAGGCACTGACGGTGTCCGTGTCCTACGACTTTACCAAGGCCATGTATGAAAATGACCGTCTCGGACGATGGGACCCGTATTGGAGCCGGATGGATGAGAAGACCGCGACGGAGCTATCGGCAAAATGGAAACAGCTGCCGGGGGCATATGCCTGGAAAGCCCGGCTGGATGAAGCCCGTCAGGCAAAGGAACCGGAAGTCCTCAAAAGAGCCGAGGCTCCCGAGACTCCGGATGTGTCCGTCATTATTCCGGTGTATAATACCGAAGCTTATTTGCGGGATTGTCTGGACAGCGTACTCCGACAGACCGGAGTGACGACGGAAATCATTTGCATCAACGACGGTTCTACGGACAGCAGTCCGGATATTCTGGCGGACTATGCAAACCGGTATTCCAATATCACTGTTTTGAGCCAGCCGAACCATGGAATTTCCGTCAGTCGAAATCACGGTATGGCGGAAGCCCGCGGACGATATCTGCATTTTATGGACAGTGATGACATGATGCAGGATGGGGCATACGAAGCACTCGTTCGGAAAATGGATGAGAGCAATGCGGAGGTATTGTGTTTTTGCGCGTCCGTTTTGAGTGAATCCGGTGTGAACATAACCTGGAATGATAACAAGTACCGGCGGACGTATTTGCCGTATGATACCTGCATGAGCGGACAGGAACTGTTCCTAAAATCCATGGTAATGAATCAACTGGATGCGACCTCCGTCATGAGTATGTATCGCAGATCCTGGATTTGCGGGAATCAATTACGGTTTGAGGCGGGAATTCTGCACGAAGATAATCTGTTTACAATGCAGGTGCTGTTGGCTGCACAGCGAGTGATTGTGGATGGCAGTCCGTATTATATCAGACGGGTGCGGGAAAAATCCGTTATGACATCCGAGTCTCGGTTTGATCATGTGTACGGGAAAGTCCGTGTGGCGTGTTGCATGCAACATCGGAACGGACGGAAAGACGACATTCCTCAGCCGGTGTGGGACTATGTCATGAAACGGCTCCGTATTCTGCTACTTATGGCAGAAAACCAATATCTTGAATTGCTGGACCGGAAAACGGACGACACGTTGTATTATCTTGTGCTGCCGGAAGAGGAACGGAGTCTGTTTGAGGGATGGATTGCCAACAATGCAATGAACAGAAAACGAAATCGTTTTTTGAAAGAGAGCAGAGCTTTTTGGATGAAGAAAGCAAATGAGGGACAACAAAAATGATGGTAACGGGGGACATTAAGCTGGTTGGGGATGAATATGCCGGATTTTATTCCTGCGGACTGAGTATGCAGGACAGCGAAAGCATCCATCGGTTTCGGACGGTTTCGGAAACCGAACGGGAAACGGTCATGAAGACGGCGGACGGTTTGGAACTGCGGATTTGTCATGACAGGCATCCGGTGACCGGAGCAACGGTCATTTCCACAACATTTTACAACGGTTCCGATTCCGAAGTAACGATGGAAATGCTGACATCCTTTCGAATCCCCGGAATTCCGGCGGACCGGATCCATCGGATTCTGTCCTGGTGGAGCGCCGAGGGGCGGCTGAAGACGGACCGCTTAACCGAACTGAATATGGAGAGGTCCTGGAATCACATGGCATTTCGAATTGAGAAGTTCGGCAATGTCGGGTCTCAGCCGGTGCGGAAATATTTCCCTTTTGTGGCGGCGGAAGACAGCAAAAGCGGTCGTGTTACCGCGGTTCAGCTGTATTCTCCGGCATCCTGGCAAATGGAGATTACCGTGCGCCACGACGATACGGTAACTCTTGCGGGAGGAATCGCGGACCGTGACTTCGGACAGTGGACGAAGACGATTGCACCGGGAGATTCCTTTACTGCGCCGAAGGCCGTGGCAGCAGAGGGAGCGTCGCTCGAAGAGGTATGCGACCGTCTCGTGAAAACACAGACTCCCGATATCAGTCCGGCAGACCGGGACATGGGAATCGTGTTTAATGAATATTGCACCACATGGGGAAATCCGACGCTGGAAAATCTGAAAAAAATCTGCGATAAAATTGAAAGAAAGGGAATCCGGTACTTGGTGATGGATTCCGGATGGCACGGACCGGAAGGGTATTTTTGGGATACCGCCGGGGACTGGAGCGTACGGAAAAACCGATTTACGAACGGTCTTCGGGAACTGACAACGTATATTCGGCAAAAGGGAATGATTCCCGGCATTTGGTTCGAATTCGAAGTCGTATGTCCGAAGACGGAACGGTTTAACATGACGGAGCATCTGCTGAAGAAAGACGGAGTTCCGCTGACCATCGGACACCGTCGGTTTCTGGATATGGAGGATCCGTGGGTAACGGAGCGTCTGACCGAGGACGTTATCGGGACGCTGCGGGACAATGATTTCGGATATATCAAGGTGGATTACAATGATACGCTCGGAATGGGCTGCGACGGTCCGGAGAGCATGGGAGAAAATTTGCGGCGAAAAGTCCATGCCACGCAGGCATTTTTCCGGAAAATGAAGCAGGAACTTCCGGAACTGGTTATCGAAAACTGCTCCAGCGGCGGACATCGTCTGGAACCGTCCATGATGGAACTGTCTTCCATGGCAAGCTTTTCCGATGCCCATGAAATTCCGTCCCTGCCGCTGATTGCCGCGAACCTGCATCGGGTGATACGTCCCGAGCAGAGCCAGATTTGGTCGGTTCTTCGCAAGGAGGACACGGATGAACGGCTGTATTTTTCCATGTGTGCCACGCTGCTCGGGCGAATGGGACTGAGTGGGGACATTTATGATTTGTCGGACCATCAGTGGGAACTGGTGGATGCCGGAATTGCTTTTTACAAAGAAGCGGCGGACATTATCCGGGACGGCAGAACAGTGGTTCTGAAGGCGGACACCGACAGCTATAAGGAACCGACCGGCGGACAGGCGGTGACCCGTGTTTTGGGAAACCGTGCGTTGACGGTATATCACCGATTTGCCGAATCGGTGGATTACAATACCTTTTGTCGGAATCATCGGATTGTCGTACAGGACAATGCAAAAGAGGCAGGCTACGGCTGTGCGGACCGTGATTTCTCGGCGGAAGCATGGATTTCGGAGTACACGGAACATCAGGAATAATCGTCTGATTTTATCAAAAATTAAGAATTATTACTGATTTTGGACTTGATTTCTATGCCGGAAATGCTATGATAAAAATAAGAATTGCTACTGTTTTTATGATTTTCAAAGGCACCCTTTGAGAAAGGAACATCCATGAATCATAGCAGACAACGGGATTTGATTCTGAATTATTTGCAGAATACCACAAGCCATCCGACGGCGGAAGAGGTCTATCAGAACGTGCGTGTCGAAAATCCGGACATCAGTCTCGGAACCGTCTATCGCAATCTGAACCAGCTGGCGGAGAACGGAATGATTCGGCGGATTCATTTGGAAGACGGAGTCGATCATTTTGACGCGGATTTACGCAATCATTTGCATTTTCTGTGTAACTCCTGCAAACGAATCACCGATCTTCGGATTACGCTTCCGGACCGTGTGAGAACCATGCTGCGGGAAACGGAAGGAATGGAAGACCTGCGGGTGGATGGATGCATGCTGTATTTTTACGGTCTTTGCGAGGACTGCAAACGCAAAGACAGCCTTTCGGATCAGGAGGCCTTTCGGACAGATCATGAAGAACACGAAGAGCAATCCGACAGAAAGGAGAAATGATATGAAGAAGACGTACAAATGCACTGTTTGCGGTGAAATTTTTGAGGTGGAGGACGGTGTTGCACCGGTTTGTCCGCGATGCAAAAAGAGCGGCGACAATTTGGTGGAAATGCCGAAGAGCAATCCGTACAGCGGAACCAGGACGGAGCAGAACCTGCTTGCCGCGTTCGCGGGAGAATCTCAGGCAAGAAACAAATATACGTATTTTGCTTCCAAAGCAAAGAAGGACGGGTTTGAGCAAATCGCAGCATTGTTCCTGCAGACTGCGGACAATGAAAAGGAGCATGCCAAGCTGTGGTTCAAAGAGCTGAACGGAATCGGCAGCACTGCGGAGAATCTTGCAGCCGCAGCCGACGGCGAAAATTATGAATGGACCGACATGTATGACGGCTTTGCCAAGACGGCGGAAGAGGAAGGATTCCCGGAACTGGCCGCCAAATTCCGCGGTGTCGCGGCCATCGAGAAGCGTCACGAGGAGAGATATCGTGCGCTGCTTCATAATGTGGAGTCGCAGGAAGTATTTGCCAAGAGTGAAGTCAAAGTATGGGAGTGCAGAAACTGCGGCCATATTGTTGTCGGAACAAGCGCGCCGGAGGTTTGTCCGGTTTGTGCTCATCCGCAGAGCTATTTTGAAATTCATACCGATAATTATTGATTTCGATACATATCGATTTCATACAACAATAAACCGGAGGTTCGTGAGAGCCTCCGGCTTTTTTTGAAATCCGATCAAATGGAACGGAACGAATTTCTGAAATCCGATCAAATGGAGCGGAATGAATTTCGGAAATCCGATCAAATGGAGCGGAATGAGTTTTTGAAATCGTTGACAAAGGATCGGGATACCCGAACCGTTATATGCCCGGTCAGATTCAGAATCAGTGTCCGGTCCGTATCCGGGCGATAGCTTAACACCTTATTCAGGTTGACAATGGTCGATTTGGAAATCCGCAGGAAGTTTCGTCCGATCAGCATCGCTTCGATTTCGTACAGACGGTGGTTGGTTTCAAATTCCCCGGTTCCCGTGATGGCATATACTTTCTTGTTGGTGGAATCAAAATAGAGAACCGAATCCAGTACAAGCTTGCTTGTGATGCCGTCCTTGGTGACAAAAAGCGACGGGACGGAAGCGGGACGTTTCTTGGCATCGGCAACCGGCTGTCGGTCCGCCGGCTTCGAAGGAACCGGAGCGGATGACGGTTCGGATTCCCTGGTACGGATATCGAGAATCATCAGGGAATTGGAAATTTTGACCGCAAAATTCAGCGTTTGCTGGCAGGGAACGGCAGCTTCCTGATATCCTATCGTCATAAAGCCGAGGCATTTCCGATTGAACATCAACGGGAAAACCTGAGTGTTCAGAACGGTACGGATCGGATATCCGGCCGGATAAATATAGTCCGCCGGAAAACGAATGGAATTCTCCGCCGTGACGGAACCGGACAAAAAGATGCATTCGGCATGTTTCCGGGATTCGTCGAGCAAATTAACGGACAGGTTCTGCTTGTCCGGAACGAGATAGGACAAATCCTTAATTGTCAGTGTCAGAGAGGACAAATCGGGGGCGGAATAGAGGCGCTCTTCGATATTGCTGTTTCGGAACTGCATATCCTCTTCTTCGTGTTTGTCAATCAACTCCAGCTGCATACGAAGATCCAACGGCTTGGAAAGACCGCAGCCGCAGCTCATGCCGGTGACAATGGAACCGCGTTTCGGCGTAAGCACCGGCGCTTTCTTGCCGGTCATGGAATGATACAGCGCGGCAATCGTGCATTTTCCGATATAATTATAATCCACTTCGGCAGAGGTCACGGTAAACAGCGGCAGCGTCTGAGTGGAAACCCGTCCGAGACCGGTCACGATGACATCCTCCGGAACACGCATTCCGTATCGGTACAGGTGCTTAATCAGAGCGGAGGCCACAATATCGGACACGCAGACTACGGCATCCGGTTTCTCCGCTTCCCCGAAGGCAATCTCCTTGGCCAGCTTTTCGGCACAGCCGATCCAGTATCCGCCAAATAAAAACCAGTCGTCGTTAATCGGAATATCATGCTTCGTCAGGGCGGAACACTGCCCGCGATATATCATATTGGTATCGGTCTTTTCACCGCCCAGAAAATAAATGGTGCGGCATCCGTGAACATCAATCAGATGCGAAGTTACCTTCTCTGCCTGAATATCTTCGGTGGTTTCGGGACATACCGGAAAACAATCGGAGTCGCCGATGGAAAAAACAGGAACGGGACAGGACTGAAGCAGGTTCTGTTCCAACGTTTTTAAAATCTCACGATGCGGTGAAAAACTCTGAGTGACGATGACGATTCCGCTAAACCGTGAATAGTCAATCAAATCAAATACGCATTCTTCATTATTGGAGAAGCGCTCGCTAAGCTGAAGCATGGAAAAAATGACAGTCGAATAACCGAGTGCATTGGCTTCCTGCTCCAGACCCAAAACAATGTTTGCGGTTTGCGGTTCCCGATAGTCGGACACCAGAATCCCGATTTGACCGGTGGTCATAACGCTACCTCCTGAAAGTTCCGGAACATGACAAAACAGTTCCGCATTTGCTCCATTGTAATAAACTTAAGTTGCCATGTCAAGTGCCTTACATGCCAAAATTGACAAAATGCCTAAAATGGAAGGATAGGAACAAAAAACGGCAGGATAATACAGCAATACGGCATAAAAAACAAAATAATAACGTGTTACATGAAGCTTCTTGCAAATGTTATTTCCAAATATTATAATGAACATGCTGACAGTGATAAAGTCAGACTGTGGTGTACGTTGAGAAGAGAAAAATCGAATAGGATAAAAAAACCCTTTGAATCATTTTCAGAGGGCTTTTTTATGTGGAAAAAAACAAAATATAAGTTATGTTTTTGCTTGCCCAAACAATCGGCATAGTATATAATGGTGTGAGGGTGTGCTCCTGCCGATTGCGCGGTCGGAAGAGAGCGGATGCCCGCTGCGGTGCAGTCTGCCGCAGAAAATATCACAGGGATGTTTCACGGAAACAGGAAACATCGAAAAGGAGAAGGAATATGGATTTTCTTGGTCAGAATTTTTTGTCAATGGGTCTCATTTTGCTCGGATTGATGCTAATTATGTTTTCGATTCAGTTTCGTCAGTATCGGTTGGTTGCCGGCGATAAAACCGTCAGCCCGAAGTGGTTCAAAATCGTTCGCTGGGGCGGCATTATTGCCGGAATCGCACTTGTTATGATCAAGGTGGATGTTGTAATCGGGTATTTTTCCTGCCTGATGCAGCTGACGGCCAATTCCGTGTCCGGCTGGCTGTGCTTTGCGATTGTGGCACTGGTTGCCTGCTGGGGAATGCTGAAAGTCGGTGAAGCGGTTACATCCCGCTGCATTCGGGATGCCGTGGAGGAACAGTTTCAAAAAGATGTCGTATGCCAGATGTTATTGAAAGATGCGGATGCCGGCGCTCCGGAGATCCTCATTTTCAGAACCCGTCTGGAAGGACGCCGCGGATATTCGTTTGATGTGGACGGATTCAATCATGCGGCATTTTCCGAGACCGGATGCAAGGAACTGGCAGGATATATTATGAGACATACGTCCAACCGGTACACGAAGAAGATTTGCAACGGTCTGGCAGGCCCGCAGGGACCGAACCTGAACAGCAATTCCGCAAATGACGGTGCTCAGTACAAATTTTCGCATGTCATGCTGACAAAAGCGGACTGATACGGTCTGTGACGGCACAGTATTAAGTACAAAATATTTTACAAAAATGATGCGATTCCGGGCAATGCGTAAAAGTGAATCCGAAATGCGTAAAATTCACAGTGGATTATTTCTCCCGTTATGCTATGATTGACTTGTGGGAACAAGTCGGTGAGATATCACCGAATAGCAGAAGTAGCTTGTTTGGGAGAGAATCGATTGATTTGACAGAGAGCATCTCTGAACGAAACAAAGCATAATAAAGCGACACCGAATGACGAGAAATCGCAATGGTGTCGCTTTATTTTTAATAAAATATTTGGTCGAAACATTCGGATGACACATTCGGTGACATATTCGGATGACATATTCGGATGACACATTCGGATGACATATTTTGATGAACATTTTGATGACACATTTTGAGGACATGTTGCCGAACAACACCGGCCGGAGTGTGGCGCCGAAGTCCGCAGCGGTATGCGCACCGGTGCATCAAAGCGTCCGGATGAGCCCCTGAAGGGCAACACAGGTGGATTTGGACGGGAACAGCTTGACACCCCCGTGAAACAGAATATAGGAATTGCTGACCTGTTCTACGGCAGACAGATGAATCAGAAAATGAGATCCCGCGAATTCGAATTCCGGTTCCGATGCGATTGCGGCAACGGACTGGGCAAACGGTTTTCGCAGCATGATTCCGGTATGTACGGTACCGTCGGCCATATGATAACAGGGACGACGATTGACGATATCCACACAGAGCAGTTCCGAAAGCGTAATGACAACGGTCCCGTCTCCGGTACGAATTTCGGCTCGACGGGGCAGAGGAGCGGATGCATTCTGCGTCCGGCGGTCCTTAAGGATTTCCTCACAGGCATGTTCCAGAATTTCGTCAATGCGCGCCCGGCTGACCGGCTTTAACAGATAGAAGAAGGCTCCGACCGAATAGGAATCCACGGCATAATCCGGAGTTGCTGTCAGATAAATGATTTTGCCGTCGTGATCGAACTGACGAAGCTCACGTCCGACATCGATTCCCTGAAGACCGGGCATAATCATGTCCATAAAGTAAATATCAAAGGTGCCGTTCCGACGGGCATAGGACAGCAGCTCGTCTCCGGATTTGAATGACATCAGAGAATAGGAAAGGTTGTGACTTGTCATATAATCACTGACAATGTCTTCCAGAATTGTCAGCTGAACGGAAAGATCATCACACAAAGCTATGGAAATCATATGTCCCCCCCCTTTTCTGTCGGAAATATCGGTTCCGCATCGGCTGAAAAAGTCCGAAACAACGGAATCGGTCGGTTGTCGACGGCTTGCCGGCAAAAGAAAAACGAAAACTATTTCTTAATACTTTATACTACCGAATAATGCCAAATGTGTCAAGTGTTGCGGTTACGAATGTTAGAATATCTGTCATGTATTTGCAATAAATATGTCGCAACGCGAAAAAGTCGGAAAATCATAAAAATTTTTTCTGCGTATTGCGTGTTTGTATGGTAAAATGATATGCAGTGGAATTTTAGTACCGAAATTGTGGTGTGATGCGGAGATTACAGAATCAGGAGGTTGTCAGAATGACGGTATGTGATGTATATAAAGCAATTCACGAGGACTATGCGGAGGTCTTTTCGAGAATCGATAACGATGAATGGATCGGAAAGTATCTGAAAAAATTCGTTACGGCGGATTACATGGAAGAATTGGAAAATTCCGTTCGCGAGCAGGACTGGGCACGGGTGTTCCGGAATGCCCACAGCATGAAGGGAATGACGATGAATCTGGGCCTTGGGGAACTTCAGACGGTCAGCTCCGAGTTGTGTGAGCTGGTACGGTACGGAGCTCCGTCGCACAATGTAACGGATTTGACGGAACGGATCCGGACGGAATTTGATAAGGTACGGGAAGCGGTTTTGAAACTGGACTGACGGACAGAAAACGACCGGAGCACCGGTTGGCGCTCCGGTTTTTTGCTTTTTCGGGAAGAGCGTTCCGGAAAGCAAAAAAACCGCTCCGCAGGCGGAACACGCTTTTGATTAGCGGATAGTCCATTGACAATCCGATAAAACATTTTCATAATAAACAGAAAGACACCGGACGGGGAGACTGCCGTGCCGGTAATGAAGGAGGGTATTTTGTATGCAGGAAGTATTGGAATTTATCAGGAAATGCGGAACCTATTATCTGGCAACCGTTGAGGGCGACCAGCCGAGAGTCCGGCCGTTCGGAACGGTGGAACTGTTTGAAGGCAAATTATATATTCAGACCGGAAAAATCAAGCCGGTATCCAAACAGCTGCAGGCAAATCCGAAGGCCGAGCTGTGCTGCTTTGCGGACGGCACGTGGCTTCGCGTATCCGGCAGGCTGATTCGCGACAACAGACGCGAGGCCAAGAAGCATATGCTGGATGCCTATCCGTCCCTTCGCGGTATGTACAGCGAGGATGACGACAATACCGAGGTACTGTATTTTGAGGATGCAACCGCGACGTTCTCCTCATTTACATCGGCACCCAGAACCATTACCCTGTAAGACCGATTGGGCCCGTGCAAAAGGATACGGGTCAGACTAAGAAACGGAGAGATGGCTGCCGGGAAGGAGGCAAAACGCCTCGAAACGGCGGGCCTGACACAGAAACGGAGAGAAGAAAATGAAAGTGTTACTGATTAACGGAAGCCGCCGCGAAAAACAGTGTACGTATACGGCGCTGTCCATTATTGCCGAAGCATTGCACGAAGAAGGAATCGAGTCGGAAATCCTGTTCGCCGGAGAACGCGCCGCAAACGGACAGGTGAACGAACTGGCCCGTGAGGCTGCCGAAAAAATGAAGGAATCGGATGCGCTGATTGTCGGTGCACCGGTTTATTACGCATCGCCGAGTGCGGAAATTCTGATGCTTTTGGACCGCCTGTTTGCAATCGCGGGACCGGATTTGATCCACAAGCCGGGTGCGGCAATCTGCTCGGCGAGACGTGCCGGAACGAGTGCTTCCCTGGACGTATTGAACAAGTATTTTCTGTATTCGCAGATGCCGCTTGTGGCATCCGATTATTGGAATATGGTGCACGGAAGTCAGGCATCGGATGTCCTGAAGGATGAGGAGGGTGTTCAGATTATGAGGACCCTCGGCAAGAACATGGCCTGGATCCTTCGGTGCATCGAAGCGGCAAAGGCTGCGGGAATTTCGGCACCCGAATCGCCGAAGAAGATTTTCACCAATTTTATTCGATGAACGGAAGGAAGACGAGACTATGGAAAAACGGGTTATTGAATCGTTGGGAATCGAGACTTCGCTGCTCGGATTCGGCTGCATGAGACTGCCGGTCCGTGACGGACAAATTGATAAAGAACGGGCTGCGGCCATGATTGATACGGCATATCGTGCCGGAGTCAATTATTTTGATGTCGCATATCCGTATCACGGCGGCCAGGCCGAGCCGGTTGTCGGAGAGATTCTGAAACGATACGACAGAGATACCTTTTATTTGGCAACCAAGCTTCCCTGCTGGGAGGTTCATTGCCTGGATGATGCCAAGCGCCTTTTGGATTTGCAGCTGGAGCGGCTGCAGACCGACCATATTGATTTTTATCTGCTGCATGCACTGGACCGCAACCGTTTCCGGGAAATGGTGTCTTACGGCGTTTGCGAATATCTGGAGGAAGCGCGCGCAATGGGCAAAATCCGGTATCTGGGATTCTCTTTCCATGACGGATACGATGCGTTTGAGGAAATCGTGAATTATCGGAAATGGGATTTCTGCCAGATTCAGTATAATTACATGGATCGGAACGAGCAGGCGGGAGACCGCGGGGTACAGCTCTGTACGGAGAAACAGATTCCGATGATTATTATGGAGCCGATTAAGGGCGGAACTCTGGCAACACTTCCGGAGGCGGTTCTCGAACCGTTCCGCCGTCTGAAGCCGGATGCGTCCACCGCATCCTGGGCTTTGCGATTTGTCGGAAGCCGTCCGATTGTCAAGGTCATTCTCAGCGGAATGTCGACGGAGGAACAGGTTGCGGACAACCTGAAGACGTTCGGTTCCTTTGCCGTTTTGTCGGAGGAAGAGGAAGCGGCGGTCAACGAAACCACGGAACTGATCCGTGCGCGTGTCCGCAACGGCTGTACGGGATGCCGGTATTGCATGCCATGCCCGAACGGTGTCGATATCCCCGGCAACTTCTCGGTATGGAACCGCTTCGGAATGTACGCCAACGAAGGGGATGCAAAATGGAACTGGAAGATGCTTCCGGACGATAAGAAGGCAAAGAACTGCATCGGATGCGGGGCCTGCGAGGATGCGTGCCCGCAGCATTTGCAGATCCGAAGAGATTTGCAGGCAGTACAGAACGAAATGGATGCATTGGGACAGTAACGATGGTAAAAGCAGTTATTTTTGATATGGACGGAACGCTCATCGATTCGGAAAAATTATACCGAAAGTACTGGCCGATGGCATTTGCA
Source organism: Lachnospiraceae bacterium (assembly GCA_045641285.1). Classification (GTDB taxonomy): domain Bacteria; phylum Bacillota; class Clostridia; order Lachnospirales; family Lachnospiraceae; genus ISDg. The sequence continues at coordinate 41,251 of JAZUGQ010000043.1, forward strand.
AAATTCGGCTATGAAATGTCGGATGAGCGTGCTCTCGAGATCCGGTCTCTGGGGCGTCCGTTCGGTCCGAAACAGTACCGAGCATGGTACGGTGAGGATTTGGATTATTCCGCGATACGAACCTATCGGACACAGCTGATTGAAGACGATATTCGGCAAAACGGGTTACAGGCCAAGCCGGGAACAACGGAAATTCTGACCTTTTTGAAGGAACGGGGAGTAATTCGGGCCATTGCCACGGCAACGGATCCGGAACGAACCGGGCGATATCTGAAACTGGCCGGATTGGACGGGTGGTTCGATACCGTTGTCAGTGCCACGATGGTGGCGGAAGGCAAACCGTCTCCGGACGTGTATCGATATGCCTGCGAAACGTTGGGACTTTCCCCGGACGAATGCCTTGCCGTGGAAGACGCACCCAACGGAATCCGGTCCGCATACCGGGCGGGACTTCGGGTTGTCATGGTACCGGATCAGACCGAACCGGATGAGGAATTGCGGAAGCTTTTGTTTGCGAGAGTGGATACGCTGGCCGACATACGGAATTTGGACCTATGGTCCGCTCAATAGCCGGGCAAAATGAGGAATTCGGACCGATGGTCCGCCAAACAGCCGGCCGACATACGGAATTCGGACCTTTGGTCCGTTCAACAGACCGGTAACGGGACGGCTTCGGTCGGAGTCGGGATGACAGGGGAAAGGAATTTACGATGATATCGGAGAACAACACAGAGGAAAACGGAATCGTTCCGAACGATACTTCGGAAACCGCCGCGCAGGCTGTTGCCAGGATGAAAATCGGCTGGAATCTCGGAAATACGTTCGATTGCCACGGCTCCTGGTTCGATCAGAATCTTATGGAGACCGCGTGGGGAAATCCGTATACGACAACGGAACTGATTCATTATATTCATTCGCTTGGGTTTGAGGCCATTCGGATGCCGGTGACATGGTACCCGCATATGGATGAACGGAATAATCTGGATTTCATGTGGCTGCGCCGGGTGAAAAAAGTTGTCGGACTGATTTTGAAGGAAGGCATGTACTGCATCGTGAACTGTCATCATGACACGGGCGAAATGCAGAACTACGGAGGCGGATGGATTCAGGCCGATTCCGACAATTTCAGGAAAAACCGAGACCGTGTGGAGCAGATGTGGACACAGATTGCGGAACTGCTGCGGGATGAATCGGATAAGCTGCTTTTGGAAGGATTCAACGAGATGCTGAACCCGGCCAATCAGTGGAATACGCCGACGGGAGCGGAACTGAAGGCCGTAAATGACTGGAACCGGTTATTTGTGGAAACCGTTCGAAAAACCGGAGGCGCAAACCGTACCCGAAATCTGATTCTGAACACCTATGCCGGCGGATTGCAGACTCATTTGCTGCAGGCCTTTCAGACCCCGACGGATATTGTGGAAGGACATTTGATCATGGGAATTCATTGCTATGATCCGTGGGGATTTACGACAAGAAACGCGGTTTGGACAAGACAGACGGATCTGTTTGATGACGCCTGCGAACAGGAATTGCAGCGGCTGTTCGATCAGCTCGAAACAAATGTACTGCCCAAGAAAATTCCGGTTATTATCGGTGAGTTTGCCTCGATGGACAAGAACAACGAGGCGGAACGCGCCAAACACGCCGCGGTTATGGTGACCTATGCCGGCAGACTGGGAATTCCGTGTTTTTACTGGGATGACGGGAAGATGTACAAAATCGTGGACCGGCCGAATCTGTCGCTGGTGACTCCGGAACTTGTAAATGCCATGATTGCGGCGGCGGAACGGATTCAAAATGAGAAAAACAGCAGTCGGAATGATTGACTTTTTCATTTCGCATATAGTATAATAATTTATCCGGTTACGTTTCGAAAGACGAACCGGAAGTGAAAACGAGGAGGATGGTATCGTGGACAAGCGGGAGTTGTTGAGCAGTATGTGGGAAAAGGTGGCGGACATTCGCGCCGGCATGACGAAGATGGAGGAGAACATTTACCTGATTTCCGATTGCATTGACTCGAAAAAGTTCATCTCTCCGGAAGCTACCGAAAGTGTGATGGAGAATCTTGAAAAAATCGAACAGGCAAGTACTTTTTGCAAGAGCAATTATGAAGAACTGAGCGGAGAATCGTTTGATTTCGATAAACTGGACAATCTGGAAGACAGCCTGAAATCAATCGACGTGATTTTGAGCAATCAGGAAGAAATCGAGACTGCAAGACGGTTCCTGAGTCTGTCCTGCAGCGATGATATTGCCGCACCGGTACTGAAGGAAGCGGAGGACAAACTGGAAGGTGTTTTTGGGGACGATGACAGCCTGACCATGGCGAAAAATGATGCCAAGCTGGATGCATGCAAGCCGTATGCCCGGTTTATGCGCGCATTTGACGAGAAGAGAATGGTTCGGGTTCTGGATTATATCAATGATCTGCGTGCATCTTTCGACGATGAGATTGTAGCGGCACTGCTGGACAAGACGATTGCCGAGGGAAAGGCAGAGGCGGAGCCTGCGGTAGAGATTCCGGTGGAAGCGGAGGCAGAGCCTGCGGTGGAGATTCCGGTGGAAGCGGAGGAAGAGCCTGCAGTGGAGATTCCGGTGGAAGCAGAGGCGGAGCCGGCATTGGAGATTCCGGTGGAAGCAGAGGCGGAGCCGGTTGCAGAGATTCCGGTGGAAACCGTGGCTGAAGAAGCCGCTGCGGAACCGGCCGATTCATTTTGGACGGAAACCGAAGCTGCGGAACCGGCAACGGAGATTTCCGTTGATATCGAAGAATCGGAACCGGCATTGGAGATTCCTGCTGATATCGAAGAGGCGGAACCGGCATTGGAAATCCCTGTTGATATCGAAGAAGCGGAACCGGCATTGGAAATCCCTGTTGATATCGAAGAATCGGAACCGGCATTGGAGATTCCTGTCGACATCGAAGAAACGGAACCGGCCATTGAACTTCCGATGGATGCGGAAGAAGCGGAACCGGTGATTGACCTTCCGATGGATGCGGAAGAAGCGGAACCGGCCATCGAACTTCCGATGGATATCGAAGAAGCGGAACCGGAAATTGCTGTTCCGATTGACGAAGAGGAACCCGCGGAACCTGCGATTGCGGCACCGGCAGCGGATTACGATGACCTTGATCTGAAGACCCTCGAGGAAGAGGAAAAGCCGATTGAGATTAAGGCTCCCGAGAATAACGGCGGCGGTTTCTTCCGTCGTTGGCTGAGCTGATCGGGAATTCGAAGCGACGGGAATAACGTTCCGAAAGGGCTCCGGCCGGTATGACAATTCGGTCGAAGGAGACGGTTTCGTACCGTTATGACCGGGACGGTTTTCAAAACGAAAAAGACGATACGGGCAGACTGAAAAACCGCTGTTGCAGCGAAATTTTCAGTCTGCTTTTTTGTGCGTCGGAACAGGAAAACGGGGATGCCGGAAGAAGAGGAAAAAGATACAAAAATCAGGTACTTGAGTATGCACTTTCTCTTGCGAAAAGAAGACTTTCCCGTTATAATGAAAAGTGGTGTCGCAGGCACTGAAAGTGCCCGGCAATGGTTTGTGTGACGTTTCTATGGGAGGAAGAGCAATGGGAGCAATGGTTACGGTGATTGTCCCGGTTTACAATGTCGGGGAATATTTGGAAGAAACCATTCAATCCGTACGGACTCAGACGTACCGGGATTTGGAAATTTTATTGATTGACAACGGCTCCGTTGACGATTCCGCAGAGATTGCAAAACGGGCCGCTGTCGAGGATTTGCGCTGTCGGTATGAGACGACGGAGGAACCCGGGGTGTCCGGAGCCAGAAACTACGGAATCCGGATCGCGGCAGGAGAGTATCTCGTTTTCGTGGACGGAGACGATATTTTGCCGAAACAGGCAGTGGCCTGCTATATGTCCGAAATGGAGAAGCGTCAGGCCGATATCGGAATCGGACAGATGGAAGAGTTTCATATTGCCGGAAGCGGCATTTATCGGGCAACCGGACGGCTGTCGGAGAAATCGGAAATTTCGATGTGGGATACCGATTTGCTGTGGACGTTTATGATCAGCGGAAAGTGTTACCGGACCGCTTGGATTCGGGAGCATAATATCGAATTTCCTCCGCTTCGGTTTTCGGAGGACGGCGTATTTTTCATGAATTGCGTCTATGAAGGAGCCCGGCTGACGGGAATCCCCAAGGTGACTTACGGATATCGGAAACGCAGCCCTCTGTCGCCGAATCCCTCGGTTACGGGACGTCGGGAGAAGGAACTGTGGAATCATTTTGAAGAAGCACACAAGCGTATTCTGGCGATGGCGGAACGCGCAATACAAAACGGCGGAGAAACCGGAAATCCGGCACCGGACGGATATTTGCAGGCGGTATGGGACAAGTTTGCGAGAAGCATTCTGAAGAATTTCTATTGCTGCCCGTGGAACCTTTCGGACGATGTCTCGGAGGCGGTGGTCGAATGTCTGGAACATGCGCTTCGGCAGCTGACCGAAGCCGGACGGGCGGCAATCGAGGCGGCCTTCCCGGAATTGCGGCTGAACCCCGTTGCAAACCCGGATGTCTATGCGGCCGCTCCCAAAATGATCCTTTGGATTTCCGCCAAAATGAATGAAAATGATGTTGCGTTAATGCTTCGGACGCTGTATTCGCAGACCTTTGCACCGTATGTGACGGTGCTTCCCGAAAGCATGCGGAACTGGGATTTTGTATATGGAAATATTGTTTATGTGACGCCGGAGCAGACAGTCATGGATGTTTTGAACCGTTTGCAGGTGCCGCCGCAGGAACCGGTTTCGGTTCTGAAACTGACGGAGCCGGTTGTTTTTCCGAACGAGACTTTGAAGAAAGCATGGAAAACGGATGCGACGGACAATGTCCGGATTCCGAAACTGCGATACCGGAGCGAACGGTTTGAGCCGGTCGGCTGGACGACGGGGCTGCATAAGGCAAAACGGCGAATCGCGCGGATGACGGAAGCAAGACGGCTGGGGTGGCTCGTTCTGTACCGGTACATCCAAAAGGATGAAAAATGGGTACGGTCCGAAACGGAAACGGATTGCCGGGAACCCGTATTTGTCAGAGAATAACGTAGGAGGATGCGATGGACATCGGTATCATTACCTTTCATTTCCCGTACAATTGCGGGGCGGTCCTGCAATGCTATGCACTGCAGACGGTTTTGGAACGGCAGGGACACAACGTTTCCGTGATTGACTATCGGCCGTGGTATCATCAGAACCGATATACGGTAAAAAAGAATCCGTTTACCGTTGCCCGTGCGAATTTCCTGCGGGACAAAGAAACCCGTCCGCTGTGGAAACGGACGATGTCGTACGGACGCTGGTTCGCGAAAACCGCACTGGACCGGTCTCTGCGAAAGGAAAATGAGGCAAGCGACCGGTTGTTCCGGGAGTTTCGGGACCGGTATCTTCATACGACGAAATGCTATCGGACGCTGAAAAGCCTGCAGAAGAATCCGCCCGAATCGGACTGCTATATTGCGGGAAGCGACCAGCTTTGGAATGAACGGCTGACGGGAGATTCCTTTGATCCGGCATATTTTCTGGATTTCGGACCGGATACGGTTCGACGGATATCTTATGCGGTCGGTGTGTATCGGGACACGGAACGACCGGCGGAGAACCGGAACGCCGACCTGCTGAACCGGTATTGGGACCGGTTTGCGGGCATTTCCGTAAGAGAACAGCGCGGTCGGGAAATGATTCTCGAAATCCGAAACGGGGGCGACATCCGGGTGGATGCCGATCCGACGCTGCTGGCGGAATGTGAGGATTACCGGAAACTGATGAGACAACCGGACGGGCTGCAGGAGGGAGAGTATATCCTGACTTGCACCATGGGCGACGAATCGGAGCAGGAAGTGTTTGAAACCGCAGACCGAATCGGTCGGGAGCGGGGGCTGCCGGTCATTCATTCGATGGCCTATCCGAAGCGACGGCGAGCGGACGGGAACAATGTGCTGATGGGACCGTGCGAATGGCTTTGGGCAATCGACCATGCGGCATTGGTTGTGACCAACTCGTATCATGCCGGTGTCTTTTCCGTCCTGTTTCACACGCCTCTGATTGCGGTACCGCATTCCCTGACCGGGTATCGGACGGAAGAACTGCTCGATAAACTCGGCTTGACCGGGCTGCTGCGGGGAGACGGGACAGAACCGAATCCGGTGGTGTGGCAGGAGTCGGATAACAAGATACAAGCAATGAAATCGGAAAGTATGGCATATTTAGTGGTATCAACAGAGAAGTATTCTTGACAAAACGAAAAAGCTTTGATAAACTTAATCTGTGTGGGCACTAGCCGTGAAGAAGGGGAAAAAATATTTTGCCTGTTATAGGAAAATGTCGGATTCGGTTTCCGAGAAACCGGGGGGAATCCGGCAAAAAAGGAGTAACGATAGATGGAAGGAAAACCACAGTTAAGTATTATTGTTCCGGTTTATAACGGAGAACAATACTTGGCAAGATGTCTGGATTCGCTTGTACAACAGACGTATCAGCCGATTGAAATTTTAATAATGGACGACGGATCGACAGACGGAACTCCGGCATTGTGTGATACTTATGCCGAGCGGTATCCGTCTATTCGTGTATCCCACATTCCGAACGGCGGAGTCGGAAATGCCAGAAATCTCGGTATGCAGCAGTGCAGCGGAGAGTATGTTCAGTTTTGTGATTCCGACGACTGGCTGGAACCGGATTGCTGTCAGACCATGATGGATGCCATTTTGGCACAGAATACGGATGTGGCATGTTTCGGCTGGATGACGGATGACGGCCAGGGCAAAATTTCCGATGAAACCGAGAACGGTTTTACCGGATACGGCGGTCAGGACGAGTTTTTTACCGCCATTCTGAGCAAGGCCGGAAACCTGGGCGGAAAGCAATGGTACGGCAATTACATTTGGAACAAAATCTATCGGAAAGAGAACTTATTCGACGGGAACGGAAATCTGATTCTGTTTGATACCACGGTAAAGGTTGCCGAGGACGGCATTTGGCTTGTGGAAATCGGAAAACAGATGAAAACCGCATATTTCTGCAAAAAACCGTTCTATCATTATTTTGCAAATCCGGGAAGCGTTATGAGAACCAAAGAGAAGTTTATGGAGACCCGTCTGGAATCCGAAACCTCTCATTTGCGAATGCTTCGCTCCCTGAAAGAATACAATATCGCGTATTATCGGATTCACCAGAAAACCTGTCTGGATTATTTCTGGGGAGTGACCAAATCCAAGCCGGCCGACGTGACGGTGGAATTCATTCAAAAATCGATGAACAATCTGATTGCCATGTACGACGGCAAAATCACGCTCGATATGGCAAAATCCATTCATTATTACATGAAAGCGGCACAGGAGTACCGGGATGTGAAAGCCGGAAAAACGGTGGTTAACCCGGCAAGCGATCCGGATGCGGCCGCGCGTCCGTCCTTCTGGACAAGAGTCAAAAATAAAGTAAAGCGGGTAACGAAATCATGAGTAAAGTCGGAATTCTGACATTTCATCGTGCAATCAACTACGGCGCACTGATGCAGGGATATGCATTGCAGGAAGCACTTCGGGAAGTCGGCCAGGATGCCTATATGGTGGATTTCCGGGCGAAGTACATTGAAAATGCGTATCGCCTTCTGTGGGGCCTTCAGAAGAACAGCTGGACCAGCTGGAAGCGAACGATTCGCAATATTCCCGGAGTACGCTCCAAAAAGAAGAAGTTCCGGGATTTTGCAAACCGGTATCTGCGTCTGACCAAATCCTGCAAATCCGGCAACATCAAGGCTGTAACGGCGGATTTTGATGCGCTGATTACCGGAAGCGATCAGGTATGGAATATGGATGTGTGCGGCAATGAGCGTGCATACATGCTGGATTTCCTTGACGACAGCAGTCGGAAATGTTCGTATGCGGTCAGCATCGGCGGATACAAATTCAACGACGAGGAGCTGGCACTGCTGAACGGGTTCGGTAAGCTGTCCATGCGGGAACCGAGCTCTTCCGCATATCTGGCGGGAGAAATCGGACGCGATGTCAATACCAATGTCGATCCGACGCTGCTGCTCGGCGGAGACAAGTGGAAAACGCTTGTGGAACCGAATCAGGAGAAGCAGGAATACATTTTCCTGTATTCCGTTCATCCGCAGAATCATCTTGTGGAAGAGGCCAAGAAGCTGGCAGCCAAGGAAAACCTCAAGATTATTCATTTGCACAACCGTGTCAAGAGCGAACTGAAGGAAAGCGAAGAGGGTGTGGAAGTCGTATTTGATTTGTCCCCGACCGAGTTCCTGTCATATATTCATCATGCCAAATATGTTTTGACGAATTCGTTCCACGGAACGGTATTTTCCATCATTTTCCATAAGCAGTTCAAGTCGGAACTGGAAACCAAGGGAGGATTCAACAACCGTGTCTGGGACCTGCTGTCGAGCCTTGGACTGGAACGCCGCGTGCTGGAGCCGATTGCATATTATAACGAGGGTGCAGCCATTCAGGAATCGGTGAACTGGGATGATGTGGAAATGAAACTGGCGAACCTGAGAAAGGGCTCCCTCGAATATATCAAGAATATAGTTTAGAATATTGCAGCAATATAACCGGAGGATATTTTCTATGGCAGTAATGTATTCCAAAATCAAGAGTGTCCAGTACCTTGTGGCGCTGATGAAGGCACATAACATCCGACATGTGGTTCTGTCGCCGGGCGGACGGAATATTCCGATTAACCATTCCCTGGAACAGGACGAATTTTTTGATTGCTACTCCGTTGTCGACGAGAGAAGCGCGGCTTATTTTGCACTCGGTCTGGCCAAGCAGTTCCAGGAACCGGTTGCGATTTGCTGTACCTCGTCCGTAGCGGCCAGCAATTATCTCCCGGCCATTACGGAGGCATTTTATCTGCATGTTCCGCTGCTGGTTCTGACGTCCGACCGTCATCCGTATATGCTGGATCAGATGGAAAACCAAATGATTGACCAGGTTGACATGTACAAAAATTTCTGCAAGCTTTGCGTGAAGCTTCCGATGGTGGTCAATGCCGACGATGAATGGTATTGCCAGAGAAAGATCAACGAGGCCATTTTGGAACTTTGCCATCATGGAGCAGGCCCTGTTCAGATCGATATTCCGATTGCCGGAGAAATCGGTATGTACACGGAGCCCGAACTTCCCAAGGTTAAGGTAATCAAACGTCTGGAATATAAGAGACAGGAATCCGAATGGAAGGAAAAGCTGGCGGAGCTGAAGGAAGCCAAGAGAATCCTGGTTGTCTGCGGAGAGCAGGGAATGCCCGGCAAGGACCTGAGCGAAGCCATTTCCAAGTTCGGCAAGAAATACAACTGTGTTATCGCAACGGAGAAGGTGTCCAATGTTGCGGGAACCGGTGTTCTGGAACTGTTCGGTGCGGCGCAGGTTATTCCGGTGGATAAGTTCAATGCGGAATACAAGCCGGACATCGTCATTTCCTTCGGAGGAAATTTTGTTTCCCGAATCAAGGATTTGCTGCGTGCCCGTCACGAGGATGTAACCCACTGGCTGATTGATGAGTCGGGAAGCATTTGCGACGTATTCAAATGCCTGACAACGGTATTTGAGTGTACGCCTTTGGATTTCTTCGAATATTTTGCATCCGGTGCCGGTTTGACCATGTCCAACAACCGCAAGTATTACGATTTGTGGGCTGAATACGCAAAATCCGCAGAGTATCCGGAATTCGATTACAGCAACTCGTATGCAATCAAGGCACTGTCCTCGAAGATTCCGGCCGGCTCTCTGATGCATCTCGGAATTCTCAATGCGACACGAATCATGTCCCACTGCAAGACGGCGGAGGACATTACCGCATACAGCAATATCGGTGCGTTCGGTATCGACGGTTCGATGTCGACATTTGTCGGACAATCCGTTGCGGCACCCGATAAATTGGCATTTCTGGTTATCGGTGACCTCAGCTTCTTCTACGATATGAATGCGTTGCAGATTCGTCATTTGGGCAAAAATGTCCGTATTATGATGATTAACAACAGCGGTGCTGCGGAGTTCCATTTCTTCATGGGTGAGAAGGTGATTCCGACGCTGAACAGACATATCGCTGCCGAGCATTTTACCAGTGCGGAAGGATGGGTACGGACCAAGAACTTCAAGTATCTGAGTGCACACAGCGCCGAGGAATTCGATCAGAATCTTCCGGAATTTGTCAAGGAAGACAGCGATGTGCCGATTTTCTTCGAAGTATTTACCGATAAGAAGGCCGATGCGGAAAAGCTGAAGGCATTTTATGCGAAATTCAAACCTCCGGTAAAAAAATAGATAAGCTCAAGCAGGCCGTTAAAAAATTACTGAAAAGGGAGTAGAGCAATGGACACTGTTACATTAAGAAACGGCAATACGATGCCGCAAATCATGCTGGGTTCGTTCCAGATGAAGTCTCAGGATGAAATGGACGGAATCGTACGGGCTGCGGTGCAGGGAGGGGCTTTCGGCTTTGATACCTCACCGAGCTACAAAACAGAGGAACCACTTGCGAATGCAATCCATTCGGTAATGAAAGAGGACAGTACAATTAAACGGGAGGATTTTTTCCTGACATCGAAAATTGACTCCTGGCAGATGATTGCCAAGAAGGGCGACATTCGCTCTTTTGTGGACTCCATTCTGAAAAAGACCTGCCTAGAGTATTGGGATCTCCTGCTGATACACTGGCCCCAGCCGGAGAATTTTGTCGATACATGGAAATGTATGGAAAAGCTGTACGAAGAAGGCATCGTTAAGAATATCGGAATATGCAACTGTCAGGTACGGCAGTTCCGTTTGCTGGAGCAAAATGCGAATATCTGCCCGTTTGTTGCACAGAACGAAATTCATCCGATGAACATCGAACAGGAAGTTTACGAGTATTGCAAGGAACATGACATTGTTTTGGAAGCTTACAGCCCGATTGCGAGAATGCTTCCGATGGTGAAAAACAACGCTCTGCTGAATATTCTGGCAGCCAAATACAATATGAGCGTGGCTCAGTTGATGTTGAAATGGCATGTTCAGAGAGGACTTGTTCCGGTTGTGAAGACAAGCAATCCGAAGCGTGTGGAAGAAAATACCAATCTCGGTCCCGTTGTTTTGGAGGACGCCGATATGAAGGCAATCAGCGGTCTGGATCAGCATTTTAAGATTTTTATGGAATCCAGATGCTGCCCGGGATTTTAATCAAAAAAACGGATGAAATGAGAAAGGACGACTGGGATGAAAAAGAAGTATCTTCCTTGGATAATCGGTATTGCATTGGTGCTTGTTTTGGCGGCGCTGTTTATTTTCGGATTATGGTATATCGGAATCCTGCTTTTGCTGCTGCTGGCAGCGGGAGCGGTATATGTTTGGGTTGGCAGAAACCGTTTGAGTGAGAAACTGCTGAACAAACAGAAGCCGACCAGTTATTTTACGGACCTGACGGGACGAAATATGGCAGGTCTTGTAGTCGGCGGAAAAAAGACGTGGAAGTATTTGGAACTGCCCAAGTCGGCGGACATTTATAAGGCCGTAACATTTGGCTCTTCGACACCGATGCTGATGAACATCGTGAAGACGTATTTCAGCCATGTGAAGAAGCAGGGCGATGTCTATTTTGTATATGACAGCGAAGATATGATGTTTGAACGGCAGGTTACGGTGGAAGATAACAAATTCATTCATCCGCACCTGTTCCTCGAACAGAAGATTACCATCGACAACAAGGCATATGCAAAATCCTACGATCAGGATTCGAAGTTTATGAGAGACCTGATGAAGAACACCTTCCTGAAAAAGTGCGGAGAGTTTCATGGAAGCACATGGACGCTGGAGGAAAAGGTTACCGGAATTACCGAGAAGACGGCCGAGAAGGTTCAGGCTTTGCTGGAGAATTTTGTTGAGTTCTGCCGGGAACGTGACCTGAAGCCCCACATTTTGCTGATTAACAAAGCAACTCAGGTGGAATTCCGAAACAACAAACTGATGACCACCTTAAACAAAAAATACGGAACCGTGGCTTCGGTCATTTTCAATGCGGACGAGTTAAATCGGACCGTTGCAGACTGAAACCGGGCAGGATACCGCTTCCGAACGGACGGAGCAACGATGCTGTCGCCGGACGGACATAGCAACGATGCTGCCGCCGGACGGACAGAGAAATGATGCTGCCGACGGACGGACAGAGAAATGATGCTGCCGCCGGACGGGGACAAACGTGTTCCGCTATGGAAAGACAGGATAACAGTGATGAAAAACCGCCTCAACCCGAAATAAGGGCTTGAGGCGGTTTGTTTCTGTATGGGGGTGAGACAATCAAACGCGTGAATCATCAGACGGTCAATCGTTGAGAAGCGATTTCAAATGCCCGGCAACACGTTCCGCGGAACCGCCGTCCTGATGAAGAAAGAACCGGGAAGTGAATTCCGAGTCACATGCGGCAATGGATTCCGGCTTGGAAAGCTGCTGCAGAAGGTCCTTCCAATCGGTGCAGAGGGCACCGGGAGCAAACCGTTCCATCGGGAAATAAAAATTCCGTCCGGACCGATATTCCGCAAGGTCAAAGGTGTAAAACAACATCGGAATATGCAAAACGGCCGCTTCGAATACGACGGAGGAATAGTCGGTAATCAGCACATCCGTCGTAAACAGAAGGTCGTTGATGCGTTCCTCCGAAAGAACCAGAATCCGCGGATTTTCGGAAACCGGAACCTGTTTGACAAACGGATGATGCCGGACGATCAGGCAGGCGTTGGCCGGAAGTACCGAGAGCAGTTCCTCGTAGTCGACAACCTCCTCGGGATAATACGCATCGCCGATTCCGTGACCTCGGAAGGTCGGTGCAAACAGGACGGTAAACGGCTTTTCGGGTTGTCCGTTTCGGGCATCCGGAGCAAGAACCGGATACCGGGCCCAAAGCCGTTTCCTGATGTCCAGCGCATAATCCGGACGGTAGAAGCAATCGGTTCTCGGAACTCCGAGAGGGAGAATGCAGCTGCGGGAAATGCCGAAGGCTTCCGCATAAATCGGAATCAGGGTGTCGGAACTGACATACGCGTAATGGTATGTACGGTGGCTTTTGGACGAAAGCGAAAGACCGCCCGGAAGCCCGAAGTGAGAATATCCGAACTGCTTAAATGCTCCGCAGGCATGCCATAACTGAATCAGACGGGATTCCGGACGCAGCATAAATTCATTCAGCTCGGGAAGAAACTCGTTGAGAACAATCAGCTTGGCCCCGGCCAGCTCGTCCGCATACCGGCGCAGTTCCTTTCCGGTCATGGATTGGATTTGCGGTACGGGAATGTGAGTCCGTACGCGGCAGGACGGTGCCAGAAGCGGATAGATTTCATCAAAATTATCGCCTAACGGACCGCTCCGTTCGCTGAGAAGAAGAATGCCGTCCGGTTGAGCGGAGCGACATGCTTTCCGGTAATATCCTTCCAGTGCGAAAATTTTGCGGTCCCGTTTGGAATATCCGGTTCCCGCAAAGGAACGCAGCATACCGTTGACATGATAAATGAGTGCACGCATGCCGGATTTTCCGGCGCATTCCGGCCGTTTCGCGGTAATTCCGCACAGGGCCGCCAAACCGTGAACGGTAAATGCCGGCAACAGCAACAGACCGACGGTACGGCGAATCCGGCGTTTCCGATAGGACATCGGTGCAACCGGGAACGGCATGGAAAAGGAATCGTGAAAATCCGTTTCCGAAGCCGGAAGAAGAGACGTGTCCAAAACCGATACCGAAACCGTCGCGCCTTTGTCGACATGAAAGAACAGATCGGCAACCGGATACTGACAGGAAAACTCCGTTCCCGTTCCTGAACTGTCGGGAATCGGCAGCAGACGCTCTTCCGAACCGGCCTGAAAGACAATCGTATATCGATGGGAATCGGAGGCGGAATCCGGCAGGGATACCGAAATTTCATAGTGTTCTTCCCGAAAATGACCGCGAACGGAACAAAGATTGTTTTCGATGCTTGCCATGAGTCCTCCTTTCCGATACGGATGACGTATCATACATCAAAATAACGTTTTTTTTACAGGCATTTGTATTATATCGTAAGTGAAAACAGAATTCAACAAAATCTCTGAAGATGAAAAAGAATGTTATTGTCAACTGTCGAAAAGCGTGCTAAACTATACAGTAGATGTCTTTAACAGTACTGAAAAATGCGGGAGGATTATATGAAAAACAAAGCGAAAAGGAGATTTTTTTGGATTCTGATCGGACTGCTGGCGGTATCGCTGAGTATGTCTTCCGCAATGGCGAAGGAATCAATCCGTAAAGAAACGGATCCGAACAAAATTCCGACGGTCGAAGTTACCGTGGATTCGGAAACCGGAACCGAGCGTGTTACGGTTTCGGAGTATAAGCCGGTAGCCTATGATTCCATGCCGTTTTATAACAGTCGCGCAGGTGCGGCGGCATGTCTACGAAAAACGATGAAAAACCGTGAGCCCTATGTGGAATTCCGGTATGAAATCCCGGGCTCGGTAACGTCGGACATTTTGCTCGCGGAACTTCGGGCCGTATTTAAGGAGGCTAAGGTCCATACCGGTGTGCCGGATGAAGGAGATTATCTGGAATGGCATTATGCTCGGGCGAGCTTTTCCGCGTATGATTATTATTACGATTCCGTGACGAACACCTCCACCGGATATTTTTCCTATACGATTGAGTACTATACTTCGTTAGAGGAAGAGAACACATTCAAAACGCTGGTCGAGTATCTGTTTGAAGAAGATCACGTTGATATGATGAATGATGCCGAGAAGATTCTGTATATATACAATTTGCTGACGGAAAATGTGACGTATGCAGCGGATGATTACGCACATCCGGAGTATGAGTCCGTCAAGAAGTATACGGCATACGGCGCGTTGGTGAATGACTGGGCGGTTTGCCAGGGAATTGCCAATGCCTCGTATTATATGCTGCTGCGTGCCGGAATCGATTGCCGTATGCAGACCGGAGCAAATCACGCATGGATTATTGTCAAATACGGGGACTATTATTATTACTGCGATCCGACATGGGATCTCGGATATGACGAATTCAGCTATACCTATCTGATGCGGGGCCAGACGGATCGCGGTTCGAACGGAAGACGGTTCACGGACGAACATTTTCAGGAAACTCCCGAATTGACGAGTGAATTTACAAAAAAATATCCGATTGCCCCGACGGGAATCGATTTGCCCGGACAGGTCTTTGTACCGGAACATATCGATGCACCGCGGATTCAGTCAATCACCAAATATTATGGAACGCAGGGAAATATCGAGGAATGCGGAGGCCTGATGATTCGGTGGAATAAACCGGAGTATGCCAATGCATACCGGATTTATCGAAAAGTTGACAGTGGGTCATATTCCCTGTATGTCAATGAATATGCCGAAGAAGAGTATATTGACCGGGATGTTGCGTACGGAAAGAAGTATTCCTATGTGATCATGCCGCTCTATATAGGTGCCCAAAAGATTGTAGCAGGAGACAAGTCCGCACCTGTGACCTTTACGCCGGAAGTTACTCCGTTATATTCGTATGAGATGGAAGGAACGGCTCAGGGCCTGAACTGCCGAATCGGATGGAAACAGTCACAAGAAGCTTCGGGATATTACATATATCGAAAAGAAGGCACGGGAAAATACGTTTTCCTCGGCGGCGTCGGTAAAAATACCCTGCTTTACAACGATACGAATGTTGTATACGGAAAGACATATACATATATGGTCGTTCCGTTTGTCAAGCTGTCATCGGGCACCGTTTTGACTGCCGACAGAGAAAAATGCGGTGAACTGTTTCTGATGCCGCAGCCGGTTATGCCCAAGGTTACCAGTGAAAGGACATACGGAACAACGGCAAACATCAGCTGGATACCGAATGCCGATGCGAACGGATATAAAATTGTTATCATCGGTTACGACGATGATTCGCGTACCGAATTTTTGATGGATGATGCATCCGCAAAAACCAAATGGACGGGGAACGGTCTGACCATGACAAAGGGCTCCGACAAGTCGCAGAGGAGCTTTACCATTACGGGGCTGAATGCCAATCAGACGTATTTGGTTCTGGTATATGCCTTCGTCTATACCGGCAACGGACAGACCATTGCCTCGGAGGGCGACGCAGACTGGATTGTATGGAGAAATGCCGCAAAAGAGACAAAGATGACGTCGATAGGGGCAACCGGACCGAATTCGGTCAAGCTGACCTGGCAGGCACCGTCCAAGGATGTCAATCAGGCGGCTCCCGTATCGGAATCCATCAAATACGAAGTGTACCGGTCGCTGAACGGAACCGATTTCCTGAAGATTACCACTCAGTCCGGAACATCATTTACCGACTACGGATTAAAGGAAGACACCACATACTATTACAGGATTGTCACCCGATACGAGAATTCCCGCCATTTGATTCGCGGCATACCTACCGGAATCGGAAAGGTTATGACAGATCCTGATATGAATATTGCACCGAGTTCTCTGAATGCGCCGGACAATTTGACGGCAAATCCGGTAAAAACGGGCATTGCTCTGAAATGGAGTGAGATTCGTAAAGCAACCGAGTATCGCATTTACAGGAAACCGGAAAACGGATCCTGGGCATGGTGCGCGACTGTTTCGGCAGGGACATTGACCTATACCGATACCAAAGTTGTTGCAAATGAGACCTATACGTATTTGCTGTATGCAGTGTATGACAGGAACGGTGTAACCGTAAAGAGCCCGCAATCCAAACAGGTTTCCGCAAAGCTGTTCCTGTGTATGGCGGCGAATGTTTCGGCCGGCTTTAACGCAGGTAAAACTACGATTACATGGGATAAGTCGAACGGAGCAAGCGGATATTATTGCTATCGGTCGGTGAACGGCGGTTCGTACAAGTATATCGGCGGCACGACTCAGACATCCTATACGGATTCCGATGTAGAATACGGAACATCGTATTCCTACATTGTTGTCGCATATTCCAAAAAATCCGACGGAACCATTGTGAAAGCCGCAAAATCCGCTGTTGCCACATGCAAACCGGAATTGAGTGCCCCTGTTTGTACAAAGCTTTCAAGACAGACGGCAACTACGGCACAGCTGACCTGGAAGGCATGTACCGGAGCAAACGGATATTATGTATATCGGGCTTTGCCGGGTGAAAAATACGTATTCATGGGCGGCACGACCAAGACGACATATACCGATAAATCACTGACGGCCGGAAAGGATTATTTCTATAAAGTGGTCGCATATGTGAAGAATCCTTCGGGCACGGAATCGAAGAGCGCATATTCCGCATATGTCAAGACAAACTCGCTGAAGCCGGTGATATCGTCAATTACCGCGACGGGAACAACGTCCATCCGACTGACCTGGGATAAGGTCAACGGAGCTGCGAAATATTATGTATATCAGAGCGACGGAAACGGATACACCTATGTTGGCACAACAACGGCACTGTCCTATACCGTTGCCGGATTGAAAAAAGGAACGACTTACTATTACAAAATTACCGCGGTTACGGTTTCGGGTGATGCTGCATCGGAAGGACTGCTGTCGGATTTCCGTGCATGCAAGACCAAATCCTGAATCGGAAACAGCATCCCTGGATACCGTAAATGAAACAACGGAAACCGGAACGGTTGAAAAACCGGGGGATAGTAAGAAACGGTTGCAAAACAATCGCAATACAGAGAGACTGCAGAACTGCAGTCTCTCTTTTTTATTATAGGAAATTGCGTCCTATAATGTAAAAAAACGCTCCGCGAGGATGCAAAATGCCCGTTTAACGATATTTGGACGCTGATGTGACACGAGCACGGAGCAACATGCCGGGGGGAATTGGTCATGGATGAAAACCGAGAACCATCGGAAAGCATGAAAAACTGCAAATCTGTAACATATTACGTCAAATGAGGCTTGACGAAATCACAACATTTCGAACAACGAAAAACGCGTAAATGCAATAAAATATGTCAAAACAACACGAAAAACATCAAATAATACAAAAATGCCGGGGAATACGCACTTTTCATACAATTCAATTTATGGTACAGTGAATGTGTTGATAAATTGTATTTGGCAGTCGGTTTGCCGGAAAGGTTGCAGCATGAGAAAAAATTGCGGAAAACTTGTTATTTTCATGATTCTGATGACAGTGTTGATTATGTCGGCTGCAACCGTTGCTGCTGCGGAAGAAACGTACGAACCGTCCGTAATCGGTACCGTGACGATTACCGAAGATCATGCCGTAATGAATTCGGCTGCCGACTCTGAAGATGACGAATTTTATTATACGAATGTCAAGGACGCGGGAGCATTTCTGAGAAGCCGGATGATAAAGAGGGAAACACTGGTGGAAATCCCGTACACCAAGCAGGGACGAATGGATTACGATCTGCTTCTTCAAATCGTGCAGGAAGCTCTTCGACATACCGGATGCGCAGGAGAAGGCGATAACCTGTATTATCAGCTGAAATGGTATTCTTACGGGTATCACGGCCGCTACAACAATATTACCGATATCACGAAGGGAATTATCAGTATTTCCTGCGAGTATATGGATACTCTGAACCAGGAACAGATATTGGAGAGCAAGGGAAATGAAATCCTGAAAGGCCTGAATCTGAACGGGAAGAGCGATTCGTATAAAATCAGTGCCATTTACAATTATCTGTGTAAAAACGTGAAATACAAATATTCGGATGATAACGACTGGATGAAATATACCGCATACGATGCACTGGTAAACGGAACGGCGGTTTGTCAGGGATATGCGAACGCATTTTATTTCCTGCTTTGCAAAGCGGGCGTGGATTCCCGAATCGTGACGGGGTTCGCGGATAACGGCGAAAGTCATGCATGGAATATCGTGCAGTACGGAAAAGAGTATTTTCAGTCGGATTCGACGTGGGATGTGAATCATACGCCGGCGCTGTATTTTATGAGAGGCAGCCGGATGGAGCGTCATATTCTGAAGGACTCGTTTACGACGGAAACATTTGCAAAACAGTATCCGATTCCGAGTACGGATGCGGAATTGCTCGAAATACCGGACACTCCCGAGGTGACCGCGAAAACCGATCTGAAGTCCGTTACCCTGAGCTGGGGCCAGGTGGCAAATGCATACGGATACTATATTTACAGAACCGATGCGGACGGAACCCAATATTCGTTCCTTGGCGGAACCCGCAGGAATACATATACGGATTCGACAATTGATGTCGGACACCGGTATTTTTACAAGGTTGTTGCGTATTCCAAGAATTCCAAAGGGGATCAGCAGAAGGGCAATTATTCCAAGGCAGTCGGAATCCGTCCGGTTCCCGGAACGACAACCGTGACCGAACTTACGCGGAATTCCGCAACATCGGTGACACTGAC
Source organism: Lachnospiraceae bacterium (assembly GCA_045641285.1). GTDB lineage: Bacteria > Bacillota > Clostridia > Lachnospirales > Lachnospiraceae > ISDg. The sequence continues at coordinate 60,643 of JAZUGQ010000043.1, forward strand.
CTGGAAGACGGCAGCCAATGTCAAGGGATACATCATTTATCGTGCGGATGCAACCGGAACATTTCGCTATCTGGCAGCAACGGCAAAGACTTCGTACACCGATAAATCGCTCAAGAGCGGCAGTACCTATCAATACAAGATCGTTCCGTATTGCAAGGATTCCGGGAATGTCAACATCGAAGGAACGGCATCCGCCATCGTTACCGCAGAACGGACCGCAGCACCGGTCATCAGCCGGATTACAGCGGTTTCGTCCGGAAAAATGCAGCTGACCGTGACCGGCGGCAAGACCGGTACCGCATATCGGATTTACCGATGCGAACAGGGCGGCACATATACGTATGTCGGCACCGCAAACGGCACGACGTTTACCGACACCGGTTTACGGAAGGACGTAACTTATTATTACAAGATTACGGCAGTGAATACCGTCGGAAATACCCTGTATGAAACCGAAAAATCCGCTTTCAAGGCAGCAAAAGCAAAATAAACGGAAAATGACTGATCTCTCCTTAACGAATAAAGCACACATGGAAATGGGGCTCGCAGACGACGCGGAGCCCTATTTTCATGGCCGGATTTCCGACAAAATCTTGAGCGACATCCGAATTTATGATACAATGGAGTATCGGAACCTCGGAACAAAGCGGCAAAAATGCCGCGTCCGGACAATCGAAACCCGCTTTTCGGTTGTTTTTACGGAACTGCGGAACGCCGGAACAAATCCGGCGGACAGCCGAAGAAAGGAAACGGATTTCCTATGAAAAAACGAAGTACCACATGGATGAAATCGATTGGCATCGGTGCGGCAATCGCATTGGTATGCCTTCTGGGCATGTCTTTTCAGGCAGCCGGTGCCGTGACGAACAGCGCTGTTGTCGGAATGAACCGGGTGTCGGTAACGGCCGGGACGGAAACACGGCTCGGATTTGTGCCGGCAGCAACGGGAGACTATTCGTTTCACACACTGCAGGGCGATACATACGGAAAACTGTACGATGCCTCGATGACACTGCTGGCCGAGGATGACGATTCCGGTAACGAATACAATTTTCATCTGGGAGCCCGGCTGACGGCCGGTAAACAGTATTATATCGGCATTTCCGATACGATTTCGGAAACGGTCACGGTGGTCATTGCAAAGGCGGAAGCAAAATCGGGAAAATGCGGTGCCAACGCAACATGGTCCTATCGGAACGGAGTGCTGACCATTGCGGGGACCGGCCCTATGTACGGGTATGACGAAGCATTGCTGTCGTCCAAACTGCCATGGTTTCTGCAGACGCCGTTTATTCGGGAAATCGTAATCGAAAACGGGGTGACAACCATCGGACCGAATGCATTTTCGGAAACCAAGGCACTGACGACGTTGTCGCTTCCGTCCACTCTGAAGACCATCGGCAGTTACGCATTTTTCGAATCGGGCGTTGCGAACGTCACGCTTCCGGCCAATCTGACGGGCATCGGAGACTACGCATTTGCCTACGGCGAACTGGATTCGATTCGCATTCCGGCAAGCACGAAAACGTTTGGAGCGTACGTATTTGAAGGAACTCCGTGGCTTTTGCGGCAGGACGGATTTGTGGTACAGAACGGGACGCTTCTTCGGTATCTCGGGCAGAGCAGTGTGGTGGCGGTGCCGAACACGGTGGCCGAAATTGCGGGAGGAGCCTTTAATTTCTGCGACGGAATCCGCGAACTGACGGTGCCGGTTTCGGTTGTGACCATCGGGAAAGAAGCATTTGCAAACTGCATCGGACTGGAAAAACTGACCATCCATGCAAAGCTTCGCGTAATTCCGGGAAAACTGTGCTCGCAGTGTCTGGAACTGCGGGAACTGTCACTCGCAAAGGGATGCATTTATCTTGATCCGTATGCGTTTGAAGGATGCACCTCATTGAACAGTGTGGTATTGCCGGACGGTCTGCAGATTATCGGAGAGGGGGCATTTGCCTATTGCCCGTCATTAACCGATGTGACGATTCCGAAGTCCGTGACGACAATCGGAGAGTACGCATTTTTCGGAACGGCGCTGAGTTCGGTGACACTGCCGGAGCAGCTTCGTACCATCGGGAAAATGGCGCTGGCCGGAACCGACCTGAAACAGGTGGTGATTCGCGACCTGGCGGAGTCCATCGGAGACGGGGCGGTCGGACGTGACGGCGCGGGAAAACCGGTGTCCGGCTTTGTCGTATACGGGTATCGCGGAAGCGAAGCGGAGGCCTTTGCGAAGCGAAGCGGATTGAAATTCGTCGGTCTGCGGCCGCAGGAAACCTCGATTACGGCAATTGAAGCGGGCAATCACGGAATTACCCTGTCCTGGAAAAAATCATCCTATGCGACGGCATATTACATTTATCGTGCCGCGCCCGGAGGCGATTTCAAATATCACGGACAGACGACGATGGTACTGTTCACGGACGGACGTGCGGTTCCCGGAACCACGTACCGGTACAAGGTCCTCCCGGTCCGCGTGCTTGTGAACGGAACCGTGGTACGGGGCGTTCAGTCGGCCGAAATGACCTGCACGGCCTGCCCCAAAACACCGCAGCATCTGATCGGCCAGCGAACGGCGGACAAAACCGTACGGCTGTCGTGGGAAGCGGTGGACGGAGCAAGGGGATATTATGTGTACAGAGCCGCGCCGGGCGGATCGTATGTGTTTGTCGGAGGTACCATGAAAACCGAATTCACCGATACGACTCCGGGCACATCCACTTATTTTTATAAAGTGAAAGCCTATATCAAGGATTCCGTATCCGGGAATATGCTGGCCGGAAGTCTGTCGGACAGCGTTTGCGTGGCAAAACGAAATTGATTCGGATTAACAAGAATTTAACTTTACAAAACCGCCGGCTTGGATTATATTGTGTAAAGGTGATTTACACCAAGATTCTGTTGACAGTCCCGTCGGGACTTGGTATGGAGGTTTTATGATAAGTATTTTGGATTTTACTATGGACAAAATAACGTCCAATGCGATGCTGATTAAGTTCGGCCCGTATATTTTGTTCGCCGTCGGTCTGGTATTGCTGATTTACGGCGGAAACTGGTTCGTTGACGGCGCATCGGGAATCGCAAAGAAATTTCATGTTCCCGAAATCCTGATCGGAGCAACGGTTGTATCAATCGGTACCACTCTTCCCGAGGTTATGGTATCCTCCATGGGTGCATTTAACGGAAACGGATCCATTGCATACGGAAACGCAATCGGCTCCATCATTTGCAATACCGCACTGATCGCGGCGATTACGATTGCGATAAAGCCTGCGAAAGCGGAACGGAAGACGATGATTCTGCCGGTTTGCTTCTTCTTTGCCGCGGCTGCGCTGTATTCTTACACCGCATATGTGACAAAGGATTTTTCCAGAGTGTTCGGTGTGATTCTGCTTGTGCTGTGCCTGATCTATATGCTGATGGTTGTCAGACAGGTTATGAAGAAAAATGACGGAAAAGAATTGCCGAAGGACGAACCGGCGCCTTCCATTTCGGATGAGGACAGTGCTGCCAAAGAGTCCGGTGTGGCTAAAATGCTTATCCTGCTGGTACTCGGCGCGGCCATGATTGCACTCGGCGCAAAGCTTCTGAATGAAAATGCGGTGGTTATCGCGAAGAATTTCGGTGTTCCGGATACGGTTATCGCATTGACGATTGTGGCACTCGGAACATCGCTTCCGGAACTGGTGACCGCAATTACTTCCCTTGTGAAAGGACACGGATCGCTGTCTCTCGGAAATATCATCGGTGCCAACCTGTTTAACCTGGTTCTGGTCAGCGGTATGGCAATCACCATTCGTCCGTTCCCGCTTCCGGTCGGAACGACGGTGGGAGGTATGAACGCATCACTGGTAATCGATATTCCGGTCATGCTGTTTGTCATGATTGTCATGACCATTCCGACACTGATTCGCGGCAAGCTGTCGCGGTGGCAGGGCATTTTGCTTCTGCTGACGTATGCGTCATATATCACAACACAGATACTGCTTACCCTGAATGTTTTTTAATATAGTGCCGAATTTTGCGGCATTTCGGGAATTTGCTTGCATTTTCCGCGGACAGTGGCTATAATTACCCTCGTTTAGGAACGGTCCCGAAAACACGACACCGGATGGCTTGATGCATTTTTACCGGGATTCCCGTTGATCGGGGCGGAAACGGTATTTTTTTCGATAAGGAGTATGAGCGTATGAAGAAGACAGTAGCACTGGTATTGTGCCTGATTCTTGCGGTTTGCGGATTGACTGCATGCGGCGAGAAGAAAACTACGAAGACGAAGCAGACAAAGGTTATTGCGGTTGATTTGACCGATGAAGAGTATGCGTTCGGCGTTGATAAAACACAGCCGGAATTGCTGGAGAAGACCAATCAGTTTATTACGGAAATTATGTCAAACGGCAAGTTTGACGAAATCTGCAACCATTATTTCGGTGACGGAACCCCGGTTGAGGTAACGTCTGCCGTTCGGGATGATTCCAAGGATCAGCTTGTGGTTGCCACCAATGCCGGATTTGAACCGTTTGAGTACACCAAGGGTGACAAATATCTCGGTATCGATATGGAAATCGCAGCCGCACTGGCAGAGTACCTCGGCAAGGAACTGGTAATTGCCAATATGGACTTTGATGCGGTTTGCCTGTCCGTAGGTCAGCAGAAATGCGATATTGCAATGGCAGGCCTTACGGTAAAGCCCGATCGTGAAGAGTATGTTGCATTCACAAAGTCGTATTACAAGGCTTCTCAGAAGCTGATTTGCATGGCAGACTGCACCGAATTTGATTCCTGCAAGACGGCTGCCGATGTAGAGGCAATTCTGAAGGGCAAGGACAAGAAGACCAAGATCGGTGTTCAGACCGGTACAACCGGTGAGTTCTATGTAAAGGGCGACGAAGAATGGGGGTTTGACGGCTTCGCAACCGAGTGCAAGGGATACAAGAACGGTTCTCTTGCCGTACAGGATCTGATTAACGGAAACCTGAATTATGTTATCATTGATGCGGCTCCCGCGGATTGCATTACATCGGCATTGAACAAGATGAACAAGTAATTCGGAAATTCCGAGCCGTCGGAACCGAATCGGTTCCGAAATCAAAATGAATACAACTTACGGGGTGTTTGTCAAATGTCTTGACAAGCACTCCGTTTCTTTGTATCATAAAAGAATGTTTTTCTTATATTTTTCGATGCTTTAAAAATGTGATGCAAGGAGTATGCCATGGGAAATTTTCAAATGAAATTTCAGGCGTTTTGGGACGTCTTTATCCGGTACGGCGGATACAAAGAAGTGCTGACCGGTTTGAAAAACACCGTGATGATTGCGGTCCTGGGTCTGGCTATCGGTATTCTGATCGGAACCCTGATTGCAACCGTACGGGTCATTCCGAAATATAAACTGCTGCCGAGAATCCTAAACGGGTTCTGTTCCTTCTACGTAGGACTGTTCCGCGGAACTCCTATGGTTGTGCAGCTGCTTGTATTTTACTATGTATTGCTGCCGATTATGGGCGTTCAGATGACCGGTCTGAACGTGTCGATTATCATTTTCGGTCTGAACAGCGGAGCATATGTGTCGGAAATCATGCGAAGCGGTATTCAGTCGGTTGATCCCGGACAGCTCGAGGCCGGCCGTGCGCTTGGCCTGAGTTTCGCAACGACGATGATGAAAATCGTGATTCCGCAGGCGGTGAAGAACATTTTGCCGACACTCGGAAATGAGTTTATCGCGCTGATTAAGGAAACGTCCGTTGTCAGCTTTGTCGGTGCTGCCGATTTGTACAAAGCATTTTGCTACATCGGAACAAATAACTATGAATTCATGATTCCGTACCTGGCCATGGCAATCATTTACATTGTGCTTGTCCTGCTGATTTCGCTCGGAATCAAATTACTGGAAAGGAGCCTGAAGAAGAGTGACAGACGATAAGATGCAAATTCAAAACGGGCTCCGTACCGAAACGAAAACGGAACAGAACACCGCGAATCCGGAATCGACGGAGATGATCCGGGTGGTGGAACTGAAGAAAAATTTTGAGCGGCAGGAAGTTCTGAAGGGAGTTTCGCTGTCGGTTTATAAGGGCGATATCGTAGTTGTGCTGGGACCGTCCGGGTCCGGAAAAAGTACCCTGCTGCGATGCCTGAACTGTCTGGAGGACCCGACGTCGGGACAGATTTTCTTTGACGGAACCGACATTGCGGACATGAGCGTCGATATCAATGTTCACCGCCGCAGAATGAGTATGGTATTCCAGCATTTTAACCTGTTCAACAACAAGACCGTGCTGGAAAACATTATGCTGGCACCGGTGACCATCGGGTTAAAGGAGCTTAAGCGGGCAAAGCGTGGAAATGAGCTGGCGGCGAAGGAACTGTATCGACTGTTTCCGGGTGCCAAGACGCCGGACGACGTTCGGAAAGCAGCCAGAGACAAGGCGATGGAACTGCTTCGGCGAATCGGGCTGGAATCTCATGCGGACCAGTATCCGTCCACACTGTCCGGAGGACAGAAGCAGAGAGTTGCGATTATCCGTTCGCTTGCCATGAATCCCGAGGTGATTCTGTTTGACGAGCCGACCAGTGCGCTGGATCCGGAAATGGTCGGAGAAGTTTTGGATCTGATGAAGGAACTGGCCCGCTCCGGCATGACCATGGTTGTGGTAACGCATGAAATCGGATTTGCCAAGGAAGTGGCAAACCGCGTGGTTTTCGTGGATGAGGGAGTCATCAAGGAAGAGGCAACGCCGGAAGAGTTTTTCGGCCGTCCGAAGGACCCGAGACTGGTGGAATTTTTGTCCAAAGTGTTGTCGTAACCGAAACGAAAATGCCGGTTTTGCGTGCGGAATCGCACGGAGGACGGGACTCATTTTCAAAAATCGGAGAAAATCAATTGAATTATGCAATATTTAATGGAAATCCGGGAAAATCCTTTGCATTTTTCCGGATTTTTTGTTATAATGATATCAACTATTACTATGCCCTCATGCGCTTGAATGGGGTAAAATGATGATTGCTGGAGGTTCAGAGATGAGTAAAGAGAATAAGCAACCGGTATATGAAGCAGAAATTATCACGGAAGGTGCGGAAAGCCAGGCAGTTGTATCCGACGACGTTATCGCTACGGTAGTCGGTCTGGCGGCAACGGAGGTAGAAGGCGTAGCCCATCTTCCCGGAAATATGACCAAAGAACAGATCGGAAAGAACGGCGTCAAGAACAACTCCAAGGGGGTTCGCGTCAGCCTGAAGGAAGGACGTGTTGCGGCAGAAGTGTCCATTTGCGTGCAGTACGGTTACAACATTCCGAAGGTGGCAAAGAATGTTCAGGAACGCGTCCGCTCGGCAATTGAAAGCATGCTTGGATTTGAAGCGGACAGCGTAACGCTTCGCGTGATCGGAGTCGATCTTGATAAAAAATGATTCGGAGGATCCCATGAGTAAGGAATCGATTGATTTACTGGACGGAATGGATAACGACGCGGACTATGATGCCCCCGGCGTTACGGAAACGAAAATATCCATGAGAGAATTGCGGAAGCAGGTTTTCGTACTTCTGTTTCTGGCAGGCTTTCATGAAAAATCCGAGCGGGAGGAATATACCCGCCGGTATTTGGAAACCTTACGGTTCACGCCGGAGATTCAGGAACGGATTTTGGACCGGTATCGCCTGATTGCCGAAAAGCTGAGCCTGATCGATCCGATGATCAGCAAATCGGCGGAGGGCTGGAATCTGCGCCGCATCGGTAAGGTGGAACTGAATCTGATGCGAATTGCGGTTTTTGAGATTTATTACGATCCCGATGTGGATACGGCAGTTGCGGTCAACGAGGCGGTTCGGCTCGGCCATGAATACGGCGGAGACCAGGCACATGCGTTTATTAACGGCATTTTGTCCGCGGTTATGAAGAATAATCCGTTGGAAGCATAACAGACAGAGGACGGGAGCATGGAACAGGTTTACAGGGTATCACAGGTAAATGCCTATCTTCGGAATTTGATTGAAAAAGACCGGCTGCTGTCATTTTTGACGGTGGAAGGAGAAGTATCCAACTGTAAATACCACAATTCCGGCCATGTGTATTTTTCTCTGAAGGAACGGGATTCGCAGCTGAACTGCGTCATGTTTGCCAGACTGGCGGCAACGGGACTCCCGTTTCGGATGCGGGACGGAATGCAGGTTTGTGTGAGCGGCCGCATTTCCGTGTACGAACGGGACGGTCGCTATCAGATGTACGCCGAACGCGTAACCATGGCGGGAATCGGCGCACTGTATGAGGAACTGGAACGACGAAAACGAAAGCTGGCGGAAGAGGGGCTGTTTGCGTCGGAACATAAGCGGGAACTGCCGCGGTATCCGAAACGAATCGGAATCGTGACGGCATCGACGGGAGCGGCGTTACAGGACATTTTGCAGATTCTCGGACGGAGAAATCCGTATATTCAGCCGGTGCTGTCCCCGTGCAAGGTGCAGGGAGACGGTGCGGCGGACTCCATATGCCGGGCAATCCGGCGAATGGAACGGGCCGATGTCGATGTGATGATTGTCGGGCGCGGCGGCGGTTCCATTGAAGATTTATGGGCATTTAACGAAGAAGCGGTTGTGCGAACCGTGTATTCCTGCAGGGTACCGGTCATTTCCGCGGTCGGTCATGAGATTAATACCACGCTGATTGATTATGTGGCGGACCGGTATGCTCCGACCCCGTCCGCGGCGGCGGAACTCGCATCGTACGAGGTGGCTGATGTGGAGGCGCAGCTGGTGGATTTCCATTATGATTTGTACCGGCTGATGAAACAGAAGACGGAAGCGATTCGGCTTCAGCTTCGGAACAATCGGGATCTGCTGATGCGGTACAGTCCGCGGGCGACGCTGCAGGCGCAGAAGGAACATTTGACGGAATTCCGCAGACAGATGCGCTGGATGACGGAAAAGGCGGTGGCCGATGAGACGGAACGGATGGACCGTCTGGCGGAGCAGCTGACGGAGCGGATGAACCGGCGCGTTTCGGAGGAACGGACCCGGCTGCAGATTCTGACAACCCGGCTGGATGCACTGTCACCGACCAAAACGCTCAGCAAGGGATACGGATTCCTGATGACGGACGGTCATGCCGTGAACGGAATCGATGACCTGAAGGAAGGCACGACGATTCGGGGGTATGTGAAGGACGGCGGATTCGAAGCGGAAATTCTCAAAACCGTTCGGAATCCGGAATGAAAGGATTGCTATGAAGAAACAGGACAATCAGGCAAAGGCAACTCCGGAAACGGAAACTCCGGAAACTTCGGAAAAGGCAGCTCCGACAAAGGCAGAAGAACTGTCGTTAGAGGACAGCATGAATGAACTGTCGGACATTATCCGGACAATGGAAGACGGCGGAATGTCGCTGGAAGACACCTTTGCGTTATATAAAAAAGGACTCGACCGACTGAAGATTTGCCACGAGAAGCTCGATCGGGTGGAAAAGGAACTGGAAATCTTGGAAGAAGGCGGGGATGAGGAATGACGGACTTTACTGAACGGCTGTCGGAACTGACGGACGATGTGACCGGACGGATTCGGGCATATCTGCCGATTACCGAGGATTTTCAAAAAGACCTGACGGAAGCCATGGAGTACAGTGTCATGAACGGCGGCAAACGGCTGCGTCCGATTCTGATGCTGCTGACCTACCGATATCTCGGCGGAGAGCGTTCGGAGGAAGCGACACTGGTCAATCCGTTTCTTGCGGCAATCGAAATGATTCATTCCTATTCGCTTGTACATGATGATTTGCCCGCAATGGATAACGACCAATACCGGCGCGGAAAACTGACCACGCATGCCAAATACGGACATGCGATGGGAATTCTGGCCGGAGACGGACTGCTGAATGCGGCATATGAAACGGCACTGTGCGCGACGGGGACCGAACGGTCGGAAAAGCGGATTCTTCCGGCACTTCGGGTTCTGGCACGGAAGGCCGGAGCGTTCGGAATGGTCGGCGGTCAGACGGTGGATGTCGAAAAGACGGGCCAGCCGCTGACGGAAGAGGAAATTGATTTTATTTACCGGCTGAAAACGGGTGCCTTGCTGGAAGCGGCCATGACGGTCGGCGCAATTCTGGCGGGAGCGTCCGAAGACACCGTAAGCCGGATCGAGACCGTTGCGTCGAAAATCGGAACGGCATTTCAGATCCGGGACGATATTCTCGATATCACAAGTACCACGGAAGAACTCGGCAAGCCCGTCGGCAGCGATGAGAGAAATGAAAAAACAACGTATGTGACACTTCACGGAATGGAAGCTTCCGAAGAAGCCGTAAAACAATGCTCCGAGCAGGCGATTGCGCTGCTTCGGACAACCGGTGCGAATGCGGAGCAGGACGATTTTTTGGAAACGTTGTTGAATTCGTTGATAACGCGAAAAAAATAAAGGAGCATGGTACGGATGAAAGGCTTGTTGTCTCAAATCAAACAGCCAAATGATGTGAAACGGATTCCGGAAGAAAGCCTTCCGAGACTGTGTGCGGAAATCCGAAACGAGATTCTGACCACGGTCAGCCGGAACGGCGGGCATTTGGCCTCCAATCTCGGGACGGTGGAGCTGACGGTGGCACTGCATCGTTTTCTGACATTTCCCGAAGACAAACTGATTTGGGACGTCGGACATCAGTGTTACACGCATAAACTGTTATCCGGTCGCCGGGAGCAGTTTGGTTCTCTGCGAAAGAAGGACGGAATCAGCGGATTCCCGAAGCGGGAGGAAAGTGACTGCGATGCCTTTGATACGGGCCACAGCGCGACGTCTTTGTCGCTGGCGGCAGGTATGGCAAAGGCAAGAGATTTGCAGAAAAAAAAGAACCGTGTCGTGGCAGTCATCGGAGACGGATCCCTGTCGGGCGGTATGGCATATGAGGCACTGAACAATATCGGCCGGTTCAATACCAATGTGATTCTGATTTTAAATGATAACGAGATGTCCATTTCCCCGAATGTCGGAGGAATGGCAAATTACCTTCGCAGCATTCGGATGAGCGAGGGATATATCAGTCTGAAGGACAATGTGGAGCGGACGTTAAGCAAGACCCATATCGGAGAACTTCTGGCAAAGGGAATCCGGAAAACGAAGGATTCCATACGTCAGATGGTGATTCCGGGAGAATTTTTCGAGGAAATGGGTCTGACGTATTTCGGACCGGTGGACGGACATTCGATTTCCGGTGTCATGAAAGCACTGCAGTCTGCGGAGAAAATCAAAGGCGGCGTGCTGCTTCATGTTGTGACGAAGAAGGGCAAAGGGTATTCCTTTGCGGAAGAGGAACCGAGCAAATTCCACGGAATCGATCCGTTTTGGCTGGCAACCGGAGAACCGAAAAATGCACCGGTGGGACGGTCCTACACGCAGGTGTTCGGAAAAGCCTGCTGTGAGCTTGCCAAGAGGGATCCGTCGCTGGTCTTTATTACGGCGGCAATGACCGGAGGAACCGGTCTGACGGAGTTGGCCCGAAAATATCCGAATCGGCTGTTTGACGTCGGAATCGCGGAAGAGCATGCGGTTACCTTTGCAGCCGGATTGGCGGCCTGCGGACAGCATCCGGTGGTTTGTATTTATTCCACGTTTCTGCAGCGGGCGTACGATCAGATATTGCACGACGTCTGCATCGGAGGACTGCCGGTGATTTTCGCCATTGACCGGGCGGGACTGGTCGGCAATGACGGGGAAACGCATCAGGGAATATTTGATTTGGTATATCTGTCGGAAATGCCCGGCATGACGGTACTGGCTCCCGCCAACGGAACGGAACTCGAAAACATGCTTGCCTTTGCGGCAACCGTGAACGGACCGGTGGCGATTCGGTATCCGAGAGGAACCGACGACTGCGACCGGATACGGGAGAATGCTACGGAAATCCGAATGGGAAAATGTCAGGAACTGCGGTCCGGAAGCCGTATCGCAATCAGTTTCCTGGGACCGTTCGAATCTTTGGCGGAGACGGTTGCGGAGACTTTGAAACGGGAAGACGGCATCGATGCGACGCTGGCCGACGCGAGATTTGCGGCGCCGATGGACGAAGACTGGATTACCCGTACGGCGACAACGCATGAGCTGCTGGTGACGCTGGAAGAAGGCAGCGAAATCGGCGGATACGGAGACCGGGTTTCGGCATTTCTGAAACGAAACGGATTGCCGGCGGAAATCGAGACATTTGCCGTGCCGACCGGATTTCTGAAACAGGCCTCGAGAGAGGAACTGAAAGAGGAATGCGGGCTGACGGTGCAGGCTGTGCTGGAAAGGATTCGGAAGCATTTGTGAAGATTCGTTTGGATGTCTGTATGATGAACCGGGGTCTTTGCCCATCGAGGGAAAAGGCCAGAAACCGGATTTTGGCCGGAGAGGTTTCGGTCAACGGAAGCCCGGTTACCAAACCGGGAACCATGATAGATGAAACGGCGGACATTGAATTGACGGGAGAGGGACTTCCGTTTGTCGGTCGGGGCGGCCTGAAGCTGGAGAAACTGCTGACAAATTACCGGCCGGATTTGACCGGATTGCGGTGTCTGGACGTAGGTGCGTCCACGGGCGGATTTACCGATGCCATGCTGAAACGCGGCGCCGCGATTGTGTATGCCGTCGATGTCGGAACCGATCAGCTGGCGGACGAACTGAGAACCGATCCCCGGGTTGTATCGCTGGAACAGACCGATATCCGGACCGTAACCGCGGACCGGCTGGGCGGGACCGTGGATTTCGTCAGTATTGATGTCTCATTTGTATCACTGGAAAAAATCATTCCGGCAGTATCCCTCCTGATGCATGAGGGAAGCGAGCTCGGAGTGTTGATAAAGCCGCAGTTTGAAGCGGGACGAAGCGGTGTCGGAAAGCATGGCGTCGTCCGTGACAAAGCGGTTCACCGCGAGGTGTTGACGAGAATTCTCGGAATGACCCGACAGGTCGGATTTCGGCCTGAGGCATTGGAGTATTCCCCGATATGCGGACAGAGCGGGAATATAGAGTATCTGTTATATGCCGTGTTCGGACCCGGCGACGGGGAGGACGAAATTCGGGATATGACGGTAGAAAGGGTTGTAAATGAAGCATTTTTGCATCTTGGCAAATAAAGAAAAGGATCCCGACGGAGTCTATACCGGAAAACTGACGGAATTTCTGCAGAATCAGGGCTGTACGGTGTACTGCTGCGATCAGCTGATTCCGGGAGAGGATGCCGGGGACCATGTGACCGGGATTCCGGATGACGTGGAATGTACCATCATCCTCGGAGGAGACGGAACGTTTCTTCATGCGGCCAAGGCGTTGCTGCCGTATCACACGGCAATTCTGGGAATCAATCTGGGCAATCTCGGCTTCCTGACCGCGGCCGAATATCGCGGTGCGGGAGATGCGCTGCTGCGTGTCATTCACGGTGAATACGGCGAATTGAAAATGAGTCCGCTCGATTTGATTCGAAACGGTGAACGGTACGAATCGGTCGCCATGAATGAAGTGGTTGTGTCGAGAAACGGATTTTCCCGACTGATTCATTTGCAGATTCTGGTAAACGGTCAGATTGTGTCGGATTATCTCAGTGACGGGGTCATCATTTCCACACCGACAGGATCGACCGGATACAGCATGAGCGCCGGAGGTCCGATTGTTCAGCCGCATGCGAGAATTTTGCTGATAACGCCGATTTGTCCCCATACAATGCAGGCCAGACCGCTGGCGGTATCGGATGAGGATGTAATTGCGGTACGGGTTTTGAAAGGAACGAGATCGATTCCGGAAGAGGCCGTTGTGACAGCGGACAGTGACGAAATCTGTAAGCTGGACGTCGGTCAGGAGATTACCATTTGCAAGGGGAAGGCGGCCGTTACGGTACTGACGGTCGGAGAGGTAACCTTCTGGGATCGTGTAAAAAGCAAATTATAGACAGCACATTTGTGCGGAAAGGAAATAAGGTATGAAGTTTAACCGTCACAACAAAATTTTGGAACTGGTTGCGGAACGGGACATCGAAACACAGGAGGAGCTGGCCGATTTGCTGCAGGCAAGCGGCTTCAAGGTAACGCAGGCAACGGTTTCCCGGGATATACGGGAGCTGAAACTGACGAAGGTGGCCGGCGAGAACGGGAAGCAGAAATACATCGTGCTGGGACGCGGCATGTCCGAAACGGACAGCCAGGACCGGTATGCAAGACTTCTCGGGGACACGCTGATTTCCATGGATACTGCGAGAAATATTCTGGTTCTTCGGACCAATCCCGGAATGGCACCGGCCGCAGGCGCAGCGGTGGATGCGTTGGGAATTGAAGCACTGGTCGGCAGTCTGGCCGGTGACGACACCGTGTTCTGCGCATTTAAGGAAGACGAAGATGCCATTCGGGCATTGGAGGATATCAATTCCAAAATAGAGGCTGCAAAAGCCGTAATACCGTCAAAAAAACACAAAAGATAAAGGAGTAAGTTATGTCAGGACATTCTAAGTTTGCGAACATCAAGCACAAGAAGGAAAAGAACGATGCTGCGAAGGGAAAGGTATTTACCCGTCTCGGACGTGAAATTGCCGTAGCGGTAAAGGAAGGCGGCCCGGATATCAACAACAATTCCAAGCTGAAGGATATTGTTGCCAAAGCAAAGGCCAATAACATGCCGAACGATACCATCGACAGAAGCATTAAGAAGGCTGCCGGAGATGCCAATGCAGTCAATTACGAATTTGTATCGTACGAGGGATACGGCCCGAAGGGTACCGCAATCATTGTCGATGCGCTGACCGATAACAAGAACCGTACCGCAGCCAACGTTCGTGCCGCATTTACCAAGGGCAGCGGCAGCGTCGGTCCGATGGGATGCGTATCTTATATGTTCGACGAAAAAGGACAGATTATTATCGACAAGGAAGAATGCGATATGGACGCAGATGACCTTATGATGCTGGCTTTGGATGCCGGTGCGGAGGACTTTGCGGACAATGAGGATTCCTTTGAAGTCATTACCGCTCCGGACGATTTTTCCGTCGTTCGTGAAAAACTGGAGGAAGCCGGAATACCGATGATTGAGGCAGAGGTTACCAAGCTTCCGCAGACCTATGTGGACCTGACGGACGAGCAGGATATCAAGCTGATTACGCGTATCATCGATCTGTTGGAGGACGATGATGATGTTCAGGAGGTTTATACCAACTGGAGCGATCAGGAATAAACCGGTGATTCCGGATGACCGGACGAACCATTCTTACAACATTCCCCCGGAGAAAGGGAAAGGATTGGTATGCTGGTAGGATTACATGTAAAAAATTTTGCGATTATTGACGAGATTTATGTTGATTTGGAACGCGGGCTGAACGTTCTGACAGGAGAAACCGGAGCGGGAAAATCCCTGCTTCTCGGCTCCATCAACGTTGCACTCGGCGGAAAGGTGACCAAAGACTATCTCGGAAAGAGTGCCGATTACGCGCTGGCGGAGCTGGTATTTGACAATGTCGGCGAACGCGTCACGGAACTGCTTCGGCAGTATGAGCTTCCGACGGAGGAGCCCCTGGTCATTTCCAGACGGATTTCCGATACCGGACGAAGCATCAGCAAAATCAACGGAGAAATCGTCAATGCGCAGATTGTGAAGGACATTTCCACAAAACTGATTGATATTCACGGACAGCATGAGCATCAGAATCTGCTGTACCGTTCCAGGCAGCTGGCTTTGCTGGATCGCTATGCGGGTCCGGAGGCACAGTCGCTCGGGGAGGAAGTACGAAACGAATACCGTCGGTATCGGGATTTGTCAAAAACGCTTCAGGAGGCGCAGGAACACGGCGACAGCAGAATGCGGGAACTGTCCATGGCCCGCTATGAAGCGGACGAAATTGCCGGTGCGAGACTGAAGCCGGGTGAGGATACGGAACTGGAGGAGCGGTTTCGGACGCTGAACAATCTGGATAAGCTGCGGGAAGCGGTTTCCGGTGCCGAGGATATGATGTCCGCCGGAAACGAGACCGTCGCATCGCTTCTGGCACGCGCTCTTCGAACCCTGTCGCGGGTTTCGGAACTCGATCCGAAGCTGTCGGCTCTGTATGAAAATATGCGCCTTTTGGAGGAGCAGACAACCGACTGCTGTGCGGAATTGGCGGATTACCGCGAATCGCTGGAGGGCTCGGAAGAGGAACTGGCCGAAGTACAGGAACGGCTCGACTGTATCAACCGTCTGAAATCCAAATACGGAAAAACCATCGAGGCGGTGATGGAGTACGGACGGGAGGCGGAAGAGCGGGCAGACCGTCTGCAAAACTACGACGAGTATCTTACGTCACTGACGAAGCAGGCCGAGGAAGCCGGAGCGGTTCTGAAACGGACGGCGGCACGGTTGTCCGAGGTACGCCGAAACGCGGCGAAGGAACTGACGGAGAAGATTACGGAATCGTTGGCGGATCTGAATTTCCTGAATGCGGAATTTGAAATTGCGATGACCCAAACGGAGGAATGCGGAGAAAGCGGAGCCGAGGAAATCGAGTTCCTCATTTCCACCAATCCGGGAGAACCGCTGCGTCCGTTGGCAAAGGTTGCCAGCGGCGGTGAGCTGTCACGAATTATGCTCGGACTGAAGGCGGTTTGTGCGGGAAAGGACGAGACGGATACGCTGTTCTTCGATGAAATCGACGTCGGTGTCAGCGGTCGGACGGCCCAGAAGGTGGCTGAAAAAATGTCCCGGATTGCACATTTGCATCAGGTCATTTGCATAACGCATCTGCCTCAGATTGCGGCAATGGCGGATACGCATCTGGAAATTGCAAAATCGGCGGAAAACGGACGGACGACAACGAAACTCCGGAAACTGAACGGAGAGGAAACGGTGACCGAGCTCGCGCGAATGCTCGGAGGTGCGGAAATTACCGATTCCGTTTTGGCCAATGCCAGAGAAATGAGGATGCTGGCGGAAGAAAAGAAGAAAGAATTTTCCCGGTAACAGATACCGGATAACAATAATCTGTGGTATGTCGCAGGGCGGTGCGAAGGCCCGTGCTGTGGGATGGAGGTGAACGATGAAGAAGATTTTATTTGTCGCATCGGAATGTGTTCCGTTTATTAAAACCGGCGGATTGGCTGATGTTGTGGGATCTCTTCCGAAGTATATCAACAAAGAGGAATACGATGTCCGTGTCATGCTGCCGAAGTATATGGCAATTCCGGAAAAGTACAAAGAGAACATGAAATTCGTTTCGAATTTCAGTGTCAATCTGTCATGGAGAAGCCAGTATGTCGGTGTATTTCAGACCGAATACGACGGAGTGACGTTCTATTTTATCGACAATGAGTTTTATTTTGCGGGAAATCATCCGTACGGGTACATTCATGAAGATATCGAGAAATTTGCATTTTTCTGCAAGGCGGCGCTGTCCGCTCTTCCGGCTCTGGATTTCCGGCCCGATATCATTCATTGCCATGACTGGCAGACCGGTCTGATTCCGGTTATGCTGCATGACCGGTTCCAGGATAATGAATTTTATCGGGGAATCAAGACGATTATGACGATTCATAATCTGAAATTCCAGGGCGTCTGGGACAAAAATTCCGTTATGGATATTACCGGACTGTCGGAATATTATTTTACTCCGGATAAGCTGGAAGCTTACGGCGATGCCAACTATCTGAAGGGCGGTCTGGTGTATGCCGACCGGATTACAACCGTCAGCAGATCCTATGCCAACGAGATTAAGACGCAGTTCTACGGCGAGGGAATGGACGGCCTGATGAATGCCCGCAGCAATTGTCTGTCGGGAATCGTGAACGGAATCGATTATCGGGAATACGACCCGGCCACCGATCCGTTGATTTACAATAACTATGATGCCATTACGTTCCGAAAGGAGAAGAGCAAAAACAAAAAGGCTCTTCAGCAGGAACTGGGACTGGACATCAACGAGAAAATATTCATGATCGGTATTGTTTCCCGTCTGACGGACCAGAAGGGATTTGACCTGATCGATTACGTCATTGAAGAGATTTGTGCCGAGGATACCCAGCTGGTTGTACTGGGAACGGGAGATTCCAAATACGAGAATCTGTTCCGTCATTTTGAATGGAAATACAAAAACCGTGTTTCCGCCAGCATTTACTATAACAATGAGCGGTCCCATCGGATCTATGCGGCAAGCGATGCCTTTCTGATGCCGTCTCTGTTTGAGCCGTGCGGATTGTCCCAGCTGATGGCACTTCGGTACGGAACGGTTCCGATTGTCCGGGAAACAGGCGGACTTCGGGATACCGTAGAACCGTACAATCAGTATGAAAACCGCGGAACGGGCTTTGGGTTCTGCAACTATAACGCCCATGAAATGCTGAATACCATCCGGTATGCGAAGAGCGTATATTACGACCACAGAAGAGAATGGAATAAGATTGTCGATCGCGGAATGGCAAAGGATTTCTCCTGGACCAACTCCGCAAAGCAGTATGAAGAGCTGTATCGTTCCATGTAACGTTTCGTCTGCAGACGACGACGGGGTCGGCGTTTGCCGGCATATCCCACAGCAGACTTTTGTTGTGGGATTTTGCTGTTTGCACCCCGGTAATCAAATCGTTGAACAAGAGAAAGGATCGGATTATGAAGCTGTCGGAACTGATGAAACAGGTTCCGTACACGGTGCTGGCAGGCACTGCGGATACGGACGTTACGGGAATTGCCTATGATACGAGAAAAATTCGCGGCGGAGAGGTCTTTGTCTGTATTTCCGGAACGGTTACGGACGGACATTCGTATATCCCTCAGGCACTGGAAAAAGGAGCGGCGGCAGTCGTTGTCACAAAAAACGTGACGGTGCCGGACGGCATTCCGGTTCTGAAGGTGGACAATGACCGTGTCGCATTGGCGCGGATGAGCTGCGAGTGGTTCGGAAATCCGTCCCGGGATCTGATTACCATCGGAATCACGGGAACCAAGGGAAAGACCACGACGGCATTTATGCTGTATGAAATACTGAACCGGAACGGAATCCCGTGCGGATTGATCGGAACGGTGGAAAATATCATCGGGGATGAGCATATCGAAGCGGAGCATTCCACTCCGGAATCGTATGTCCTTCAGGAATACATGGCGAAAATGCGCGACAAGGGCCTGAAAGCGGTTGTCATGGAGGTTTCGTCTCAGGGACTGAAAATGGACCGTGTGGAGGGAATCCGGTATCGTTACGGCATTTTCACAAATCTGGAGCCGGATCATATCGGCGGCAACGAACATCCGGATTTTGCCGATTATCTGGCCTGCAAAAAGAAACTGTTCCGGTTGTGCGAGGTCGGTCTGTTTAACGCGGATGCCGAGCATGTCGGGGAAATGACGGACGGGGCAACCTGCGAGATTCGGTATTACGGTACCGGAGAACGGTGCGATTACCGGATGACGGACTGCCGGCTCAGCAATACGCCGGGAAGCAAGGGAATCGCGTATCATGTATCGGGCAGGTCGGAGTTCGACGTGACGGTCGATATCCCCGGACGATTCAATATGCATAACAGTCTGGCTGCCATCAGTACAGCCATGGAAATGGGACTCGACCCCGATACCGTTCTGAATGCGGTCCGGACGGTGCGGGTTCGCGGACGTGTGGAAACGGTTCCGGTTTCCGACCGGTTTACCGTCATGCTGGATTATGCACATAACGGAATGGCACTGAGAAGCCTGTTGGCGACGCTTCGGGAATATCGGCCGAAGCGGCTGGTATGCGTGTTCGGATGCGGCGGAAACCGTTCGAAAGACCGTCGGTACGAGATGGGCGAAATCTCGTCGAACATGGCCGATTTGACCGTTGTGACGTCGGACAATCCCCGGTTTGAAGAGCCGGAAGACATTATTGCGGACATTTTGACCGGAGTGGCAAAAGGCCCCGGACAATATATTACGATTCCCGACCGGCGGGAAGCGATTGCCTATGTGCTGAACCATGCCTGCGAAGGCGACTGCATCGTGATTGCGGGAAAAGGGCATGAAAGCTACCAGGAAATCAAGGGAGTCAAATATCCTATGGATGACCGGGAAATGATTCTGTCAAATTGCGGAGTGAAGTAATTTATGAAAATAACAGCAGCGGAACTGGCAAAGGCGATGGATGCCGAAATTCTTTGCGGAGACGCCGAAAGAACGGTGGAGCGATGGTCATTTTCCTCGAAGGACGGCGACGAACGGACGATGTTTCTGCCGATTCGGGGAGAGCGGGTCGATGCTCATGAGTATATACGGGATGCGTATTTGCACGGCATGCGTGTGACCGCAACCGAACGGGACCGGGCAGAGGAAGGAACGGAGGATATGGTCTATCTTCATGTTCGCGATACCCGGGACGCATGGCAGCGGTTCGGACAGGAGATTCGGAAGACCCATTCGGATATTCCGATGGTGTCCGTGACGGGAAGCGTCGGGAAGACCACCACCAAGGAAATGCTTGCGGCGGCGCTGAAGCCGATGGGAACGGTTCTGAAAACGGACGGGAACCGAAACGGTCAGCTGGGAGTTCCCCAAATGATGACCGAACTGTGCGACCGGCCGGATTGTGCCGTGATCGAAATGGGAATGAGCATGAAGGGGGAAATGGCCCGGATTGCGGAGGTTGCGAGACCGGATTTTGCGGTGATTACCAATATCGGAATGTCGCATATCGGAAATCTCGGTTCCCAGGAAGCGATTCGAAGAGAAAAACTCTGCATCGTCAACCGGCTGAGCAGGGACGGAATTCTGTTTGTGAACGGAGACGATCCGAGACTTCGGGTATTGTGTCCGTCCTGCCCGGATTTTGCCGGATACGATACCGTTGAAATGTATCCCGAAACCGCGGAGCGGATGCGCACCCTGCAGGTTCGTGCATACGGTGCGGAAGACTGGTGCGAGTATCGGTATGAACAGGAAACCGTTTGGGAGGAAGAGTCCTCATTTCGATATTGCCATGACGGACGCTCGGTGTCCGTGGTTTTGTCGGTATCGGGACATCATAACGTAACCAATGCGACGGCGGCCATTGCGGTTGCCGAGGCCATGGGGCTGACGGCCGAGAGTGCGGCAGAAGCACTGCGGGACTATCACACGATGGCCATGAGAGGAACGAAGGAAATTCTGAAGAACGGAACGGTTCTGATTGATGATACCTATAATGCCAGTCCGGATTCCATGAAGAGCGGACTGGAACTGTTATGCGGAATTACGGCAAAGCGGCATATTGCCATGCTGGCCGATATTCTGGAATTGGGAGAACACAGCGAAGCCTGTCACCGGCTGGTCGGACGGTATGTGTGCGACAAATCGGTGGATTTGCTGATTACGGTCGGAACGGATGCCAAATGGATTGCGGACGAGGTGAGAACCACACGACCGTCAATCGAAGTCATGGCATTCGATACCCGCGAGGACGGCTGCCGGTATTTGCTGGATACCGTTCGGGAAGGTGATGCGGTGCTGTTGAAGGGCTCCCGCGGAATGGGACTGGATACCGTTGCGAAAGCGCTGCGGGACCTGTAACGAAGCCGGAAAGCGAGAGAAGGAGACACGGGAATGGCGGCATATGCGGATGTGATAATTGATATAGCGGCACCGACGCTGGACAAATCCTTTCAGTATGCCGTACCGGAGGAGTGGCAGCAGGATGCGGTTATCGGAGCTCCGGTACTCGTTCCGTTCGGAAACGGAAAACTGCCGCGGAAAGGATATATCGTCGGACTGTCCGATGAGCCCAAGCTGGATACCGGGAAAATCAAACCCATTGCATCATTTCCGAAAAAGGATCTGACGATCGAAGACGAACTGGTGACACTGGCGTATTCCGTGAAACGGCGATACGGAGGCTCCCTGTATGAGGCACTGCGGACCGTGATTCCGGTGCGAAGCAGGGTGGTACCGATACCGAAGAGGCTTGTGGTACGAACGCTGGCTGCGGATGCTTTGACAGAGCGGCTCGGGGCGTTGTCCAAACGGGAAAAGGCAAGGGAACGACTGTACCGGGCATTGCTGGAATCGGAAGAAATTCCGTACGAGCTGGTAACCGGAAAACTGAAGATTACGAAAGCCGCTCTCGAAACGATGGAGAGAGAGGGCATTTTACGGATACGGGAGCTGGAACAGGCATCCCAGTACCCCGGAGAAGGAATCACCGTATCGCTGAATGACGAACAAAAAGCCGCGGTGACGGCTGTCTGCGAGGCAAAACCGGGACAGACGCTGCTGCTTCACGGAATTACCGGAAGCGGGAAAACCGAGGTTTATCTGAGTGTCATTGAGAAGGTCCTTGCGGAAGGGAAACAGGTGATTGTCCTGATTCCCGAAATTGCACTGACGTACCAGACGGTATTGAGATTTTACCGGTGTTTCGGAGAGCGGGTTGCATTTGTGCATTCCAAAATGGCTGCGGGAGAACGGTATCTGGTTCGTGAACGGGCAAAAAAAGGAGACATATCCATTATGATCGGGCCGCGGTCGGCACTGTTTACACCGTTTCAGCGGCTTGGTCTGATTGTTGTGGACGAGGAACACGAAACCTCATATAAAAGCGAAACGACGCCGAGATATCAGGCCGTGGAAGTGGCCAGAGAACGGGCCGCAATGTGCGGAGCCAAGGTTCTGCTCGGGTCGGCAACTCCGTCAATGGAAAGTTATTACCGCTGCAAAAACGGGGAATACACACTGCTGACATTGACGAAACGGGCCAAGGACGGTGCCTGTCTGCCGAAGGCAACGTTGACGGATATGCGCGAAGAATTGAAAGCAAGGAATTTTTCGGTACTGGGACGACGGCTGAAAGCGGCAATCGAAGACCGGCTTAAACGTCATCAGCAGGTAATGCTGTTCCTGAACCGACGGGGCTATGCGGGCTTTGTATCCTGCCGGAGCTGCGGCTATACCGCGATGTGCCCGCACTGCGACATTTCCATGACGTTTCATAAAGACAATACGCTGCGGTGCCATTACTGCAATGAAACCGTATCGTATTCGCGGACTTGTCCGAATTGCGGAAGCGCGTATTTTCTTCCGTTCGGACGAAGCGGAACGCAGAAAATCGAGGAATTGGTCTGCAAGGAATTTCCGAATGCCGCGGTACTGCGGATGGATGCCGACACGACGAAGGCAACCGAGGATTACGAAACGATTCTGGCGGATTTTGCGGAAGGCCGCGGAGATATTCTGATCGGAACGCAAATGATTGTCAAAGGCCATGATTTTCCGAACGTTACGCTGGTCGGAGTGCTGGCTGCCGATTTGTCCCTCGGAGTGGCCGAGTACAGCGGGGCGGAACGAACCTTTGATCTGATTGCGCAGGCGGCAGGCCGGGCAGGACGTGACCGGGAACCGGGAGAAGTCATTATTCAGACGTATCAGCCGGAACATTATGCGATTACCGCAGCCGCAAAACAGGATTTTGAAGCATTTTACGAGTCGGAAATCCGATATCGCAGGATTTGCGGATATCCGCCGTGCAGGCATATGCTCCTGATTCAGGGCGGCAATCGAAAGGAAACGGCGCTTCGGGAAACGATGGAAGAGATTGCGGCACTTGCCAAGACGGAAGGACAGAAGGATGCGGTCACGGTAATCGGGCCGGGACCGGCGGGGCTGCAGAAGCGAAATGATGTATATCGGCAGATTGTATATGTAAAGCATGCGGATCCGGAGGTTCTGATCCGGATTAAGGATGCGGTGGAACGAAAAATGTTGACGGACAGGCACGGAAGCGGTGTGGTGTTCGACCTGACATAAAGAAATACGGAAGGCGGTGCGGATCCGAAACGGAACCGAAAACCGTCGAAAGGAGACGGCAATGGCATTACGGAACATTCGAACACAGGGAGATGAGATTCTCGCAAAAACCGCGAAACCGATTACGGAAATCAGCGACAGAATCCGTGATTTGGCAGCAGATATGCTGGAAACGATGTATGAAGCGGAAGGTGTCGGTCTGGCGGGACCTCAGGTCGGAATTCTGAAACGAATCGTGGTGATTGACGTGACACCGGACAGAAGCAAGCCGAAGGTCATGATCAACCCGGTGATTGTGGAGTCATCCGGTACGCAGACGGGCTGGGAAGGCTGTCTGAGCGTGCCCGGAAAGAGCGGTATGGTAACCCGGCCGGATACGGTCAAGGTGGAATATACGACGCTGGAAGGAAAGCGGGTACAGCTGCAGGCAACCGAATTTTTCGCAAGAGCGGTCTGCCATGAACTGGATCATTTGGACGGTCATTTGTATGTCGAAAAGGTGGAAGGCCGTCTGTATGACAATTCCGAGCTGGAAGCAATGGACGAGGACGACGAGGACGAAGAGACCCGGGAGGACGGAATCAAGAAATGAGAATCGTATATATGGGAACGCCGGAAATTGCGGCGGTGATTTTGGAAACCCTGTTACAGGGACCGGACGAGGTTGTGCTGGCGGTAACGCAGCCGGACCGTCCGAAGGGACGCGGAAACGCAATGGCCTGTTCTCCGGTCAAGGAGGTTGCGGTCGCACACGGAATTCCGGTATTTCAGCCGGTTAAGCTGCGTCTTCCGGAAAATGTGGAGGTCATTCGGAATGCGGCACCGGATATGATTGTGGTTGCGGCATTCGGACAGATTCTGTCACAGGAAGTACTCGATATTCCGAAGTACGGATGTCTGAATGTTCATGCATCCCTGCTTCCGAAATACCGCGGTGCGGCACCGATTCAGTGGTGTATTCTGGACGGAGAGACCGAAACCGGAGTTACGATTATGAAAATGGATGCCGGCATCGATACCGGCGATATTCTGCTTCAGAAAACGGTTCCGATTGCATCGGATGAAACCGGCGGCTCGCTGCATGACAAGCTGGCACTGGTCGGCGCCGAGGCGTTGACGGAGGCGATTTCCGGTGTTGTAAACGGAACGCTGATACCGGTTCCCCAGGGAGACATGACGACAGCGTATGCGAAACAGCTGACCAAGGAAATGGGACGGCTGGATTTTTCGGTCGACGCGGTTGTATTGGAGAGATATATACGCGGGTTAAACCCGTGGCCCGGAACATATACATACCGGGACGGAAAAATGCTGAAGATTTGGAAGGCGGAAGCCGATCTGAGCGAGACTTCCAAAGAGGCGTGCGGAACGGTGATTGCCAGTGACAGACAATCCTTTTCCGTGGCAACCGGCAACGGAACCCTGATTGTGTATGAGGTTCAGCCGGAAGGAAAACGAAGGATGAGTGCGGAGGACTATCTGCGCGGATATGCGCTTACGTGCGGAATGGTTCTCGGCTGACGGAAACAGGCTGCAGACGGAGGAGATGGAACATGACGGCACGGGAACTGGTCTGGGATATGCTGATACAGGTGAACGAAAAGGATGAGCTGAGTCATCATGCGCTGAATGCCGCACTGTCGGAGTGCGACCGTATGGAGACACCGCTGTCGGAACAGGAGCGGGCATTTGCCACAAGACTGTTTCACGGAACACTGGAACGGCAGATTACCATCGACTGGGTCATTGAGCGGCAGGCGAAGCGTGCCATTACCAAAATCAAGCCGAAAATCCGCAATTTGCTGAGACTGTCGGTGTATCAGCTTTTGTATATGCAGAAAATTCCCGGTGCGGCTGCCTGCAACGAGGCGGTGGAACTGGCGAAACGACATAAACTGAACGGTCTTGCGGGGTTCGTCAACGGCGTGCTGCGCGGATTGGAACGGGAGATTACGGCATGCGGCGGTCAGACGGAATTTTTACAGGCGATGTCAGCCGACATGACGGAAACGGAACGGCTTTGCTTCCTGTATTCCATGCCGGTTTGGCTTGTTACCTATTGGAGAAATACATTTCCGAAGGTGAATCCGGAGACGATGATGGCGGCATTTTTGCAGGACGGCAACGTGACAATACGCTGCAACCGAAGCCGCGGGACGGTGACCGAACTGATGAAACGTCTGGCGGACGAAGGAGCCGCGCCGACGCAGGGCATTTTGCCAAACTGCATACGGCTGACGGGAAGCGGAAATCCCGCCAATCTTGCGTCTTATCGGGACGGGCTGTTCAGCATTCAGGATCAAAGCGCAATACTGGCCGGAAACGTGCTGCCGTTACGGGCCGGAATGAATGTTTTGGATTTGTGTGCGGCGCCCGGAGGAAAAACGATTCATGCGGCGGATGAACTGACGGTGCTGGAGGCGGACCGGAATTCCGATGAGGATCCGTATCAGATTATCAGCCGGGATGTGAAAGAACAGAAGCTTGCCAAAATCCGGGAACAGGCGGAGCGGGTTCATTTGGAAGGAATCGTATGCGACGCCAAGGATGCTGCGGAATACGACGAAATGCTGGCCGAATGGGCCGATCTTGTCATTGCCGATGTTCCCTGCAGCGGACTTGGAGTAATCGGGCGAAAACCGGATATCAAAATGAAAACGGAGATGGAGGATATTCGAAGTCTTGCGGAAATTCAGAAGACTATCGTGACCCAGGCGGTCCGGTATCTGAAGCCGGGCGGATATCTGGCCTATTCGACCTGTACGGTGACGTCGGAGGAAAACCGGGAAATTTCCGCATTTATTCAATCCCTCGGACTGAAGCCGGTGGATCTGCGGGGCCTGCTGCCGAAGGAACTGAGAGAGTCAAAGTACCAGAAGAGCGGACAGGCAGCCGACGGAATACAGATTTTCCCGGAGCCGGATAAATGGGATGGCTTTTATATCGCCGGTTTTCGAAAATAAGTGACCGGACGAAACGGAGCGAAAGCGAATGGATACGGATATTAAGAGTATGACACTGGCGCAGCTGAAAGAACTGTTTGCGGCAAGAAACCTTCCGGCCTACCGTGCCGGACAGCTGTATC
This sequence comes from Lachnospiraceae bacterium, assembly GCA_045641285.1. Taxonomy (GTDB): domain Bacteria; phylum Bacillota; class Clostridia; order Lachnospirales; family Lachnospiraceae; genus ISDg. The sequence continues at coordinate 87,420 of JAZUGQ010000043.1, forward strand.
AGTGGATGCACATAAAACTGGCAGCAGGATATGACGAAATGACCAATCTTCCGAAGGCGTTTCGGGAGGAACTGGCGGAGCGGTTTCCGCTCACGACATTGACGAAGGTGATTTGTCTGACATCGGACAAGGACGGAACGAGAAAATACCTGTTTCGTCTGGCGGACGGAAACGTGATCGAAAGCGTGTGGATGCAATATCATCACGGAAATTCGGTTTGCATTTCTTCCCAGGTCGGATGCCGGATGGGATGCAGCTTCTGTGCATCGACGCTGGGCGGGCTGGTTCGGAATCTGCAGCCGTCGGAAATGCTGGAACAGGTGTATGCCATTACGAGGGATACGGGCGAGCGGGTTTCCAATATTGTCGTTATGGGAACCGGTGAACCGCTTGACAATTATGATAATCTGCTGACGTTTATCCGGATGATTTCCGATGAAAACGGGCTGCATATCAGCCAGCGGAACATTACGGTTTCCACCTGCGGGCTGGTGCCGAATCTGCGGCGTCTGGCGGATGAAAAGCTGGCGATTACGCCGGCCATTTCCCTGCATGCTCCGAATGACGAGCTGCGGAAGCAGCTGATGCCGGTTGCCAAATCATTTTCCATAAAGGAACTGATGGAAGCCGCGGACTATTACACGAAGCAGACCGGCCGCAGAATGACATTTGAATTCAGTCTGATTGCCGGAGTGAACGATACGGAGGCGATTGCGAAGGAACTGATTGCTCTTTTGAAGGACAAAAACTGTCATGTAAATTTGATACCGATCAACCCCGTAAAAGAGAAAAAATATGAGCGTTCACATGTTACAAATGTATTAAGATTTCAAAATTTGCTTGAAAATGCAGGAATAAATGCTACTATTAGAAGGGAATTGGGTTCGGATATTGATGCCGCGTGCGGTCAGCTGCGCCGGCATTATGAGGAACAAACGAAAGGATAAATGGGGGAATTGCGATGATAACAATCGGAAAAACCGATAAAGGGAAAAAACGATCCATGAATCAGGACACTTTTTTCGTCAGTGATTCTCCGGTCGGAATCCTTCCGAATCTGTACATTGTGGCAGACGGAATGGGCGGACAGAATGCGGGAGATGTTGCTTCCCGATTCTGCGTGGACCGATTTACCGAGCTGGTTCGGGTCAGCAAGGAACGAACACCGATTCAGACAATCGAGAAAGCAATTCGTCAAACCAATGAGGATTTGATCGGTAAGGCCAAAAACCAGAAAGAACTGGACGGAATGGGAACGACCTTTGTGATGGCAACACTGCTGCCGGATCAATCGCTTCTGGTTGCAAATATAGGTGACAGCCGGCTGTATCTGGTAAACGAACAGATTACGCAGATTACGCAGGATCACTCGCTTGTGGCGGAGATGGTACGAAACGGGGAGTTGAGGAAGGAAGAGGCACGCTTTCATCCCAACAAAAATGTAGTATTGAGGGCACTGAGCACGCAGGCAGTCGTCAGCCCGGATTTTTATAGCGTCAGGGTTCATCCCGGCGACTATGTTCTTCTGTGCAGCGACGGGCTTTCCGATATGATCGAGGAAGCCGAAATGCTGAAACTGATCAGTGAATATGATGATGTTGAGGATATTTCGACCAAGATGGTGAATATGGCCAATGAGAACGGCGGCAAGGATAATATCACCCTGGTCCTGTTAAAGATTTAAGGCGTAGGCCGGAAAGGTTGGTAACAACGTTATGAGTATGATCAAGCCCGGAATGTTTATCGGTGATCGCTACGAGATAATCGAAAAAATCGGGTCCGGTGGAATGGCGGATGTATATAAAGCAAAATGTCATCGTCTGAACCGGAATGTAGCCATCAAAATTCTGAAGCCGGAGTATTCAAGCGATAAGAATTTCGTAATGAAATTTCGCGGTGAGGCACAGTCCTGTGCAAATCTGACACATCCCAACATTGTCAGTGTATACGATGTAGGGGATGACGGAGATTTGCATTATTTTGTCATGGAACTGGTAGAGGGAATTACCCTGAAACGTTTCATTGAGAGAAAAGGACGGCTGGACATTAAGGAAGCGGTCGGAATCGCGATTCAGATTGCGCAGGGCCTGGATATCGCTCACCAGAACCATGTGATTCATAGGGATATCAAGCCTCAGAACATCATCATTTCCAAGGACGGAAAAGTAAAGGTTGCGGATTTCGGAATTGCCCGTGCGGCAACCACCAATACAACCAATAATGAGGTGCAGAATGTCGGTTCCGTGCATTATTTGTCTCCGGAGCAGGCACGCGGCGGATACAGCGATGAGCGAAGCGATATTTATTCGCTCGGTATTACCATGTATGAAATGCTGGCGGGACATGTTCCGTTTACCGGCGACAATGCTGTTTCCGTAGCTCTGCTGCACATTCAGGGAGAAGCGACACCGTTGTATGAAATCAATCCGTCGGTGACTCCGAGCCTGGAGAAAATCGTACAGAAGTGTATGCAGAAAAAGCCCGAACGCCGGTATATGTCGGTGGCTGAGCTGATTCAGGATTTGAAGGCGGCAATCGTAAACCCGAACGGCGATTTTGTCAAAGTTGCGGCTGTTGTGAACGATTCTCCGACCAGAAACATTACCGAGCAGGAGATGCGTCAGATTCAGAACGCGGCACAGCAGGACGATGCATTTGATGATGAGGAAGAGGAAGAAGAACGGCCGAAGGCAGTTGCGGCAAAACGTCATGACGAGTCGGATGAGGATGACGATGATGATTTGGATTCCGTCGGAAAAGGAACCGAGAGAATTATCGTAATGATCGGTATTCTGGCGGTTATTGCACTGGCATTTTTCTTTATCAACAAGCTGAGCAAGGTAATCAAGACAACGCTGAATGTAGAGAAGAATCCGATTACGATTTCGCCGACATCGACGCCGTCTCCGGTACCGTCGGTAACGGATGCACCGGCAGAGGTACTGATGCCGTATCTGAAGAGTAAGGACCGGGATGAGGCCATTCAGGATCTTCATGATATGGAGCGGACGTACGGCATTCATTTTAATATTACGTATGAAGATGCGGAAGAGTACAGCGACGATTACGAGAAAAATACGGTCCTTCGTACCATTCCGGATTACAAGGAAATACTGGAAGACAATACGGACATTAAGCTGATTATCAGTATCGGCAAGGAGCAGGTGACCGTCGGCAATTACAAGGGATATACGGCGGAACAGGTAAAGGCCGTACTTGCCAACAAGCTGGTTGTCAAGATTCAGTATGAGGTGGACGAAAAGGACGAGATTCCGATTGACTGCGTCATTCGAACCGAGCCGGAAGCGGGAGAAATTCTTCCGAACGGCGCGACGCTTACGGTTTACCTGAATACCGGAAACACCAAGCTGACCAAGGTGCCGAACGTAGTCGGAATGAAGGAAATGGATGCACTGGTTCAGATTACGGCATCCAACCTGGAATACAATGTGGAATATGAATTCAGTGATACCGTGCCGAAGGGTGAGGTCATTTCCCAGTCTCCGAAAGCGGATGACGGTAAGGTTGAGAAGGGCTCGCTGGTTCGTGTTGTAATCAGCAACGGACCGGAACCGACTCCGACACCGGAACCGACTCCGACGCCGGAACCGACACCGGAACCGACCAAGGCCCCGGACCCGACCCCGACACCGGAACCGGCCCCGGAGACGAATCCGCCGGCAGAACCGGGCGAACAGCCGGAAGCATAGTATCGGGATGACGGATTGGTTTATGCGGAAAACAGGAAAGATTATCAAAGGCGTCGGCGGACGCTATGAAGTATATACCGACGACGGGGAACTTGTGATTTGTCAGGCAAAAGGGATTTTGCGATATCATAAGGAATGTCCTCTGATCGGGGATAATGTCGTTTTGGAAACGGACGAGGCGGGACTCGGCAATATTGTGGAATTGCTGCCGAGAACCAATTCGCTGATTCGACCGGCGGTTGCCAATGTCGATCAGGCACTGATTGTCTGCGCCGTGCACGATCCGGAGTTTCATCCGAATCTGCTGGACCGTTTTCTGATTTTGATGCAGAAACAGCAGGTCCCTGTTTTGATTTGCTTTAATAAGGCCGATTTGGCGAAGGAAGGCGAGGCGGAACGTCTGTGTGACATTTACCGTGATTGCGGAGCGAAAACCTTTGTCGTACAGGCGGAGAAACCGGAAACGTTAGCGGACGTTCGGACGGCACTGCTCGGAAAAACAACGGTGCTGGCAGGCCCTTCGGGAGTCGGTAAATCGACCATTATGAATGTCATGCAGCCGGAAGCCAATATGGAAACCGGTACGGTCAGCGAAAAAATTCGACGCGGAAAGCATACAACGAGACATACACAGTTATTTTTCGTAGAGAAGAATACGTATTTGTGCGACACGCCGGGATTCAGTTCGCTGTATTTGCCGGATGTCAAGCCGGAGGATTTGGCCTTGTATTACGAGGAATTCACACCGTATCGTGACATTTGCCGATATCCGGATTGTCTGCACAGAAAAGAACCCGGATGTGCCGTGCGAAATGCGGTGGAAGACGGGGCGATTTCCAGAGAACGGTATGACAGTTACGAGTTGCTGTTTACCGAGCTTTCCGGTCAGCGGATTATTTACTCCCGGAAGCCAAAGCATGAAGAAAAAATATAAACCATCCGAAAGTCATCGGATGGATTTGGGAGGACATTGTATGAACTGGTTATCTCCGTCAATACTGGCGGCTGATTTTAACCGACTCGGAGAGCAGATTCGATGCGTTCGGGACAACGGAGCGCAGGCTCTGCATTTTGATGTTATGGACGGACGGTTTGTTCCGAGCATCAGTTTCGGTATGCCGGTTTTGGCATCGATTCGGAAAGAAACGGATTTATTTTTGGATGTACATTTGATGATCTGTGAGCCGATACGCTATCTGAAAGAATTTCGCGAGAGCGGTGCGGATTTGATTACGGTTCATTATGAGGCCTGCACAAATGTGGAAGAGACCTTGTGTGCGGTTCGGGAAACGGGAGCAAAGGTCGGAATATCGATTTGCCCCGAAACACCGGTTGAGGTTTTGAGACCGTATCTGAAAATGGTTGACCTGATTCTGATTATGTCGGTTCATCCCGGGTTCGGCGGACAGAAATTCATCGAGTCCACTTACGGGAAATTGAGAGAACTGCGAAAGCTGATCGGTGAAGTATTCGGAACCGAATACGGAAAAGGGGGTCCCCGCGTCGAAGTGGACGGAGGAATCAATCAGGACAACGTTCGGGATGTGCTCAGAGCCGGAGCGGACACGATTGTTACGGGAAGTGCGGTGTTCCACGGTGATATTGCGGAGAATACGAAAGCCTTTGTCGATATTTTGGCGGAAGAGTAAGGTCAAACGGAATGATAGGAATGCAACGACAGACACAATTGGATATATTGGCAAAATGTGTCAGTAAATGCATGACAAGAATCAATAAAGGTTGAAAAGTAATCATGTTAAGAAAAAAAATAATTGTCCTGTGTGGAATTATTGTATTGCTTGCAATACCGATAACATATGGCGGAATTTGGCTTTTTTCGTATCATCTGACAAATGAAGAAAGTTCAAGCCAATTGTTTTTGGAATGTGAGAATGCGAATGATCGGTATCCGGGTACAGATGAACATGATTTTGATTCTAAAACAGGAATGTATCACTTGGAAGTAAAGGATACGATATCACCGGCAGCAGATAAAAAAGAGTACATCATAAAAGGTTCCGTTTCGGGTGGAAGTTGTCATATTGTCGAAAAGAACGAAAACGGAAGAGTGTTACTTGATATTACGCTGGTTTCGGGTACAGAGTATGATGAAACGATTACGGTATTTGATTGTGGAAAGCAAACATATACCACCTATGATTATACCGAAGATGTGTTCGGGGATAAGTCAATTTCGATTACAATTAAAAATTACGCAAAAGGATATAATTTATTAGACTAAACGGAGGCGCATATGAAAGTATTTCGACACAAACAATCGGATTCTTTCATGTGCCTTTCTTTTTTACTGACATTTGTGGTTGCGGTTATTGCTATGGGATATTTAAATGATGCTTTTTCCAGGGAAATCAGTGAACAGGAGCATTCTTATCAAAACAGTGTTACGGTTTATGTATCGAACGAACAAGGTTTTGACGATGCGTTCCTGGAGTATTTGGAACAAAGAGATATTCAGGGTATTATGATGATCTCGGAATTTACGGTCAGTGTTGACAAAGCAGATGTAGAATATACAGCCAATATTGTTGTAGCAGGAAATGAGGGAATCAAATATTATAACAAGGAATATCACTCGATAAATCTGCTACAGACCGGGGGAGTCGTGATTGGAAAAAACATCGCTTCTTTTACGCAAAATGATGAAATCAGTTTGGACGATACATTATTTCGGGTAACGGGTGTAGAAAAGGATAACGGTGAGGAATTCTATGAAAATGTTGTCTATATTCCGATTTCTCATATCAGCGAATATATGAAAAACAAAATTTTATCAGAAGAGACCGTTACGATTATCATGGCAAGTGACAAGGCGGATGTATACAACCAATGGAGTAAAATTGATAAGGAACTGAAGGAACAATATAAAACAATTTCGACCCAAATACAGAGAAGCTCGGGTGATTTGCAACAGGAAGAACAAGACGGCAGGGAGGGATATTACGTTCTCTTGTATTTATTTTGCCTGATGAACTGTATAGCAGCAGCTGACTTTTGGATATCGGAAAGATATCGGGAAATTGCAATCAGAAAAGCATTCGGATATCATACAGGACAGCTGTTTTGGTGCTTGTACAAGGAATTCGTTAAGATTGCAGCATTTTCAATGCTTGGATGTATCGTGGTGACTCTGCTTTTTAAACTGGTTGTTCACAGAACAGTGAGATTACTCACGGAACAAAGTATTTTTAATATTGTATTTGTTGTCGGAACTGTTGTTTTGACATCGTTGATATCGATTATAATACCGATTATAACGAATTCTGCGAATGGGTCCCTAAACGATATTATTAAGAGAGAGTAAAAATGAAGATAAAAGATATTATAACATGTTCGTTGGAATCAGCAGTAAGCAGACGAATCGGTAATCTGTTTATTATATTACTGATTGCTATTTCGACAGTCATCGTGTATATTACAACGATTCTTTACAGTAATACTACTGTCAATGAAAAAAATATCAAAAATACGATTCGGACAGATACCAAAAAATTGTACAGCGTCAATATTAAAAGCGGAAGTCTGCAGGATGAAAATGTAACGGAAAGCGTAAACGGTTTTATTGAAGAAATAAAGAAAATCGATGGAATTGCATACTCGGGAGGTTTTTTTTCGTCGCAGATTTTTTTAAATGAAATGAAAACAAATTCACAATATCAAAAGTGTAACATGGAATGTTCCGAAAATGAAATTTTGATGAAACATCCGTACTCGTCGATGGTTTATTATTGTGATTTTGAATTATTGAAAATGTATTCAATGGAGTATACGGAAGAATATGACTGCATCCCGGTACTTGTGGGAGGAGGATATCGAGATATCATTTCGGTTGGTGATATATACAGTGATTCGAACGGAAAATATATAATTGTTGATATTTTACCGGAAGGAGCCACAGGAGTTTCCGAAATACAGGGGATTCATTTCGGAGAGAACAATATCGTCAATTTGGATTATTATTTTATAATTCCCAGACATTATGCTAAATGGCAATCTGCCTGTATCAATTCAATTTATTACGGGATTTATCAAAGTGAGGATTCGGGACGCATCGAACAGGCAGTAAAAGCGATTGCATTAAGGTATAATTTACATATCGGAATTCAACAGGTAAAAGAATTATATAAGAAATTGGAAGAAAATAAAAGCAAAGAGGATAAGAGTACATATGGTGTATTTGTAATCTTAATTGTTGTTTGTGCTGTTTCAAACGTAATCGGAAATTTGGTTTCTCTGATGATTCGAAAACGGGATTATGGTATTTTGCTGGCAAGCGGCGTTTCACTACGGGAAATCGGGTGGATTATCTTTGTAGAAAATATAATAAAAACAGTACCGGCATGCACTGCGGCATTTTTCTTTGCTACGTCAAAGTATGACAGCTTGATTTCCGCTAATAACAGTTATGCCAAAAAAGAAGCGGCAATGGTGATAATGATTTTCGGAATGATAATGATTACGGTGTCGACGATAGGACCGGTTTTGGTGCTGGCAAAGTCACAAATTAAAGATTTTATCGAAGATGGATTATAGAAAACGGCAGTTATCCAAGAAAAGTAAAAAGGGTTACGGGTAATGACTCATGATTGAATTAAAAAATATCAGTAAAATTTATAAATCCGAAGAAGTGTTTTATGCGCTTAGGGATGTTAATCTGAAAATTCAGGATGGTGAGTTTGTGGCTGTTACGGGACCGTCCGGGTCTGGTAAAAGTACACTTTTGAATATCCTGGGATTTATGGATATGTTTTCTGAAGGGCAGTATTTGTTTAACGGAAGTGATATATCATCGCTCAGTAAAACACAAATTCATATGTTGAGAAAACAAAACATCAGCTACATATTTCAGAATTTTGCCATGATGGGGCATTATACCATCGGTGAGAATGTTGAGATTCCCTTGATTGCACAGGGAATGGGCAGAAGGAGTAGAAAACAGAAGGTTCGGGAGTCTTTGGAAAAGGTCGGGATTTTGGATCAGATTGACAAACTTCCGGCAAAAGTCAGCGGAGGTCAAAAGCAACGTTGTGCGATTGCAAGAGCTTTGGCATCCGGAGCCGGCATTTTATTGGCAGATGAGCCGACAGGGTCGTTGGACAGCAAAAGCGGTGAAGAAATCATGAATCTTTTTGAACAACTTCACATGGAGGGAAAAACAATTATTTTGGTGACGCACGATCCGAAAATTGCCGAAAAAGCCGACAGGATAATTCGGGTGGAGGATGGATTTGTTTACGAAAACCGATAATTTATGAAGTCTGTCTCTACAGCAAGGAAAGAAATAGCAGAGAATGGATATATAAGAAATCGAATAATCGGAGAAAATGAAGAATCGGAATCAGAGGAAACGGGTAACGAAACAGGATAATGGGGAGAAAGGGATTGAATTTTGCAAACCGCTATAGTATAATGCTAAATGTCTTTTTGTGGCTTCTTCACAGACTATAATATGGAAACGAAAAAGCCTTATATACAGGCTTTTTAAGGAGGATACAGAGTTATGAAATTAGGTATTGTCGGACTTCCCAACGTAGGAAAAAGTACGTTGTTTAATTCTTTGACCAAGGCGGGAGCAGAATCGGCCAATTACCCTTTTTGCACAATTGATCCGAATGTCGGTGTCGTTACGGTTCCGGATTCCAGATTGCAGGTACTGACGGATATGTACCAGTCCAAGAGAACCATCCCCGCTGTTGTGGAATTTGTTGATATTGCGGGTCTTGTAAAGGGAGCATCTCAGGGTGAAGGACTCGGAAACCAGTTCCTTTCGCATATCCGCGAAACCGATGCTATCGTACATGTTGTCCGTTGCTTTGAAAATACCAATATTATTCACGTCGAGGGAAGTATCGACCCGCTTCGTGATATCGAAACCATTAATCTGGAATTGATTTTTGCCGATTTGGAGACCATCGAGCGTCGTATCGCAAGAGTATCCAAGGGTGCAAGCTACGATAAAGCTCAGGCCAAGGAACTGGCCATGCTGAAGGAACTGAAGGAATTGCTGGAGTCCGGCAAGAAGGCAAGCGAATACGTGACCGAAGACGAGGACGAACTCGCATGGCTTCGAGGCTACTCGTTCCTGACGAGAAAACCGGTCATTTATGCGGCCAATGTTTCGGATGACGATATTGCCAATGACGGTGCCGACAATGAAATGGTTGCCAAGGTTCGGGAATTCGCCGCACAGGAGGGCTCGGAAGTATTTGTCATCTGTGCCCAGCTCGAAGAGGAAATCTCCGAATTGGAAGAGGATGAGAAGAAGGAATTCCTGGAGGAAATGGGTCTTGAGGAGGCAGGTCTTGAGAAACTGATCAGGGCAAGTTATCGCCTGCTCGGATTAATCAGCTTCCTGACCACCGGTCCCGATGAAACCCGGGCATGGACCATTACCAACGGAATGAAGGCTCCTCAGGCAGCCGGTAAGATACACACCGATTTTGAACGCGGATTTATCCGGGCGGAGGTTGTTTCGTTTGAGGACCTTGTGACCAGCGGCAGCATGCTTCAGGCAAAAGAAAAAGGTCTGGTGCGTTCCGAAGGAAAGGAATACGTTGTTCAGGACGGCGATGTTATCCTGTTCCGTTTTAACGTCTGATAGAACCAAATACTTCGCCGTACGGTCATACGGACTGTACGGCGTTTGCTGTTTGATTTCAGTATATTTGATAGGAGGCCAATATGAATTTTCTCTCTTTTTTGGAAGCTCAGGATAAGACCGATATCTGGTTTCAAAAACTCGGAATTCATTTGAAAAATGTCGGAAGCGGAATCTCCGTGTTCGGCTATCGGATTGCATTTTACGGAATCGTTATTGCAGCCGGCATGATTATCGGTTATATGATGGCGGAATGGACGGCGAAGAGAACAAAACAGAATCCGGAAAATTATCTTGATTTTGCCATTATTGCCGTTATCGTTTCGGTTCTTTGCGCCAGACTGTATTATGTCATTTTCAACTGGAAGGAATACAAGGGCGACTGGCTGAAAATTCTGGACATCCGGGAAGGCGGACTGGCAATTTACGGCGGAGTGATCGGCGGTATTGTGACGGCAATTCTGTTTGCAAAAAAGCGGAAACTGAACAAACTGCTGTTTATGGATACGGCCATTATCGGTCTGATTACCGGTCAGATTATCGGACGCTGGGGAAATTTCTTCAACCGTGAGGCATTTGGCTGCTACAGCAACGGGCTGTTCTCCATGCAGGTGGATGTCCGCGAAGTCAGCCCGTATTTCAATTCGGCGCTCAACAATCTGGACCATGTGAAGGATGTGTATGCAAATCAGCCGCGTGCACTTGAGAGAATTCTGGAAATCCGAAACAATCCGGTTGTGATCGACGGGGCAAAGTACATTTCCGTGCAGCCGACGTTTTTGTATGAATCGCTGTGGAATCTGGTTTTGCTGATTATCATGCTGGTATATACGAAACACAAGAAGTTTGACGGTGAAATCCTGCTTTTGTATCTGTTCGGATACGGGCTTGGCCGTTTGTGGATTGAGGGCCTTCGCAGTGACCAGCTGTTCCTGTTCAATTCGCCGATTGCGGTATCCCAGCTTTTGAGCGGACTTCTGGTGATTTTCAGCGTGGTTATGTATGTGATTTTGTATCGGCGGCATCAGAAAAAGACCCATCCGGTTGCATCGTAAGAACCAAAAAACAGGCAGGAACAATGATTTTTGTCCGGTATTCAGTACAACAGGGGCAAAAAACGGAGGAAACGCAAAATGATGACAATGCGGGAAATGAAACCGGGGGATTGTGCGATAATCCGAACCGTCGGTGGAGAAGGGTCACCGAGACAGCATTTTCTGGATATGGGAGTGATTCCCGGAGAAGTGGTTACGCTGCAAAAATTCGCGCCGATGGGCGATCCGATGGAACTGATGATTCACGGGTACGAACTGACGATGCGGCTTTGCGATGCGGAACTGATTGAAGTGGAGCCGTGTGAGCGGAAGAACGAAGAAACGACACCTGCCACGTCGGAAGAACGGGTGACGGTTCCGGATCATCCCGGCTTCGGAGAAGAGGGCAAATACCATGTGAAAGCAGATGAGAATCCGGTTCCGAAGGGAACGATTCTGACATTTGCACTCGCGGGCAATCAGAACTGCGGGAAGACGACGCTGTTTAATCAGCTGACGGGGGCCAATCAGCATGTCGGGAATTTTCCGGGCGTGACGGTCGATCAGAAAAGCGGAACGATGCGGAATCACGCGGATACGCTGGTTACCGATTTGCCGGGCATTTATTCCCTGTCACCGTATACTTCCGAGGAACTGGTTTCCCGGGAATTTATTCTGAACGAAAAGCCGAAGGGCATTATCAATATTATCGATGCGACCAACATCGAGAGAAATCTGTATCTGACGCTTCAGCTGATGGAACTGAATATTCCGATTGTCCTTGCCCTGAATATGATGGATGAGGTGCGCGGAAACGGCGGAACCATTCGAATCAATCTGATGGAATCCCTGCTGGGGGTTCCCGTTGTACCGATTTCCGCAGCGAAAAATGAAGGTGTCGATGAGCTTGTGAAGCATTGCATTCACGTCGCAAAATATCAGGAACGGCCCGGACGGACCGATTTCTGTGACAAGGGAACGAACGGAGGTGCCGTTCACCGCTGTATCCACGGAATTATGCATTTTATTGAGGACCATGCGGAGCAGGCCGGCATTCCGATTCGATTTGCGACATGCAAACTGATTGAAGGGGATCCTTTTGTTACGGAGGCACTGAAGCTGACGCAAAATGAAAAGGACACCATAGAACATATGATTGTTAATATGGAAGAAGAACGCGGATTGGACCGTGCGGCAGCGATTGCCGATATGCGGTTCGCGTTTATTCATTCCGTTTGTGAAAAAACGGTTGTAAAACCGCGGGAGAGCATTGAGCATAAACGAAGCCGGAAAATTGACCGGGTATTGACCGGCCGGTTTACGGCAATTCCGATGTTTATCCTGATTATGGGACTGACATTTTTCCTGACCTTTAATGTCGTCGGAGCATGGCTTCAGGGGTTGCTGGAACGCGGAATCGGATGGCTGGAGCAGGTCGTTGACAAGGCAATGACGGCCGGAAACGTCAATTCGCTGCTGCATTCGCTTGTCATCAACGGAATTTTCGAAGGTGTCGGCAGTGTTGTCAGCTTTGTTCCGATTATCGTGGTTCTGTTTTTCTTGCTGTCCATTCTGGAAGACAGCGGATATATGGCGCGAGTGGCATTTGTAATGGATAAGCTGCTTCGAAAAATCGGTCTTTCCGGACGAAGCATTGTACCGATGCTGGTCGGATTCGGTTGCACGGTGCCCGGTGTCATGGCATCCAGGACGCTGCCGAGTGAACGGGACCGGAAAATGACCATCCTGCTGACTCCGTTTATGAGCTGCACGGCGAAGCTTCCGATATACGGATTCATAACCCATGCATTTTTCCCGAAATACAGCGGACTGATTATGGTGGGGTTGTATCTGCTCGGAATCCTGACCGGTTTGCTGGTTGCGCTGATTACCAAGAATACGGTATTTCGTGGAGAAGCGGTTCCGTTTGTTATGGAACTGCCGAACTACCGGCTGCCCGGAATCAAAAATGTTGCGATGCTTTTGTGGGATAAAGCAAAGGATTTCCTGCAGAGAGCATTTACCGTTATTTTCTTTGCATGCATTGTTGTCTGGTTCCTGCAGTCCTTTGACCTGAACCTGTCGCCGGTAAAAGAATCCGAAGACAGTATTCTGGCCGTGCTGGCAGGTTGGATTGCACCGGTGTTCCGGCTGCAGGGCTTTGACGAGTGGAAAATCGTGACGGCGTTGATTACCGGCGTGATCGCCAAGGAGAGTGTGGTTTCTTCCATGAAAATACTGTTTGGCGGAACAGCCGGCGTGATTTCCGCAATCAGTCCGGTAACGGCAATGTCGCTGCTGGCCTTCAGTCTCCTGTACACTCCCTGTATTGCGGCCATTGCTTCCATACGCCGCGAACTGGGACGAAAATGGGCAGCGCTGATTGCGGCAGAGCAATGTGTGATTGCGTGGATTGTGTCGGCACTGGTTGCCGGCATCGGAACGCTTTTGTAACCGCATGCCAAATGGGAAATGACACCACCGCCGATCCCGAACGGCCTCGGCACGGCTCCGAACAAGCGGACGGAACCGGCCGAAAATGAGAAAGGATTGGGACGGACCGGTGCCGAAGTGGGTGTGAAACCCACAAAAACGATAATTTGTATAAAAGCGAAAGCCGGCAAATACAGAAATCGTAAATACGGAAAACAGAAATAAAGCATTTTTTGTACTTTTTTCGAACGTATGTTTGAAAGTGCAAGAAATGCTTTATTTTTTTGAAAAAAAAGTAAAAAAATTCGAAAAAAACTCAAAAAGATTATAAATCCTGTATTGCTTTTTAAAAAAAAGTGCTTTATAATTCAATCAGTGGTTCAAAAATCCACGAAATCCCATCATTTTATCATCAAGTGGTGGAGAAGGGAGAATGTATGTCAGCAAGATTCAACGGAAAACATATTCATGGCGTTGATGCCAAGGGCAGAATTATCGTTCCCGTTAAGTTTCGAGAGAAACTTGGTGAACGTTTTATTGTCACGCTCGGCGCAGATTGTTGTTTGAGCCTGTATCCGTTGGATGAATGGGACAAACTTCTCGATAAAATGGATCAGAATCTTCCCGGAACCGATGAAGGACGGTATTTATTGACGTATTTGTCCGGAAATGCGGAAGAAGTGGAGATGGATAAGCAGGGACGAGTCCTGATTCCTCAGGAACTTCGGGACGAGGTTGGCATCACCAAGGATATTATCTCGGTCGGTACCCTGGAAAAGGTTAAGGTATTTTCCATGGAGGCATGGGAAGAATACAACAAGAAGCAGATGTCGCGTGAAGATATCGCGAAGGCTGCAGCAAGCTTTGGTATTCGCCTGTAAGCAAAACGGAGGACAGACATGGCAGAGTTTAAGCATGTTTCCGTATTGCTTCAGGAAACAATCGACGGACTTCGGGTACGGAAGGACGGTATTTACGTAGACGGAACCCTGGGTGGCGGCGGACATTCGTATCAGGTGGCAAAGCAGCTGACAACGGGACGTCTGATCGGAATCGATCAGGATGCCGACGCAATACGGGCAGCGGGAGAACGGTTACGCGAATTTTCCCGGACAGTAACCATTGTCCGAAACAATTACGAAAACACAGAGTCCGTACTGGACGATTTACAGATTCCGCTGGTGGACGGAATCATGCTGGATTTGGGAGTTTCTTCCTATCAGCTGGATACCGCCGAGCGGGGATTTTCTTATATGGAAGACGCACCTCTTGATATGCGGATGGACGACCGGATGGAACGGTCGGCGGCAGATATCGTAAACGGATATTCCGAATCGGAGCTGTGCCGGATTATACAGAACTACGGCGAAGATACCTTCGCAAGAAATATAGCAAAACATATCGTGGCAAGAAGACAGGAAAAGCCGATCGAGACGACACTGGAACTCGTGGATGTCATCAAGGCGGCGATTCCCACAAAAGTACGAATGACCGGAGGACATCCGGCAAAGAAAACTTTTCAGGCAATTCGAATCGAACTGAACCGTGAACTGACTGTTCTGGAAAACTCCATCGATACGATGATACGACGGCTGAAGCCGGGCGGACGCATTTGCATTATCACGTTTCATTCTTTGGAGGATCGGATTGTAAAACAGAGATTTCGGATGAATGAAGCACCCTGTACGTGTCCACCGGAATTTCCGGTATGTATGTGTGGGAGACAGTCGCTCGGAACGGTGATAACGAAAAAACCGGTTTTGCCGAGCGAAGAGGAACAGCAAAGGAATTCCAGATCGAAGAGCGCAAAGCTCCGGATTTTCGAACGAAACGGAAATGCGGCGAACTGGTAAGCAGCAGAACGGGAACGCGAAAGCGTCAGACCGGAACGGAGAATTATATGGAAACAGAAAGAACAAAAGGAAAGGCATATGATTACAGACAGGGATATGTAACGGATAATTTGGCCAGACAGGCCGCGGAACCGCTGGAGCGCCCGGACGTCGTCGCAAAACCGAGACCTTCAATCCGCCCGCAAAGCGAGCCGTTGATCGGAATCCGGAAGCGCATGTCATTTCTCAATTTTGCCGTTGCAATTGCGGGAGTTCTCATGGTAGCGTATCTGCTTTACGGATACGTAAAAGTGAGAGCACAGATTACGGAAATCGACAAAGAGATTATTGCCCTGAACAACGAATATGCAAATATGTACCGAACCAACGATGAACGGGAAGAACAGATTGCCGATTCCGTCGATCTGAATCATGTTTACGAAGTTGCGGTAGGACAGTACGGAATGGTTTTTCCGAACAACAACGAAATCATTCATTTCACATATAAAAATGACGGCTACGTAAGACAGTACATGTCCGCGGAACCGAAGGAGGAAACGGCAGACAGCCGGTTGGATGATTTTTTGGGTAAATTATTTCGATAGTACAGACGGGGAGCAAGGCATCGGTGTTGCTCCTTTCGTTGTGCTCGGACGTATGGGAGAGGAACTATGAAAAGCAGAAAAAACGCCAGTTTACGAACCGTTTATTCCAACGAACTGATGCAGAAGCGGTTTCTTGTGATTACCGGTGTAATCGTGGCAATCATGCTTTTTTTGATCGGACGGATAGCCTATTGGCAGAGCACCAAAGGGGAAGCGTATGAAAATGCGATTCTGACGCAGGGATACAACTCCACGCTTGGTTCGGTCATTCCGTACCAGCGGGGAACCATAACGGACCGGAAGGGAATTGAACTTGCCGTCAGCAGGAAAACCTATAATGTCATTTTGGACCCTGCCGTTATCAAATCGAGCAAAAAGTACAAACAATACACTCTGGAAGCACTGAAAAAGGCATTTGGCACGACCGATGAGGAGTTTGACAAGGCCCTGGCTCAGGTGAACAGTAATTATTATGTCATGTATCGCGAGGTTCCGTATGAGCAGATTGCCGTGTTCAAGGAACTTCAGGTCAACACCGAAACCGAAGACCATAAGTTTATCAAAGGGGTTTGGTTTGAAACCGAATACGAACGGACCTATCCGTATAATTCGCTGGCGTCCAACGTCATCGGATTTACAAATGAAGGAAACGTCGGCTGCAACGGCATCGAACAGCAGTACAACAAGTATCTGAACGGAACGGACGGCCGTGTTGCGGGATACTATGATTCCGAACTGAATCTGATTACCAAAACATGGGAGGCAACCCCGGGAGATACGGTTGTTTCCACGCTGGACGTATATGTACAGAAGATTATCGAAGAGAAAATCGAAGAATTCAAACAGACCTATAAGATTCAGAATATCGGCGTTGTCGTGATGGATCCGAACAACGGAGAAATCCTCGGAATGGCATCCAACAGCGGATATGATCTGAACAATCCGAGAGAGCTTCCGGACATCCTCGACGAAGACGGAAACGTCATCGAAAGAACAAAGGAACAGGTAATCGCCGATTTGAACCGGGCCTGGAGAAATTTCTGCGTCAACGATACGTATGAACCCGGATCGACATTCAAATGCCTGACGGTTGCGGCTGCTCTGGAGGAAAATCTGGTAAAGACGAGTGATACGTTCCATTGCGGCGGCTCGGTCATGTTTGACGGATTGAAAAGCCCGATTCACTGCAACAACAAGAGCGGTCACGGAACGATTACACTGACGGAATCTCTGATGAAATCCTGCAATATGGCATTGATTGACATCGCCAAAAAGGAAGAGCGGACGCTGTTCCACTATTATCAGACTCATTTCGGCCTCGGCAGCAAGACGGGAATCGATCTTCCCGGTGAGGCGGCCGGCATTTTGCTCGACGAGACGAACCTGAATGAAATCGAGCTTGCGACGTCCAGTTTCGGACAGGGCTTTAACGTTACGATGGTTCAGATGTGCGCGGCGTACGCATCCATTGTCAACGGCGGATATTACTATCAGCCGCATGTGGTAAGCCGGATAACCAATTCCGAGGGCGCCGTAGTATACGATGCCGCCAATCTTCTGGTTAAGAAAACCGTTTGTGCGGAAACGTCGGACTTTATGAGAGAAGCAACGTACATGACGGTAAAAGCCGGTACGGCAACACCCGCAAAGGTGGAGGGATACCTGGTCGGCGGCAAGACCGGAACGGCGCAGAAACTTCCCCGTGCCGATAAGAAATACGTGGTTTCCTTTATCGGAAGCGTTCCGGCAAATGATCCCAAAGTTGTGATTTACGTCGTCATCGATGATATTGACGATCCGAATCTGTATAATTCCAGTCGTCCGGCAACGGAACTGACGAGCAAAATTCTGAAAGACATTCTCCCGTATCTCGGTGTTTACCCGAGCGGAGATATTGATTACGGTGTGGAATATACCGGATTGATTGAGGGAGACGAAGTCAATGATGACAATACCGGCGAAGCGGGCGGAACGGAAACCGAGACATCCGAAAAAGATGATGCAAAGTCGGAAAGTAATTAGAAAAGAGGACATCAGCATGGAGTGGAAACAGACCGAAATTCTGGTAATCGGAGCAGGAAAAAGCGGACTTGCGGCATGCAATCTGCTGAGCACGGAACCGGTGCATGTTACGTTGTTTGACTCGGACGGAACCAAATCGGAGAGTGAACTGCGGGAGCGTCTGACCCCGGATTTTGCCGGCGATATCGTGCTGGGAGAATGCCCTCAGGAACTGACGGAGAAAACGGAACTGGTGATTATCAGCCCCGGAGTACCGACGGATCTGCCGATGGTGGAAGCACTGAAGCAGCGCGGCGTTCCGATTTGGGGTGAGGTGGAACTGGCATATCGGTTCAGTAAAGGGAAACTGGTTGCCATTACCGGAACAAACGGAAAGACAACGACAACGGCCCTGACCGGAGAAATCATGAGACAGGCATTTGTCAACGTATCGGTTGTCGGCAATATCGGAACTCCGTACACCGAGCATGCCAGAACGACAACGGACGACGGTGTTACGGTAGCGGAAATGAGCAGTTTCCAGCTGGAATCCATCGAAGAATTCCATCCGAATGTGTCCATGATTCTGAATATCACACCGGATCATTTGAACCGTCATCATACGATGGAAGCGTACGCGGAAGCGAAATTCAATATCGCGAGAAATCAGAATCCGAGCGAGGTCTGTGTCCTGAATTACGAAGACGAACGCCTTCGCGACATGAGCAAAAATCTGAGAACCAAGATTTTCTGGTTTTCCGGCGGACGGATTCTGAAGCGGGGCCTGTATTTGCGCGGAGACATGATCTGTTACAACGACGGAGTTACGGAAACCGAAATCATCGATGTTCATGAACTGAATATTATCGGAAAACATAATTATGAAAATGCGATGGCTGCGATTGCGGCGGGAATTGCGTTGTCGGTTCCGATGGACCGGATTCGCGAGGCGCTTCGCTCATTTGTCGCGGTGGAACATCGAATCGAATATACCGCAACGAGAAACGGTGTGAGATATTACGATGATTCGAAGGGAACCAATCCGGATGCCGCGATTCAGGCGGTTCGTGCAATGGACCGTCCGACGATTCTGATCGGCGGCGGATATGATAAAGGAAATACGTACGAAACCTGGATTCGGGAGTTTCCGGGCAAGGTACGAATGCTGATTCTGATGGGACAGACGGCGGATAAAATCGAAGCAACCGCAAGAGAAATGGGATTCGACTGCATTGCTCGCGTATCGTCGATGGACGAAGCGGTTACGCTGGCCCATGCGGAAGCAAAGCCCGGGGAAGCGGTATTGCTGTCGCCGTGCTGTGCAAGCTGGGGGATGTTTAAGAATTACGAAGAACGGGGAGATATATTCAAAGCACTGGTCCGTGCTCTCCCGGAATAATGACGGATGACGGCCCGAAAGGACCGGACGGAAGAGAAAGGAAACGGAATGATGGAACAGAACGGATATCAGTACACAAGTGATAAACGCAAGCGGTATTATGATTTCACGCTGCTGTTCCTGGTTATCATCATCATCGGCATCGGAGTTCTGATGATTGGAAGTATCAGTGCGTACAATGCCACAAAATACGAAGGCAATTCCATGTTTTATTTGAAACGGCAGCTGATTTATGCGGCGCTCGGAATTGTCGGAATGATTGTTGTGTCACTGATTGATTATCATTTTTATTCCGTGGAATTCGGCAAAAAGAAATTTCCGATTTTGATTTTTCTCGGATATCTGTTTATTCTCGGACTGGAAGTTCTGGTTATGGTTCTCGGAAAAACGGACAGCAATCTGAACGGTGCCACAAACGGTGCGGCCCGTTGGATCAGCGTCGGAGGAATCAAAATCCAGCCCGGTGAGTTCGGTAAATTGTTTATTATTATTATTTCCGCATATATAATTTGCAGAATTATTCGAAATGAAAGCAACCCGCTTACCAAATTCGGATTCATTCTTGCACAGGGCGCAATTGTGGCCGCTGCGGTAAAGGAAAGTCTGACAACCGGTATTGTCATGGCCGGTATTGTGGTAGGATTGTATTTTATCGTTTCCAAAAAAATAGCGATTTATGTGGTTGTAGGTATCGTCGGTCTGTTCAGCGTCTTTCTGTACGTATCGTCGCTGAAGGATACCAAGCCGGAAGAGGCGAAATTCCGTGACCGGCGAATTATTGAATGGCAGCATTTGGAAGACGATTCCAATACGGGACAGATTAAGCAGGGACTGTACGCGATATCCACCGGCGGTCTGTTCGGAAAAGGATTCGGCAACAGCGAACAGAAGCTCGGACATATTGCCGAAGTTCACACGGATATGATTTTCTCCTGTATCGTGGAGGAAATGGGATTAATCGGCGGGATTGCGATTCTGATTCTGTTCGGCCTGCTGATTTGGAGAATTGCGATTGTTGCAATCAACGCACCGGATCTGAACGGTATGCTGATTTGCAGCGGAGTCTGCATTCATATCGGACTTCAGGTCGTAATCAATATCGGAGTTATTACGGGAACCATCCCGTCAACCGGTGTAACCCTTCCGTTTATCAGCTACGGCGGTTCGTCACTGCTGGTATTGTGTGCGGAAATGGGACTGGTACTGAACGTGTCCCGGAATATCGGATACCGGAAACGTCTGGCCATGAAGGAATACGGCAGTATGGTGTCGTTAACGGAATCCGAAAAGACCGGAGAACGCAAGCCGGTATTCGGATTCGGCAAGCTTCATAAGGTAAAGGACGATCACAAAAAGAAAACCCGTCCGGTACCGAAATCGTCAAAGAGCGGCAAGAAACCGGTGAAGAAGACGTCCGGAACGTCCGGACAGAACGGAAAAACGACGGGAACGACGAGACCCGCGTCTCAGAACGCCGGGAAACGTCCGACTCAGCCGACCCGTCCGATAACCGGTTCGTATCATATCGATGTGGAACTCGGAAAACCGAAAAAGCGTCCGGAGGAAAATCGGTCCGGAAAATAACGGTCACCCGTTTCGGACAGGTCTTCGGACCGAAGAGAAGAGTTCCGAAAAGACGGCCGGAACCCGAGAGCAGGGCTGATACGGAAGACGGCCGGAACCCGAGAGCAGGGCTGATACGGAAAACGGCCGGAACCCGGAAGAGCAGGGCAACACAGAAAAAAGGCAGGGAACAGCATGGCAATCATTCAAACGGAAAAGCGAAGCAGGCGTTGGATCCGCCGTTGCGGAATCCTCCTGATTGTCGGCATTGCCATTGTGCTGTTCTGGAAATGGTTTGACAGGACATACCGGATTGACCGCGACAAGGATGTTACGGTTACGGTCATCGGTTTGAACGAACGCTATACGACGGAGGAAATCAAAGACCATGTGCTGTCCCATTGGTTTGACCGCTATTCCGTCCTGATTCGATGGTATTACAAATACAGGAAAATCGAAACCCTGCCGTTTTTGCAGAAAATCGACATCGCGGTCGACGAGGACAACAAGGTGACCATTACCGTGTATGAGAAACCCCCGATTGCGTGCATTTACGATATGGGATTTTATCTGTATTTCAACCGGGACGGCGAGCTGATTGCCTCGCGTTCGGAAAACAGCGAATCGCTTCCCGTGGTAACCGGTTTGGAATACCGCAATCTGACAATGTATCAGCCGATTGAAACGAAGAAAACCGAGCTGTTCCCGATTGTTCTGAATCTGGTCTTTCAGATGAAGAAAAATGATCTGAACATCGATGAAATTCATTTTGAAAAAGATTATTCGGTTACTTTGTATATGAATGAAAATGCATATTTCCTGGGAAACAGGGAAGTGTACGATATTCAGATATCCATGATTGCGTCCGTGAACGAGGAACTTCAAAAACGAAATCGTGACACGGGCAGGGAAGCTCATTACGATGTCAATATGAGCAGCGTATTTGAACCAAATGACAAATTTTACGCGAAAGAACGGGAAGAATTGCAGGACAATCCGGAGCAGGAAAAGCGGAATGAGGAAAATGCGGAATAAATACGCGAAAATGACGTGTTTTTCCTGAAAAAAAGAAAACACGCTTGCTATTTTCGGCATTTGAATATATTATGGAAGTTGGGTAATAGGAATATTATGCAAAAGGAGGACATACCGTTGGTAGAAATCAAAGGAGAAGAAAATGAAGCTGCTGCAAAGATACTGGTAATCGGTGTCGGCGGTGCGGGAAACAATGCGGTAAACCGAATGATTGAAGAAGGTATTGCCGGCGTTGAATTTGTCTGTGTCAATACGGATAAACAGCACCTGAAGAACTGCAGAGCACCTCAATGCATTCAAATAGGCGAAAAATTAACGAAGGGTCTCGGAGCAGGTTCTCAGCCCGATGTCGGCGAAAAGGCGGCAGAGGAGAGCAAGGAGGAACTGACTCAGATTATTAAAGGTGCGGACATGGTATTTGTCACCTGCGGAATGGGTGGCGGAACCGGTACGGGAGCAGCGCCTGTCGTTGCACAGATTGCAAAGGAGATGGGAGTATTGACCGTCGGCATTGTAACGAAGCCCTTCCGTTTCGAAGCAAAGCAGCGTATGGCCAATGCACTGGCAGGTATCGAACGCCTTCGTCAGGCAGTGGATACACTGATTGTTATCCCGAATGACCGTCTGCTCGAAATCGTTGACCGTCGTACCACAATGCCGGAAGCACTCCGCAAAGCAGACGAAGTACTGCAGCAGGGTGTTCAGGGTATTACCGATCTGATTAACGAGCCGGCATTGATCAATCTGGACTTTGCCGATGTACAGACCGTTATGAAGGACAAGGGTATTGCCCATATCGGTATCGGTTACGGAACCGGTGACGACAAGTGTATGGAGGCTGTTAAGCAGGCTACCACATCACCGTTGCTGGAAACCAATATCGAAGGTGCGAGCCATGTTATTCTGCATGTTGCCGGAGCTGTCAGCCTGATTGAAGTCAATGAAGCCGCAACTTACGTTCAGGAACTTGCAGGTGAAGAAGCAAACATCATTTTCGGTGAAGTATACGATGAGACGGTACCGGATCAGTGCCGTATCACCATTATTGCGACAGGACTTGAGGAACGTCCGGAGTCCATGAGCTCCAGCAGCGCGTCCCGTCAGGGATACAACCAGAAGAAGCCGTCTCAGCAGAACGGATACGGCGGATTCGGTTATTCCGGCAATAAAGCAGGAGCGGGAGCACCGAATGCATCCGCATCCGCTTCCGCAAACGTAACTTCTTCCGCAACGCAGATGAGACCGAGTTATTCGACTTCTCAGAACGAACAGCCGGCACCGACATATACGGCACCGACATACCAGAAGCCTGCATCCTCGGAAAATGCGGCAGGCGGAATCAAGATCCCGGATTTCCTTTCCAAAAACAGAAAGTAGTTTTTGTTGATAACCGGGGACAAATCACATAATCTTGTGTATGCATAAAGGCAGTAAGCACAAGATATTTTGCAACATTTGTACAGAATGCACAAAAAGCGACATGTTATTTTGGCATTTTGATAATAGCGTAAATATCGTATTTTTGATACAATAATTACGTGGTGAATTCACAAAAAATTAAAGGAGGTAACTTTTTATGAAAAAGTTATTTACAGCTGTTCTTGCTGTTGCTCTTGCAGCAGTTATGATGTTCAGCGCTGCTTTTGCAGCTGACACCGTTCTTCTTGAAGGAACAAACGGAACTGTTGATCTTTCCACTGCAGCAGAAGGCTCCAAGCTTGTTGTTGTAGTAGAGTGCACCGATGATACCGCTGGTGTTGACGCTGGTTGGGGTCTTGGTGGTCTTTGCATCGATGGTGGTTGGACTGTAGACGGTGGTTTCGAAGCTAAGGCTGAGGCTGCTCCGGCACTCGGTGACAAGCTTACATTTACTTGGGATGTAGACGCTGTTAAGGCTGCTGCTACCGGTGATGTAAACGTTAACTTCTACAATGGTTTCACCGTTGTAACCGCTACCCTTTCTTCTCCGGATGCTCCTGCTGGAGATCCTTCTACCCCTAAGACTGCTGATACCATGACAGTTCTCTGCTTCGCTGGTGTTGCAGCTCTTGCTATGGTAGCTGTTGTAGCTTCCAAGAAGGCTCGCGCTTAATTTGCGACAAAAAATGAACGAAAGAAAAGACTTCCGAGTTTCTCGGAAGTCTTTTTTTTTGCATTATAGGAAATTGCGTCCTATAATGCAAAAAGCGCTCCGCGAGGATGCGCGCGCTTTTATAAAGGTTCCGTAAATTGACACATATCGAAAACGGTGATATAATGTAATTTGATTTTGCATAGGAGGCGTTCGGAGTACTATGTTTGCTGTATTTTTGATTGTCTGGTTTGTCTTAAACGGAAGAATCACGTGGGAAGTATTCGGAATCGGCATGCTTCTTTGTATTCCTGTCTATCTTTTTTTCTGCTTTTTCATGGATTTCAATCTCAAGAAGGAACTAAATATTTATAAAAAAATCCCGTGGGCAATTAAATATGTATGTATTTTGCTGTGGGAAATCGTAAAGGCAAATTTTGCCGTAATGCACCTTATTTTATCCCCGAAGCTTGAGCCGGAGCCGGTATTGTTTACGTTCCGGACAGAACTGAAAGAGGATGCGGACAAGGTTCTTTTGGCAAATTCGATTACTCTGACGCCGGGCACCATTACGGTAAAAATGTCCGGAGACCGCTATACGGTTCATGCTCTGGACCGGGATATCGCGGAAGGAACCGAAAACAGTGTATTTGTCCGGTTATTGATGGAACAACAGGAGGCAGAGAATGGCACAGGCGTATGATCTGTTATACGGAGGAGCGATAATCGTTCTTGCGGTTATTTTGTTTTTTTGTCTGATTCGGGCAATCAAAGGACCGGAAATCGCAGACCGTATCGTTGCCATCAATATGATGGGAACACTGACGATTATGATTATCTGCATTTTATCCACAAAGCTCAAGGAAAATTATCTGCTGGATGTGGCGCTGATTTATGCGATGATCAGCTTTCTTGCCGTGGTCGTTTTGACCAAGGTATATCTCGGTGTGTATAAAGAAAAGAAGAAAAAAGAAAATGACGGAAACACTCGTATCGGAGGTGACCGCTGATGGAACTGATGCGATTGATTGTCGGAGGAATTCTGATTGCTGCCGGCCTTGTCATTGCCGGTATTGCGGTGTACGGGCTGTTCAAATTCCGGTTTGCGCTGAACCGGATGCATGCGGCGGCCATGAACGACACCCTCGGAATTTTACTGGTATTGCTGGGACTGATTGTCATTAACGGATGGACAATGGATTCCCTGAAACTGATTTTGATTATTCTGTTTTTCTGGTTCGCCAGCCCGGTTTCCAGTCATTTGCTTGCCAATCTGGAAGTGGAAATCAGCGACCGGTTACAGGAAAACTGTGAAATTGAGGAGACCGAACGGGACGGAGGAAAGCAATGACAAAGGCGATTATACTGATGCTCGCGGGATTTTTGATCGTTTGCGCAATCGGAGTCAGCAAGACGAAGAATCTTCTGGTTTCCATTGTCATTTTCATGTCATACAGTCTCGTGATGTCCATTATCTGGATTTTTCTGGAATCTCCGGATCTGGCGATTACGGAGGCTGCGGTCGGTGCGGGGGTAACCAGCGTACTGTTTTTCGTAACCCTTCGGAAAATCAATGCCATGAGCGAAAAAGACGAGGAGTCGGAGGAGGAGCAAAATGAGCAGAGTTCGGAACGATTATGACCGGTCTTTTGCAAAGCGCTTCCTCGAGTTTGTGAAGGGAGACAAGCCGCTCCCGGAAGAAGACCATGTGGAAGAATGGAAGCAGCGGGTTGCCGAGGCTGCCGAGGAAGAGGCTGTTGAAAATGCGAACTTTCTGGAACTTCCGGAGGCGGATCCGCTTCAGGATGCAAAGAAGGTTGCGGAAATGTCGGGAGTTCGCGTATTTCGGGTCATTTATTATATTCTTGCGGTGATTTTGTGCGTCCTGATTATCGGGATGCTGTTAATCAATGTTTCGTATATGCCGCCATTCGGAAGCAGCGAGACACCGATGAACAACGAAGTGACGGAAAAGTATCTGCATGACGGCGGAACGGATACCGGTGTTGTGAACATGGTCACCGGAATGATTCTGCAGTACCGTGCATTTGATACCTTCGGCGAAACCAATGTGCTGTTTATTGCCGCCTGTACCGTAATGATTCTGCTGCTGAACAAAGAGAAGGAAACGTCCGGTGCAAAACGGACGAAAGCAGATGCGAAACGGATGAAAGCAGAAGCGAAACGGACGAAAGCAGAAGCGAAACGGACGAAAGCGGAAGCAAAACGGACGAAAGCGGAAGCAAAACGGCGGAAGGAAGCCGGAACGAATCCGGAACTGCAGGCGGAAGAGGAGTTCACGGAAGAGGAATTCACGGAAGATACCGAGCTGGAAGCGGATGTGATTCTGCAGAAAATCGCAACCGTGGTGGTTCCGCTCATTTTCCTGTTTGGTCTGTATATTTTGCTGAACGGACATTTGTCACCCGGAGGAGGATTCTCCGGCGGTGCGGTGATCGGTGCCGGTTTGATTTTGTATAATTCGGCATTCGGATTTCGGAAAACGGAGCGATTTTTCGACGAGAAAATTTACGACTTCATTAAGGTGGGGGCATTGTGTCTGTATGCCATGATTATCGCATATTATCTGTTTACGGGTGCCAACGGAATTCCGTCCGTTGTGCCGCTCGGAAAACTGGGCGCATTAATCAGTTCGGGACTGATTTTGCCGATTAATATTCTGGTCGGGCTGGAAGTGGCCTGCACCATGTACGCGTTTTATGCATTGTTCCGAAAGGGAAGCTTCTGACAGACGGGAAGCGGCCTGAGGTTTGAAAATGGTCCGGGGATGACCGGAGGAAAGGAACGGCAGAATGGGATTTTGGTCTGAATTGTGGAATAATTATCTCGATGTGGTTGCCATGATTCTGTTCGGAATCGGGTTCGGAAATCTGCTTCTGCAGAAGAATCTGATCAAGAAAATTATCGGGATGAATATTATGGATACGGCAGTGTATCTGTTCCTGGCATCCATGGGATATATTTCGGGTCGAAAAGCTCCGATTTCCGGAGCTGTGTCACCCGATGCGGCGGAGTTTGTAAATCCGATTCCGAGCGGACTGGTATTGACCGGAATCGTTGTTTCGGTCAGCGTAACGGCGCTGATGCTGTCGTTGACCATTCGTCTGTACAAGCGATACCGGACGCTGGATATCGATCGGATTACGGTTATGGTACAGAAGGAACACGCCGAACGCTGATCGGCGGAAGGAGAGTATGGACCGAGCAGGGACGGGAACGGCCGTCGGCACCGGTCGCCTGACGGCAAAGGACGGTAACGTCAGGACGAGCATTACGCAGTGAACGGACACTGCAGGAACAAAAGAGGAACCGGTATATGGAATTTGTTAAGAATTTTCCTTTTTTCAGTATATTATTACCGATGGTTTCGGGCCCGATTTCTTCGGTACTGTCCGGAAAGCGCGCAAAACGCGTCAGCTTTTCGGTGGTCACGGTTTCGGGACTTTTGTCGGTGGCTTCATTTCTCTATGTTTTGAGCAGCGGAGAAGCGTTTAATTTTAAAATGGGTGCGTTTCCGGCGCCGTTCGGAAACGAAATCCGGGTCGGACTTTTGGAAACCATGATTGCAGTTTTTTTCTGCTTTATCATGCTGCTGTCGCTGATCGGCGGAAACCGGTTTACGGCAAAGGACGTGCCGGAAGAGAAGCAGAATCTGTATTTTATCATGGTAAACCTGCTGTTAAGCTCACTGCTGGCCCTGGTTTACACCAATGACCTGTTTACCGGATACGTATTTATCGAAATCAATACGATTTCGGCCTGCGGTCTGATTATGATTCGCGGCTGGGGACGAAATCTGCTGGCGGCGATCAAATATATGATTATGTCCCTGCTCGGCTCCGGACTGATTCTGATTTCCATTTCGATTCTGTACGGAATAACGGGGCATTTGCTGATGGAAAATATGCATATTGCCATCCAGAATATTATGACGAACACCGATAACATGGGAGTGTATCGGGAACCTCTGACCGTTGCGGTCGGTCTGTTCTGCGTCGGAATTGCCATAAAATCCGCGCTGTTCCCGTTCCATGCGTGGCTTCCGGACGCGTACGGGTATTCCACCTGTTCGTCCAGCGCCATTTTGTCCTCCCTGGTTTCCAAGGGGTACATTTTCCTGCTGATTAAGTTCTTTTACCGGGTTGTCGGATTTGACAATATCCATGCCATCCAGGTTGATGACGTGCTGTTTGTCTTCGGTATCGCCGGTATGCTGATCGGTTCCGTCAGCGCAATTCAGCAAACGGATGTCGGCAGAATGATTGCCTTTTCATCGGTTGCGCAAATCGGATATATTTACATGGGCTTCGGACTCGGAACCGAACTCGGAGTCGTGGCATCGATATTCCATATTCTGTCCCATGCATCCGGAAAATCCATGCTGTTCGTATCGGCAAACGGGTTGGCGGAAGTATCGGAAGACAGCATGAATTATCGGAAAATGAGAGGCTCCGGATACCGAAACCGGATTGCCGGAATCGGCTTTGTCATCGGCGCCCTGTCGATGGTCGGAATTCCGCTTCTGGCCGGCTTTACGTCCAAAGTGTATTTTGCACAGGCGGCGCTCGGAGCACCGTCCGACGGCAAAATGATCGTAACGCTGGTGGCGCTGGCAATCAGTACCATTTTGAACGCGATATATTTTATCGGACAGAGCATCAATATTTTTACTCCGGTAAAGAAACCGACGGAGAAGTCCAAATTCCGTCCCGGGATTTCCATGGGAATTGCGATGGTTGCATTTATTTTGCTGAATTTCCTTCTCGGTATGGGATCGGATCCGATTTTCCGATGGATTCAGGAAGGTCTGGAACGGTTCGGAGCGTTGTAACGGATCGGAGTGCCGGGATGGGGCGGAGTGCCGGATGGTTCGGAGCGCCGGATGGTTCGGAGCACCGGATGGATCGGAGTGCCGGAACGGTTCGAAGCGCCGGATGATCGGAGCGTTGTAACGGATCGGAGCACCGGACGGGCGGTGCACTGTCGCGGAGAATGTGTGAAGTTGTAAAATCAACGAATGGATAGATTGGAAAGGGTGACGCTTATGAATATGTCATGGTTGATTATTGTGACGATACTGATGCCGGTTCTGGGAGCGGTTTTGCTGTTGCTGAAACCGTACCGGGCCGATCGCACGACGGTTCGGATTCTGACCGGATCGACCGTAGTCGGGACGCTGTGTCTGACGATTGCGGTGGCTCTGTTGTCGGAACCGGAAATCCGGATTTTCGAACTGCTTCCGAATGTTCCGCTGTATTTCCGGGTGGATTCCGTCGGAAAGTTTTTCTCCCTGCTGACGGTTGCGATGTGGACCTGCTCCACGCTGTTCTCCTTTGAGTATATGAATCATCAGGAGAAAGAAGAGCGGTACAGTACCTTTTCCCTGTTTGCCCTCGGCTCCCTGCTCGGAGCATGCTATTCCGGCAACCTTGTGACGACCTATGTGTTTTATGAAATGATGACGCTGTCGACGTTCCCGCTTGTTATGCATGAACAGAAGAGGGAATCGATTTCGGCCGGTCTGACGTATTTGTATTATTCTTTGGCAGGTGCCTTTTTGGGCCTGATCGGCATTTTCTTTCTGTATGCCGATTCGGCGGAAACGACACGCACGGGCGGACGTCTGGCCTATGTTGCCGGCGGTTTCCTGAAAGAAAACATGAGCGGCTCCCAGACTTCGACGCTGTTGGTTATCGTGTTCCTGATGCTGGTCGGAATCGGCTCCAAGGTCGGTATGTTTCCGCTTCACGGATGGCTTCCGAAGGCTCATCCGGTGGCCCCGGCATCGGCATCGGCGCTTCTGTCCGGAAACATTACCAAAATCGGTATTCTGTTTATTCTCCGTGTGGTTTATTACTCGGTCGGAGCATCGTTTCTGAACGGTACCTGGGTGCAGTATGCTTTGTTGTCGCTTGCCCTGTTGACCATATTCCTCGGTTCGATGCTGGCATTCCGCGAAAAGGTGTTCAAAAAGCGCCTGGCATATTCCACGGTCAGTCAGACATCGTATATTCTGACCGGCCTGTATCTGTTTGTTCCGATGGCGGCAACCGGTGCACTGATGCACGTGCTGTTCCATTCGATTATCAAGAATCTGCTGTTCCTGTGTGCCGGTGCGGTGATTTACAAAACCGGAAAAACGAAAGTGGAAGAGCTGAAAGGCATCGGCAGGCAAATGCCGGTTACGATGTGGTGCTTTACCTTCGGAGCTCTTGCACTGGTCGGAATTCCTCCGTTTTCCGCATTTGTCAGCAAATGGTATCTGGCGGTCGGTGCGCTGGAAACCGATACGGGCGTGTTCCGGTATCTGGTTCCGGTCATTTTGCTGATTAGTGCACTGCTGACGGCAGGCTACCTGCTGACCATTACGGCGGATGCGTTTTTCCGACCCCGTCAGGACGGTGAAGAGCCGGAAAACGTAACCGGAACGGAAGGAACCTTCCGGATGCTGATTCCGGTTCTGCTTCTGGCCGGCGCGGCATTGGTGTTCGGTATTGTGACGTCGCCTCTGACCGATTTTCTGGAGAGCATTGTCAGTACGATTCTGTAAGGATTGGGATTTTGGAAAATGGTCTTCCGGACGCGTAAGCAAAGGAAGATTCGGAAAGGAACTGCTTGCAAATGAGCGCATATTTATTACTGGTTCCGATTCTTTTGCCGATTCTCGGCGGAGGCTTTCTGGGACTTCATCATATGCATAACAGGAGACACAGAGAAGTGTACGTGCTGTCTGTCACGCTCCTGACTTCGGCTTGCATCTGGGCAGTTTTGTGGATGCGTCCCGAAGGAATGGCAACGGTATTGAGTCTGGCGGGAACGCTGGCCATCGAGTTCCGTTTGGACGGCTGTGCATGCGTATTCGCCGGATTGATTTCCGTGCTATGGCCGTTGGCTTCTTTGTATGCATTTGAATACATGAAGAAAGAGGGCAAGGAAAATGTCTTCTTCTCCTTTTACACGATGACCTACGGAATCACCCTCGGAATTTCGTTTGCCGGAAACCTGATGACCATGTACATGTTTTATGAAATGCTGACACTGGTCACCATTCCGCTGATGATGCACGGACTGGATTTCAAATCCATCGATGCAACGCGAAAATACGTGCGGTATTCCATCGGCGGTGCCGCATTTGCCTTTATCGGATTCATTGCGGTATATACATACGGCGATTCCATGGAATTCACACTCGGAGGTGTGCTGAACGGAAGCGGAGCGCAGAGCCACAAAACCCTGCTGCTGGTCATTTATGTGATGGCGGTGCTCGGATTCGGTGTCAAGGCGGCGATTTTTCCGTTCCACGGCTGGCTTCCGACAGCGTCTGTGGCACCGACGCCGGTTACGGCTCTGCTGCATGCGGTGGCCGTTGTCAAGGCCGGTGCATTTGCGATTATCAGAATTACCTATTACAGCTTCGGTACGGAGTTCCTGAAAGATACATGGGCTCAGTATACGGTGATGGCATTTGCCGCATTTACCATGCTGTTCGGCTCCGTCAAGGCAGTCCGGGAGCAGCATTGCAAACGTCGTCTTGCGTATTCGACGGTCAGCAATCTGTCTTATATCATTTTTGCAGCATCACTGATGACGGAAGCGGGCATGACGGCGGCATTTACCCATATGGTATTTCACGGACTGATGAAGATTACGCTGTTCTACTGTATCGGTGCGGTGATGATTAAGACCGGCCGGAAATATGTCTGGGAAATGGACGGAATGGGCCGGAAAATGCCGACGGTGTTTGCGGTGTACGCGATTGCGGGGCTGTCGTTAATCGGGATTCCGCCGATGGTCGGATTTGTGAGCAAATGGTATATCGGAACCGCTGCGGTGGAGCAGGGGTCCTGGATGGCCAAAATCGGGATTGCGGCACTGATTGTGTCGGCACTGCTGACGGCGGCTTATATCATGGAAGTCGTGGTGCGTGCATGGCTGCCGCGAAAGGATGCGGAACTTCCCGACGGAAACTGGGAAAATCCGGGATGGTATATGCGTCTTCCGCTGATTGTGTTTGCGGCAGGCATCCTTGTATTGGGAGTGTGTTCCACTCCGTTAATTCAATTCTTTGCCGATATCGCGGCGGGAATTCTGTAGTGTTTTCGAAACCGGAAGGAGTATGGATCGGATATGAGCGGTAATGTGAGTCTGGGAATTTTGATTCTCCTGCCGATAATCGGCGGACTTCTTACATACGCAGTGTGCGCAGGAATCGGCGGACGCTCGCCGAAGGCTGCCCGATATACCGAACTGGGAGCATTGACGGGCATCGTACTGACGACGTTTGCACTGTGTCTTTGGATTTGGATTCGGGAGGCTTCCGGAACCGTGATTTCCCTGACGGTAAACAAGGTCTGCGGACGCGGCATGACGTTTACGGTGGACGGCTTCCGCGGGCTGTATTGTACGGTGACGGCGTTTGCCTGGCTGGTTTCGACCATTGCGTTTTTCTGGTACGGAAACGGAGAAGAGCATACGGCGAGGTACCAGTTATTTGCGATGATTACGCTCGGCTGCACGCTCGGAGTGATGCTGTCGGCGGATTTGTATACGACATTTCTGTTCTTTGAAGGGATGTCCATGGCATCCTATGTCTGGGTTGCGCAGGAAGAAACCGAAGAGGCGATTCGGGCTTCCAAAACCTATCTGGCGGTTGCCGTAATCGGCGGTCTGGTGATGCTGATGGGGATTTTCCTTCTGTATCATCTGACGGGAACGCTGGTTATCGAGGATCTGCCGTATCGGTGCGGGTTCGTCACCGACCGGAAGCTTTTGTATGTCGCGGCCGGCTGTCTGTTCTTCGGCTTCGGTGCCAAGGCGGGATGTTTCCCTTTGCATATCTGGCTTCCGAAGGCTCATCCGGTAGCACCGGCACCGGCGTCGGCACTTTTGTCCGGAATTCTGACCAAGGCGGGTGTGTTCGGAATTCTGATTCTGTCCGGCCGCGTTTTGGCATCGGACACCGCATGGGGTGAAGTCGTTCTGTTCCTCGGTGTGATTACGATGCTGGTCGGCGCTTTGATTGCGCTGTTCTCCATTGACATGAAACATATTCTGGCCTGTTCTTCGGTATCGCAGATCGGATTTATTCTGGTCGGTGCGGGAGCGATGTGCGTGATGCGCGGAGAAAACGGAATGGCGGTGGCGGGAAGCATTTTGCATATGCTGAATCATTCCGGATTCAAGCTGATTCTGTTCCTGCTGGCCGGAGTTGTCGTTAAGAATCTGGAATCCCGCGACCTGAATGTGATTCGGGGATTCGGTCGAAACAAGCCGTGGTTTTTGGTTCTGTTTTTGGCTGCGGCACTCGGAATTGCGGGAGTTCCCGGATTGTCCGGATATGTATCGAAAACGCTGCTTCATGAGTCGATTGTATCCTGTTACGCGGTCACGGGTCTGATCCGGTATAAGGCGGCGGAATGGCTGTTCCTGATTGCGGGCGGATGTACGGCGGCGTACATGACCAAGCTGTTTGTGGTATTGTTTGTTCGGAAGCCGTCCGATGAGGTAACACGGTGCGACGGCAAACCGTATATGCCGACGGTTTTGAAGGTTCTGTTGTCCGTTGTGGCACTGGGCATTGCCGTGGGAGGATGTCTTCCGGAAATTACGCTGTTCCCGATTGCCAAACAGGCGGGGAACATAGCGGTGTACGAAGTATTTGAAGGGGAAATCAACCTGTTCGGATGGGAGTGTATAAAGGGCGGACTCATTTCCCTGATCATCGGAGCGGTGCTGTTTTTGTTTGCGGTCCGGCCGCTTGTGTCGCAGAAGCGACTGGCGATTACCGAGACTCCGGTTTATGTCAATCGCTGGCCGAAATGGCTGGATTTGGAAAATATGATCTATCGGCCGGTTCTGCTGATGGCTCTTCCGACGGTGTTCGGCGGATGCATGCGGGGGCTGGAACTGTTCGTGGAAGCGTTTGGCAAAGCAATGCTGAAGGCATTTAAGAGTGTTTTGGCATTGTTGGACAAGGTTGTGGACGCAACGGTCATTTTGATGCGGAGAACCGTGCTGCATCCGGTTTGCGAGGCTCGGAACGTAACCATCGGAGAGGCGGTCTGCAACGGAATCGGACATGTCGGAAACGGATTCCGGCATTTGTGGAACGCATCGTTCGGGAAAAAGAATCCGAAGGACGGGGACTGCGTCGGAGCGGTCAACCGTGCCCGCGAAGACCTGACCGAAAGCGTCAAACTGGTGTCCCGAAGCCTGTCCTACGGGCTGATTGCATTTTGCCTGGGTCTTGTGGTTTTGCTCCTGTACATTTTATGGACATTGTGGTGAGAAAGCGCTGATTTTTTGAATTCCGTCTTGTCTTGACGGAAAGGATGCGATATAATATTTTTGTTTTGAAAAAAAGCAGTATTTTACGGAGGTACAGAATGGCTGAATGGATTGACGGAAAGAAAATATCCGCAGAAATCAAAGATGAACTGAAGGACAAGGTTGCCGCATTGAAGGCAGAAGGAAAGGAAATCTGCCTGGCAGTCATTCAGGTGGGAACCGACAAGGCTTCTACGGTATATGTTTCCAACAAGAAGAAAGCCTGCGAATATATCGGAATCCGTTCTTTGGCATATGAATTGCCGGAGACGGAAACGGAAGAGGAGCTGCTGGCACTGATTCGGGAACTGAACGAGCGGGATGATGTGAACGGAATTCTGGTACAGCTGCCGCTCCCGAAACAGATTGACGAAGACAAGATTATTCTGGCGATTTCGCCGGACAAGGATGTGGACGGATTTCACCCGGTCAGCGTAGGCCGTCTGAATATCGGTCAGAAGGGATTCCGTTCCTGTACACCGGCCGGAATCATTCAGCTTTTGAAGCGGACCGGAATTTCCATTGACGGAAAGGACTGTGTGGTTGTCGGCAGAAGCAATATCGTCGGCAAACCGATGGCTGCCATGCTGCTTCAGGAAAATGCCACCGTTACGGTGTGCCATTCCCATACCAAAAATCTGAAAGAGATTACAAAGCGTGCCGATATTCTGGTTGTTGCCATCGGCAAGCCGAAGTTTATTACCGCGGATTACGTCAAAGAAGGTGCGGTTGTCATTGATGTCGGTATTCACAGAAATGAAGACAACAAGCTTTGCGGTGACGTGGATTTTGCGGATGTTGAGCCTCATTGCAGTGCCATCACACCGGTTCCGGGCGGAGTCGGTCCGATGACGATTGCCATGCTGATGAACAACTGTGTGGAATCGCTGAATCTGCAGTAAGATAGGATGAATACATGAAGGTTTATTTTATTTCTCTCGGCTGTGACAAGAATCTTGTGGACAGCGAGGTTATGCTCGGACTTCTGGAACAGGCCGGACATACCGTGACGGATGAGGAAGATGAGGCAGAGGCGATTGTCATCAACACCTGCTGTTTCATTCATGATGCCAAGGAAGAGAGCATTGAAACCATCCTGCAGATGGCGGAACGGAAAACATCGGGAGTCTGCAAACGGCTGGTTGTGACCGGCTGTCTGGCACAGCGGTACGCCGAGGAAATCGCGACGGAGATTCCGGAGGTGGATGCCGTTTTGGGAACCGCCTCGTATGAGGATATTGTTGCGGCCATCGAAGCCGACGAACGGGTGGAGGTTCTGCGGCCGCTCACATATTTGCCTCAGCCGGATGCCAAACGGGCGATTACGGCGGGAAATTATGTGTCATACCTGAAAATCGCGGAAGGCTGTGACAAATGCTGTACGTACTGTATCATTCCGAAAATCCGTGGTCCGTACCGGTCATTTCCGATGGAACGGCTGGTTGCGGAAGCAGAGCGTCTGGCGGAAGCCGGAACGTGCGAACTGATTCTGGTAGCCCAGGAGACGACGCTGTACGGAACGGATCTGTACGGCGAGAAGAAACTGCCGGAACTGCTGCACCGGCTGTGTGCCATTGACGGATTGAAATGGATCCGGATTCTGTACTGTTATCCGGAGGAGATTACCGAAGAATTGATTCGGGCCATTCAGTCC
Source organism: Lachnospiraceae bacterium (assembly GCA_045641285.1). Lineage (GTDB taxonomy): Bacteria > Bacillota > Clostridia > Lachnospirales > Lachnospiraceae > ISDg. The sequence continues at coordinate 123,720 of JAZUGQ010000043.1, forward strand.
GAACCGAAGGTGTGCCGGTATCTGGACATTCCAATCCAGCATGCCAGCGATTCCGTATTGAAACGGATGGGACGGAGAACGACACGTGCGGATCTGATACGGATTGTGGAAACCCTGCGGCGGGAAATTCCGGACATCGTTCTGCGGACGACACTGATTACCGGGTTCCCCGGAGAAACCGAAGAGGATTTCCGGGAACTGTATTCGTTTGCGGAACAGATGCGTTTCGAACGGCTCGGATGTTTCCCGTATTCCAAGGAAGAGGGAACCGCGGCGGCCCGAATGCCGGATCAAATTCCGAAACGGGTGAAGGAACTCCGAAAGAATGCGATTATGAAATTGCAGAAATCCATTTGCGCAGACTATTGCAGCGCGCAAATCGGAACCGTAAAGCAGGTTCTGGTGGACGGGTATCTCCCGGAGGACGGTATTTTTACCGGACGAACATACGGGGACGCTCCCACGATTGACGGAGCCGTATTTTTTGAAGGACCTTCTTCGCTGATGTCCGGAGACATTATTCCGGTACGAATTACGGAGGCGGGGGAGTATGATATGAAGGGCGAGGTACAAGAAGATGAATTTACCGAATAAAATAACGTTGTTCCGAGTGTTTTTGATCCCGGTTTTTGTTATTTTACTGATGCTCCAGGACATTTTGCCGTATTATAATTTCATTGCGCTCGGGGTATTTGCGATTGCCTGTTTTTCGGACTTTCTGGACGGACATTTGGCAAGAAAATACAATCTCGTGACGACCTTCGGCAAATTCATGGATCCGCTGGCAGACAAGATTCTGGTATGCACGGCGCTGATTTTGCTGATTGAGTTCAACAAGATTCCGGCCATTATTGTGGCGGTTATCATGGCTCGCGAGTTTATCGTGACCGGACTTCGTACGGTTGCATGCGATAAGGGTGTTGTGCTGGCGGCCGGTATCCTTGGCAAAATCAAGACATTTGCGCAGATGTTTATGTGCTGCTTTATGCTGTTTACGGCAGATTCCCAGTATGACAAGTATCTGTTCTTCCGGATTGTCGGCTGGGCAGGCAAGATTTTCATGTGGTTTGCGCTTGTGATGACGGTTTGGTCGCTGATTGACTATATCGTAACCAACATCGATGTACTGAGGGATGACAAGAGTCAGTCCGATGCAAAATAAGCCGGAGCGGGAGACCGTACCGACGATGACAGAATGCATATCCGGAGCGGATGTGCGAAATCCGAAAAGAGAATGCCGAACCCAAACAGGTCTCGGCATTTTTCTGCAAAATAAGGACATTTATGAAACGAATTATTGTAATCGGCGGAGGTGCCGCCGGAATGATGGCCGCCATCGGTGCTGCCGAAGCAGGGGCGTCCGTAACACTGCTTGAGAAAAATGAGAAGCTCGGAAAGAAGCTGTATATTACCGGAAAAGGCCGGTGCAATCTGACCAACGGCTGCGATATGGAAGAACTGCTTGACCATGTCGTGACAAACCGGCGGTTTCTGTACAGCGCCTTTCGCCAATTTGACAATCGGGACACCGTTGCCTTTTTCGAAGCGCTCGGAATGCCGACCAAAACCGAACGGGGCAACCGCGTTTTTCCGGTTTCCGACAAGGCATCCGACGTGATTCGGGCATTGGAAGGAAAATGCAGAAAAAGCGGCGTGACGGTTCATTTGCATGCCGAAGCGGCGGAGATTACGACGGTTCCCGCGGAAGAGTCGCAGGACGGCGAAACCGAGAGCGGGAAGCCGCACAAAAAGAAGAAAATGACGCAGTCAAGGCAGGTGACCGGCGTGGTTATGGCGAACGGAACGGTACTTCGGGCCGATGCCGTGATACTCGCAACGGGCGGATTGTCGTATCCGACGACGGGCTCCACGGGAGACGGATACCGAATGTCCGGAAAACTCGGGCATACCGTGACGAGGCTGCTGCCGTCGCTGGTGTCGCTGCAGGCCCGGGATGCCTGCTGTGCAACGCTTGCGGGGCTGTCTTTGAAGAATATCGGAGTGACTTTCCGGAATGCCGAAGGAACGGTGATTTACGAAGATTTCGGAGAATTGCTGTTTACGCATAAAGGGGTCAGCGGACCGGTGGTTCTGACGGCAACCGCGGAATGTGCGGATGCGACGGTCGGAGGAACTCTGACCATGGATTTGAAGCCCGGAATGACCGAAGAACAGCTGGACAACCGGCTTGTTCGGGATTTGGAGGCCGGACGCGGAAAGCAGCTGAAGAACATGATCGGTTCCCTGGTACCGGTGTCGCTCGGAATGGAGCTGCTGCATCGGTGCGGTCTGACCGGGGAGGAAACGGCCGGAACGGTGACGAGAGAAAAACGGCAGGAACTGCTTCGGGTGTGCAAATCATTTTCCCTGCGGATCACGGGAATGGGAGGCTTTTCGGAAGCGGTTGTCACCAAGGGCGGAGTCGCGGTCGACGAGGTCAATCCGTCCACGATGGAATCCCGGCTGATCAGGGGCCTGTTCCTGGCGGGAGAGGTTCTGGACGTCGATGCCAGAACCGGCGGATTCAACCTGCAGATTGCCTGGTCGACGGGGATGCTTGCCGGACGCAAAGCGGCTGACGAATAGAAGGTGCGGGAACCGGGAAGATGCAGGAACCGGCACAGGAGCGGGAACCGGGAAGATGCGGAAACCGGCACAGGAGCGGATAAGGGACAAAAACAGTTACAAACAGATACAAGAACCGATACACAAAGAGGAGGAAGCGGATTATGGGAAGACAGATTGCGATTGACGGACCTGCGGGAGCCGGCAAAAGTACGATTGCGAGAGCATTGGCCAAACAGCTTGGGTATATTTACGTGGATACCGGTGCCATGTATCGTGCGATGGCGCTGTATTTTCTGAGACTGGGACTGGCTTCGGATGATACCGGGGCATTTGCGAAATACTGCACGGAGGCGGACATTTCCATTGTGTACGCGGACGGAGAACAGCAGGTACTTCTGAACGGGGAAAATGTCAACGGCCTGATTCGGACCGAGGAAGTCGGGAATATGGCCAGTTCATCGTCCGTATGTCCGGAGGTTCGTGCGAAAATGACGGAGCTTCAGCGAACGCTGGCCGAAACCGCGGATGTGGTGATGGACGGACGGGATATCGGAACATTTGTACTGCCGAATGCCGATGTCAAGATTTATCTGACGGCGTCCGTGGAGGAACGTGCCAGACGCCGTGCACTGGAGTATCGGAGCAAGGGAATGGATGCCGATCTTGCGCAGATCGCCGCGGATATCGAAGAACGGGATTATCGCGATATGCATCGGGAACATGCACCGTTGCGGCAGGCGGAGGATGCGGTTCTTGTGGATTCGTCGGATATGACCATTGAAGAGGTACAGGAGCGTCTTCGCATGCTGTGCGCAAAGGATGTGACCGACTGTGCGATGGAGGACGGATATTAATGAGCGTGACGGTGGCCAAAACGGCAGGATTCTGTTTCGGAGTGCATCGTGCCGTGGATACGGTATGGCAGCTGACGGAAAATAATCACGGACCGGTGTATACGTACGGACCGATTATTCACAATGAGGATGTGGTGGCGGCACTGGCGGCCCGCGGCGTGCGGATTCTGAATAACGAGGAGGACCTTGCGGCGGTGACGGAAGGAACCGTTGTGATTCGGTCTCACGGAATTCCGAAAGCGCTAAACGATCGGATGCAGTCCATGGCGGAGGGTTCCGGCGGGAAAATCCGGATTGTGGATGCGACCTGTCCGTTTGTCAAGAAAATCCATAAAACGGTTTCCGAGCGAAGCCGGAACGGACAATCCATTGTGATTTGCGGAGACGTGACTCATCCGGAGGTTCAGGGCATCATGGGATGGTGCGAAAACGGGGCCAAAGTTATCTCCGAAAGGGCAGAAGCAAGGCAAATTGCACAAGAAAATGACCGGAATATTTGCATAGTGGCTCAAACTACGTTCAACTATACAAAATTTAAAGATTTTGTTGAAATCTTTTCGGAAATGGGCTATAATACGTCTGATAGTGTGGTTAATACTATCTGCAATGCCACGGAGGAAAGGCAAACAGAAACTCGATTGCTTGCAAAAACGTGTGATGCAATGATTGTAATCGGCAGTCCGAACAGTTCCAATACACGAAAACTGTTCGAAATTGCAAAGCAGGAATGCAGTCATACATTTTATGTACAGTCGGCGAAAAATCTGGATCCCAATCAATTACAATCTTTTCGTTGCGTAGGTATTACAGCCGGGGCATCTACCCCGAGAAATATAATTGAGGAGGTTCATGCGAACATGGACAATATGATGGACTTTGACCAGTTATTGGAAGAATCGTTCAAAACTATACGAAACGGAGAGGTAGTCGAGGGCACTGTTATTGGTGTGAAGGAAGATGAGATTGCACTGAACATCGGATATAAAGCAGACGGAATCATTACCAAGGCGGAATATTCCGGACAGCCTGTTGCCGATCTTCGTACCGTAGTAAAGGAAGGCGATGTCCTTACCGCAAAAGTACTTAAGGTAAATGACGGAGAAGGTCAGGTTCTGCTCAGCAGAAAGAAGCTGAACAGCGATCGTACCAGCACCATCCTTCAGGAAGCATGCGAGAACGGAACCGTTCTTACCGCAAAGGTTACCAACGTTGTTGACGGCGGTTTGAATGTTGTTGTTGACGAGTGCCGTGTATTCATTCCGGCCAGCCTTGTTTCCGACACCTATGAGAAGGATTTGACGAAATATCAGGATCAGGATATTGAATTCCAGATTACGGAATACAACCCGAAGAAGAGACGCGTTATCGGTAACCGCAGACAGCTTCTGACGGCACAGAAGAAGGAGAAGCTCGATGCATTGATGGCTTCCATTAAGGAAGGCGATGTTGTTGAAGGTATCGTAAAGAATGTTACCGATTTCGGTGCGTTTGTTGACATCGGAGGAGCTGACGGACTGCTTCATATCTCCGAGATTTCATGGGGAAGAACCGAGAATCCGAAGAAGATTTTCAAGACCGGTGATTCCGTTAAGGTATTTATCAAGAGCATTAACGGCAACAAGATTGCTCTTTCCATGAAGTTTGAGGATCAGAACCCCTGGCAGAACGCAGAGGAGCGTTTCGCTGCAGGAACCATCGTAACCGGTAAGGTTGCAAGAATGACCGCTTTCGGTGCATTTGTTGAGATTGCAGACGGTGTTGACGCACTGCTTCATGTATCTCAGATTTCCCGCAAGCGTGTTGAGAAGCCTGCGGATGTTTTGACTGTCGGACAGGAAATCACAGCAAAGATTGTGGAGTTCAATCCGGAGGACAAAAAGATCAGCCTCAGCATGAAGGCTCTGGAAGCAGAGGAGCCCGAAGAGGAAGCTGCCGAAGCTGCTGAGCCGGAGGCATAAGAATTTCATTTTCATTGAATTTCGGGAACAGGAGCACATTGGGATATTCCCATTGTGCTCTTTTCGGTTATATGAGACAGGATGCGAAAATGATGCTTTGATCCGCTGCGTCGCGGAACGCACGGTGCGGTGACGGGGCGGATGAACGGGTGTCCCGGACGGAAAAGAAAGGAATACGATGAGCGAACGGATGATTACTGTCGCACTGGATGCAATGGGTGGTGACAATGCTCCCGACGAAATTATCAAAGGAGCAATCGAAGCGGTTCGGGAACGGACCGAGCTGGCGGTTACGCTGGTTGGAAAGGAAGAAATAATCCGAGACCGGTTGAAAGCCTATCAGTATGACGAAAATCGGATTTCCGTTGTCAATGCGACGGAAGAGATTTCCTGTGATGAACCGCCGGTGGAAGCGGTTCGAAAGAAGCGGGATTCATCGCTGGTGGTTGCCATGAACATGGTACGTCACAAGGAATGCGATGCGCTTGTTTCAGCCGGAAGTACCGGAGCGATACTGGTCGGCGGACAGATTCTGGTCGGTCGGATTAAGGGAATCGAGAGAACACCGCTTGCTCCGCTGATTCCGACGGAAAACGGAGTGTCTCTGCTGGTTGACTGCGGAGCCAATGTGGATGCGAGACCGTCGCAGCTTGTTCAATATGCGATGATGGGGTCGATTTACATGAAGCATGTTCTCGGAGTAGAGAATCCGAGAGTCGGAATCGTCAACATCGGCGTCGAGGAAGAGAAGGGCAATGCGCTGGTCAAGGAAACGTATCCGCTTCTGAAGGAACGGAAGGACATCAATTTTATCGGCAGTGTGGAAGCCCGGGATATTCCCAAGGGAGTTGCGGATGTCATTGTCTGCGAAGCATTTGTCGGAAATGTTATTTTGAAATTGTACGAAGGAATTGCATCAACGATGCTTGGCAAGATTAAAGGCGGAATGATGACGAACCTTCGAAGCAAGCTGGGAGCGCTGCTTGTCAAGCCCGCCCTGAAGAAAACCTTAAAGGGATTTGATACGGCGGAATACGGCGGTGCACCGATGCTTGGCCTGAACGGGCTGGTTGTGAAGACTCACGGCAGTTCGAAGGCAACGGAAGTGAAAAACTCGCTGATTCAGTGTATTACCTTTGTCAGTCAGAACATCGGTGAGAAGATACAGGAGCATTTGCAAAATGATGTGCCGAAACCGGCAGCTGCTCCGGCTGTGGAATAATCGGCAGACACCGAACGGACCGGACGTCGGACAAAGCAGACAGCGGACGGACCGGACGTCGGACAAAGCAGACAGCGAACGGACCGGACGTCGGAGTTCGGATACAGGATATCGTCCATCGGGACGATAAGCGGCATTTGGGTATTGGTATGTAGTACGGTTTCCGTAACGGAAAGGATAGGGGAAAATGTTTGATCAGGTTGTAACGGTTATCAGTGATATTATGCATGTCAGCAAGGATTCGATTACCAGAGACACGCTTTTGGTGGACGATCTCGGTGTGGATTCGCTGAATCTGTATCAGATTCTTCTGGCTCTGGAGGATGCGTTTGACGCGGATTTGAATCCGGACCTGGATAATCTGAAAATTCGTACGGTTGGAGAACTGTGCGAGCATTTGAAAAAATTATTATCGGAAGGCTGAAAAAGCCGGTTCCCCTCGCGTCATCACGAGGGGACATTTTTCGGGAGGCTATTGTATGAAAGAAGACGCGTGGAAGCGGCTGGAACAGACAATCGGATATTCGTTTGTAAAGCGCGATTATCTGGAACTGGCAATGACGCACAGTTCATTTGCAAATGAATTCAGTCGTAACAGGGCTCCGATTCAATGCAACGAACGTCTGGAATTTTTGGGCGATGCGGTGCTGGAACTTGTGACGAGTGAGTTTATTTACAATCATCATCAGGACATGTCGGAAGGAAGCCTGTCCAAGCTGCGGGCCAGCATGGTGTGCGAACCGTCGCTTGCGATTTGTGCCCGGGATATCGGGCTCGGCAGCTGCATCCGTCTCGGACGGGGCGAGGAAATGACGGGCGGTCAGGAACGTGATTCCATCCTCTCGGATGCGTTTGAGTCGCTGATCGGGGCCGTTTATCTGGACGGCGGGCTGGAACCGGCGAAGCGGTTTGTCAATCGGTTTGTGCTGGATAATCTGCAGCAGAATCAGCTGTTTCAGGATGCGAAAACCGTGCTGCAGGAACTGACGCAGAAGTATTTTCGCTGCGAACCGGTGTATTCCCTGGTGGCGGAAAACGGACCGGCCCATTGCAAGACGTTTACGATGTCCTGCAGGGTGAACGGAGAATGGGAAGAAATTGCGGAGGGCTCCTCCAAGAAACATGCGGAACAGAAATCGGCCATGCAAATGATAGAACGCCTGAAGGCGGAAGTCAAAGGTGCGGCGGATTCCGCGAAATGAAAGCAGAGGAACGGACAATGTATCTGAAAAGCATTGAAGTACATGGATTTAAGGCATTTGCCAACAAAATTCGATTCGAATTCGATGGCGGAATTACCGGAATTGTCGGACCGAACGGAAGCGGAAAAAGCAATGTTGCGGATGCGGTGCGCTGGGTTTTGGGCGAACAGAGTGCGAAGCAGCTGCGTGGAAGCAGCATGCAGGACGTCATTTTCTCGGGAACCGAATCCAGAAAGCCGATGGGGTTTGCTTATGTTTCGCTGACATTGGACAATTCCGACCACAAGCTGCCTGTTTCCTATGATGAGGTTACGGTCGGACGTCGTGTATATCGTTCCGGAGAAAGCGAATATTTGCTGAACGGTGTGGAATGCCGTTTGCGTGATGTGCAGGAACTGTTCTTTGATACCGGTATCGGAAAGGAAGGCTATTCCATTATCGGACAGGGACAGATTGATAAGATTCTGAGCGGAAAACCGGAGGAACGCCGTGAGATTTTTGACGAGGCGGCCGGTATTACCAAAGTGAAGAAGAGAAAGCTGCAGACCGAAAAGAGTCTGGAGGAGGAACGTCAGAATCTGGCACGTGTCAATGATATCGTGACCGAGCTGGAAGGACGGATCGGACCTCTGGAGAAGCAGTACGAGAAGGCTTTGGTGTATTTGAAATACAAAGAGGAACTGAAGGCTCGCGAAGTCAACCAGTTCCTGATGGAGTATGAGAAGAATTCGACCGTAAAGGAAGAACTGGATTCCAAACTCAAGACGGTAAGCGATGATTTGACGGATGCCCAATCGGCTTACGAACAGGCGAAGACGGAATACGATACGCTGTACGGCGAAGCGGAACGGAAGCGGGAACAGCTTGCCGAAGCCAAGGAACGCCGCGCCAACGGGCAGGTGGAACTGGAAAAGACCATCGGCGAGCGGAACGTTTTGGGTGAACAGATTACGGCGGTTGCGCAGAAGGATGCGCAGACGGCGGAGCAGCTGGACAAGGTGCAGCAGAAAATCGCCGAGAAGGAAGAAGAACTCGCACATTATTTTGATAAACAGAAGGACTACGATGAACAGCTGAAGGAACTCGGCCGAGTGAAGGAACAGGCCGATGAACTTCTCGGGGAAATGAAGGCCAATATCAATGCCATGCTTTTGGAGGAGCAGCAATACAATGCATCCCATATTGCATGCATCCAGGCGGATACCGATTTGAAGACGGAGCTGGAGCGAAACAATACGCTGCTGGAACAGTATGCCATCAAGCGTGCCGAAACCAACGCAAAGCTGCTGCGATTCAAAGAGGAAGCGGATGAGGCCAAGCGTCAGGTGGATGAGGCGGAGGAAGCACTGAAAACGGCCGTGACGGCGGTGAGCGATGCTTCGGAGGCATATTCCCGGAAGGAAGCGCGGGTCAAGGAACTCAGCAATGAAATCGCGGATGCCGACAAGCTGTGGGAACAGAAGAAAAAGCGTGCCATCGAAGTGGCATCCAAAATGGAAACCATGAAGAACCTGGTGGAACGGTATGACGGATATGCCGGAACCGTACGCAAGGTGATGGAACAGAAGAAGCAGTTCCCGGGAATTCACGGTGTGGTTGCCGATATTATTCAGGTGGATGCCCGGTATGAGACAGCCATTGAAACGGCGCTCGGCGGAAATATACAAAACGTGGTAACGGATTCCACCGATACCGCGAAGGCACTGATTCAGTATCTGAAAACCAATCATTTGGGACGGGCGACATTTATCCCGCTCAGCGATATCCGGGCCAAGAAGGACGAATTCGAAACCGAGGTATTTACGAAAAAGGGCGTAATCGGAATTGCGGCAAGTCTCGTGGAAACGGACGAGCGGTATCGTGAGGCGATTGCGTATCTGCTCGGACGGTTCCTGGTTGTCGATACCATCGATCATGCCATTGCAATCGAAAAACAGTATAAACAGAAACTTCGCATTGTAACGCTCGAGGGCGAATTGTTCCAGCCCGGCGGTGCCGTATCCGGCGGTGCGTTCAAGAGCAACAGCAATCTTCTCGGCCGTCGCCGGGAGGTGGAGGAACTGGAGGAAGCAGACCGGGTTTGCCGGGAAGAAGCCGAGGTTTGCGGTGCGGCAATTGCCAAATTCCGGAAGGAACGCGAGCAGCTTCGGAACGAACTGGAACTCGGACGAACCGCTTTACAGGAACTGATGGTGGCACAGAATACCGCCAAAATGAACCTGGATCACATCATGGAACAGAACAAGGGTCTGTTAAACACCCGTGAAGTTCTGGTCGAAGAGGTGGCCGCTGCGGAAGCGGAATGCGAACGGATTAAGGAAAATAACCGCAGTCTGCAGGAGCAGATTGAGGAAAATGCCCTGCGCGGCGAACAGGACCGTATTCATGCGGAAGAAATCCACAATCGTATGGAAACCCTGCGCAGCGAAGAGGATGCTGCCAGTGCGGAAGCGGTACGGGTTCTGACCGAATATACGGGACTGAAGCAGAGCGTCGGATATCAAAGAGACAACGGAGAACGGTTGAATCGGGAAATCCATACGCTGAAACAGGAAGAACAGGAACTGAAGGATATTCGGAAAGCGGCGGCAAAAGAGGCGGAAGAAAAACAGGCCGGCATTTGCGAGCTGGAGAATACTCAGAAGCGGCTGGAACAGGACATTCAAACGACCGAAGAAGAAATCGAAACGCTGGGACAGCAGGTCGAGGCATTTAACGGGCAGAACAAGGAACTGTTTGAAAAGCGGGAAGAACTGTCCCGTTCGCTGTCTCTGTTGGACAAAGAACAGTTCCGGCTTCAGAATCAGAAGGAAAAGCTGGACGATCAGCTGGATTCCCAGACACATTACATGTGGGAAGAGTATCAGCTGACGTATACGCAGGCGGCCGAACTCCGGTCGGATATCTATGACAATTCGGTACTGAACCGGAAGGCCATTTATGAATTGAAGAATCAGATTCGCGAACTCGGCAATGTCAATGTCAATGCAATTGAGGAGTATCGCGAAACCAAGGAACGGTATGAATTCCTGTCGGGCCAGAGAGACGATATCAGCAAGGCGGAACAGACTCTGACGGAAATTATCGCATCGCTGGATGAGGAAATGCGCAAGCAGTTTACGGACACCTTCGAGCAGCTGAAAGTGCGGTTTGACAGTGTCTTTAAGGAACTGTTTGACGGCGGCAAGGCAACGCTTTCGTTGAGCGAGGACGAGGATATTCTGGAAGCGGGCATTTTGATTACGGTGCAGCCTCCGCGAAAAAAACTGCAGAACATGATGCAGCTGTCCGGCGGGGAGAAAGCACTGACCGCGATTTCGCTGTTATTTGCAATCCTCGATTTGAGACCGTCCCCGTTCTGTCTGCTGGATGAGATTGAGGCGGCACTGGATGATTCGAACGTATCCCGGTTTGCGCAATATTTGCATAAGCTGACCAAAGATACCCAGTTTATCGTAATCACGCACCGAAGAGGTACGATGGCTGCGGCCGATGCATTGTACGGAATCACCATGCAGGAGAAGGGCGTATCGACTCTTGTATCGGTGAATCTCATTGAAAATGAGCTGGATGCCTGAGAGAAGCGAAACCGCGGAAAAAGAAAAAAGTCAGCGGAAAGCGGCAACGGAAAAGGAAAAGTCAGCAAAAAACATTGACGGAAAAAGGAAAAGTCAGCGAAAAAACATTGACGGAAAAAGGAAAAGAAACGGAATGGAAGAAGAAATTACGGAATTGAAAACGGAAGAGAAAGAAAAGAAGAAGGGATTTTTTGCACGTCTCCGGGAAGGAATGAGCAAGACGAGAAAAAGTCTCGGACGCGGACTTCATTCTCTGTTCCACGGATTCAGCAATATCGATGATGATTTTTATGACGAACTGGAAGAAATTCTGATTATGGCGGATATCGGTGTTGCAACTACCGAGGAGATTATCGACTCCCTGAAGCAAAAGGTCAAGGAACAGCATATTAAGCAGCCGGAAGATTGCCAGACCCTGCTGATGGATACAATCAAAGAGCAGATGGCGGTACCCGAGGATGCGTATGATTTTGAAAATAAGCCGAGTGTCATCATGATGGTTGGCGTCAACGGTGTCGGAAAAACGACCACGGCGGGTAAAATCGCCGGCTCTCTGAAAAACAGTGGCCATAAGGTAATGCTGGCGGCAGCGGACACGTTCCGCGCGGCAGCCACCGAACAGCTGGTGGAATGGTCTCACCGTGCCGGATGCGAAATCATTGCGGCAAAAGAGGGTGCGGATCCCGCAGCGGTTGTGTACGATGCGGTAACCGCCGCAAAAGCGAGAAAAACCGATGTGTTGATTTGCGATACGGCCGGACGGCTTCATAACAAAAAGAATCTGATGGATGAGCTCGGAAAAATCAACCGCGTGATTGACCGGGAATATCCGGAAGCCCATCGGGAAACCTTTGTTGTACTGGACGGTACAACAGGACAGAATGCTTTGGTACAGGCGAGGGAATTCAATGAAATCGCCAAGATTACCGGTATTGTAATTACCAAACTGGACGGAACGGCAAAGGGCGGAATTGCCATTGCCATTCAGAAGGAACTCGGAATTCCGGTGAAGTATATCGGAGTCGGAGAAAAGCTGGAGGATATGCAGAAATTTAATCCGGATGAATTTGTGGATGCATTGTTTGAGCCGGTTGGCGAAGACAGTGACGGGGAACAGTAATCGGACGGATTTTCGTGAAAATGACCGGAGCAGAACAATTGCTCCGGTATTTTGTTGCCAAGCGACGCAAAAGTGGCGCAGCATGTCGCAAGAAACATGCTTTCCTGCATCATGAAAAGGATTACGCATCATTTTCGACGATTGTTACGATTTTTCGGGCAAAAAAAGTCGGAACAGTCCGTTTTATTGTACGACTGTAATGCTAATATACAAATGTACCAAACCTAGATTGAAAAACTAAACCCGTTCTTTGACAACTGAAAATCGCTAAAAAAGTCTATTTTACTATTGCAATGGGCCCTGTTCTGGTAGAATGTATCTGTATCGATTACTATCTGCCGGAAAGGAGCAGATATGCCTTATTGGAAGAATTCAAAACAGATGGATTTATCTGATAGGATTGCTATTGAAACAGGTATTTGTAGAGGTGAATCATTTAAGAAGATCGCTAAAAGGCTTAACAGACATCCTTCTACCATTGCTCATGAGGTAAAGGAAAACAGAACCCTTATTCAAAGTACTTATCCATGTGGTAAGGACTGTAAGTTTGTTAGATTGTGCCATGAAAAGAACCTTTGCGGATGTGATGAAGATGCCTGTAGATTCCCTTGCAGGAGCTGCAGGGGAATCGATTGCAGAACAGTTTGCAAGAAGTATATATCCATTGCCTGCCACAGGTTTGAAAGAGCTCCATATGTGTGCAACACATGTCCTGATCACAAGAAAACGAACTGTATTAAGGAACGTTATATCTACAGCGCCAAGTATGCAGATGCAGCGGTCTGTAGGCGCAGATCTGAGAGCCGGCAGGGATTCAGAATCACAGATGAACAGTTTGAGGAAATGGATGAACTGATTACAAAGCTTGTAAAGAAGGGACAACCACTTACTCACATTTATGCGGAACACGAGCAGGAGCTACCGGTTGGTTTGCGGAGCCTGTATAACTACATTGATTCTGGAAACATGACTATTAAGAACATTGATCTTCGTAGAAAGACTAGCTATCGGCAGAGAAGAGCCAATAAGAAAGGCGTTTCTCAAGGTTTTAAGGATCAAAGTTTCCGTGAAGGTAGAACTTATGAGGACTATGAGGCAGAAATGAAGCTCTATTCCGAGTATGCAGTGGTAGAAATGGATACTGTAAAGGGAAGACGTGAAAGAGGCAAGAGACTGCTTACAATGATACTT